>NZ_JBXAFZ010000007.1:0-166940 GCF_058793615.1 Niveispirillum sp. GW835-FHT14G11
ATCGCTGTCGGACGACGGAACTGGACCTTCTGCGGCTCCGATGACGGCGGCGACAGGGCCGCCGCCATCTACACCCTCATCGAAACCGCAAAGCTCAACGACGTCGATCCCCAAGCCTGGCTCGCCGACACCCTCGCCCGCATCCACGACCATCCAGCAAAGGCAATCGCCGAACTCTTGCCATGGAATTGGAAGGCAAAACCCTGAATGGGCCTACGCCGGATGCTTACCCCGCAAGGGCCCATGCCGCATCTGTCAAGACCCGATGCCGGAACGCAGAGCCGCCCCCTGCATCCTTTCAGAAGGTTCGTTCCAAACTGAAGGATAGATGGTCGCGGTCAGTCAGCCATTGTTCGCTGGTCGTTCCCAGATAGCGCGTCAATGTCAGGCTGGCTTTCCAGGTCGAATCATAGGTCGCGGCGATACCCATCTGCATATCGCCGCCGCCGGCATTCTGTACGCGGTAGCTGAGACTGTGGCCGGACAAGTTATAGCCGATCCCGACAGGCAGGGTGACATCGACATTGGGCAGCACCCGGAAATAGCGCGGCTCGATCAGTAGACGCAGGCGCGAGGCCGTATGGCGCCAGGGCCGGTCGACATCGGTCGGTTCATGATCGGCCACATGGTCGAAGGCCGCCTCCGCGCTGAGATCGGCACTGTCCCAAATGCCGGTGCGGCCGACCTTTGCACTGACGGACATCTGGCCGTGGACAATGCTTCCTTTCACATAGCCGTCATAGGGGGCCAGACTATCGGGGGGCCGCCCGGCCGGGGCCAGTACCAGCGGCGCATTGCGACGTAAGGACAGTTCACCCGCCAGCGTCGCCTCGGCGATTACCGTACTCAGGCTGACGCCATACAGCCGCACGCCACCCGGATAGACCGCGCGGTAATACCCGACCGGGCCAACCGATGCCCGGCTTTCCATCTGCAGGAAATATTGCGGCTCCATCGAATTGTAGCGAAGGGCGTAAAGGCCGTAATCCACATCGCCGATATTCATGTGCAGCGACAGCCCGAACTGCCCACGGACCGAAGGCTCCTGATCGCGCCGGCGGACCAGGTATCGGCTGGATGTCAGCAGAAACCGGTCGCCACCAACCCCCAGATGATCAAGGTAACTGAAATAGCTGCCGCTGCCGGGCAACAGCGTCGGGCGCCATTCCATCTGGTGATAGGCGGACAATGCCAGATCGGCACTGGGCTGGAGGGTGGCGACCGCCTGCGCCACCGGCCGGTAGAGGTCGTTGCGATAGGTGCCTGGCGCAGTGATGGCCCGTGTATAGTCAACGGGCGCCAGAGCGGACGCAATGGATTGCGCATCATGGAACAGCGCCTCACCCCAGGCCAGCGTCTGTCGGCCGACACGAAAGCTGACCGGCATGCCGCCCATGTCGAACCCGCCGCGCAGGAACGCATCGCGCAGTTCAAGGTCACGTCCATGCCACCGCCGGGTTGCCGCGGGAAACTGACCAGATGGGGTCGAACCACTATTGATGATGGCGCTGGGGCCGGAATCGGTACCCCGCCGATAGACATCGTCATACCATCCGGCAACACTGACATGACCGCCCCAGCCCCGCAGATCGACATCCAGGCCGGTCAACAGATCCAGCCGGTTCGAGACCAGTCCAGGGGCGAAGTTGCGATCGCCATCCCCCCAGTTCAGGGGCGCCGTCAATGCAGGCGCACGCTCGAGAAGCCGCATGGCCACCGTATAGCGAACCATGGTGGTCAGCCTGATCTGCGGCCCATCGTTGACGGTCAGGTCGGTCGCACGGGCGACCGTTCCATAGGACAGGGACAGGATCAGGCCGACGAACGGCATAATTACGGCGGTCGCGCACCGACGCCGCACGGCCATCGCCTGTATCCTGTTGCACTGTCGGGAATGATCCTTATGGTCTTGGCGATGCCACACCGTGGAACCCGCCGGATCGGGAATAGCCGGAACGCCGTCATTCACCGACATTATCCCTATGCCGCCGGCATCGCCGCAACCGCTTCGCCTGGAATGATGCGCCACAAACTCCGCTTTGCCATCGCCGTGATCGCTACCCTCTTGTGCCAATCCGCCATCGCTCAGGTGTCGGAACAGGAAGCGGCACAATTGACCGGTCGCCTGACGCCCGTGGGCGCTGAGCGCGCGGGCAATGCTGACGGCAGTATTCCGGCATGGACAGGGGGGCTGGTCGACCCAACGCCGCCGCCCCAGCAGGGGCCCAGGCGCGATCCGTTCGCCGGGGAAAAGCCGTTGTTCGCCATCACAGCGCAGAATTGGCGCGACCATGCCGACCGGTTGCCGGAAGGGGCTAGGCATCTGTTCCAGACACGGCCGGACTACCGGATGGAGATCTATCCGACGCACCGGACGGCAGCGGCACCCGGCTGGGTGTACGACAACATCTTCCGCAACGCCACGCTTGCCCGCCCGGCTGCGGAGGGAATCCGCTATGGCATCGAAGGGGCGGTCGGTGGCATCCCCTTCCCAATTCCCAAGGATGGCTACCAGGCGGTATGGAATCATCTGCTGGCTTTCTGGGGTGCGGCGCGCGAAGTGACGGTGGGGACCTACGTCGTTCCGGCGGATGGCGCACCGGAATTGACCGGCGCTTATCGTGAGATTGCGGACTTCCCCTATTACTATCGGTCCATGACGCCAGAACAGTTGGGCGGCTATTATTTCAAGACCATCCGCATCGCGACCGCACCGGCCAACCGCCTCGGTGAAGCCTATCTTTATTGGCAGTCGCTGAATATCAAGCGCCACGACCTGGCGGCCTGGCGGCTGTTGCCGGGGGAGCAGCGTGTGCGCAAAGCCCCCCCGATTTCCTATGACGTGCCCGACCCGATTGCCGCCGGCTACATGAACCAGAACGAATATTACATGTTCTTCGGCGGTATGGACCATTACAGCTTCAGGCTGGTGGGCAAGAAAGAGATGTATGTTCCATACAATAATAACCGGCTGTACCAGATGCCCCTGTCGCAGGTGCTGGGCAAGACCCATCCCAACCCCGAAGCCTTGCGATACGAGTTGCACCGCGTCTGGGTGGTGGAGGGGACGGTGGCGCCGGACGCGCATGATGTGGTGTCGCGCCGCCTGCTGTATCTGGACGAAGATACATGGATGGCGGTCTATGCCGACAGTTGGGACGAGAATGGCACGCTGTGGAAGTTTGCCCACGCCACCATGTATGTGATGCCGGATGTACCCGCCGTCGTCATCGGCAGCCAGATCGTGCATGATTTCGAGCTGGGCGGCTATGCCTTCACCTTTGCCTTCAACGACGAACCGTTCCATTACCGGCTGACCAATCCCCATCCCGCCGCCCTGTTCAGCCCCAGTGCCCTACCGGCGCAGGCCGGGCGATGACGGTGCATGGCCCAGGGTCATCAATGGCCCGTCAGGCTGTCAGCCCCACATAGGCCAGGCTGGCCAGTTTCTGCATGATGGCGGCCGACATCTCACCTGCCATCACCATGCTCACGCGATCATCCTGCCAGACACAGATCCGCAGGTCGGCTTGCTTGAACTGGTCAAAACGCACGGTGCCGTCCGAACTGCGCAGATAGATGGTGAACAGACCGCCTTGACCGTCACGATAGGCAAGGGTGGCGGCATCGTGCTCGATGCCGACCCCAACAAGCTGATATCCAGCCCGCGACAGGTCCGGTACTTTCACCTTGGCATCGACAATGCGGCTCAGGTCTTCATTGTAGCGCCCGATATCCTCGGCCAGCGCCAGGGTCTGCGTCCGTGCATCCAGCGCCTCCCTGACAACATCGCTGCCCGGCACCCGGGTCAGCAGACCGGCCCCTGTCACCAGCAGTGCCAACATGGCGGCAACAGCACCATAAATCCGCCAGCGGCCACCCGGACGCGCAGCACCAATATCGGAAGACCCGCCGGCCCGCGCCAGATCGACAAGGTGCTGCGGTACGGGCTGGTCGATCAACGGGCCATATAAGCGTTTCATGAACAGCTTGTCAGCCTGATAGGCGGCGACGAGATCGGCCAATGCGGGATCGGCCTGGATCGCCGCCTCCACCACATGGGCGCGATCGGAGACAAGCTCGCCATCAATGAAGGCGTGCAGTTCCGCCTCCGTCACCGTCTGATCAATGGGGGGATGCTTGCTCACTTGCTGTCTTTCGATCCGCTGGTGAAAGCCGTTACGACATTGTCCCGTTCGTGCATGACTGTACGCAATCGCTCACGGGCCCGCGCCAGTCGCGACATGACGGTGCCCAAGGGTATTTTCAACTCCTCCGCGATCTCGCGATAACTCAGCTCTTCGACACTGACCAGCAGCAAGATTTCGCGATGTTCCGGCGCCAGGCGCGACAGGGTGGCGGCGAAATCCCGCGCGGCGTCCGTGTCCACCGGCTGGGCGCTCAACGCCACATTGTCGACCAGCGCCGTGATATCCTGTTCCACTCCCCGTGTCCGACCCTTGCGGATCTCATCCAGGTACAGGTTGCGCAGGATACGGCGCAGCCATGCCGACAGGCTATGCTGGTCGCGCAATTGCGCAGATTGCCTCAACGCGCGTTCGATACAATCCTGAACCAGATCATCGGCCAGCGCGAAATTCCCCGACAGTCCAACAGCATAGCGACGCAACCCCGGCAGGTGCGTGACAAGCGCATTCACAAACTGCTGCGGACCTGTCACGATGCCCCATTCCCCTGCCAGGAACGGGTACGCCACAGGCGTTTCCCGCCGCTATCCCATCCTGTCAGCATATAACCACCTTCGCCCGCATAACAGGGCCGTGCCCCGATTCATTGCTCAATGATAAGGACGGGCGAGCCCTCGGCGATATTCCACCGACAACAGAATATCGCCCGAAAACAAATGCGGCTCTCCACGGGTGATGATCAGAAGCGGATCCGCAGGGCGGTCTGCATCTGGGTGCCTGCTTGATCAACCGCTTCACCGAACAGGCGTCGTTGCGCCCGGTGACTGTTGGCGTGCAGGAGTTCGAGTGTCACGCTGGCATGGTCATCAAGACGGCGTGACACCGCCCAGGTCATCGCATGCCCATGTTCACCAAATCGCGTCGGTCGGGCCGCCAACGTCTCTTCCGTGCTGCCGAAGAGATCGGCGCGGGCGCCGAAGGTCCAGTCACCTCTTGTGTACCCGACCATCACATAGGCGGCATGGAAATCCGTGTCCCGGCGGTTCTGCGGATTGGGATCGACCCGCGTCCTGCCGACCATCGCTTGCGCCAGCATCTGCAGACCCGGTGCCAGCTTGAGATCAACCCCGACGCTCCAGAACTGCGTGCGCCAGGCGCGGACAAGATCAATGGCTGTCGGGTCGGCGTTATTGTCGTAATAGAGGACAGACAGGCCCCCTTTGCCCGGGCTGCGCAGATTGATCCCGGCGTACCAGCCCACCCGATCGTCAACCTCGCGGAATAGCGGCAGCCGAACCGGCCCGCGCCCACCCGGCCCGAAATTGTCAGGCAGGCGCACCTCCTCGATCAGTCCGGTCCAACGATCATGAAAGGCCCAGCCCCGATCTGCCAGCAGCGCGCCGGCAGGATCGTTCCAGCCGAAAAGGGCCCCGGTCAAGCCAACCTCCACAGCGTCAAGCGTCCAGATATAGGATGCCTCGACGCCGATGGTGCGCAGTTCCTCCCCGACCCAGCTATTGATGGCGGAAGGCGTGATGGAATAGAGCCCTGCCCAGGCCAGCACCTCATTCTCCAGACTGATAGGTGGGAAAAAGGCGCCTGCTTTCACGGTCAGCGGCAGGTCATCGTCAATCATCGGCTGCCAGCGGACGAAGGCCTCGATCACATCGACGGCGGTCTTCTGTGCCGCCTCCGCCCGCAGGTGACCATAGATTTCCAGCTCATCGGCGATCGTCAGGTATCCAAGAAGATGCGATTCCGCCAGTTGCAGCCCTCCATCGCCTTTTCCATACCGGGTCTTGCCCAGGCCGCCATCCATCCAGCTTCGCTCCCGCGTGACGGGAACGGCCCGGACATCCCCCACCCAATACCAGGTTGTGTCCATACCGGTGGCGGCCACAGCCCCGATGATTGACGGTGCCAGGGTCAGTAGGCTCGCTTTGCGCCAATGCCGGCGCCCTGCGTCCAGTATGGGAAACATCCCGGATTTCCCTTTCGCCACCACATTAAGAAGCCGCCGTGCGGAAAGCCCTTTCAATCCGTTCTCAATTTAAGCGCCGACAGGGGGCGCTGTCATTCAACAACCGTGACGATGGTCTCCATCCTGGGATGGACGTCACAGCCGATCACCACTTCACCGGCCTGGTCCATGACCTGGCGCACCTCTGAACCGGGTTGAAGCAGGTCGAGGTCGAACGTGTGAATTGGCGTGTGGCTGACGATATGGTGGGGTTTGTTGTCGTCATTCACGAAAACCAGCGTGTCGCCCTTGCGGATGGTGATTGCCGGCGGATTGAACTGGCTGCCGCGCTGGCCGATGACATGGGTTGCTGGTGCTGGCGACTGGGCAACCACGCTGCTGCCTCCGGTCGCAATGGCCACGCCGAACAGCGCGAGGAGGATGGATTTATTGCGGATCATGGTCAGCACTCCCAAGTTGGCAGGTCAGTCATCAGTAGGTGGCACGCAACATCAGTTGCGCGCGGGTATCGGCGCGATCCGGTCCGTCACCGAACAGGCGGCGATGGGCGCGATAGCTGTCGGTGTGCAGCACTTCGCCAGCAAGGCTGAGATGGTCGCCAAGCCGTCGGTTGGCAGACACAGTCAGGGCCTTGCCATGTTCCCCGAACCGCACGGCGCGGGATGCCCGCGTATTCTCGTCACTGCCGAACAGGTCGACACGGCCGCCATAGGTCCAGTCGCCATCGGTGTAGCCAAGCAGCAGGTAGAAGGCGTGAAAATCCGTGTCGCGTCGATTGGCGGCGTTCGGCGTCACGATCGTTTTACCCACCATGGCCTGTGTCAGCAGTTGCAGATTGGCGGTCAGCCGCATGTCCAGGCCGATGTTCCAGAAACGCGTGTCCCAGGCGCGGGTCACCCGCAGCGCCGTTGAATCGGCATTATTGTCGTACCAGAGCACCGACAAGCGTGGCCAGCCGCGCTGGCGAAGCGTGAGACCGGCATAATAGCCCGGTCGATCGTCAATCTCGCGGAACAGCTTCAGACGGGCCGGACCGCGCCCGCCCGGCCCGAAATTGTCCGGCAGACGCGTACTTTCGATCAAACCGGCCCAGCGATCATGCAGAGCCCAGCCCCGATCCGCCAGCAAGGTGCCGGCCGGGTCATTCCAGCCAAAAATCGCACCGGTCAGATCGACGCGAAGTCGGCCCGGCTGCCACACATAGGTGGCCTCCGCACCGATTGTCCGCAACTCCTCCCCGACCCAGCTATTGATCGCGGACGGGGAGATCGTGTAGAGCGCGCTCCAGGCGAGACCGTCATTCTCCAGGCTGATGGGCGGGAAGAAGGCGCCCAGTTTCACCGTCAGCGGCCGCGACCGCCCGTCTAACGAGGGCTGCCAGCGGGCATAGGCCTCGATCACGTCGGCCACGGTTTTCTGATCGATCTCCGCACGAATGTGGCCATGCATCAACAGCCCGTCCACCAGTGAAAGATCGGCCAGCAGGTGGGCCTCCCCGATGCGAAGGGCCGCATCGCCCTGGCCATACCGCCCTTTGCCTAACCCACCATCAAGCCATCCGCGCTCGCCACCATTGCTGACCAGCCGGGCATCGATGAGAGCCTGACCGTTGATCTCCAGCGTCTGCGCCGGCGTCGCAAGTCCTGCCAGCCCGGTAAAGACCAACGTCAGGCTGCGCACCAAAAGGGAGACGAGGCGGTTCGTCATGGTCATATCCCGCAAAGTGGTTTCCACCATGAAGACGGGAACGAGGGCAGTTTATTCCCATGGCAACGGGAAAATTTTCGAATTGTCGGTTCGGGGGCTGGAGGCCAAGCCCGACGCCGCCACGACATTGATCGGCCCCACGGCGCACTGTCCTATCCATCCAGCGAAACCGGCGACCGCATCGGGGGCCCCCCAAGAAAATTTGCCGCGATGGAATAAACCGATCAAAGCGCCCGTCTCTGTGAGCGACCACCCCACCAACCGGGGGGAGGAAACCGGCCATCATGCAGGGGCCATCACGCAAGGAGAGGATCGTGGCAATTTTTGAAGGCACGAGCGCCAACGACATTATCAGCGGCGGCACGACGGCCGACCAGATCATCGGCGATGCGGGGGACGACTTCATCTCCAGCGGTGCCGGCGACGATGTGCTGTTCGGTGGCGACGGCGTGGACATCCTGCTGGCCGATCTGGGCAATGACGTGCTGATCGGTGGCAACGGGGTGGATTATCTGGTGGGCAGCCTTGGTGCCGACACGATGTCCGGGGGTGCCGGCGACGATTTCATTCAGGGAGGGGCGAATGCCGGGCCAGGCCTCAGTGACAGCATGACCGGTGGGGCGGGGCATGATGTCTTCGCCTTCTTCGCCGACAGCATCACCGATACGTCCGTCACTGTCGGTGCCATCGGCACCTCTGGCATCCGCGGGCGCAATCTGGCGGACAGCATCACCGATTTCACCTTTGGTGACGATGATGTCATGCTGCACCTGTCCGGGTTTGGGGTCGATACGCCCATTACCATGGTGTCCGGCGCCGCGGCCGATCTCACCACCAATGGTAATTTCATCGTTGCAACATCCCCCTTCGCCAATGCCGGTGCGGCAGCGGCGGCGATCGCCGCGAATGCCAATATCACCAGCGGCGCTGGCTTTTTCATCTATTTCAACAGCAACCTGGGCTTCAATCGTCTGGTGCATTCCACCGACCTGGCCAATGGCGGTGACATCACCATCCTGGCCAACTTCACCAGCCTGTCCGGCGATACCGGATTGGCGGCCATGGCCAATTGGGGCACCGACGACTTCCTGTTCCTGTAATGTGTACCGTCTGAACGGCGGGACGCCGTTTGGTTCTAAGGCAGATCCCGGCGCATGGGGGAAAAGCCCAGCGCCGGGACCGGGCCAATGGATGAAGTGTCTGACTGAATATTGACGGATAGGTCGGCATACCATTGGTCAAATCCAGCCCGCGCATCAAAAAGTCCTTCTGTCTCAATGAGATAATTGGCTTTTCTGCTGTCCGGAGACACCTTGTCCGAAACCGCACAGGTCACAGGAGCGCTGGCGGCGGGCAGGTCCGCGTCGCCAGACGTTCCCTTGAACGCGGTGGATCAACGCTGGCTGGACGGAATATGGACGATAAGGCCGTCCAGCGCTGCGTTCATTTCGATCTGGCACGACAGGCGCGATGTCTCGCACAGGTGCACGGCGCAGGACAGCATGTCCTTTTCCTCGTCGCCGGGTGCGCCGACCCTGGCGGACCAAACCGGATCGATATGGACATGGCAGGTCGCGCAGGCACATGATCCGCCGCAATCGGCATCAATTCCCGGCACGCCGTTCTCTACGGCGACCTTCATCATGGATTGTTCCTCCTCGGCATCAAGCAGGTGTCGTTGACCATGGGGATCAATAAAGGTGATCTCGATCGTCATTCATATTCTCCAATGTCGTATCGTGTATTTATTACGCGGAATTGGCGGCCAGACGACGGTAGAGCCCCCATCGGTCGCGCAGGACATGGCCCCCCGTGACGGCACCGTCACGAACCTGGACAATGCCGGCGCAATGCATCCAGGCCGGCGTGCCACGGTCTCCATCACCGAACCTGTCCATCAGCACACCATCCTGCCGGGCATGGAACGCGACGCGGTCACCAGCGGAGATCAGGTCGGTAATGGTGATGGATGTTTGCGAAAGGATTGGTTCTACGCGGTTTGTGGCGCGTTGATCATCTATCTGTAAGCTATTGATATTAATTATATTTCCAGACAGGAGCCAATCTCGGACCACCTGTTCGTCCAACGGGCTGTGTGGTTCTTGTCGGCTGTCCCAGGGGGCGATGGCGGGATGATCCACCATCATGGCGGGACCTTCTTCCAATTGCCGCCGCCGCGAGAAATAATCCTGCTCGATGGCGCAACCGGCCAGTTTGCCGTCCCGCAGCTTGTAGAGGCCGATGCTTTCCCATGCCGCCGGCCGCCCGCCGTGCCGGACCGAGGCGCCATGTTCGGTGAAGCGCAGCGCGATGCAATCGCCGGCCACCATCACCTCATGCGGGGTGAAAACCAGGCCCGGAAACTGCTGGAACTGTCGGGCCACAGCTGACCGGTATGCATCGTCGCGGCCGCTGATCACATGGCCACCGGTATGCAGTGTGTAATCTTGGTGCATGATGTCGGCGATCACCGAGAAATCATGCCGGTTCACGAAACCGGTCACATAGCGCCGGAGGATGGAAAGGTTGGCATTCATCGGGGATTGTCCCTGTGGAGGCGGCCCACTGACGCCCTGCGCGATCAGTTTTCGCCAAAAACAGGGCCGCATCACCTAACTTTGGATGGGTGTCCCCGCCGCCATCCGCCCCTACCAAGGATCGTCTGGACGTGACGCGATGATCGGGGAAGGGATACCAGGATGACGCAGAAGAACACCCGGCCTGAAGCGGGGGAAACCACTATTGCCGGCCTGCTGGCTTTACAGGCGACGCTGACGCCCGATGCGATCTTCGGCATCTTTCCCGACAGTCAGATCACCTATGGCGCATTGCATGCCCGGGCCTGGACCCTCGCAAAGGGCTTGATCGCATTGGGCATCCGGCCCGGGGACCATGTCGCGACGCTGATGCCGAACTGCGCCGACTGGCTGCCCTGCTTCTTCGCCGGTCTGTATGCCGGCGCCGTCATGGTGCCGCTGAACGCCCGCTACAAGCGCCATGAACTGTCCTATGCCATCGCCCATTGCCAGGCGCGGATATTGTTCACCACCGATGCCATCGACGACCATGTCGATTTTGTCGGGCTGCTGGAACAGACCCTGCCCCATCTGACGGAAGGGGGGGATGCCGGGGCGCCCGCCCTGCGTCACGCATTGCTGATGGGACGCCGGCGTCACAAGGGCTTTCTGTCGGAAGATGATCTTGCCGATGCCGGCAAGGACATTTCCGACAGTGTGGTCGAAGCCGCCTGGCGGTCGGTGGCGCCAGAGGATGCGGCCGTCATCATCTACACCTCTGGCACCACCTCCGCACCCAAGGGCTGTGTCCTGTCCCATGCTGGCATTCAGCGCAGCTGGTACACGTTCGCGGAGACGGTCGATCTGTCGGCGGCGGACAGGATCTGGATGCCCATGCCCTTTTTCCATACGGGCGGGGTGGGACCGATGACGGCGGTCCTCTCGCGCGGTGCGGCCTTCATGACCCAACCGCATTTCGAACCGGAGGGGGCCGTGGACCTGATCCGCCGCCACCGGATCGCGCATCTCTATTCCGGCTTTCCGCAAATGTCGCTGACGGTGCTGCAGCATCCATCCTATTCGCGCGACGCGTTCGGCTTTGTCCGGTCGATGCTGAATGTCGGGCCGCCGGCCACGCAGCAGGCGGTGCAGAAGCTGCTGCCGCCGGGTGCGGTGCTGCTGAACCTGTTCGGCATGACGGAAGGGGCGGGCATCATCACCTTCACCCCCGCCGACACCTCAACGGAGCGGCGGGCCGTGACCAGTGGCCGGCCACCCGCCCATACGGACATCCGCATCGTCGATCCCGACAGCGGTGAGGTCTGTCCGCCGGAGGTGACGGGGGAGATTCAGTTCCGGGGCGGCGGTGCCTTTCTGAATTACTACCGCGACCCTGACGCCACGGCGGCCACCATCCTGCCCGGTGATTGGGTCCGCACGGGTGACCGGGGCCGGATCGATGCCGATGGCTGGCTGCATTATGCCGGGCGCCTGAAGGACATGCTGAAAGTGGGCGGGGAGAATGTTGCCGCTGCCGAGATCGAATTCTTCCTGACCCGGCACCCCGACGTGAAGCTGGTCCAGGTGATCGGCGCCCCCGACGCAAAGATGGGCGAAGTGCCGATTGCCTTTGTGGAGCGGGTGCCGGGCGGCATGGTGACGGAAGACGCGTTGATCGCCATGTGCCAGGGGGAACTGGCACGCTGGAAAATCCCGCGCGCCGTGGTCTTTGTCAGCGAATGGCCGATGTCGTCCACCAAGGTGCAGAAATTCCGCCTGCGCGCACTTTTGCCCGATCCGTATCGCCCCACCGCCATCGGATAGGGGCCGGACAACACGGGGCATGGTTGTCTGCCAGCATGGTTTCCCACCTTTGGCGGATGGAATGATGAACGCCTTCGACGCCCTTTTCCGACCTTTTGATCTGGGGCCACTGCATCTGCGCAACCGGATCGTCATGGCCCCGATGACGCGCTGGAAATCCCCCGATCAGTTTCCCGGCCCCGACGTCGCCGCCTATTACCGCCGTCGGGCGGAGAATGGTGTGGGGCTGATCGTGACAGAGGGGACGACCATCGACCATCCCACCTCCTCCTACTCCGTCCGCGTGCCAGCCTTTCACGGGGCCGCCCTGGACGGCTGGCGGCGGGTGGTGGACGGGGTGCATGCGGCCGGTGGGCGCATCGTGCCGCAGATCTGGCATGTCGGCCCCATGCGCCATCCCAGCAACGATTATCCCAACCGGCACCTGCCCAATGCCAGCCCGTCCGGCCTGTTCCGGCCCGGCGGCAAACAGGCGTCGGCACCGCTGACCAAGGTGGAGATCAGGGAGATCGTGGACAGCTTCGCCCGCGCGGCGGCCGATGCGCGGGCGCTTGGCTTCGACGGGGTGGAGATCCATGGCGCCCATGGCTATATACTGGATGCCTTCCTGTGGGACGGGCTGAATATCCGCGACGATGAATATGGTGGCGATGCAGTGGCCCGCACGCGTTTCGCGGTGGAGGTGATATCGGCTGTGCGCGCCGCCGTGGGACCGGATTTCCCGGTCATCCTGCGCATCTCCCAATGGAAGCAGCAGGATTATGGCGCCCGGCTGGCCGATACGCCGGAGAAGCTGAAAGCCATTTTCCAGCCCATCGCCGATGCCGGGGTGGACATGTTCCATTGTTCCCAGCGCCGGTACTGGGAACCTGAATTCCCCGGATCGGACATGAACCTTGCCGGCTGGATGCGTCGCTTGCTGGGCAAGCCCACCATTACGGTGGGCAGCGTCGGCATGGCCGGCCCCATGTCGGTCACCGATGTGGGCGAACGGGCGGAGGTGTCCACCGACCTGTCTCCCCTGATCGCGCGGCTGGAAGCCGGGGAGTTCGATCTGGTGGCCGTCGGCCGCTCGCTGCTGGCCGACCCAGAATGGGCGCGCAAGCTGTGTGACGGGCGGCTGGACCAGATGAAGCCCTTCACCAAGGAGGCGCTGGATAGTCTCTACTGATCCGTGTAGGGGGTGTTGCTGGTCCGGTATTCCCGGACCAGCAGCCGTCCGCCCGCCAGTGCTGCCACCCCGCCCAGAAGACACCCGGCCAGCGATATTGCCATGGCGTGGCGCAACGCCCCCGGCCCATGCTCGGGCGTCAGGGCATCGCTGGCCATGCCCACGGCCAGGGGACCCAAGGCGCCGCCAAGGCTTTGCAGGATGGGGATGGTGGAGGCGGCCAGGGCGCGTGCGCGCGGCTGGACCAGGCCCATGACGATGGTGATGACCGGCGGGGCCCAGAAACCCAGGAAGAAGGTGAAGACCCCGAACCAGAGGATGGCGCCATCGGCATCCGCCCCATACAGGGAGAAAAGTCCGGTCGGCACACAGGCCAGCAGCCCGCATCCGGCCGTCCAGATCAGCCAGCGCATATCGCGCGCGCCCAGCCTGTCGGCCATGGTGCCGCAGCACAGATTGCCCAGCAGTAACCCCACGGCCAGCGCCGACCCCATTTTCAGCCCGACATCGGCTGTCGACAATCCATGCACCCGGATCAGGAAGGCCGGCATCCAGGACAGCATGGCAAAGGCGGAAACCGACGCCAGGATGGCGATCAGGATCAGCAGCCGGTAGGTTTTCAGGCGCAGGAAGGACAGGAAGGTGTTGACCAGGGGCTGCGTTTGCGCCGGCCCCACTGCCGGGCGGGCCGGTTCCGGCACCGTGAACCGGAACAGCAGCGCCACCAGAATGCCGGGTGCGCCGACGATCAGGAAGGTGGCGCGCCAGCCCAGCACATCGTTCAAGGTGCCGCCCAGGAACACACCGAAGGCGATGCCGAACGCGCTGCCACAGCTCATCAACGCGAAGACGCGGGTGCGCAGATGCGGCGGGAACAGGTCCGTCAGCAGGGAATAGCTGGCGGGCGCGCTGCCCGCCTCGCCCGTCGCCACCATCATGCGGCCGATGGCCAGGTGCAGATAACTGGTGGCCATGCCGCAGAACATGGTCATCAGGCTCCAGAACCCGACACAGGCCGCAATCAGGGTACGGCGGTTACCCCGGTCGGATATCCGCGCCAGGGGGATGCCGGCCGCCATATAGAAGGCGGAGAAGAACACCCCTGTCAGCAGGCCGATCTGCGTGTCGCTGAGGCCCAGGTCGGCCTTGATCGACTGGATCAGGATGGTGACGATCTGGCGATCAACATAGCTGATGAAGGCCACCGCCATGATCATGACGAGGGTATAGTATTTCAGCCGGTCCGCAGGCGCGGACCGTGCCGGAGAAGCACCATGCATGGGTCTCGTTTCCTTCCAACTGCCATTTCGGGCCGTCAGCGGCCTCTTGATCGTCCGTCCAGCGTAACATGCAGCGGCCCCATGGACCGCATGTAGAGCGCCCGGAAATAAGGGGCCAGCCCCGCCGGACACAGTGAGACGGACGGGTGCCGGGCCAGCAGCATGGCCACCGCCTCCTGCATTTCTGCCCGCGCCAGCTGTGCGCCCACACAGGACCGGATGCCCCGTCCGAAGGCCAGATGCGATGTCGGGTCCGGCCGGTCGAGATCGGCCTTGTCGGGGCAGGGGAAGCGTTGCGCGTCGCGGTTGGCGGCGGCATGCAGCAGGATGATGATCTGGCCCTTGGCGATGGGCACCCCACCCACGTCAGTATCCTCCAGACAACGCCGGTGGCGGAACTGCACAACATTCAACAACCGCAACGCCTCCTCCACCAGGGCGGGCAGGGCGGTGGTCTGGTCCGTCAGGACCCGCGCCTTCAGGGCCGGATCGGACAGGATCAGGTACAGGGCGTTGGCGATGCCATGGACGCTGGTATCGGACCCGGCAAAGAAAAGCTCCCGGCAGATGCCCATGACGCCGGCTTCGTCCAGGTCGATGCCATCGGTGGGCGCTTCCTGCCAGACACGGCTGATGAAATCATCTCCGGGTGCTTCGCGCCGGGCCCGGACATGGGGAAGCAGCAGGTCATTCAGGCGCTGCGACGCGGCCAGGGCCAGGTCCCGCAGGGTCTTGTCGCGGTATCCCGACGCGATGAAGCGCACGATGGCCTCGTTCGCGTCCAGGATTTCCATGACGGTACCATCGTCCGTGGGCATGCCTAGCAAGGCGCAGATGACGCGGGGCGGGATCTGCGCGGCATAGTCCGCGGCCAGATCGACCCTGTCGGACGGCGGGAACCTGTCCAGCATTCCCTTGATGATGGGGCGGACATGGGCTTCCCGGAACCGTTCGACATTGGTGGCGGACAGAAGCCGGAAATGGAACCGGCGCAGCTTCAGATGGTCCTGCCCCTGGCTCAGCGTGATGTTGGCGCCGCCGCCCTTGATGGCCACCGTGATCGGGTCGGCATCCAGGTACATGTTGACGAAGCGGTTTTCATTGCGTTGGCAATCAAGGCATTGCTGGAAATCATGCACCAGCCAAGCGCCCGCCGTATCATCCCATACCGGGGCGGGGCCGGCGGATGTCAGGCGGGCGTAGAACCCGAACGGGTCCTTGTCCGTGAAATCCAGGATGCCGGTCGCATGTGGGCACTCTTCCGGCCTATCCGGTGTCATCCGGCCATCGGGCATCTGTCCCTCCATCCCTTTTGTGATTTCTGAAGGCAGCCTAGGCGGGGGCTGTTTGTCGTGAACCTATCGATTGGCAGGTTTCGCAGATGGACAGGGAAGGGACAGTAGGGCGGGGTCTGCCATGCTGCCGATGAATGATCGCCGCAGATCCCGTCACGAAGACATTGGTATGGATACGGCTTGCCTTGCCAAGGCGATGCGGGTCAATCCTTCCAAAAACAGCACAATCCCGCGAAGGGTGTGCAAGGGGAGGTTTGAATGATGAGGAAATCCGGACGGTCATGCGGCATTTCCCTGTTGATACTGTTTTTGGGCGCTGAAGCGGCCTGGGCGCAATCGGCCCCCGCAACCGATGACGTGATGCAACTGGATGAGATCGTGGTGACGGCGCGCAAGCGCGCACGGGCCGAAAGCCTGCAGGAGACACCGATTTCCGCCACGGCCTTCGGCCCGACCCAGATGGAGGATTTCCTCGTCAAGGATATCGTCGATATCGGCCGTCTGGCCCCGTCCGTTGCCCTGCAGCCATCGGCCCAGAAGGGCGTGCAGAACTTCGCCATCCGCGGCATGGGTGTATCGGGATCAACTCCGTCGGACGAGCCGGCCGTCGGCATCTTTCAGGACGGGGTCTATTGGGGCTCCAACTATGGTGCGCTGGGCGACCTGTTCGATGTCGAAAGCCTGGAAATCCTGCGCGGCCCCCAGGGCACCTTGTTCGGGCGCAATGTCACGGGGGGTGCCGTCTCCTTCCGCAGCGCGCGGCCTTCCTTCACGGACACCACCAAGGCCACGGTCGGCATCGGAAACTACGGTACTTACGAGGCGTCGGCGGTGCTGAACCGGCCGCTGGTGGCAGACAAGCTGGCCGCCCGCCTGGCGGTGCAGAGCCGGTGGCTGGACGGCTATTTCACCGATGCGACCACCGACAACGACTATGGCAAGAGCCATTCCGTGATCCTGCGGCCCAGCCTGCGCTTCACGCCCAGCGACAATCTGGACGTGACGCTGATCGGGGAATGGTATTCGGAAAAGGGTGATCCCGTCGTGGCGCGGGGTGTGTCGCCCTCCACCCTGCCGGGCTCCCCCATGACCCTGCCGCAGCAGGAGGGCTATATCACCCCGGCCGATTTCTGGACCGTGGCGCCCGATACGCGCGGCAGCAACGATATCGACGTGCTGTTCGGGGTGCTGGAACTGAACTGGACCCTGGGCGACGGGGTGCTGACCTCCGTCACCGGCTATCGTGACGTGCGCACACGCGTGCTGACCGATTTCGACGGCACGCCCAGCCGTTCCTTCCTGCAAAGCATCGCGCAGGACCAGGACCAGTTCAGTTCCGAACTGCGCTATGCCATGCCGCTGTCGGACAGTTTCGATTTCACGACGGGCCTTTATTATTTTGAGCAGAGCTTCAATTTCCGCGAAGGGCGCAGCCTGAACAATGGCGGGCAGCGCGTTGCCACGCGGTCGCTGCTGGACAATGACAGTTTTGCCGCCTTCGCGGAGGCCGACTGGCGCCCGCTGGAGAAGCTGACACTGACCCTGGGCGCCCGTTATACGGAGGAGAACAAGAAGGCTCGTTCCGCACCGTTCGGGGCCTGCGCCCTGGATTTCTCCACCTGCACCCTGTCGCCACAGGCCAAGACCGACGACAGCAACCTGTCACCCAAGCTGGGCCTGTCCTATCAGGTGACGGATGACCAGCTGCTGTTCGCCTCGGCCACGCGCGGCTTCCGCAGCGGCGGCTTCTCCCTGCGCGGCACGGCCATCATTGAGCCGTACAAGGCCGAACAGGTCACCGCCTATGAACTGGGCTACAAGGCCGACCTGCTGAACCGGCACCTGCGCCTGAACCTGTCCGCCTATAACAATGATTACAAGGATTTGCAGCGGACCGTGCTGGGCGTCAGCCCGACGCTGGGCGTGGTGCAGTCCGTTTTTAATGCCGCCGATGCCACCATCCGGGGCGTGGAGGTGGAGGCGACGGCGATCCTGACACCGCATCTGTCGGTGTCCGGCAGCTATGGATATACCGACGCCGAATATAAAAGCTTCGCGGGCGTGGCCAATCCGGGCAGCCGGCAGTTCGTGCGTGTGCCCCAGGACAGTTTCAACCTGACGGCCAGCTATGAGCGCACCCTGGCCGATGGCGGGGCGTTCAAGGCCAACCTGTCCAGCTCCTATACGGGCACCTATTTCTTCGACGACCCCAACCTGCTGAAGCAGAAATCCTACAATCTGGTCGATGCCAACCTGAACTACACCACCCCGTCGGGGGTGTGGACCGTGTCGGCCTATGGCAAGAACCTGACGAAGGAGAAATACGCCTTCTGGGGATCAACCCTGGGCTTCCTGGGCCAGAACATGTTCCCCGGCGCCCCGCGTGTCTGGGGCCTGCGCCTGACGGCGGATTATTGATGGATCGGGACCGGGGCGGGATGACCGCCCCGGTTCTGTATCTCGCTGGAGAATTTCACCGGAAAAGCTGACGGCCCGCCAGGTCCAGCATGATCTCCTCCGACCCGCCGCCGATGGCGTTCACCCGCACCTCGCGATAGATGCGCTCCACCTTCGACCCGGTGATGTAGGAGGCACCGCCCAGCACCTGCGCCGCCTCGCGCGCTGCCAGTTCCAGGGTGCGGGTGGCCTGCACCTTCAACATGGCGGCACTGGCGGGCGCCAATTTGCCCTCCCGGTGCATCCAGGCGCAATGGTCGACCCAGGCCTGGGTGCCCTCGATCATCAGGGCGATATTGGCCAGCTTCACGCGGATGGTCTGGTGTTCGACCAGCCTCTTACCAAACGTCTCCCGCACCAGCGCCCATTCCGCCGCCTCACGCAGGCAGACCCTGGAATGGGCACAGCATTGCATGGCCATCAGCAGCCGTTCATCGTTGAAATTGCGGACGATACGCTGGAACCCCTTGTTTTCCGGCCCGATCAAATTGTCGGCCGGCACCTCGACATTGTCGAAATACAGTGTGGCCGTGTCGGAACAGCGCCAGCCCATCTTGTCCAGCTTGGTCCGGCCGAAGCCCGGCATGTCGGCCTCCAGCAGCAGCAGCGAGATGCCGCCCATGCCCGGCCCGCCGGTGCGGACCGCCGTCATGAAATAATCGGCCCGCATGCCCGACGTGATGAAGGTCTTCGACCCGTTCACCACATAATGGTCACCTGCACGCCGGGCCGTCGTCTTCAGGTTGGCGACGTCGGACCCGCCCGACGGTTCGCTGATGGCCAGTGCAATCAGCTTTTCCCCGGCCAGGACGGGCGGGGCTACCCGGCGCTTCATCTCTTCCGATCCCAGTTGCAGGACCGGCAGCAGCGCCATGGAATGGGTCATCAGGGAGGCGTGCAGGCCGCCGGCCCCGGTCTTGGCCAGTTCTTCGGCCTGGGTGAAGCTGTGGAAGATGTCGAACCCTTCCGACAGGCCGCCATATTCCTCCGGAAAACCCAAGCCCAGGATGCCGGCGGCCGCTGCCTTGCGGTGCAGCTCGCGGGGCAGCTCGCCGTCGGTCTCCCAGCGGTCGATATGGGGGGTGACTTCGCGTTCCACGAACCTGGCCACGGAGCGGGCCACGGCCTCATGAGTTTCGTCATAGAAGGGCGAGCGGGCGCGCCAGTCGTCGAAGGAGAGCATGGGGAGTCCTCAGCGTAAGGCGTGGCGCAGGTAATCCGCGATGTCTGCGATGGCGGGGCTGGCGGCGGCGATAGCCGCACCCATGAACAGGAAGCCATGGATCTGGCCGGGATAAGGGACATGGGTAACGGCGCCGCCCGCCTGGATCAGCGCGGCGGCATAGGCCCGCCCTTCGTCGCGCAATGGGTCAAAACCGCAGGTGACGATATAGGCTTGTGGCAGGCCGGCATGGCTGGCGGCCAGCAGCGGGGAGACCCGCCAATCGGACACATCGCCCGCATACAGATCGCGGAACCAGTGCATCATGCCCGTCGTCAGCAGCCCATCGCTGTCGGGAATATTGTAGGAAGCCGTCTGCATGCGCAGGTCGGTGACAGGGTAGAGCAGCGCTTGTGCCTTCAGGGCGGGTCCGCCGGCGTCACGCAACACCAGACAGGCCACGGCGGCCAGATTGCCGCCGGCACTGTCGCCGCCGATGGACAGCCGTTTGGCGTCGATGGCCAGCGCCGGTGCCTGTGCCACCGCTTCCCGCACGGCTTTCAGGGTGTCGTCCAGACCGGCGGGGAAGGGATGGTCGGGGGCCAGGCGGTAATCGACGGAGATCACGGCGATGCCGGCCGTCGATGCGATTTCTGCGCAGAAGGAATGGCATCCGTCCAGGTCGCCCAGGACCCAGCCGCCGCCATGCAGATGGATATGGGCGGGCAGCAGGGCCGTATCCTCGGCTTCCATGGGACGGTACAGCCGGGCCGGAACACCGCCCAGATCGATCGCCCGCATCCGGTGGGGCACGGCGGGCGGCTGCAGCATCGTTGCCATCCCCTGCACGGCGGCGCGGGCATCGGCCACCAGCATGGCGTCCAGCGGCGGGGCGTCCATGGACGCGGCCATGTCCAGCAGGCGTCTGGCGTCGGGGTCCATCACCATGGCTTACGGCTCCTTGGTTGTACGGCGCAGATGGCCGGCCTCATCGGCGACATAGGCGCGGATGGCTTCCGCTTCGTCTTCGGTCAGGAACGGACGGAAGCTGATCATCCCACGGTCTTGGAAGGCGCCTTCCATCACCACCTGATGCCAGGCCTCCTTGCTTTCCAGCAGCAGCGACCGGCGCAGGTCGGGCAGGATGCCGCCCGACAGCGTGCCCATGCCATGGCAGCCGCCGCAATTGTCGGCATAGAGCAAACGCCCCTGTTCGATGCGGTCGGGTGGTGCGGGGACGTTGGCATGGCTGGGCGGTGGGATGGTGGCTTCCAGCGGCGGCAGGCTGGCTGTCCCATCCAAAGCGAAGGCCAGGATACGGCCATTGGGCCGGGCCACGGGTCCCTGGAAGCTGGGCAGGGCCAGGGGCACCGCCCCGCCCGTGCCGGCCAGCACGGCGATATATTGCTTGCCATTGACGCTGTAGCTGACAGGACCCGCCATCACCCCGGTCTGGGCCGCGAAGCTCCACAGCTCCGCACCGCTGCGCGCGTCATAGGCCTTGAAACGGCCATCGAAGGTGCCCTGGAAGACCAGCCTGCCGCCCGTGGCCAGTACACCGCCATTCCAGGCCATGCCATGGTCGGCCCGCCATACCTCCTTCTGCGTCACCGGGTCCCAGGCGGAAAGCCAGCCCTGCAAACTGTCCTGCATGGACTTGCGCCCCTCGGCGTCGCGCGGGATGGGCACGCGCATCAGGTCGTAGCCCAGGTTCCAGCGCCCCTTGCGATAGGTGAAGGCCTTGTCGCGGTGGTAATAGCCGGGGATCAGTTGCACAGGGATATAGACCAGCCCCGTCTGCGGACTGAAGGCCATCGGGTGCCAGCTATGGGCACCCGCAGATCCGACCGTGGCGATGAAGGGCTTTTCAAGATAACGCGCATCCGCCGTGATGGCGGGTCGTCCGGTCGTCAGATCGATATGGGTGGCCCAATTGGCGGGCGCGTATTTCTCCGCTGAAAGTGGCTTTCCCGTCTGCCGGTCGATCACATAGAAAAAGCCGTTCTTGGGCGCGTGCAAGATCACTTTGCGCGGCCCCTCTTTAAGGGGCAGGTCGGCCAGCATGATTTGTTGCGAGGCGGTGTAATCCCAGGTCTCGGCCGGGACCTCCTGGTAATGCCATTTATAGGCGCCGGTATCGGGGTCCAGCGCCACGATGGAGGACAGGAACAGATTGTCACCCTTGCCGTCCGATCGGATGACATGGTTCAGCGGCGATCCGTTGCCCACGCCGATATAGAGCTGATCCAGGTCGGGATCATAGACGATGCTGTCCCAGACGGTACCGCCACCGCCGCCATATTTCTTCCAGTAATCCTCCCCGCTCCAGGTCGCGCGGCCCAGCTTTTCCAGGATGGCGTCCGATGCGGCCCCGTCCTTGTGCGACGGATCGCCGGGAACGGTGTAGAAGCGCCAGACCAGCTTGCCCGTGGCACTGTCATAGGCGCTGACATAGCCGCGTACGCCATATTCGGCACCGCCATTGCCGATGAACACCTTGCCCTTGGCCACGCGCGGGGCACCGGTGATGGTGTAGGGCTTTTCCGGGTCGGTGGTCTGCACTGACCAGAGCAGTTTGCCGGTGCGCGCGTCCAGCGCCTGCAACCGCCCGTCCAGCGTGCCCAGGAACAGCTTGCCATCGGCATAGGCCGGCCCCCGGTTGACCACATCGCAGCAGCTATTGTAGGCGGCCCGGCCCGGCACCTGCGGGTCATGCGACCAGAGCGGTTTGCCCGTGGCGGCATCGACGGCCACCAGTTTGCTCCAGGCTGTGGTCGTGTACAGCACCCCGTCCACGATCAGCGGCGTACCTTCCTGTCCCCGGTTGCTATCGAATTCGTGATACCAGGCGAGCTTCAGCCGGCCGATGCTGCCTGGATTGATCTGATCCAGGGGGGAGAAGCGCTGTTCGCCATAGGTGCGGCCATGGCTCAGCCAGTTCTGCGGTTCGGTTTCCGCCGCCTTGATCCGGTCATTGGCCAGGACGGGCGTGCCGGTCAGCAGGGTGCCGGCCAGCAGCAGGGCCGACAGGCGCCTAAGCATGGAGCTGCACATAGACGGATTTGGTTTCCAGAAAGGCATTCATCCCCTCCATCCCCATTTCCCGGCCCCAGCCGGATTCCTTGAACCCGCCGAACGGCATGGTCGGGTGCATCACACCGTAGCAATTGACCCAGACATTGCCGGCCTCGATCCGGTCGGCCAGCAGGTGGGCCTTGTTGACATCGCCGGTGAAGATGCCGGCACCCAGGCCATAGCGCGTGTCGTTGGCGGCCCGGACCACCTCGTCCAGGCTGTCAAAGGGGGTGGCGACCAGCACGGGGCCGAAAATCTCCTCCCGCACGATGCGCATGTCGGCCTGGACATTGGCGAACAGGGTGGGCTCCAGGAAGAAGCCGCCCCGGTCCGGCACACCGCCGCCGGCCAGGATTTCCGCCCCTTGCGCCCGCCCATTCTCCACAAAGGACCGCACACGGTCGCGTTGCCGGGCGGAGATCAGGGGCCCGATGGCCGTGTCCGGGTCCAGGCCGGGCCCGACCTTCATATTCTTGATAATGTCAGCGATGCCGGCGACCACCTTGTCAAAGGACCGGCGCTGCACGAACAGGCGGGAGCCGGCGAAGCAGACCTGTCCGCTATTGGCGAAGATGGCCATGGCCGCACCCGGAATGGCGCGGTCCATGTCGGCATCGTCGCAGATGATGCAGGGTGACTTGCCGCCCAGTTCCAGGGTGACGCGTTTCAGGTTGCCGGCCGACGCCGCAACGATTTGCCGCCCGATGGCCGTCGACCCCGTGAAGGAGATCTTGTCCACGCCCGGATGGTCTGCCAGGGCGGCACCGGTCACGGCGCCCGGCCCGTTGACAATGTTCAGCACACCGGGCGGCAAACCGGCCTCCAGCGCCAGTTCGCCCAAACGCAGGGCCGTCAGCGGCGTATTCTCCGCCGGCTTCACCACCAGACAGCAGCCGGCGGCCAGCGCCGGGGCGACCTTGATGATGAAGCTGCCGATGGGACCGTTCCAGGGCAGGATCAGCCCCGCCACGCCCACCGGTTGCCGCACCGTATAGGCATGCAGGCTGTTGCCCCCACCCGACACGGCACCCGACGCGTTCTGGCCCAGGATATTGCCGGTCAGGCCGGCATAGTGGCGCAGCCAGGACGCACTCGCCCCGATGGCCCATTGGGCGAAGCCCAACGGCATGCCATTGTTGCGCACCTCCAGCCAGGCCAGTTCCGCCGCATGCGCTTCCAGCAGTTCCGCATAGCGCCAGAGGATGCGCGCGCGCGCATCGCCGGTCAGGCCGCGCCATGCTCCCGTCTCATGCGCCTGACGGGCGGCGGCGACGGCCCGGTCGATGTCGCCGGCATCGCCGTCCGGTGCCTGGGCGATGATGTCTCCCGTGGTGGGGTCCAGCACGTCGAACATGCTGCCCGATGCCGGTTCCACCCAGTGCCCACCGATAAGGTGCCGGTGTTGTTTCCTGAGGAAACTCTCGCCTGCAATCATGCCACTTCCTCCCGGTTCGGATGGACGGGCAGCAGGGCGAAGCCTGTGTAGCCTTCGGCCGCCACCTTGTCGCAGATATCGCGATAGGCGCCGACGCCGCCCACATAAATCATGAAGACATTGGGCTTGCCGGGGATATTGGCCCCGACATACCAGGATTTCGCGGTGGGGATCAGGGTGGCGTTGGCCACTTCCCCCACATGGCGAACCCATTCATCCTCGGCGGTTTCCGTCGCTTCGATGACGGCAAGCCCCTGCCGACGCAGATGGTCCAGGCAATCGCCGATCCATTCGACATGCTGTTCGATGGAAACGACGACATTGCTGAACACCGAAGGGCTGCCCGGCCCGGTGATCGTGAACAGGTTGGGAAAGCCCGCCATGCCCAACCCCAGATAGGATCGCGGTCCGGCCTCCCATTTCTGCTTCAGGCTGACACCATCCCGTCCCCTTATATCGATGGACAGCAGGGCACCGGTCATGGCGTCGAAGCCGGTGGCGAAGATGATGATGTCCAGCTCGACATCACCGCTTCCCGTGCGCATACCCGTCTCCGTCACTTCCAGGATCGGGGCGCTGCCATGGTCCAGCAGGGTGACGGTGGGGCGGTTGTAGGTGGCGTAATAGTCGGTGTCGACGCAGATGCGCTTGGCCCCGATGGCGTAGCTTGTGGGGCACAGCTTTTCCGCCACGGCGCGGTCACGCACGATCTGGCGGATCTTGGTGCGGATGAAGTCAGCCGCCACCTCGTTGGCGTGCTTGTCGAACACTTGATCGGCGAAGGTGAACATGAACCAGGCGCCACCGCGCTGCCAGCGCCGCTCCAGCTCCGCCTGCTGTTCTTCGGTCGTCATCTGGGCGGCGGTCAGCGGCGGGGGCAGGGGCTCCTCACCCGGAATACGCAGGTCGCTGTTGCCATGGATCAGGCCGGCGCGGAGCTGACGGGTCAGTTCGGTGAAATGATCCTTCACGGCCGCGCGATAATGGTCGGACAGCAGGGCATTGCGGGCCGGCACGCTGTAGGCCGGGGTGCGCTGGAAGATGGTGGTATGGGCTGCCTGGGCGGCCACCACGGGAATGATCTGGATGCCGGTGGACCCGGTGCCGATGATGCCGACCCGCTTGGCCCTAAAATCCATAGGCTTCTCGGGCCAGTGGGACGACTGGATCACCTGTCCCTGGAAGCAGCCGATGCCGGGAATGTCAGGCAGCCGGCTGGCCGACAGGCACCCGGTTGCGGCGATGCAGAACCGGGCGGCAATGGCCTGTCCCTGATCGGTCGTCACCCGCCACAGATTGGCGCCCTCGTCATAATGGGCGGCGGTGACGCGGGTGTTGAAACTGATGTCGCGGCGCAGGTCCAGCCGGTCGGCGGCGAAGCGGATATAGTCCAGGATTTCCGGCTGGGTGGCGAAGCGTTCCGACCAGTTCCATTCCGCCGTGATCTCAGGTGAGAAGGAATAGCAATAGGCCACGCTTTCCACGTCGCAGCGGGCACCCGGATAGCGGTTCCAGTACCAGGTGCCGCCGACATCGGGGGCCGCTTCGAACACATGCGCCGTCAGGCCCGACTGGCGCAGCCGGTGCAGCATGTAAAGGCCGCCGAAGCCGGCGCCGATGATGATCGCATCCAGGATGGTGTCATCCGGGGTGGACGCTGGCCGGGTGTTTCCGGTCGTCATGTCTTCCTCCCTGTTCCTTGCTTTTTCTTTGATCATGGGGCAGGGGGCGGGCGACGGGCGCCTGTCCGGCGATAGGGGTCAGCTGCCCCGCACCCAGCGCCGACGCCCATCCGCCATGGCTTCCGTGCGGCCCGCACTGCCCACCGGTTCGCCCTCGGCCAGCCAGTCCAGAACTTCCCCGTCATCACCTGGCACGGCGGCCAGGAAACGGGCGCCGTCGGGTGTGCGGGCGACGATGGTGGCGCCCAGGGGCTTGCCCTCGCGTCCATAGGGCATGGTGAAGCTCTCCACCACGCCCGGCCCGGTGTGCTCATCCAGCAGTGCCGGAATGGGGCCGCGCAGGACATCGGCCACTGACTGCGCGTCGAAATCCTGCGGGAAGGGGTTGGTGGCCGGGGTGTGGCTGGTCAGGACGATGGCGTGGTTATGGGTGGCATAGCCGCCATTGGCGACGATCAGACCGTTGCCCGGTGCTGCCCGCAGCTTTTCCACCATGGAAGCCGCCGCGTGGGTCATGCAGTTGCCGATGGGACCACCGCCGAAGGTCAGGCCGCCATAGACACTGGCGGGCCGCTCCGCCGGCCAGCCCAGCCGCCGCCGCGCCATCTTGGGCACGCAGGGAAAGCAACTGTACAGTTCCACATGGTCCAGCAACCCGGTGACAAGGTTGTTCAATGCCAGGGTGCGGTCGATGCTGGCATTCAGGCTGGCCGATGCCGTGAACCCGTCGCGGCGGAGGAAATCCGCCGGCTCATGCGCCGCGGCTCCCGGCCCGACAAAGACCAGACGCTCACGCGGCACCCCCAGGGAAAGGGCGGTTTCCAGGCTGACCAGGATCAGGGCCGCCCCCTGGTTGACGGCACTGTTGGCCACCATCAGCTTGGTATAGGGAAAGCTGATCATGCGATTGGCCGGCCCTTCGGCCAGAATGTCATCGGGGCGCAGGGGCGTGCGCAGCCAGGCATGCGGGTTGTCCGCCGCCACCCGCGACAGGCCGGACCAGATCAGCGCCGTCTCTTCCTGCGCCTCTGCCAATGTCTGGCCCCATGCGGCGCGGGTGGCGTTCTCATACAGGGGGTAGACATCGGCGGGCGTCACCAGGCCGTAGCGGCGGGCCAGCCTTGTCGCCCCGGCCTCCGCCGCTGCCGCCAGGGCGTTGGCCATGCCCCCGCCCTTGGCCTGCTTCGCGGCGGTGCGCAGCGCCTCCCCACCGGTGATGGCAGCCAGCCGCACCTCACCCCGCCCGATGGCGTTGGCGGCCCGGTTCAGCAATTCGATGGGGCCATGGCCGCTGGCATCCACGGTCAGCTGGATATGGCCGGGCCGGGCGGGCAGGCCGCGTGCCACCGTTTCGTCAAGGGCGGCACCGGGGCAGGAAATCTGGTTCTCGATGCCCAGCCAATCCAGCCGGCCCAGCAGGGAAACGCCGGCATCCCGCTCTGCAGCGCGCAGGGCCGACAGCATCAGGCCGGCGGAATCCAGCCCCGGCTCGTCCGGTCCCGGCCGGTCATTGATCTGGCCGATCCCGATGATGACGGGCAGCAGGTCCTGCCTGTTCATGTCCGCCACTCCGGCTGGCGTTTCTCGATGAAGGCGCCGGCACCTTCCTTGACGTCGGGACCAGAGAGGACGATACGGTTGGCGTCAGCCTGAAGGGCCAGCAGGTCCGGTTCCCCCTGGTCGCTGGCGGCGCGGACGACGCGCAGGCTTTCGCGCACCGCCAGCGGTGAATTGGCCGCGATCAGCCGGGCCAGCCGCAAGGCCTCTGGCAGCACATCATCGGCCGTGGGCACCAGACTGTTGACCATGCCAAGCGCGTGGGCACGGGGGGCCGGCAGGGGGTGACCGACGATCAGCATTTCGATGGCCAGCGGTCGGGGCAGATAGCGGGCGATGCGGAAGGACCCGTTGGCCCCGGCGATCAGGCCGCGCCGCACCTCCGGCAGGGTGAAACTGGCACTTTCGGCGGCCACCACCATGTCGCAGGAAAGCGTGATCTCCACCCCGCCGCCATGGGTGGGGCCTTGCACCGCGGCGATCCAGGGCTTGGCCCGTTTGGCATCGACGAAGCCGGCAAAGCCCGTCTCCGGGCGGGCCAGCGACATGCCCCGTCCCGCCGCCACTTCGCCCAGATCGGCGCCGGCACAGAAGATTGGGCCCCTGGCCGCCAGGATGGCGACGCGGATGGTGGGATCGGCCTCGATCTCGTAGACGAACTTCTCGATGCTTTCGGCCATAGCGGCGCTGATGGCGTTGCGCACGGCCGGGCGGTACAGGGTGACGATGGCGACGCTGCCATCACGTTCCAGCGTCACCGGAGCTTGATCACTCATCATGCTTCCTCCTGCCAGACGACAAGCCCGTCCAGGGCTTCGATCTCTGCGCCGGCCACCCGCAGCGGATTGACTTCCAGTTCCGCCAGACCACCCCCCAGCGACAGGGCGGCCTCGCCAATGGCGACAATCACCTGGGCCAGCCGGTCGATATCGGCCGCTGGCGATCCCCGGAACCCGTGCAGCAGCTTTGCCCCGCGCAGGCCCTGCAACAGGGCCTTGGCTTGATCCCTATTGACGGGCAGGGGTGTGACGGCGACATCGGCCAGCATCTCCACCAGCACACCGCCAAAGCCGACGGCGATGACCGGTCCCCAGGTCGGATCACGCCGCACACCGACCAGCATCTCCAGCCCGCCGCTGCGCATCGGCGCGACGATCACACCGTCCAGCCGGGCATCGGGCCGGGCGCGGGCGACATCGGCCATCAAGGCGGCAAAGACCGCAGCGGCGTCGCCCGGCGGGACATGCAGGCGGACGCCCCCCACCTCTGTCTTGTGGGCGATGTCGGGGGACAGGATCTTCAGGGCCAGCGGGCCGGTGAAGCCGGCGGCGACGCTGGCCGCTTCTTCTGCGCTTCGCACCAGATGCTGCGGCACGACGGGCACGCCCCTGGCGGCCAGGAAGTCCAGCACGGCGCGTTCGGTGTCGAGCCTTGGCACCTCCGTCCGCACCTGCTGTTCCAGGGACGGCGGCGGGGCCGCCCGTTTCAACTGTCCCGACCACCACAGTGCATGGCCGGCGGCCCGCAGCATGGCATCGATGCCGGTCATGACATGCGGCAGCCCATGCTCGACGATGGCATCGCGGGCATGATCGTTCAGCGACTTGCCGCAGGTGGAGACCAGGACCGACGGCGTCTTGATGGCCGCCGTGGCCCGGCCGATGGCGGTCAGGGCGGGCGGTAGGCTCTGCCCCGGCATGGTCGGCACGGCAATGCCGATGCCGATCAGCCCTACCTGTTCGTTGGCCGCCAGCAGCGGAATGACACGGGCGAACAGGTCCGGGTCGCGCATGGCGGCCCCGGTAATATCCAGCGGGTTCAGGGTCGATCCCAGATCCGACAGCACACCGCGCAGGGCCGTCACTGTCGCCGGGTCATTGGCGGGCAAAGGCACGCCGAACCCTTCCGCCGCATCGGCCACCAGCGTACAGGCCCCGCCTGAGATGGACAGGAAACTCATGCCGCCCGCCGGCAGCGGGCCGGTGGCGGCCAGCAGGCCGGCGGTATTGATCAGGTCCTCGGTGGAGGTGACGCGGATGACGCCCAGCCGGCGGCAGACGGCATCAAACACCGCATCGTCCCCGACCAGCGATCCGGTATGGGCCTGCGCCACCTGGGTGGCCAGATCGCTGCGCCCGATTTTCAGGATGACGATAGGCTTGGCCTTGGCCCGTGCCCGTTCGGCGGCGCGGACAAAGGCGGCGGGCTTGCGGATGCTTTCGGCAAAGACGGCGATGGACTTAGTGGCGTCATGATCAACCAGATAATCGATGATGTCGGCCAGACTGATCTGTGCCTCGTTGCCCGTGGCGGCCACGAAGCTGGCGCCGATATTCTGCCCCTGGGCATATTCGGCCAGTTCCGCCGCCGTCGCCCCGCTTTGCGACAGGATGGCGATGGAGGGGGGCAGGAAGGGCTTCACGGCCGGGATGACGGAGACGGGAATGCCGGCTTCGGCGTTGTTATAGCCCAGCGAGTTCGGCCCCCACAGGGTGACGCCCAGGTCTTCCGCCTGTTTCACCAGCGCGTCCTGACGCCGCCGGCCCTCTTCACCGATTTCGGCATAGCCGGAGGTCAGGATGGTGACATTGCGGATGCCGGCCGCCGCCGCATCGGCCAGCGCGTCGGGCACAGCATCGACGGGTACGAAGATGAAGGCGACATCCACGGGTTCGGGAATATCGCGGCAGGAGCGATAGCCCTTGATGGCGAACGTATCGACCCCGTTGCGGTTGACGGCATAAAGCGCGCCGCCATAGCCGAAGTCGCGGAAATTGCGGACGATCAGCGTCGTCCATACCGATTTCTCCGTCGCCCCGACCAGCGCCACGGAGCGTGGCGCGAACAGGCGGGCAAGCGGATGCGGATGGGATGTCATGGCGATGCCTTTCGCGGGTGGAAGGGCTGTGCGACGATTGGAGAATGCGGAAGAGATTGCCCGCCTGTTCATCTGCCTTCCCCGCGAAAGCGGGGATCCAGGGGCCACAAGCACGACGCTCGGGTGCTCTTGGCTCCTGGGCCCCCGCTTTCGCGGGGGAAGCAATGGTGTGGAGGCCGTTAAGTCAGTGCCCCGCAAATCTCCTCTAGCCCCCCTATGCCTCCTCGGCAAAGGCCAGCATGCGGCCCAGGGCGTCGGCGAAGTCCTGCTTGAAGTCCTGCACGATCGTGGTGGATGAGCGCACATCCTCCACCAGCCCCACGCCCTGGCCGACGAAATAGCTGACCAGATCGCGCGCCGGGGCGTCGGGCCGTTCGGCGGCCTTGTCGATCATCTCGAAGGTGGGGATGGAGATCATGGCCATCAGCGGCATGGGCAGGGCGCCGGGGCTGCCCTCCTTGTCCCAGGCCGCATGCCAGCCCGACCGCAACTGGCGCGACGGTTTGCCGGTGCGCGTGGCCGACCGCACCGTGTCGCGCGAACTAGCGGCCACCATCTTGTCGCGGAAGGCCTGACTGGTTTCGGCCTCCGTCGTGGCCAGCCAGACCGATCCGGTCCAGGCACCGGCAGCCCCCATGGCCATGCAGCCGGCCATCTGCGCCCCTGTCATGATGCCGCCCGCCGCCAGGACGGGAACGGGACGCAGAGGGGCGATGGCGCGGATCACTTCCGGCACCAGAACCAGGGTGGAAACCTCCCCGCAATGGCCGCCGGCCTCTCCGCCCTGCGCGATGATGATGTCCACCCCGGCCTGCACCTGCCGGATGGCATGTTCCTTGGCCCCGACCAGGGCACCCACCGGCACGCCATGGGCCCGTGCACGGGCCAGCATGGAGGGCGGGGCGATGCCCAGGGCATTGACGATCAGCCGGATGGGATGGCGGAAGGCCACATCCATCAGCGCCTCCCCCACCTCCGGCAGGGTGGCGGGAAGCTGCTTGGTGACCACGTCGCCCGGCCCGGCATGGATGCCGTGGCGGCGCAGCAGGTCGATGGTGAAATCGACATGGCCCTGCGGGATACGGCCGGCCAGCGCCTCGACATCCAGGCCGCCGCCCAGTTGCTGATGCTCCGGGATCAGGATGTCGATGCCATAGGGCTTGCCATCGACATGCTCGTCAATCCAGCGCAGCTCCGTTTCCAGGGTTTCCGGGGTGAAGCTGCTGCCACCCAGCACGCCAAAGCCGCCGGCCCGGCTGACCGCCGCTACCACGTCGCGGCAATGGCTGAAGGCGAACAGGGGGAAATCCACCCCCACCAGTTCCTTGATGGTTTTCATGGGAATATGCTCCGTCTTCTCCACCGTCACCCCGGCTGTCGCCGGGGTGACGGTTGGGTGCGCGGGAACCCCTGGCCCGTCCAGAGACAGCCTCAGAACGTGTAGCCGACCTGCACCAGCACCTGCCGCCCGCGTGTGGGGATGGCGAAGACCTGGGACGGGGTGCCCGGCGTGGTGGGCGAGCCCGGTTTTTCCTGCAAATAGCCATACATGGCATTGTTGAGATTGCGGCCGACCAGGGAGATTTCCCACTGCCCGTCCATTTCCAGCCGGGCGGCGGCATCCAGCACCCAATAGCCTTTCAGCAGGCCGCCGGGATTGGAATTGTCAGTGCCGTTGATCTTGCTGGTGTAGCGGGCATTGCCCGACAGGCCCAGGTCCCAGGCACCGGACAGCGGGATCGTATAGTCGAAGCCGCCATTCAGCGACCAGTCAGCGGCCCGTGTCAGGGGTCGGCCCGACATATCCTGGCCATAGCGGTCGTCCGCCGTGCCCGCGATACCGTCGGCCCCGACGCTGAGCCGGTAGTCGCAGCCCATGGTGAAGGTTTGGCCACCATAGCAGCTGCTGATGAATTCCTTGTAGCGGCTATGGTTGTAGGAGACCGAGCCGTACAGCGTCAGGTCCGAGGTGACGCGCAGGTTGGCGTCGATCTCGAAGCCCTTGCTGCGGGCGCTGGCGGCATTGGTGACGGTGAAGGAGGCCAGCGCCGCATTGAAGGCGTTCACCTGCAAGTTGCTGTAGAGATAGGAATAGGCGGCGGTGGTCAGGGTCAGGCTCTTGTCGAACAGTTGCGCCTTTACGCCGATTTCCTCGCCCCGCACCTTCTCCGCTTCGAAATTGAAATCGTCCGCCGTGACGCTGGCCGGCGTCAGCACGGCGCTGAGCCCCAGGCCGCCGGATTTGTAGCCGGTCTTATAGGCGATATAGGCGGTGATCTCCGATGTCGGGCGCCAGGTCAGCGTTGCCTCGGGAGAGTAGTTTGCATCGCGGAAATTATCCGTGAGGATCGTTGTGGGCGGCAGGAACGCAGCCGTCAGCAGCGGATGGACCCAGCTATCATACAGGTAGGAATCCTTGGTTTCCCGTGTGTAGCGCACGCCACCCGCCATTTCCACTTCTGGCGTCACGGCCCAGATCAACTGACCGAAGCCGGAATAGGCCTTGCCCTTGGTGCCGCTGGGTTTCTCCCAGGTATGGTATTTGCCGGTGGCCGGATCGGCCGGCAGCAGGGCGATGCGGCTGCTGTTGAGGAAATTAAGGTCGGAATCCTGATAGTAGGCGCCCAACATAAAGTTGACCGGCCCGTCAAAGGACGAGAGCAGGCGGAATTCCTGGCTGAACGCGTCGAAATCCTCCCGCTCGGCAGCACCGATAATATAGTAGGAGGTGGCATCGTAGCTGTCGCTGGTCCGCGACCGCGTGCTGAAATAGCCGGTGACGGAAGTCAGCGCCAGGTTTTCCCAGCTATAGTTCGCGGAGAGCGAGGCCAGATAGACCTTCACGTCGCTATAGGGTTGCTGCTTGGCATAGGGCCAATTGTCGGCCACGCCGTTGGCCAGACCCGCAGATGAATAGTATTTATCGAACTTGCACTCCCCGAACGGATCGACACGGCCGGCCACGCCGCCGGCGGGCAGGGCGCCGCAATAGAAAAGCTGCTGTCCGGCGGCGGGGCCATCATCGCTATAGTCGCTGGCCGACAGTTTCAGCGTGGCGTCGAAATTGCTTTCCGGCGGCTGCCAGGTCAGGGTCAGACGGCCCATGGCTTCCTCCTCGCCAGGGCGCTTCACGCCGGGAACGGAGGTGTTGACCGGGCCGCCGATATTGCGCAGCCATCCATCCATCTTGCGATAGCGCACGGCCATGCGGGCGCCCACGCTGTCGCTGAGCGGACCGCCCACGGCGGCCTCGGCGATGGCTTCGTCGGCGACGGTCTCATAACCCAGCCGCGCATAACCGGACACATCGTCCGTGGGACCGGCCGAGGTGATGGAGATGACGCCGGCCGGGCTGTTCTTACCGAAAAACAGGGCCTGCGGGCCTTTCAGCACCTCGACATGGCCGACATCGAACAAGCCCTGGGTGATGGCGCGCCCGCGCGAGGTTTGCACCCCGTCCAGATTCAGCGACACCGTCTGCTCGAACCCGGCCTGACCGGGCGAGGTGCCGATCCCGCGCAGGGTGATGGTGGCACCGGCGCCGCTGCTGACCCTGTCAATGGCCAGGCCGGGGGAATAGTTGGCAAGGGAGCGGACGTCGGTCACGCCGAAATTGGCCAGCGTATCCTCGCTGACGGCGGAAACGGCCACGGGCACGGAGATCAGGGTTTCATTGCGCCGGCGGGCCGTCACGATGATCTCGCCCAGGAATTCCTCCGCGGCGGGCTGCGCATTCGGATTGGCAGGTGCCGATTGCGCCGTGGCAGGCGCTGGCAGCAGGGCGAGAAGGGCAAGCGCGGCACAGCCGGCGGCAAGATGGTTGATATGGCGATGCCGCCGTCCCTGGTCATAACCGAATGTCATTGTTTCCTCCCTGTTGACCCGTTCCGGCGGCGTTTCTTGTGCCTGTACCGCCTGCCGGCCTGCTGCGGGTTCAGCCCCGCCTGCATATTCATCTCTGACCGAAACCTCCGTGCCGCGAACCTATCCGTGGAGGGGGGAACCGTTTCGGTGAATACACCCCATCGTATTCAGCCCCCGCCCGGGTCCGTTGCAAGCATGTCGAGAAGGGCTTCGGCGAAAATGTCGTTCTGATCATTGGTGAACATGTGCCCGACGCCGGGGGCCGTGGTTACAAGCAGGTGTCGTGTCAGGCGCTTGAAGGCCGCAACACCGGCGTCTGTCAGAACCTTGCTCAAACCGGCGCGAACCAGCAGCACGGGGCAGGTGATCGTTTGCGCCGCCTCTTCCATCAATGCCGTTTCCCGGTCGGCATTGATGAAGCCCGGCAGGGCCACACGCGGGTCCCAGCGCCAGTAGAAGCGGCCATCGTCGTCCCGGCGCAGCGCGCGGGAGACGATGATGGGATCGACGGGGCCTTCGCGGTCGGGCAGAGCGGCCAGTGCCTGCGCCGCTGCCTCCACATCGTCAAACCCTTCGATGCTTCGTTCCATGAAATGTCGGATCGGAGCCACCCCCCGCCGGTCGATATGCGGGCCCACATCGGCCAGCAGCACTAGCCTTGTCCGCGCCAGTTCCGCCGCCGCCGCGACCAGCGCCACCTGTCCGCCGCGCGACGCCCCGACCAGACCGGCGGGCCGGTCCAGGCTGCGCAGGACATGGCGCAGATCGCTGGCCATGATCTCCAGCCCATAGGCGCCGTCGGGGGCCCAGTCGCTGTCGCCATGGCCGCGCATGTCGATGCTGATACCCTGATATCCGGCATTGGCCACCCGCCGCGCCGCGTTGCGCCAGGAATGCCGGCTCTGGCCGCCACCGTGCAGGAACAGGATCGGCGGTGCATCCTGGTCGCCGATGGCATCGGCCACCAGTCGCAGCCCGTCGCCGGGCAGGGTGATGGTGCGAAAGGAACTCAAGGGCGCGATCCCGCCGCGTGCCACCGGCCATCACCATGGCTTTCATAGGGGGCTGCCACCTCCACCAGCACGCCATGGGCACTTTTCGGGCCGATCCAGCCCCATTCCTGCCAAGTCATCGCGGGATCACGGTTCGTGGTGCCATCACCCAGCACCTGCACCCCCTCCGCCGCCAGTCTGGCGAGGCTGCCCGCGACATCAGGCGTAGTGAAGCAAAGATGGTGGACATGTTCCCCCTTGGCCGCCAGCCGGTCGCCCAGCGGTGTGCCGGGGGCCGGCTGGATCAACTGGATCTCGGCGGAATGATTGGCGACGAAGGTCGCCCAGCGCATGTCCTGGTCGGCACCGCTGGAAAAACCGTCATAGCGCACAATGGGTTCGGTCAGGGCCTGCGGGTCCAGGACGGACAGGATTTTGGTCCAGTCGGCGATGGCCTTGTCCAGATCATGGACCAGCAGGCAGACATGGGCGAAGGGGCCGCTTGGCATGGGGTTTCCTTTTTATTGCGCCTCAGGCGCCGGGCGCCGCCATCCGGCGGCTTGGCTTATGCGGCCCCAGGCCGCTGGTAGTGGTGGTTCGTTACAGGGTGATGGTCGCGGTGCCCCGGATGATGGGGCGGCCGCCATCGGCGGTTAGCCAGACCTCACAGATGGCTCGGGTCCCGTCGGCCTCCACCACCCGCCCGCCGGCCGTCAGGCAGTCGCCGGCATAGGCATTGTCGATGAACCGGCTTTCCAGGGCGCTGATCTGCCCGCCGGGAAAGGCTGCCATCAGCATGTTGATGATATAGGCGAGATTGGCCGGTCCCTGGTTGATCACCCGGTCCCCCAGTCCCTTGGCCCGGACAGAATCCGGGTCCAGATGGATGGGGTTGGGATCGCGCAGGAAACGGGCCCATTCCCGCATGGCATCGGCGCTGACGGACGGTATGGTGAAGGGGGGAAGCTCGGTCCCAGGGGTCATTGCATCAGCTCCCGGCGCGGCAGCACCCAGACATTGGTGGTTTCCAATACCGGCGCACCATCGGGATCGTGCAGGCGCAGCCGGTATTCCAGCAGGTCCATAAGGCCCAGCTTGCGGCTGGATTTGCGGGTCAGGCCGGTGATCTCACCCGTCACGCGGTAGGGACGGCCGGTGCGCAGCGGGACCTGGAACCGGACGCTGGAACTGGCCATCATCGGCCCCTGTTCCACATCGAAATCACACAGGGCGCACAGCCCGGCCACCGTCTGCCCCATCGCGACCTGGGTGGCGATGTAGTAATAGGCGGGATGCGCGGTGCCGTCGCTCGCCGGTTCCACCCCGGTGGACCGGCACAGGGCCGCGTTCTCCGCCGGGTCGATGATATAGGCCGTGTCACCATCCAGCGAGGTGCCAGCGACGTTGGGGGCGGGGGGATAATCCATCTCCGTCCTCCATCAGGATGCGGACGGCGCGTGACCCGCACCGCCGCCATTGGCGATCATCAGGCAATTGCTCAGGCCCCCGTCGACCAGCAGGTCGACCCCGGTGATGTGGCCGGCATAGGCGCTGAGCAGGAACAGGATGGCATTGGCCACGTCGGTCGGCGTGCCCAGCTTGCGCAGCGGCATCGCCGCCTCCCGCTCCGCCCGGCGCACGGGATCGGCATAGCCGGCGGCCGTCATGCCGGTCAGGGTGGGGCCGGGGGAAACACAGTTGCAACGGATGCCGTCCGGTCCCCAATCCACCGACAATTGCCGGATCAGCATGCGCAGGGCCGCCTTGGCCGGGGCATAGGCCCCAAGGGGCGGTGTCGGCTGGGTCGCGGCCATGGAGGCGGTGGCCACCAGCGCCCCCCGGCTTTCGCGCAGATAGGGATATGTGGCCCGCGCCAGCAGCCATGTCGCCCGCGTATTGACGGCGAACAGCCGGTCATACTCGGCCGGCGTCATCTGCATCAGCGTTCCGGCGGCGATGGCGCCGGCATTGCTGACCACCCCATCGATACCGCCCATATGGTCCAGGGCGGCGGCCGCGATGATGGCGCTGTCGGCCTCGTCCGTCACGTCGGCCTTAAGGATGGCGGCAGGCGGTCCGATGATGCCGGCGACCCGCGCCAGCCCGTCGGCGTCCCGGTCCACCAGCAGCACCCGGTGGTCGCCCCGGATGATGTCCCCGTCCTGCAGCCGCTGGGCGACGGCCTGGCCGATCCCGCTGGCAGCACCTGTGATGATGACCCGCATGTTTCCATCCCCTTTGTCGTTGAGGGGAGGATGAAACGGGACAGGTCGGATTCCACCTGCCCATGGATAGGTGCGGTTGGAGGACGGGGATGGGAAGACGGCACATCTTCCCAATTCAAAAGCCATGGACCGACCAGGATGGAAGCCTTCATCTATGACCATGTGCGCACGCCGCGCGGCCGGGGACGGCCCGACGGGGCATTGCACGAGGTCACCGCCGTCGAACTGCTGACCCAGGTGCTGCGGGCCTTGCGCGACCGTAACGGGCTGGATACCAGCCTGCTGGACGATGTCGTCATCGGCTGTGCCCAGCCCGTCGGCGAACAGGGTGGCGTCATCGCGCGGGCCGCCGTGCTGAACGCCGACTATGCCGAAACTGTCGCGGGCCAGCAGATCCACCGTTTCTGCGCATCCGGCCTGGAAGCCGTGAACAATGTCGCGGCCCAGGTGATGTCGGGCATGAGCAATGCGGGCATCGGCGGCGGCGTGGAAAGCATGAGCCGGACCTTCATGGGGGCCGACAGCGGCGCCTGGAGTGCCGATCCAAGCGTTGCCTGGCACAATTACTATATCCCCCAGGGCATTGGTGCGGACATGATCGCCACCCTGGACGGGTTCAGCCGGGCCGATGTCGATGCCTACGCCCTGGAAAGCCAGCGCCGTGCGGCGCGATCCTGGGCCGACGGGCGCTTTGCCCGGTCCGTGGTCCCGGTCACCGATATTCTGGGCGATGTGCTGCTGGACCGCGACGAACATCTGCGCCCCGACACGACATTGGAGGGGCTGGGCAATCTGAAGCCGGCCTTTCCCGGTCTGGCGGCCCTGGGCTTCGATCAGGTGGCACTGCTGCGCTATCCGCAGATCGAGGCACTGTCCCATGTCCATACCGGTGGCAATTCCTCGGGCATCGTCGACGGGTCCGCTGCGGTCCTTGTGGGATCGAAAGGGTTCGGCGAACGGGCCGGGTTGAAACCCCGCGCCCGTATCCGCGGCTTCGCCTCCATCGGGTCGGAACCGTCGATCATGCTGACGGCCCCGGCCGCCGTCAGCGAAAAGGCCCTGCGCAATTGCGGGATGGAGAAAGGCGATATCGATCTGTTCGAACTGAATGAGGCCTTTGCCAGCGTCGTGCTGCGCTATATGCGCGTCCTGGATATTCCGCATGACCGCATCAATGTCTGCGGTGGCGCCATTGCGCTGGGCCACCCGCTGGGGGCCACGGGCGCCATGATCCTGGGCACCGTTCTGGACGAACTGGAACGCACCGGCAAGGCAACCGCCCTGGTCACGCTCTGCGCCGGCAACGGGCTGGGCACCGCCACCATCATCGAACGGGTGTGAACATGCGCCATGTTTCCATCGTCAAGGGTGCCGACGGCATCGCCACCCTGACGCTCGACAATGCAGACGAAAGCGTGAACCTCGTCACCCAGCCCTGGCTGGCGGAGATGCAGGAAGCCATCGCCGACTTGACACAGGATGCGTCCGTGACCGGCGTCATCCTGACCTCGGCCAAGAAGGGCTTCATGGCCGGGGCCGATCTGAAGCTGCTGGTCGACGGGTTCGACAGCATGACAAGGCGGCAGGCCTATGCGTTCAGCCAGCGCGCCACCGCCATGCACCGCGCCATCGAAAAAAGCGGCAAGCCCTGGGTCGCGGCCCTGAACGGGCTGGCGCTGGGCGGCGGGTTCGAACTGGCGCTGGCCTGCCACAGCCGCATCCTGGTTGATGATCCCAAGGCCGTGGTCGGCCTGCCGGAGGTCGGCGTCGGCCTGCTGCCCGGTTCCGGTGGTACACAGCGCTTGCTGCGGCTGGCCGGCTTGAAGGTGGCGATCGACCTGCTGCTGTCCGGCCGCGCTGTCGGCCCGGAAGAGGCTTTGCGCCTGCGCATCGTGGATGAGGTGGTGCCGGCGGCCGAACTGACCGATGCCGCCCGGTCCTGGCTGCAATCGGGCCCGGACCCGGTACGGGCATGGGACCGCAAGGGCTATACGAGTGTGGAAGCACGGGGATTGCTGGTGCCGGAAACGGCGGCCCTGTTTTCCGCCACCATAGCGGGCGTGGCCAAGGGTGGGCGCAACAGCCCGGCCGCCATCGCCATCCTGTCCTGCCTGTTCGTGGGCGGGCAATTGCCGTTCGATCGCGCCCTGTCGGTGGAGAGCAAATATTTCGCCCGGCTGCTGACCGATCCTGTGGCCCGCAACATCATTCGCACCAGCTTCCTGTCGAAGCAGGCCGCCGAGAAGGGCCAGCGCCGGCCGGCTGGGGTGCTGACCTCGCGGGTGGTCAAGGTCGGCGTGCTGGGCGCCGGGATGATGGGGGCGGGCATCGCCCTGGTCTCCGCCCAGGCGGGGATCGGGGTCGTGCTGCTGGACCGCACGGTGGAACTGGCGGAGAAGGGCAGGGCCCATGCCGCCAAGGTGCTGGGCAAGGAGGTGGAGAAGGGCCGGCGCAGCGCTGCGGAGGTCGAGGCGATCTTGTCCCGCATCCAGCCCACGGCGGATTTTGCCGATCTGGTCGGCGTCGATCTGGTGGTGGAGGCGGTGTTCGAGGATACGGGCGTGAAGGCCGACACCACGGCAAGGGCCGAAGCAGTGATCCCGCCCGGCACCCTGTTCGCGTCGAACACCTCCACCCTGCCCATCACGCAACTGGCGGAGGCATCAGCCCGGCCCGACTGTTTCATCGGCCTGCATTTCTTCTCTCCCGTTGAACGGATGGGGCTGGTGGAAGTGATCATGGGGGCCAAGACCAGTCCGGAGACGTTGGCCCAGGCGCTTGACTACGTGGCGCAGCTGCGCAAGACGCCCATCGTCGTCAATGACAGCAGGGGTTTCTATACCAGCCGGGTGTTCCAGACCTTCATCCATGAAGGGGCGTCGATGCTGGCCGAAGGGGTGCCGCCGGCCGTGATCGAGAATGCGGCGCGGGCCGCCGGCATGCCCGTGGGGCCGCTGGCCCTGCTGGATGAGGTGACGCTGGACCTGCCGTTGAAGATCGTGGACCAGACCATCGCGGAGGAGGGTGATCGCTACACCCCGCCGCCCGGCGTGCCGGTGCTGCGGCGCCTGCGCGACGACCTGGAGCGCAGCAGCCGCAAGGCCGGCGGCGGCTTCTATGACTATCCGGCGGGCGGGCGCAAACATCTCTGGCCCGGCCTGACGCAGCATTTCCCGTCCCATCCGGATGTCGATGCCGAAAAGCTGGCGCGCCGCTTCCTCTATATCCAGGCCCTGGAAACGGCCCGCTGCCTGGAGGAAGGCGTGCTGACCACGCCGCAGGATGCCGATCTGGGGGCCGTCTACGGCTGGGGCTTCCCGCTCTGGACCGGGGGCACGCTGTCCTATATCGACACGGTCGGGATCGTGGAATTCGTGGCGGAGGCCGACCGACTGGCCCAGGCCCACGGTCCGCGCTATGCCCCGTCGGCCTGGCTGCGGGCGCGGGCGGCGGCCGGACTGTCCTTTTATGACAAGGCGGGGGCCACGCCATGCGCCGCCTGATCTTCCAGCCCGAACATGACCAGTTCCGCGAAAGCGCGCGGCGTTTCTTCCAGAAGGAGGTGGCGCCGCAGGGGGAACGCTGGCGTGCCCAGGGCCATGTCGACCGCGAGATTTACAGGAAGGCGGGAGAGGCCGGGCTGCTGCTGACCTGGGCGGAGGAAAGGTTTGGCGGGGCGGGGATCGATGATTTCCGGTTTGAGCAGATCATCATCGAGGAAAACATCATCCATGGTGAGATCGGCTTTTACATCAACCTGCATTCCAACCTTGTCGCCCCCTATATCGACGCGCTGGGGACGGAGGAGCAGCGGCAGCGCATCCTGCCCGGCTGCGTGTCCGGTGACACCATCCTGGCCATCGCCATGACGGAACCGGGCGCCGGTTCCGATCTGGCCGGCATGCGGACAAGGGCGGAGGACAAGGGCGACCATTGGCTGCTGAACGGGGCCAAGACCTATATTTCCAACGGCTTCCTGGCCGATCTGGTCATCGTGGCGGCCCGCACCGTGCCCGATCAGAAGCACGGGCTGGGCCTGTTCCTGGTGGAAGCCGGTATGCCGGGCTTCGACCGGGGACAACGGCTGAAGAAGATGGGACTGCACGCGCAGGACACATCCGAACTGTTCTTCAACCATGTGAAACTGCCCAAGGACAATGTGCTGGGCGATCCGGCATCGGGCTTCCGCTATCTGACCCGGTTCCTGGCCAAGGAACGGCTGGTGGCCGCCATCGGGTCGCTGGCGGCGGCACAGGTGGCGTTCGACATCACCCTGGATTATGTGCGCGAACGCCGGGCCTTCGGCCGGCCCATCGGCGCCTTTCAGCATAACCGTTTCGTCCTGGCGGGATTGCGGGCGGAAATCGACGCCGTGCAGACGCTGATCGACCAATGCGTGCTGCTGCTGAATGTGGGCGAGTTGTCCGGAGAGGATGCGGCTGAATGCAAGCTGCTGGCGACGGAGCTGGAGGGCCGCATGGTCGATGCCGGCGTGCAGATGCATGGCGGTGCCGGCTACATGGAGGAATACCGCATCAGCCGGCTCTACACCGATGCCCGCGTCAGCCGCATCTTCGCCGGCTCCAGCGAGATCATGAAGGAAATCATCGGCCGGGGCCTGGGGCTGGATGAACGCAAGATGGGGTAGGACGCAGCCTTGCCGCGCCCCCCACCAACAAATCCCAAGGAGCATACATCATGGATTTCAATCTCCCCGAGGAATATCGCGCCTTCCGCGACGGCGTGCGCCGGTGGGTGGAGGCGGAGGCGCCCAAGGCCTGGGCACGCGATCTGGAAAAGGACGAGCACAATTACCCCTTCGCCCTGTGGGACAAGTTCTCCGAAGCTGGGTTCCATGGTGTGGGTATCCCGGAGGAATATGACGGCCAGGGCGGCGATGTGCTGATGCAGATGATCCTGGCGCGTGAACTGGCGCGCACGCTGGGCGGGCTGGCCTGGATCTGGGGCATTACCTCCTTCGCCGGATCGAAATCCATCGGCATCTATGGTAGCGAGGTGCAGAAGAAGAAGTACCTGCCGCTGATCGCCACCGGCAAGCTGCGGGCCGCCATCTCCTTCACCGAACCGTCGGGCGGCACCGACCTTCTGGGCTCCATGCGCACCACGGCCGAACGGGTGGAGGGCGGCTGGAAGCTGAATGGCGAGAAGATCTGGAGTTCATCGGCCCATGTCGCCGACTATCTGCTGGTCATTGCCCGGTCCAACCGCAATGTCGCCAAGAACCACCAGGGCCTGTCGCTGTTCTGGGTTTCCACCAAGTCGCCGGGCATCAAGGTGGCGTCGCTGGCCAAGTTGGGCATGCGGTCCATGGGCTCCTGCACGGTGCATTTCGACGATGTGTTCGTGCCGGATGAGGATGTGCTGGGGGAGCCGGACAAGGCCTGGTACATGCTGCTGCCCACGCTCAATAACGAACGCATCATGGTCGGCGCCTTCTGCCTGGGCGTCATCGACGGGGTGCTGGAGGATGCGCTGGACTATGCCAAGCAGCGCCAGGCCTTCGGCCGCACCATCGGCCAGTTCCAGGCCATCCAGCATTACATCGCCGACATCGCCACCATGCAGACCAGCACCGAACTGATGCTGCATTACTGCGCCTGGAAACAGGCATCGGGCCAGCCGGTGGGCAATGAAGCCAACATGCTGAAGCTGATCGCGTCGGAAAATGCCAACAAGGCGGCAGACCTGGGCATCCAGATTCTGGGCGGCATGGGCTATTCGGCGGAAACCGACATGCAGCGCTATTGGCGCGACAGCCGCCTGTGGCGCATCGGCCCCATCACCAACGAGATGGTGCGCAACGGCATCGCGGAGAGCCTGGGCCTCCCGCGCTCTTTCTGAGGGGAACCGCCATGGGGCCCTTGCAGGGAGAGGTGGCGATCGTCACCGGGGCAGGGCGCGGCATCGGGCGCGCCATCGCCTTGAAGCTGGCCGGTGCCGGGGCATCGGTCATCGTCAATGATCTGGACGCGGGGCCGGCGGCAGACGTGGTCGCCGCGATCCGGGCGGCCGGCGGGCAGGCGGAGGCCTGCGCCGGTGACGTGCTGGCGTCCGGATTTGCCGAACGGTTCGTGGCCCTGGCGGTGGAGCGGTTCGGCGACCTGACCATCATCGTCAACAATGCCGGCTATACCTGGGACAATGTCATCCAGAAGACGGCGGACGAGCAGTGGGAGGCCATGATCGGCATCCACCTGACCGCGCCGTTCCGCGTGCTGCGCGCCGCCCAGCCGGTCATCGGTGCTGCGGTCAAAGCGGAACGGGCGGCGGGGATGCCGCCGCGCCGGCGCAGCGTCGTCAACATCTCCTCCATCGCCGGCCTGGGCGGCAATCCGGGGCAGGTGGGTTATGCCGCCGGCAAAGCGGGCGTGCTGGGCCTGACAAGGACACTGGCCAAGGAATGGGGCCGCTACAATGTCACGGTCAATGCCGTGGCCTTTGGCGTGATCCTGACCCGGCTGACCGACGCGGACCAGAGCGGCGGCAGCATCGACATGGCGGGCCGCGCCATCAAGGTGGGGATCAGCGCCGAACTGCGCAGTGCGGCGGAAAGCGCCATTCCCCTGGGCCGCGCCGGCACGCCCGATGATGCGGCCGGTGCCGTCTATCTGCTGTGCCTGCCCGAGGCGGGGTATGTCAGCGGCCAGGTCCTGACCTGTGGCGGCGGCTACACGCTGTAGCGGGGTGATTACAAACGCAGTACCCTATCCATGGATAGGGGATGAACATTGTTCGCCCCTCTATGCTCCTTTCTGTCGCCCTGTTTTGGCCGGCACCCGCATTTCAGCCCAAGGAGGTACGACCCGGCATCAGAACGGTCCATCAAGCCCCGCGAAAACAAAAATCAGCGTCAGGCATTGGGAGGAAACAATGGGTATCATCTCCGCCATGGTCGGGTCCGCGCCCCTGCGCAGCGGTCCCCTGGTGCAACGGTCGCGTCTGGACGACCTGTTGGACGCGGTCGACCGGTCCCGCGTCACGCTGGTGCATGCACCGGCGGGTTATGGCAAGACCACCATCCTGCGTGGCTGGGCGGACGGGCTACGCAGCCGGAACCGCCCGGTCCTGTGGCTGGCCGCAAGGGGCGGCATGCGGGGGGCGGAGGATTTCCGGTCCTGCCTGTGGGCGGCGGCCGCTTCCTGTGGCATTGACCGGCCCTTGCCGGCAGCTGATGGCTCGGCGGAGGATCTGCTGGCCCTGCTGATCGGTGATGCGGGCCGCCGCCCGGTCCTGATCGTGGATGATGCGCACCTGTTGACCGCCGACACGCATGCTTTGATCGAACGGCTTGTCGTCACCATGCGGGATGCCATGACCACCATCATCGTCGCGCGCGGCCGCAACAGGGTGCCCGTGGCCCGCCTGCGGTCGCTGGGCATGCTGGTGGAGCTGGGTGAACAGGAGCTGCGCTTTACGGCGGAAGAGACGCAGGCCTGGGTTACAGCCCATGGCGGGACAGCGGGGGAGGGCGCGTCGCTGGCAGCGCGAACCGATGGCTGGGTTGCCGGCTTGGTCATGGCACAGCGGCTGGCGGGACTGGAAGAGACCAGCCGCTGGACCCGTTTCGCCCGCGATGTCGGTGATTATTTCGCGGAGGAGGTCCTGGCCGGTATCAACCCGGCCATCATTGCCTTTCTGACCGACACCGCCGTTCTGGACAGTCTGACCCCGGTTTCCTGCCAGGTGCTAACCGGCCGGGAGGATAGCCGCCGCTTTCTGGTCGAGATCGAGGCGGCCGGTCTGTTCCTTACCCTGGTCGATATCGATGCCGGGCGCTATGTTCTGAACCCGTTGCTGCGGCAATTGATGTTGCGGCGGCTGACGGAGGATATGCCGGCCCATGCCGCCGAAATGCATCGGCGGGCGGGGCGCTATTTCATGTCCCTCCACGAATCCCTGCCGGCCATCGCTCATGCCCAGGCCAGCGGTGATCTGGATTTCCTGGCCGATTGCCTGGACGCCATGGCGGAGACGGCCACCTATGCCGGGCATCTGCTGCAACTGGACAGCATCGCCGGCGTCCTGTCCTGGCCACAGCTTGAAGGCCGGCCCAGCCTGCTGCTGCTGCTGGCCTGGCGGCGTATCCGGGGTCTGGCCTTCACACCCGCCCAGAAGATGATCGATGCTGCCGCCGCCTGTATCGAGGCGCAGGCAGCGACAGGGATACTGCCCCCGCATCAGGCGATGCATCTGCGCCGTCTGGTGGAGCATCGGTCCATCATCCTGGCCGCCGCCCGTGACGACATGACCATGGTGGAGACGCGGGCGCAGGCGCTGCTGGCGGAACTGGGGGATGATTATCCCTATCTCAGCTGCACCATGCTGGCGCAGCTGATGGCGGCGCGGCGGGAACTGTACCATTTCCGCGATATCCTGAAGCTGGAGGCGGAAACCCGCCGGGCCCTGGAATTGCCGGGCGTGCGCTTCGCCTCGATCGCGCTGAAATCCTCCGTCGCCCCCACCTTCATGGTGCAGGGCAAGGTGGAGGCCGCCCGTGCCCTGCTGCGCGAAGCGCTGGAGATCGCCGAGGATTTCGCCGGCAAGGGCTCACCGCTGGCAGCACTGCCGGCCCTGCCGCTGGCCGAACTGCTGTATGATTGCGGGGATCTGGCCGGCGCCGACGATCTGGTGAAGCGCTATGTGGGCGTGGCGCGGCAACTGGGCTTCCTGGATCAGCTGGCCGCCGGCTATCTGGTCCGGGCCCGGCTGCTGGCGGCGCGCGGACAGATCGATGCGGCGCTGACGGCCCTGGAGGGCGCGCATCTGGTGGCCATCGAATGCGGTCTGGACCGGCTACGTGCCTATGTCGTGGCGGAGCAGGTGCGCCTGCTGCTGCGCGACGGCCAGCCGCAGAAGGCCACTGCCGCGTTCGAGGCGGGCGACCTGTCGCTGGATGACGAGCCGCTGCCCACCATGAACCCCACCCGCCGCCAGGAAAGTATCGCCATCGCCTGGCTGCGGCTGGAAATCCATGCCCACCGGCTGGTCCGGGCGCGCAAGGTGGCCAAGCGCTGGAGCGTGTTTGTCCGCCGGGCAGGCGCCCTGCGCTCCGCCGTGGCCTTCGAGCTGCTGCTGGCCCAGATCGCCCTGCTGGATGGTGACCGGCAGGAGGCGCGCCGTGCCGTGCGTGAGGCGGTCACCCTGGCGGCCCCCGCCGGCTGGACCCGCATTTTCTTGGACGAGGGGGAAGCGGTGGGCACCCTGCTGGTCGATGCCTATGGCCATGGCCCTGTCATGGACAGCCAGGTCGACCGGTTCGCCGCCAAGCTCGCCTCTTCCTTCACCGGCATCATTCCTTTCCTCGATGTGGACGAGGAAGAGATGGGCGACAGCCAGCCCAGCAGCCGTCTGTCACCCCGCGAACTGGAGGTGCTGGGCATGGTGGGCGCCGGCCTGCGCAACAAGGAGATCGGCAATCGCCTTGGCCTGACCGAGGGGACGGTGAAATGGTACATGCAGCAGGTTTACGACAAGCTGGGCGTTCGCCGCCGGCCGCAGACCGTGATCAAGGCACGCCAGCTCGGGCTGATGGTCTGAGCCGCAGGGCCATCCGGCTCTCAGAAAGGAATATCCATGACCCCGTCGCCGACCGGCCCCCTTGTCGGGCTGCACGTGATTGAACTTGACGCCATCGGTCCCGTGCCGTTGGCCGCCATGTTGCTGGCCGATATGGGATGCGATGTGCTGCGCATCACCCGCCCGCCCTATCCCGGCGCGGCGTGGGAGGATGTGGGTGGCGCCATCCTGCATCGGGGTCGACATAGTCTGACCCTGGATCTGAAGTCCGGATCGGGCCGGGCCGACCTCTTGTCACTGGTGGCCGGGGCCGACGCCCTGATCGAGGGGTATAGGCCCGGCGTCATGGAGCGCATGGGGCTGGGCCCGGCCGAATGCCTGGCGCGCAATCCAAGGCTGGTCTATGGCCGCATGACGGGCTGGGGCCAGAGCGGGCCGTTGGCGCCGCGCGCGGGGCACGACATCAATTACATCGCCGTCGCCGGCATCCTGCACGCCATCGGGGCGGCGGGACAGCCGCCGACGGTACCGCTGAATGTCATCGGGGATTATGGCGGTGGGGCCATGTTCCTGCTGGCCGGGCTGCTGGCGGGGTTGTTGTCTGCGGCGCGCACCGGCAAGGGGCAGGTGGTCGATGCCGCCATGACCGACGGCACGGCGGTGATGACCAGCCTGTTCCAGGCCTTCCTGCATACGGGTCAATGGCATGACCGGCGGGAGGCCAACCTGCTGGACGGGTTCGCCCCCTTCTATCGCTGTTATGAATGCGCCGACGGGCGCCATGTCGCCGTCGGCGCCCTGGAGCCGCCCTTCTTCGCGCAATTGCTGGCCGGTCTGGGCCTGCCGGCGGGACGGTTCGTGCAATATGACCAGGCCGGCTGGCCCGCCATGACGCAGGCTTTCGCCGCGATATTCCGGACCCGGCCACGCGATGTCTGGGCCGCGCATTTTGCCCAGGGTGATGCCTGCGTCTCCCCTGTCCTGTCCCTGGCCGAAGCCCCGGAGCATCCGCATAACCGGGCGCGGGAAACCTTCACCAGCCTGGGCGGCGTGCCGCAGCCGGGCACGGCCCCCCGGTTTTCCGCCACGCCGGGCAGTGTGCGCCCTGCGTCCGGGGCGCTGGACTTGTCGGCCGCCCTGACCCGTTGGGCCCTGCCCACCGACAGGTGATGTCTTGCCGGTCGCAGCCCATGCTGGTTCCGGTGCATCATCGGAGGAGTCAACATGCGTGCCCTGATCCTGCGTTCAGCCACGGGGCCGGACGCCGCCCGCCTGGAGGAGGTAGCCGCCTCCAACCCTGTCGAAGGGGAGGTTCGCGTGGCGCTGAAGGCCGCGGCCCTGAACCATCGCGAGCTGTGGATCGCGCGCGGCCAGTATCCGGGCATGACCCTGCCGGCCATCCTGGGGGCCGACGGGGCGGGGGTGATCGACGCCGTCGGGTCCGGTGTCGATCCGGCCCGCGTGGGGGAGGGTGTGCTGCTCTATCCGGGTCTGCGTTGGGGAGAGGACCCCGATTATCCCGCGGCTTCATTCGGCCTGCTGGGCATGCCCGGACCCGGCACCATCGCCCAGTCCGTCTGCGTGCCGGCCGCCAGTGCCGTGCCTCTGCCTCCACATCTGGATTTCGCGCAAGCCGCCGCCCTTCCCCTGGCCGGCATCACGGCTTGGCGTGGGCTGGTGACCAAGGCCGGCTTGCTGGCCGGGGAAAAGCTGCTGGTCACCGGTGTCGGCGGCGGGGTGGCGACCTTCGCGCTCCTGTTCGGGGTGGCCATGGGGGCGGAAGTGTTTGTCACCAGCGGTTCGGACGCGACGCTGGAAAAGGCGACCGCTCTGGGCGCGCGCGCGGGGTTCAATTACCGTGAAGACAACTGGCGCAAGGCGCTGGCGAAACAGTCGGGGGGCATCGACGTCGTATTCGATGGGGCGCCCGCCGCGTCTTATCCCCACTATGCGCGGGCGCTCGCCATGGGCGCGCGGGTGGTGCTGTACGGATCGACCGGGGGCGTGGATTTCACCGTCAATGCGCCGGAGCTTTTCCTGAAGAACCTGCGCCTGATCGGCACCAATGTCGGCAATCCGGCGGAATTCGCCGCCATGGTGGCCTTTGCCGCGCAGCATGGGCTGACACCGGCCATTGATCGCCGTTTCCCCCTGTCCGCCGCCGCCGAGGCCCTGGCCCATCTGGAACAGGGTCACGGGTTCGGCAAGATCATCATCGATATCGAAGGGGCATGAGATGAGTGGTGACCTGTTCTCCCTGTCGGGTAAGCGCGCGCTGGTCACCGGTGGTGCCCAGGGGTTGGGCCGCATGATCGCGGAAGGGTTGCTGCGGGCCGGCGCGCAGGTTGTCATCACGTCCCGCAAGCCGGACATCTGCACCCGGGCCGCAGCGGAAATGTCGGCTCTGGGACCGTGTCTGGCCCTGCCGGCGGACCTGTCGACGCCCGAGGCGGTGGTCGATCTGGTTGAACGCTATCGGACATTGGCCGGTGGCCTGGACATCCTCGTCAACAATGCCGGCAAGACCTGGGGCGCGCCGATCGCGGATTTCCCCGACAAGGCCTGGTCTTCGGTCATGACCGTCAATGTGCATACGCCGTTCAAGCTGGTGCAGCAGTTCCTGCCCGATCTGACCGCTGGCAAACGAACTGGCGACCCGGCCCGCATCATCAATATCGGTTCGGTGGCCGGCGTGGCGATAGAGCCTTTGCAGGCCTATTCCTACGGTGCCAGCAAGGCGGCAATCCACCAGTTGAGCCGGCAATTGGCCAAGGATCTGGCCGACCGCCACATCACGGTCAATGCCGTCCTGCCCGGCTTTTTCCCGACTGCCATGACCGCCCATCTGCGCGATGACAACCATGTCCCTCAGGGCGTCTTGAAGGGGCACATCCCCTTGGGTCGGCTGGGTCGGCCCGATGATATCGCCGGCATCGTCATTTTCCTCTGCTCGCGCGCCGGTGCCTATGTCACTGGTACAGAAATCCCGGTCGATGGCGGCATCGTCGGGTGCCGCTAACCTGGAAACCAGCCATCCCCAGGTGAAGGGGTATCCACACCATCAGTTCAGGAATGGGCATTCGATCGTGCCGTTTCGGACACTTCATCATAGATGGGCAGCACACCGGAGATGATTGTGGTGTCGATCGGCTCGCCATCCGATGCCCAGGATGAGGTCGAGAAGCGGAGACTGTACGATTTCAAGTCAACCTCCGCCGATATCTGCAAATGGTCAGGCCATGCTGCCCGGCAATATCAGGAGGAGTGCGAAGCTGGCGCCATTTCCCACGCGGACCGACCAATGTTCCGCTTCGATGATACCGGCTATGGAACCAACCTGACCCCGTTCCGCATCCGTGACAGGCGTTCTCTCAATCCTGCCACGGCAATCATGATGGGTTGGATGAGGCTGTGGTCTTTCTCACCCTGGGCTTTTTCTCCGGTGGGACCTCCGCTTCGGGTTTGCGCGGCCGTGCCGGTTTCGCGGCACTGTCCATCGGCGGCGGTGCGCCCAGCACGCCTGTGATGTAGTCGGCGACGATGCCGAACAGGTTGATTGACTTGTAGGCGCCGGGTGCGGCCATCACGATGCAGCCGATCCCCTCGATGATCGCGTTGAGGCCCAGGGCGGCCGTCGGGATCTCCAGGTCGGCACGCATCAGGCCCGCCGCTTTCAGCCGGCCCAACTCCTCCTCCAGCAAGGCCAGGAAGGTCAGGTCGCGTTTGTGCTGGTTGCGCAACATGATGGCATTGCCGATGGCCCGGCCGCGAAACGCCTCCAGCAACCGGACCGCCTTCAGGTGGTCGCTGGTGATGGGCAGGTGCCGGCGGATGATGTAATAGAGCCGTTCGGCACCCGCCAGATCCGGGGGGGGCGCCTTCGATTTTTCCAGGATCAGGTCGAAGACATGGTTCTTGGCGAAGAACAGCAGATCTTCCTTGCTGCGGAAGTAATGTTGCACCGCACCGGTCGTCAGGCCCGCGCGTGTGCCAATATCGGACAATTTTGCATTTTCCAGGCCGATATCGAGGATGACCTCGCAGGCCGCTTTGGCAAGACGTGCGCGCCGTTCTTCATGGTCGGCCTTGGGGCGGGGCATAACATTATCTCCAGGATAATTATTTCGTACTTTTTAACAGTCGGCTCGGCCCTTCCGCCAGCCAAATCTTAGTCCGGCGGCAGTCCGGCATTGCATAAATCTGTGCCATTTCCGGGTTGAGCCATCGCGATGATGGCTTCGGGTAACGCCATGCGCCAGTGCAAGAAGGTGTGACCGCCCAGGAACTCCCGATAGCAGACCTGGTAGCCTTGGGCCGCCAGCATGTCACGGAACCGCCGGTTGGGACCGCGCATGCCGTCGGTACTCTCCATGGAGCCGGGTTGGATATAGAAGCGGATCGGCAGTGTCTGGGGCAGGGCCAGATACTGCCGGGCCAGCCAGTCGGTTTCATGATCCTTTTCCTGCGGGGCGGACCAGAAGGCGGCGGATTGGGCGATGACATTGCCGAACAGGTCGGGATGGCGCAGTGCCAGCGATCCGGCGGCCAGTCCGCCCCGGCTGGCGCCGGCGACGATGGCCTGGCGCGGGTCGGGCGATATGCCAAAGCGCTGCCGGATGATGGGCATCAGTTCCGCAGCGACGAACCGTTCGAACGGTTCGCTGGCGTTCAACTCCGTTTGGCGCCTGTCGGGGGACAGGCTGTCCACCATCACCGCCACCAGGGGCGGGATTTTGCCTTGCGCGATCAGCCCGTCCAGCATCTCCGGCACCATGCCCGGTGTGCGGTAGGACAGGCCGTCGAACAGCAGCAGCAATCCCGGCTTTTGACCAGACCCGTCTATGGGCGGCTGGTACACAATGATCTTGCGGCTGTTGCCCAGGGCCTTGCTGGCCAGTTCGAACTCGACGACCTGTCCGCGCAATGGGGTCGCGTTCCGCCAGGTTTCCGGCGGTGCCGCCGGCCCTTCGAAGACATTGTCGTGGGTCAGGCGGCGATAATAGACGTCGTCGATGGTCCGCTTGTTCAGCGGGTCCAGGAATAGGTCGTGATGCGCCGATGCCCCCTGCCATTCTCGCTGCCATGCCAATTGCGGCAGGGCGGCGCGGGAGCCGATCAGCGTATAGGGTGCGCGCAGGGCCGCCGGCAGAATGTAGGTGCGGAACCAGATATCGGTGCCAGCCAGATGTTGCATCGGATCGCCGCTGGTCCACGGTTCCGCGTTGAACACACCGAACACGCCGGGCGCTGACGCTTCTGCCGAACCCCGCCACAGGAAGGTGACGATCACGCGGCCGGGATCACCCGCCAACGGTTCGACCAGTGGCGTGCCTTCAGTCTGCACCGTCGCCCAGAACCGCGCCAACCGTTCCGGCCTGGTTTCGCGAGCCAGCGCCTCAAGGCGCGGGCTCTGTGCTGCCGTGGCGAAAGCCGGGGCGACACAGAGCAGGGAGAGGACGCAGAGGGCTGCGCGGATCGTCCACCCCTTCATGGGACCTGCCGCATCGATAATTGCACCCGCATCGGCTGACGGAACACGGCCAGCACCGGGCAACAGCGGTTCACATAGTCCAGCAATGCCGCCACCTGCTGCTCGCTGGCGGAGCCCTTGTAGGTGACGTCCGCCGTCACCTCGTAAAAGCCGACGGGCACGTCGGGCGACAGGTCGAAGAAACCCCGCGCATCCAGGGCGCCCGCGAGCTTCACGACAATGTCGGTGGCATCGATGCCTAGATGTGCTGCATAGCACAGCATCGTCACCTGGATGCTGGCGCCCAGGCCGGCCAGAGCGATTTCCGCCGGGTTGGGGGCGGTGCCGGTGCCGCCGAACACGGTGGGCTCATCGACAATGGTCTCGACATCGCCGAACCGGGCGACGGATTGGAAGCCGCGAACCTGGGTGACGGTGCCGTTCATCGGTTCCAGGCATTGGTCGGGCGTAGCGTTGCGCACGGTCTCGCGCAGACCGCTCATGAAGGATGCGAGTTCGATCCGGTCCATTGTCATCTCCCTAAATTGCTCAGCGATAGGCGGCTTCAAGGACGCGCAGCGCCCGTACCGCGTCATCGCCACCAATGGAGGGCGACCGGTCATCGCGCATGGCGGCGATGCAATCCTCCAACTGCGTGGCGAAATGGTCGGGGCAGGGGCGCCCCACCAGCGGGATCTGGCGCATGCCCTTGCCCTGGTTCAAGAACAGGGCATTGGCGAAATGGAAGATGCGCAGGCTGCCGGTGGTGCCATGGACGGAGATTGATCCCGGCTCCCCCAGCCAGGTACCCGGCGGCGCCAGACTGCCATCGGTCAGCCAACTCATCCCGCCCGCGAACATGCCCTCATTGGGCAGATAAGTGGAGTAGGTGCCGGCATTATAGATCAGGTGCCCCATGGCCCCGCCGGCAAACCGCATGGTCAGATGTTCGGACTGCAAGGGGGCACCTGAGATCTGGCCGCTGCCCGTCACCTGCACCGGTTCGCCGCCGGTGAACCAGGAAAAGACGTCAATCAGGTGGATGCCGTGATCGACCAGCCCCATGCCCGACCCGCCCGGCCCGCCATGGGGATAGTGGACAGGGCTCAGCTGGCGATAGCCTGCGGCACCGTGGCCCCCGATCATCTGCTCCGTCATCACCTGGATCTTGCCAATGGCTCCCTGGTCGATCATCGCCTTGGCTGTCTGCACCGCCGGCAGGTAGCGATAGATGGAGCCGTAGAACAGCTTCACCCCATGGCGGGCGCAGGCGGCAACCATGGCCACTCCATCCGCCACCGTCACGGCCAGCGGCTTCTCGCACAGGATGGGGAAACCGGCTGCTGCGGCGGCCTCGACAATCGGGCGATGGGTGGAAGCGGGTGTCAGGACCAGGACCAGATCGATCCCGCCCTTGGCCAGCAGGTCCCGATAGTCGGTATAATATGCTGCCTCCAGCGTTTGGCCCCATTGTGCGGCCGCATCCGCATTCACGTCGCAGACGGAGATGATCTGGACGCCGTCCAGTTTCTGATAGGCGGCGATATGTTCCTTGGCCACCAGTCCCAGACCGATAATGCCCAGGCGGAAATGCGGCTGCATGCGGTACCCTTTCATTGCGGCATCACGGGCAGGATCACATGACTGGCGGCACCGGGGACGTGATGGATCTGCATCCGCCCAACCTTGGTCTCGGTCACGTCAGCCTCGATCCCGCCGGTGTTGGAATTGGGGAAGGAGTAGTTATCCATTGCGTTCATCACTGCGATGCGGATGCGATGGCCCTTGCGGAAGGTATTGGCGATGGCTTTCAGGCTGACCTCATAGCGCACGACATCCTTCAACTGGCCGGACAGCGGATGCGCCTCGGTGAAGTTCTTTCCGAAGACATGGAAATCCGGGTCCTCCAGCTTGCGGAAACGGGCGCGGATGACGCCCATGGTCAGTCGGTTGGAGCGGTTGTCCGCATCGACATCCGACAGATGCGCCCACCAGTCGGTATCCTTCACATCCGTGGAGGCATAGAGGATCAGCTTCACATCGCCGGCGATGGTCAGGTCTTCTTCCAGCGGGGCGCTGGTATAGGTCACGACATCGCCGCGATCCTCTATATCCTTGAAATCATAAGGGAATGTCTGGACGTCGGCATATTCGCCCATCAGGTCAAAATTGTACCAGTTGCGCGGCGGATCGGCCGGATCGTAGCGATAATCGTCCACCGGCTGCGGCCCTTCCGGTGCCGTGCTGCTCAACCGGCCGGCATTGGAATCCCGGGCCGCCTTGCCGTCGCTGTGCAGATAATAGGCGCGGGGGCGGGCCTCCGCGGGTGGCCAAGCGCTGGCCTGACGCCATTCATTGCTGCCAAGGACGAAGTAATCGACCATTGTGTCGGTGACCCCATTGGCCACGCCCTTCAGATGATGGTCGTACCATTTCTGCTTGGTCAGCCAGATATCGTCGCGCAGCGCGTTGGCACCAAATGCATAGCCGTTCAATGTGCGGTCATGGTTGTAACTGTGCTTCCACGGACCGATCATCAGTCGGTTGGGCTTGGTTCCGTACCTGCTCATCATCGCCCAGGTACTGCGCGTGCCGGGGAAATCGTCATCGAACCAGCCGCTGATCTCAAGTGCTGCAAAGTCACGCGGGCCCTGGTCCTGAAACCAGTCCTGCGGCTGCCAATATTCGTCATTCTTCCAATGTTCCACGGCGCCGCGCCAGGCCGGCAGCTCGGCCCCCGTGGCATAGACATCCAGATCGCGGATGGGCCGGTGGCGCAGCACGTCCGACCAGGTGCGGCCAGGCAGCAGCTTCCGGTCGAACATCCAGAACAGGTAGAAGGGCGTGCCCTGGATGAAGGTACCACCCATATAGGGCTGATCGCCAAAGGCCGTGCCCAGCGTGCTTTCCGACACCACGCATTTCAGCGCCGGGTTGCGCGCCATGGCGGCGGCCCATTGCGTGAAGCCGTGATAGGAGAGGCCCTGCATACAGATGGATCCGTTTGACCAAGGCTGTTTGGTGATCCAGTCCAGCGTGTCGGCCCCGTCATCGCGCTCCTGCAACTGCAAGCGCGCCGTCCCTTCGGACTGTGACGCCGGGTCCCAATAGGCGGTACCGCGTACCGCCTGTAAAACCACGGCATAGCCCTTGACCACATATTGTTCATACCGGCCCAGAAGGTCGGAAATACCATAGGGGTTGCGGACCAGGATGGTGGGGAAGGGGCCCTTGGCATCCGCCCCCTTGGGCAGATAGACGCGCGTGGCCAGACGTTCGCCATTGCGCGTCGCCATCATCTGCAGGTCGAGCGCTTGATAGCCATAGGCCGGCTGCGACATGCCCGGTGCCTGCCACGCGGCGACATTGGTAAAAGCCTCGTACCCCCGGCGGACCAGGACCGTATCATCATTGACATCGATGGCGGCGACCAGCGTGCCGTCATCGGCGATGAACAGGTCCATCGGGTCGGTGGCATCCTTCTGCGCCCAGCGCGTCACCGTCACCTCCTGCCCGCCGATCATCCGCATGATCCGGGCGTGGCGGACATAGATGGCGCTGGACCCTTGCCAGGAGGCGGCATCCAGGGTACGCCAGCCGACGGCATTAATCCGGGGCAGGGCTGGGATCAAGCCGGCCAGGGCGCCGTTGAGCGTGAACTCCTGCGGATGCTGGGCAATCTCCCCCTCGTCCGCGGAGACATTTGCCCCCCACATGGCATCCTTCAGGTTCCAGCGCCGCAGTGTGTAACGCTCTCCGTCCGCCGCAGCCCCGATTTCCAGCTGGTAATAGGGAACGCCGCGGCGATAGCCGTCAAACTGCTGGGTCGCCACGGCCTGCACGGCCGTCTTTTCCGGTCCCGCCGTCCCGCATCCCGGCAGCAGCAGAAAGGTGGCGACGAACAGACGGAAGATTGGCTTCATTTCCACACGGCTCCGGCAATACGCATCCAGTTGCCGCCGATGATGCCCTTAATCGCCGCATCGCCATAGCCGGCAGCATCCATCTTCGCCACCAGATCCCAGAGCATCTGCGGGCCGAAAAAGGCGATGGGCTGCCACTGTTCCAGCGCTCCCCAGACATCTGGGGCGGCCGCAAAGGCGCGTTCCAGCAGCCCGGCATCGGCGGTCCAGTCCAGCCCCAGGCCGACATGGTCGGCCCCCACCATCTGCACCGCGTAGTCGACATGGGTGAACAGACGGTCGGCGTCGGGTTGACCGCCCAGATAATACCCGGCACCCGTCAACCCCACGACCCCGCCGCGCGCGGCACAGGCCCGCACCACTTCATCGGTCAGGTTGCGGGGGTGGGGATGGATGGCGCGCATGCCATGGTGGGAACAGACTATCGGGGCCCGGGAAAGTTCGATCATGTCCAGTTGCGACCGCATACCGGCATGGGCACCGTCGATGATCATGCCGACATCGTTCATACGCTCAATGACGCGCCGACCGAAACGGGTCAGCCCCAATTCATCGCCATCGGTGCAGCCGCCGCCGATGGAATTGACGATATTGAAGATCGGATGGCAAAGACGAACGCCCAGATCGTAATAAAGATCGATCATGTCCAGGTTGCGCTCGATACAGCGGAACCCTTCCAACTGGATGCCGACGGCCAGTTTGCCCGCTGCCTTGGCCCGTTCGATATCGGCGATGCTGTGGACCAGCAGGCAATCCGAGCGGGTCGCAATATCCCGGCGCAGCCGGGCGATGCGCTGGATAGCCTGGGAGATATTATGATCGTCACCGGCGGGATGGCACTGGATGAAATCAACCCCCGCCGCCCGGTAATGCGCAAACAGGCTGCCATCATTGCCGATCGGCGGCTCATAGACGAAGACCATATCCGTCACGATGGTGCCATCGCCCAGCCGTGAACGCAGGTCCGAATTGGGTGCGGAAAGCATGGGATCATCCCGGTTTTGGAAAGGGGAAGCGCCCGTTGACTACAGTCGGCCAACGGGCGCATTCAGGCATTAATATTTGGCGTTCAGTGTCACGAAGGCGCTGCGCGGCGTGCCGTACCAGTTGTTGAAACGCAAGTCGCGGATTTCGGAATAATATTTCTTATCGAACACATTGTTGACGTTGACCGACAAGGTCAGGTTCTCGGTGAAATCATAGCCTGCCCGCAGGTCGGCCACGAAATACCCATCCTGTTCAACGCTGGTGCCGCGCTGCTTGCTGTTCAGCGTGATGGCACCGCCGACGCTGAAGCCCGCCAGCGTGGTTTCCTGCGCGAAGGCATAGTCGGTGAACAGTTTGATGGAATGCTTGGGTGTGACCGGCGTGAACTGTGTGCCGACCAGCAGCGGGTTGGTATCCGACAGAACGGCGTTCTTGTTGTAGTTATAGCCACCGCTGATCGTCCATTCGGTGGTGATGCGGCCGTTCAGCTCGACCTCGAACCCCTTGCCCTGCACCAGACCGGACGCGATGGAGGCATTCACATCGACCGGATCGGACACCGCGCGGTTGCTCTGTCGGATACGGTAGATGGCGGCGGTCAGCAGGAAGCGGTTGCTGAACACATTGGCCTTGATACCGGCTTCCAGCTGTTTGCCGCTGACGGGGCCCAACGGGTCGCCATTGCGGTCAAAGGCCGATTGCGGCTCGAACACATCGGCATAGCTGCCATAGGCCGCGATGTCGGATGTGATGTCATAGACCAGGCCCAGATAAGGCGACAGCTTGCCATCGACGGAATAGATGCCGTTGGGCGTCAGATCGAAATCCTGCGCCTTATAGGTGACCCAGCCTACGCGCCCGCCGGCCACGACAGTAAAATCCTCGATCGGCTGGATGCGGGTCTGACCATAGACACCGTACTGCTTCATGATCTCCCGGCCCTGGTAATAATCCGGGCTGTTGGGACCGACCGAGAAATTGGGCAGCGGCGGCGGCACGGGGTTGAACACATCGATCAGCAGAGGCGGCGTCTGCGCATAGGCGTAGTTCGATGCGAACTGCCAGTCCGAACGCTGGTAGTCGCCACCCAGGATCACGCCCGCGGGCCGGCCGAACAGCTCATACTGGCCGGTCAGGCTGATATCGGCGGACAGCGAGTCCGCGTCATGCGTGCCGGCATAGGTCTCCATGTTCAGCGTGCCGGCATTGGCTGTCGTCACGGGTCCACGGGAGAACAGGTAGAATTCGTCACGCTTCAGGTCGTTGTACTGGACCGTGGCGCGGCCCTTCCAGCTGTCGCCGAAATCATGGCTCAACTGCACATAGCCCTGGGCCAGCTTGGTGCGTGCCTCGTTGCCATCGCCCCCCAGATAGGTGTCGCGCGGCAGGTCCAGCAGGCCCACGCCAGTTTGTCCGGGAAGACCGGTGGACAGGGTGGTCTCGTAATCGTCGTAATAGCCACCGACGCTGAGCACCGTATCCTCGCCCAGATCCACATCGACGGCGCCGAAGATGTTGCGGCGGTCCTTTTTGTAATTGTCGGTGAACTCGCCCGCGTCCTGGATCATGGCGCCGACGCGCGAACGGACGGAGCCGTCATCGTTCAGCGGCGTGGAGATGTCGATCTCACCCCGGTAGAAATCCCAGGAACCGGTGCTGATGGACCCGTTTACCGCGAATTCCTTTTTCGGGCGCTTGCGGACCAGGTTGATGCTGCCGCCCGGGCTGCCGGAGCCGCTGAACAAGGCCGACGGGCCGCGCAGGAATTCCACATGGTCGAACAGGAATAGGTCAGGCAGCGAGTAGGGGGCCGAGGCGAAACCCTGCTGCGGGGTGCCATCGATCAGGAAGCTTGAAATCTGGAACCCGCGCGCGAAAAAACGCGGATATGTGGAGATATTGCGCACCACCGTCACACCGGCCGTCTGCTTCAGCAGATCGTCCAGGGTCAGCAGATGCTGCTTCTCCAGCCGCTCGCTGTCGATCAGCGTGACGGAACTGGGTGTCTCCCGGATGCTGGCCAGCGCCTTGTCATCGGCAAAACTCTCCGACCTGCGGCCGATCACCAGGATCTCGGCCAGCACCGGTTCGGACTGTTCCACCTTGTCCTGCTTTCTGGCGGCCGTGCTGTCCTGCGCCAGGGCGGATGCGGCGTTTGCCAGCATCAACGCCGCGCAGGATACCGACGCCGCCCAACCCATCTTCTTCATCACGACATGTCTCCCTTCGTTCTCGTCATGGAAAACCTCCCCCTTATCGTTGTGGTGCCGATCTGGCCGGCAAGGCTATTTTTAATATTATGGTGATATTGTCAACTGATGTTGTGCCCCGGGGCGGGCATGGCGCTGCAGCTCCACCGTCCCGTGCGCGCGGTGTTGGCGCGCAGCTTTGCGATATCAAGGTCAATGGGGGCGTCTGGATCATCCTGCCATCCCCGGTGATATCGCGACGATAATTACATTATTGCCATGATGATAATCATGTGACAACCTTGATCGGCTTGTCAACGAGGGAAGGCGCCGAAACCTGTCGGGATAACGACTATGCCGGGTTGGTCATATTATCGCGGGAACAATATCAATCGGTCGGCAAGGGTGGCGAATCGGGAGACGCAATCGATGAACCTGTCACGACGCACCCTGTTCACGGGGACATTCGGCACTGGTCTGGCACTCGCCACCGCTGCCACCGCCGCCGCCATGGCCGACCTGGACTGGATCGGAGATGTGATGGCGGAACATCACGCACCAGGCATCGCTGCGACCCTGGTGCAGGGCGGCAGGACCATCGCCAGCATCGCGCGCGGGCGGGCCAGCCTGGGCCTGGGAGTCGCGGTCACCGACCGGACGTTGTTCCATACCGGCTCGGTCGGCAAGCACATCACCGTCGCCGCCGCCCTGCGCCTTGTGGAAAGCGGCAAGCTGTCGCTGGAGGCGCCTGTCGGTGACTATGCGCCGAAATTGCCCGCCCATCTGGCCAACCGCCCGTTCCGCAGCCTGCTGGACCATAGCAGCGGCTTTCCCGATTATGGGGAGGGGATCGAATGGGACCGTCCGTTTGGCCGGGACAGGTTCCTCCAGTTGATGCGGGAATATCCGGCGGAGTTCGCGGCGGGCACGGCCTGGAACTATTCCAACGCCGCCTATGTGCTGGTCGGCTATATCCTGGAGGACCTGGCCGGCAAGGATTACGCCCGTATCATCGGCGACGATCTGTTCCGTCCCCATGGCCTGTTCGACAGCCGCGTCGATCAGGCCGACCTGCCCATCCCCGACCGGGCCGAGCCCTATTCCTGGGCCGACGGGCGCTATGCCCATGCGACCCGCATGAGTGGTCAGGTGTCATCGGTCGCGGCGGGCGGCATCCTGATGTCGATGCGCGACGTGGCACCTTGGATCCGCGCCCTGCAGGGCGGGGCGATCCTTTCCAGGTCCAGCCTGGACTCCATGGCCATGCCCGCGCGTCTTTCGACCGGTCGGCCCATCCCCTATGGATTGGGTTGGATGTTGGACCAGATGCCCGATGGCCGGACGCTGCTCTATCATGGCGGCAGCGTGCCCGGCTTCCGAACCATGCATATCCGTATCCCCCATCGCGACCTGTCGATCATGGCGGTGGCCAATGCCGACACGCCGGCCGCGTCCATCGTCGCCTGGCGGCTGCTGGAACAATATGCGGCCGGGGCCACGCCCCTGTCGCTGCCGTCCATCGCCGACAGGGCGCCGGCGATGACTGAAATGGCCAGGTCCATCGTCACCCGTGGCGAACAGAAGCTGGATCAGGCGGGTTTCGCGCCGGAACTGGCGCTGCATCTGGTGGCCAGGCGCGACCATGTGGTCCCGCAACTGAATGCCAAGCAGGCCGACAGCCTGACCGGCTTCACCCTGGTGCAGGAGGATGCCGACGCGGACGGGCTGTGGCGGCGACGCTACCGCGCGCAGTTTCCCACCTACGCGCGGCATGTCGATGTCCGCCATCTGGCGGACGGGCGGATCTATTTCGTCCGCATCCAGTAGCTTCATCAGCGCGGCGGCAGGCCCAGCATCACCCTGGCCTCCGCCGGTGTGGCCAGTTCGTACCCCATGCTGTTCAGGATGATTGCCGCGCGCCGCACCAGTTGCGCGTTGGTGGCGAAGCGGCCCTGGCGAAGATAGATATTATCCTCCAGACCGACCCGCACATTGCCGCCCAGCAGCGCCGCCTGCGCCACCATCGGCATTTGCAGTTGCGCGATGCCGAACCCTGCCCACACGGCTCCGGCCGGCAGCAGGTCGCGCATATAGATCATGCTTTGCGGTGTGGCCGGGGCCCCCCATTTCACGCCCAGCACGAACTGGAACAGCGGCGGCCCGTCCAGCACGCCCTGTTCGAACAGGTGTCGGGCCAGCAGCACGTCGCCGGCCTGGAACACCTCCAGTTCCGGCTTCACACCCGCCGCGCGGAACCGCTCCGCCATGGCGCGCAACGTGCGCGGCGTGTTGAGATAGACGAAATCCACGCCGCCATCGACCTGGTTGGCCGTGGTCACGTCGAGGGTGCAGATCTCCGGCCGGCAGGTCTCGATATGGGCCACGCGCTCATCGACCGTGCCGACATCGCTGCCCGGGGCGGCGCGGCTTTCATCGGCCGGGTCGGGCAGGAAATAGGCGGCATGGCCGCAGGTCAGGTTGATGATGACATCAACGCCGCTGTCCCGGATACGGTCGCAGATTTCCTGATAGATGGGGATGGACCGCGTCTGCTTCCCCGTCTGCGGATCGCGGGCATGGATATGGACGATGGCCGCCCCGCGCCTTGCGACGGCGATGGCATCGGCCGCGATCCTGGCCGGCGTGATCGGATAATCCAGCGCTGCCGGATAACGCGGGCTGACATCGTGGCCGCCGGTCAGGGCGACGGTGAGAATGATCTTCTTCATCTGTCGTTCCTTCAGCCCCACAGGGCCGGAATGGCGGGAAGAACCCGGTCGCCGTCATAGATCAGGGCCGCTTCCCGGTCCGATCCCATCAGCAGTGGCGCGTCCAGATCGGCATAGCGGCAGCGCCCGGCCAGCAGCAGGGCCGGTGCCATGGCCAGCGACGTGCCCAGCATGCAGCCGACCATCGCCTCCTTGCCCGCCGACCGTGCCGCATCCAGCAGGCGCAGCGCCTCCGTCAGGCCGCCGGTCTTGTCCAGCTTGACATTGACCATGTCATAGAAGGGGGCGATCCGTGCGACATCGGCGGCGACATGGCAGGATTCATCCGCCGCAATAGGCATCAGCCGGGTGATCCCGGCCAGGGCCGCATCCTGTCCCGCCTTGAAGGGCTGTTCCAGCATGGCGAAGCCGCAATCAGCCAGAACCGGCATGGCACGGGTCAGGTCATCCACCGTCCAGCCCTCATTGGCATCGGCGATCAGGGTGGCCCGCGGGGCTGCGGCCCGGACAGCGCGGATACGCTCGACATCGCCGCCGGCCGTGCCCAGCTTGATCTTCAGCAATGAATGTCTCGCCGCCGCCGCTGCCGCCCGAGCGCCCATCATGTCAGGCGTATCGATGCCGATGGTGAAGGCGGTGATGGTGGGCACCGGGCGCGGCAGGCCCAGCAATTCCCAGGCAGCGGTTTGCCTGGACTTGGCCAGCCAGTCCCACCATGCGCAATCGAGCGCGTTGCGGGCGGCGCCGGGGGGGCATTGGTCATGGATGTCCAGCCAGTCCTCGCCCCGCGCCAAGGCCTCGCCCGTCTGCCCCGCCAGGGCGATGACGCCCGCCACGGATTCCCCGAAATAGGGCACGGGGCAGCTTTCGCCCCAGCCCGTATGGCCGTTGGCCACCAGCTTGACGGTCACGAACTCCACATCGGTGATGGTGCCCCGCGCGATGACAAACGGGCGGGCCAGGGGGCGCCGTTCGGGCGCCACGGTGACGGTGAACTGGATCATCACTTGCCCTTTCCGGCCGGAACCGTTTCGGTCCGCACCGTGTGCTGCGCCACCTCGTCCGGGTAGAAATGGATGGGACGCAGTTTGTTATCGGAGAACAGGCGCAACTGCGCCGCCGAACCGTCGAATCCGGGCGCCGTGGCATTGCCATAGGGCAGCAGCCCGACGGCGCGCAGGCGGGAACCGAAGGAGACGACTGCGACGAAGGAATTGCCGCCCTGGACTTGGTTCACCCCGTCCGGCCCCTTGCCATGCCAGCTTGCCCGGTAGGAGCCCAGATAGACATCACCGCCCGAGGCCGGCAGATCGACCGGCCCCCGACGCAGGCGCACCGCCTCGCCATAGGCCACGTCCAGCCGCTGATACCGGGTCTGGACCTCACGGGCGGCATCGGCCAGCAGGCGCAAGGCCAGATCAGGATCGGCCAGCCCGCCGGGCGTGGTCAGTGGCCGGTCTGGCGACCATTGCGCGGCGAAGACCCGGCCAGGCTCCTGTTCCAGCAGCTTGCGCGCCCAGATGCCGTAAAGGATGGCCCCCCGGCTCTGTGCCTCACCGCGCCGGTCCCAGGCGGCCAGCACCTTTGCCGCCTGGGTGATCAGTGGATCGGCGGATGTCTGCGCCGCTGACAGCAGGTCCGGCAGCAGCCGGTCGGCGGATTCAACCTTTGTCGAGCGTTCCATCTCAACCAGATCATCGAAGCTGATTTTCTGCCGGTCGGCGATCTGTCGCAGCGATTGTTGCGCCCGCCAGTCCAGGGCCGGCAACGGCGCCATATCCGCCGGATAGTCACCCGGCTTCAACACCTGCGGCAGGCTGGTCAGCCAGGGCGGGTCATTGGCATTCTGGATAAAGCCGCCGGGGGGATTGCGGAAATGCGGCACCTGTTCATAGGGTCGGAACCCGTCCCACAGAAAGGTGGAGCGGTTGCCGGGGATGACCCCCTGCCAGAAGGCATGATCACCCTGGGCCCGGTTGGGGAATCGCCCGCCATAGAGGTAATAGATGTCGCCCGCGCGGCTGGCATAGATGGTGTTGAAGAACGGCATCTGCAGTCGGCGCGTCGCCGCCTCAAACGCGTCCACGCCATCGGCCCTGGCCATGTCCCAATATTGCTGGATCAGGCCATAGCTATCCAGGCCGACCAGACGCAGGGCCAAGGCGCTGTTGCCGTCACGCCGGATCAGGGGGCCATGGACGGAGCGCTGCAGGGTGATGGTGCGCTCGGACAGGCGCCCGTCCGCGCCACGCACCTTGAGGGTCCGCGTCTCCTGTTCCAGGTCGCGCCATTGTCCGTCGATGAGGTAGCGGTCGCTATTCAGGGTCAACTGGTACAGATCGGCGCCGTCGAACTGGTTCACCGTATGGGTCCAGCCGCCCTGTTCATTGAAGGCGATGCCCAGGAACGGGGAGCCGACCTGCGCCACGCCGTAAGAACTGCTGCCGGGCACCGATATCTGCGCCTCGAACCAGGTGTAGAGATCGCCCCAGGGAAGGTGGGGATTGATCAGCAGCATCGTCTCGCCACTGGCCGACCGCAATGGCGCCACCGCGTAGGCGTTCGATCCCTTCGGTTCATCCGGCCTGGCGATCACCGGCATGGTCAGGGCCTTCTGCACCTGCCCGCCCGCGACATAGGTGCCGACCACCACATGCAACACATGCATCAGCGGGTCGGATAGCCGCAGCGGCAGGATCGCCTTGTTCTCCGCCGTGATGCGGTCGGGATGGCGGCTGGCATAGGCGTTCGCGCCATCGATGAAGGCGGCAATCCGGGCGCGTTCGACGGGTGTCAGTCGCGCCGCCCAGGCCCGCCCCGCATCGGGAATGCCGGCCGTAGCCAGGCGGATGTCGGATTCGGTCCAGGCCTCCCCCCAATATTCGGCCGCCTGTCCGCGGGCACGGGCATAGAGGGAGAGCAGCAGATTGCCATGGGCCTGCATCTGCGCCCAGCCCAGGGCCCGCATCGCCGCGACATCGTCAGGGGCGCTGATATGCGCCACGTCCCATTCGTCCCAGCGGATTTCCGCCGCTCCCGCCTGTACCGGGGCTACCCCGGCACCGCTCAGCGACAGAGCGGCGGCCAGGGCCAGAACCAGGAACTTTGCCTTGCATCGCATGATCAATGTTTCTCCCCTCATCTCCCCGGCGGGCTCAAAACCTGACACGGAACCGGTTCCGCTGGCGGCGTTGACACCCGGCTTCCATCACGTATAACAATTATCACCGTAATGTGAATTATGAATCTTCGGAATGGATACAGGGGGACAGCCCATGGTCGATGGGGCCGATATTCTTTTTCTGGATGCGCATGCGCAGGCCGAACTTCTGTCGCACGGGCACCTGACGGTGGAGGAACTGCGCGAACTGTCGATCGCGCGGATTGAGGCGATCGATCCCGGCCTGGCGGCGGTCAGCCATCGCAGCTTCGATCTGGCGCGCCGTCAGACGGGGGTGCGGCGCGGGGCAGGGCGGATGGAGGGGATATCCTGGTTGGTCAAGGACAGCTTGCCCTATGCCGGCCTGCCCCTGTCCTGCGGGTCGCGCTTTCTGGCCGATGCCCCTGTGGCCAAGTCACAGTACCCGCTGGCCGACCGGCTGGACGCCGCCGGGCTGCTGCTGATGGGCAAGAGTGCCGTGCCGGAATTCAGCCTGCTGCCCACCACGGAATCCGCCCTGCTGGGCCCGACCGCCAATCCCTGGGACCGCACCCGGTCGGCGGGCGGGTCCAGCGGCGGCGCGGCGGTGGCGGTGGCATCCGGCATGGTGCCAGTGGCGCATGCCGCCGATGGCGGCGGATCCATCCGTATTCCGGCATCCTGCTGCGGGGTCGTGGGGCTGAAGCCGTCGCGCGGTGCCAATCTGCGGGCCCGTGGCTTTCATCTGCTGGAGGATGTGCTGGTCGGCGACGCCATGCTGACACGGTCGGTGCGTGACACCGCCTGGTTCGCCCGCTGGCTGCGGCCGGAGAGCGTGCGGCAGCAGGCCAAACCGGGGAAGCTGCGCGTCATCCAATGCAATCGCGGCATGAATGGCGCCCTGCCGGACCCGGCGGTGGCCGACGCCATCGACCACACCGCAAAGCTTTGTGCAGAGCTGGGCCATTATGTCGACCAGATCGACCATCTGCCGGCCGATCTCTGCGCGGCGGGGGACCTGTTCCGCCTGCTGTGGCAGTTCCTGGCCCGCGACGGGGTGGAACATTGCCGGGTGGCGGCAGGGGGCGGTGACCTGACAGGCCGGCTGGAGCCTTGGGCGCTGGGGCTGGCGGAGCGGGCGGCGGCAATGGACCCGGTTCAGCTTGGCCAATGCTATGCCGGCATCGGGGCGGTGACCAGGGCGGTGGAGCGGTTCTTCGAGCGGTGCGATTTGCTGCTCAGCCCTGTGGTCGCCAGCCCGCCGCCGCTGCTGGGCCATCTGGCCGGGACGCGTGATTTCGACGCGCTGTTCGCCGATATGTTCGATTACATCGCCTATACGCCGCTGCAGAACCTGTCGGGCACGCCGTCCATCTCACTGCCCCTGCAGGTGACGCCCGACGGGTTGCCGGTCGGCTCCATGCTGTCCGGCCCGTTCGGCGGTGACGAGACCTTGCTGCGCCTGGCAGCGGATCTGGAGGAGGCATCCCCTTGGAGCCAGCGGCGACCCCCGGTGTGAGAGGGCGGGGCTATCGGTCCAGAAACCCCTGCAAGGTGCGGACGACATTCTGCCCGATCATATCCAACTGGTAGCCCCCCTCCAGCACAAACAGGGTCGGCACGCCCAGTCGGGCGATGCGCTGGCCCAGCCGGGCGAAATCGTCACTGTGCAGGCGAAAATGGCAGAGCGGGTCGCCCTCCAGTGCGTCCACGCCCAGCGACACGACCAGCGCGTCGGGGTTGAAGCGGGTGAGGGCGGTCAGTGCTGCCTCCAGCGCCTGTTGCCATTGCGGCCAACCGGCACCGCGGGGCAGCGGCAGGTTCAGGTTGAAGCCTTCGCCAGCCCCGATCCCGACCTCGTCGGCAAAGCCGCTGAAGAATGGAAAATCCGTCTGCGGATCGGCATGGATCGAGGCATACAGCACGTCGTCCCGATCATAGAAAATCTGCTGGGTGCCATTGCCGTGATGGTAGTCGGGATCGAACACCGCCATCCGCCGGGCGCCATTGTCGCGCAGATATTGGGCGGCGACGGCAGCACTGTTCAGGAAGCAATATCCGCCATAGGCGGCGATGCCGGCATGATGGCCGGGCGGGCGGCACAGCGCAAAGGCCCCCTTCGACCCGCCGCCGATCAGCGCCTGCGCCCCTGCCAGGGCAGTATTCACCGATGCTCGTGCGGCAACCCAACTGGTCGCCGTGATCGGGGTCATGATGTCGAAGCAATAATGGCCCAGCCTTGCGTCCAGCGATGCACCGGGGCGCAGCGGATACATGGTGGTGCCGGGCCAGCACATGGGCTGTGCATCGCCGTTGCGACCCAGTGCCCGCCATTCATCATGGGCGGTGCGCAGGAAATCCAGGAATGCGGCATCATGCACGCGCGCCACGGTCGCGTCGGGAAAGGCCGGGGGTGGGGCCAGCGGGCCGAAGCCGGCGGTGGTCAGCGCATCGGCCACGGTGGACGCCCGCGACACCGCCTCGAACGGCGGGCCCATGGTACCGCGGTTCAACTCACTGGCGGGCGCATGCAGCACCTGTTCCGGCGCATAGAAGCATTTCATCGCGATGTTTCCCCGATATGCCTGGACAGGGCGATGTGGTCGGCCCAGATCCGGCCAGCGCTGGCCACTACCTTGCGGTCGGGCCAGGTTTCCGGGTTCCAGAGGTTGGCCTTCATCAGCGACCGCCCACAATGCAGATAGGCCGCCCGCACCTCGATCACGAGGCCCGTCCTGGGCGCCCGCCCGTTCTCCACATGCTTGGCTAGAAGGGTGGGGTTACGGGTGATCCGGGCGATGCCATTGATGCGCAATGTCTCCCGCACGCCGGGGATCAGGAACAGCAGGCCGATATCGGGGGCGCGCAGGATGTTCATCAGGCTGTCGATGCGGTCATTGCCCGGCTTGTCGGCCATGAACAGATGACTATCATCAATGATCTCGACAAAGCCCGGCGCATCGCCGCGCGGGGACGCGTCGCATCGCCCCTCACCATTATGGGTGGCCAGCACCAGGAACGGCGATGCCGCAATGAATTGCCGGCAATGCAGGTCCAGCCTGGGCAGCACTTTGCGGATGGGCAATTCGTCGGGCTCGCCATACAGTGCGCGCAGCTCCGCCTCACTGTCGATCCGGTAATCGTCGGTCAACACATCCATGGCAGATCCCCAGTTATCTTGGCATTCCCGTGATAATAATCATCGGGGTGAAAGGCCACCACGTGCGGCCTTTGTCCGGTACAAGCACACCATCAGGCCGGCCACCAACAGGGCCAGCGCGACATTGGCCGAGAAGAAGGCTGCGGCCGGCACCTGACCGCCCAGGGCCGCAAACGTGCCGGCCGCCATGCTGGCCAGGAACTTCACGAAATACCACAGGCCGATCATCGTCGACCGGTTGCGGTCGGTGGAGAAACGCGCAACCAAAGCCAGACCGATGGGGAAGACATGCAGTTCCGCAATGGTCATCAGCAGGAAATAGCCCAGTACATAGCCAACATGCACGGCCGGTCCGGTGCCGGCTCCGATGGCCAGCACCAGAAAGGCAGAAGCGGCAAAGCCGGCACCCATGGCCATCTTGGCCAGCGGCGCGATGCTGCGTCCCGCTTCGTCCCGCCGGCGCCAATAGAAGGCCAACAGGGGGGAGAGCAGGAAGATGAAGAACGGGTTCAGGGACTGGAACCAGGGGGTGGGCACCAGCATCGCCCCCAGGTCACGGTTCACATCGCGGTCGATCCACAGCGCGATGGAATTGCCCATCTGTTCGTACCCCAGGCGGAACAGCACCACCAGGGCCAGGATGGCGGCCAGGAACAGCATCGCGCCGCGCTGCCTCGCCGCGCCGTTGCCATCTTTCCCATCGGGCCGCGCCGGATCACAGGCATCACCCCCGCGCGGCACCAGCCGCTGGAAGGTGAGGTAGAAGCCCAGCCCCAGCACCATGGCGACGGCAGCGGCCCCGAACCCGGCATGCCAGCCATAATGCTGCGCCAGCCAGCCGCAGCAGAGCGGGGCGGCGAAGCCGCCGACATTGATGCCCAAATAATAGAGCATATAGGCCCGGTCGCGGCGCGGATCGTCGGCGGCGTACAGCGCGCCGATGCGGCTGACCAGGGAGGTGGCGAAGAAGCCGTTGCCCAGGGCTACCAGCGCCAGACCTGGATAAAGGCCCGTATCCCAGATCATCACCCCATGCCCGGCCGCCATCAGCAGGGCGCCGGCGGTGACGGCCCGGTGCTGACCGATGAAACGGTCGGCGATCCAGCCACCCAGCAGCGGTGTCAGGTTGGCGCAACCCACATAAAGTCCAAAGATCATCGACGCCTTGCCCGGCGCGAAACCCAGCGACTGCACCATGTAAAGCACCAGCAGCGCCTGCATGCCAAAGGCGGAGAAATAGGCTGCCGTTTCGGTCAGGAACAGGATGGTCAACCCCTTCGGGTGACCGAACATCTCCGGTGCACCGGGACGCCGTGCAGTCTCAAACATGCCGATGCCTCATCAAGCGGTACGTGACGATCCCGGCGACGGCCCAGCCGATCAGCAGCAGAATCTCGATGGGAAAACCGCCCTTGCCGTCGAAAACGGCGCCGATGGCGATGGCGGCGGACAGGCCGGCCACGCCGATGGCAACCAACAGCGCCAAGTTGCCGCCGGGCAGCACAAAGGCCGGCTTCTCCGCCTGTCGGCCCCGCAGCCGCCATAGCGCGATCAGCGACAGGATCATGATGATGGTGATGCAGATGGTACACATATTGATGATGGGCAGAATGGCCCCGCGCCCCATGCCCAACCAAAGGGTGGTGCCCAGGGCCACGGCCAGGATGGCCCGTTGCGGCACGCCGGTAACGGGGTCGATGCTGGCCAGCCCCGTGGGCAGCAGCCCGTCGCGCGCCAAGGCCATGGTCAGGCGCGAGGCGCTGAGATGCAGGGCGTTCCAGGTCTTGACCAGGGAGATCATGGCTGCGACCAGCACCAGCGTTGCCACGCCGCCACCGGGCAGCACGTCACGAAAGGCCGCCGCCGCCGGCAGCGTCTCCCCCACCAGCTCCGGCCAGGGGCGCAGAAGTGACACGGCCAGCACGATCAACGCATAGAACAGGGCGGCGGCCAGGACACTGCCGATCAGGGCACGGGCGACGCTGGCCATGGTTGTGTCCTGGCGCCGCTCCTCGATGGCGTTGGCAGTGCCCTGAAAGCCTGACAGGAACAGCAGCGATGTCGCGAAGGTCCAGAACATGCCCGGCAGCACGGCCCCTTCCACCGGAGCCGCGAACATTGGCTGGAGATTGCGGGCGTCACCATAGATGAAGCCGATCAGGATCAGCACGATCGACATCAGGATGAAACCGAACGTGATGACACGCTGCAGCCCGACCGCCAGATGCGCGCCCCGGCAATTGAACCAGGTGATGGTGGCGATCCCCGTCAGGCCAACGGCCAGCGTCACGGCGGTGACCGGGGTTCCGATGGACTGGTAAAGTACAGGCACGCCGCCCAGGGCCGGCACCAGGCTTTCCAGGAACCAGCACAAGGCGAACGCCTCGAACCCCGTGAAGCTGATAATGTGCAGCAGGGTGAACCAGCCGACCAGGAAGCCGGCGCGCGGCCCGATGCCGTTCTGCACGAAATAGAACTCGCCCCCCGATCGTGGCAGCCGGGCGAGTAGTTCCGCATAGGCCCCTGCCACCAGCGCCATCAGCAGGCCCCCAGCCAGGAAGGCCAGCACAGTCCCCAGCGGCCCCGATGCGTGCAGCCATTCACCGATGGCCACGACCCAGCCGGACCCGACGATACTGCCGAAAGCCAGCACGAAGAAGCCGGTATTGCTGATCGCCGATCGGGGTTTCGCGGATGTTGAAACAGTCGCTGTCTGCTGACCCATTCTTTCCCTGTTCCCCGTGACATGCCGTCGGCGATTATGGCTCGGTTAGCGATCTTTGCGCATTATGGTGATAATGTCTATTCGATTTACGGCATCCCATCCATTGCATAATCTGGCGGGGGATAGGGGTGGTCAAACTTTCACATACAATATTATCATGAAAATGTTAATTATTGGAAGGCGAGCATCTCATGGCCAGAAATGCCGTCAAACCCACCCCGCAACATCGGATCGACGTGGCCCTGCGGGCACTGGCCGCCATTGCCGGCGGCTATGGTATGGCCGCCGCCTCAACCGCCTTCCTTGCCCGCGTCCTGCCCTTGTCCAGGGTGGAGGCGACCAATGCCGCCATGCTGTCCTCCTTCCTGGTGTTCGTCATGGTGGCGCTTTGGGCATTCGCGGCGCGCAGTGTGGTGCGGGTCTGGGCCATCATCCTGCCGTTGGCCGGCGCCATGACCCTGTTCGTCAATCTGGGCCAGGGGATGCACACGCCATGAAGAACACTCTGCGCCAATCCATGGCCTGGCTGCATTCCTGGGCGGGTCTGCTGGCGGGCTGGATCCTGTTCGCCATGTTCCTGACGGGCACGGCCAGCTATTTCCGGCCGGAGATCACCGCCTGGATGCAGCCGGAATTGACCCGCGCCGCCGATCCCGACCGCGCCTTCTCGGCGGCGCTGAACCATCTGGCCGGGGCCGCACCGGACGCACGGCAATGGACGATCATGGTCCCCGATGGCCGCGGCTCCGGCATTCATGCCTTCTGGCGCGATGCGAAGGGCGCGTTCAGCGACGTCACCCTGGACGGGGCCACGGGGGCACCGGTTGCGGTGCGGGAGACGCGGGGCGGCGAATTCTTCTACCGCTTCCATTTCCAACTGCAATTGCCTCGCCCCTGGGGCCGCTGGTTGGCCGGGGCCTGCGCCATGCTGATGATGGCCGCCATCATCAGCGGTGTCATCACCCACAAGCGGATCTTCGCCGATTTCTTCACGTTCCGGCCGGGCAAGGGCCGGCGGTCCTGGCTGGATGCGCACAATATCGCCGGTGTGTGGGCGCTGCCCTTCCACGCCATGATCTCTTACACGGGGCTGGTGACACTGGTCGTGCTCTACATGCCCTGGGGCATCCTGGCCAACTACCCGAACCCGGATGATTATGCCCGGGAGACGTTCCGCGATCCGCCACCGGTCGTGGCCACGGGGGTGCGGGTGCCGCTGACCGATATCGGTCCGTTGCTGCTGGATGCGCGCCGGCGATGGGACGGGGTCGGCGCCGGCCGGGTCGTGGTGTTCCATCCCGGCGATGGTGCGGCAACCATCGCCCTCTATCGCGAAGCCAGCGGCCAGTTGGGGGTATGGAACGCGCCCCTGGTCTATGGTGGCATCGACGGCCGCCTGATTTCCAACCCCGAGCCGCCGGGACCGGCGGTGGCAGTGGGGTCGGTGATGGTGGGGCTGCATGTGGGCTGGTTCGCCGGGCCGATGCTGCGCTGGCTCTATTTCCTGTCCGGGTCGATGGGTACGGCCATGGTGGGCACGGGCTGGGTGCTGTGGGCCATGAAGCGGTGCGCATCCGTGCCGGCATCGGGCAGGCTGCCGTTGGACCAGCGGCTGGTGGAAATCCTGAATATCGGCACCATCACCGGCCTACCGGCCGGTATGGCGTGCTTCTTCCTGGCCAACCGGCTGCTGCCTGCCGGGCTCACCGGGCGTGCGGGGATGGAAGTGGCGGCCACTTTCTGGGTCTGGGGCTTCATGTATCTGCTGGCGTTGCTGCGCCCGGCGCGACGCGCCTGGGTGGAGGGGTTCACCCTTGCCAGTCTTCTCTATCTATCGCTGCCCCCGGTCGATCTTGGCATCCGTTTCCACCAGTTTGGCAGCGGCCTGGCCGATGATGACTGGCTGATGCTGTCGTTCGATCTGGTCTTCTGCTCCATCGGGATCGGACTGCTCGGGATCGCCCATACCCTGTATCGCCGCACGGCGACGCAGCATCCGAAGTCGGTCACCGCTCCATATTCGTGATGGAACAGGTGCTCACCCTTGGCGCAGGAGGGGTTGATATTGCCCATGCGCCAGTTTCACCCTCCAAGAAAGCGGTACAGCCACCGACATGCACCGCGCGGCTCCTGTGGCGCCCCGTCCGCATGATGCGCCTCTGTTTCTAGAGAAGCTGCCGGCACCGCTGGGCAGGCTGACCGCTGGTGAATTGACAAATCCGCTTTTCAGACGGAATAATATGAGTATGATCTCATATTTAATAAATAGGGAGGTGTGCGATGCGTTGCAGGGGATGGATGTGGGGTGCCGCGTCGGTTCTGGCGCTGGGTGGAAGCGGGGCATGGGCCCAGACGGCCGGAAACCTGCTGGCCGACGAAACTGTCGTGCTGGAAGAGATTGTCGTGACAGCACGCAAGACGACGGAGCGGCTTCAGGATACCCCGATCTCCATCACCGCCATCGACCGCGATGCGCTGGAACGCCGGGGGATCGACAGCCTGGCCGACGTGGCCAAGGTGACGCCCGGGCTCAATTATGGTGATTTCGGCGACCTCAAGCTCTCGCCCACCTCGCTGCGCGGCGTGGTCGGGTCGGCGGGTTCGGCCGGGGCGGACCCCGCCGTCGGCTATTATGTCGACGAGGTCTATGTGGGACAGGGGCCGGGTGCCAACCTGGACCTGTACGACATCGCCCAGGTCGAGGTGATGCGCGGGCCGCAGGGCACGCTCTATGGCCGCAACACCATCGGCGGCGTCATCGCCATCACGACGGAACGGCCGGGCGACGAGGTCAAGGGATCGGTCACCGCCGATATCGGAAACTACCAGCGGCGCCGGCTGGGTGCGTCATTGTCGGGCCCCCTGGTCGACGGGCTGGTCAGCGCCAAGGTCGCGGTCATCCGCGATCACCGCGACGGCTATGAACATAACCTGCTGCTCGACCGGGACGTGAACGACCACCGCACCTGGTCGGGCCGGGCGCAATTGCTGTTCACACCGGGGCCGGACACCGAACTGCTGCTGACCGCCGACCATGCGCAGGCCGATCAGGAAACGCTGGTGTTCGAGACGTTGAAATATAGTCCGACCGCCATCGCCACCCAGATGCTGCTGGCATCCGGCTTCACGCTCAACACCGATCCGTTCGATCGCAAGGTGAACGCCAACCGGGTCAGCCAGGAAACGCTGAATGCCGACGGCTATGCCGCCAATTTCCGGACCGCGCTGGACGATATCGAAATCGTCAACATCTTCTCCTACCGCCAGCACGATTATGATAGCAATACCGACACCTGCCGCTGCCAGCTTTCCTTCAGCTATGATGGTGATCCGGAGCAGGTGAAGCGCCTGTCCAATGAATTCCGGATCGGTGGCAAGGCGGGGTCGCTGTCCTGGCTGACCGGCCTCTATTATTTCCATCAGAAGGCCGACAATCAGAGCTTCATCGAGTTGGGCTCGGCCACGGCCGATCTGTTCGGTGTGCCGGCGATGGATGGCCTGGTCATCGGTTCGACGGGCCGGATGACCACGGTCAGCAAGGCGGCCTTCGCCAGCGCCACCTGGTCCGATGACAGCCGCGTCGACGTCACCTTGGGCGGCCGCTACACCCATGACAAGAAGCGCATCGATTACGCCCAAGTCGATCCCTACCAGATATTGGGCGGCTCCACGGCGATCAAGGCCAAGGATGAGTGGGGCCGTTTCACACCAAATGCCAATGTCCGGTTCCGGATAAATCCGGCGGTGATGACCTATGTGAGTGCCGCCAAGGGCTTCAAGAGCGGTGGCTTCAATGACGCGCTGGGCGACGCCAACGGCATCGCCTTCGGGCCGGAGACGCTGTGGAACTATGAGGCGGGGGTGAAGGCGGAGATGTTCGACCGGCGCCTGGCGGTCAATGTCGCGCTGTTCGCGATGGAGTGGGACAAGATCCAGATCACCGCGCAGAACCCGGCGACCACCTTCTACAACCCCATCATCCTCAATGCCGGCAAGGCGCATAGCCGTGGCATTGAGGTGGAGGCGCAGGCCCGCGTCAACGCGCAACTGCGCCTGAGTGCCAACCTGTCGGTCCAGGACGCCGCCTATGACCAGGGCAGCCTGCCCAATGGCAGGCCGCTGGACCATATTCCCTTCGCGCCCAACTATACCGGTTTGATCGAGGGCGATTACACCGTGCCGACGCCGCTGGGCCTGCTGTCCTTGCAGGCGGAATATCAGCTGCGGGGTCGCACCTATCTGACCACCAACAACGATCCGGACGGGCGGGTGGGGGCCTATGGACTGGTCAATCTTCGCCTGGCTCTCGCCTCTGAGGAGGATCGCTGGCGGGTGGCACTCTATGGCAAGAACGTCTTCGACAGGACCTACATGACCCGCCTGTTCGATCTCTATGACAACACGCTGAACGGGCAGAAGCTGATCACGCTGGGCGCGCCGGCCACATATGGGTTGGAACTGAAAGTCGCCTTCTGACGCAGACAAGGCGGGGCGTTCCACCTCGTTTCAATGGAGAAAATATGAGCAAGCGCGAAGCCGTGATCGTCTCCACGGCGCGCACGCCAATTGGCCGTGCCTTCAAGGGATGTTTCAACGCCACGCCGGCGCCGACCCTGGCTGCCCATGCGATCCGCGCGGCCGTGGAGCGGGCGGGGGTGGCGCCGGCCGAGATCGACGACGTGGTGGTCGGTGCCGCGCTGCAGCAAGGGTCGCAGGTGGCGATTGGCCGTAACGCTTCCTTGCGCGCCGGTCTGCCGGTGTCGGTCGCGGGACAGTCCATCGACCGCCAATGCGCGTCTGGATTGATGGCGGTCGCCACCGCCGCCAAGCAGGTGATTGTTGACGAGATGGATATCTGCGTGGCGGCGGGGGTGGAATCCATCTCCCTGGTACAGACGCCCGCCATGCGCGGCGACCCCGATGCGGAACTGCTGGCGATGGTGCCCACCGCCTATATGCCGATGCTGGAAACCGCCGAGATCGTCGCAAGGCGATATGGTATCGGCCGGGATCGGATGGACGAGTATGCCCTGCTGTCGCAGCAGCGCACAGCAAGGGCGCAGGCGGCGGGGGCATTCGATGACGAGATCGTGCCGGTGACGGCCCGCATGGCGGTTGCCGACAAGGCGACCGGCCAGATGATCCTGCGTGAACAGCGCATGACCCGGGACGAGGGCAATCGCCCTGAGACCAGCCTTGCAGGGTTGGCCGCCCTGAAGCCGGCCATGGGACCCGACGGGACCGTCACGGCCGGCAATGCCAGCCAGCTTTCCGACGGCGCCTCGGCCTGCGTCATCATGGACCATGGCCTTGCCGAGCGGCGGGGGCTGCGGCCGCTGGGCTGCTATCTGGGCATGGCGGTGGCCGGCACGGAACCGGACGAAATGGGCATCGGGCCGGTCTTCGCCGTGCCCAAGCTGTTGGGGCGGCACGGCCTGAAAGTCTCGGATATCGGCCTTTGGGAGCTGAACGAGGCGTTCGCGGTACAGGTGCTCTACTGCGCCGACCGGCTGAGTATTCCGCCGGACATCCTGAACGTCAATGGCGGCGGCATCTCCATCGGCCACCCCTATGGCATGTCCGGCGCCCGGATGGTCGGCCATGCCCTGATTGAGGGGCGCCGCAGGGGCGCGCGGCACGTCGTGGTGACGATGTGCGTCGGCGGCGGCATGGGTGCCGCCGGCCTGTTCGAGGTGCTGTACTGATGGACATGTCCAGACCGATGGAAAGGATATTGGTGGCGAACAGGGGGGAGATCGCCATCAGGATCGTGCGCGCCGCCCGGGCGCTGGGCCATGCCACCGTCGCCATCCACGCGACGGACGAGGCGGATGCCCTGCATCGACGCTACGCCGACGACAGCCGGCCCTTGCGGGAAAGCGGGCCGGCCGCCTATCTCGACCAGGCGGCGATCATCGAGATCGCGTTGCAGACAGGATGCACCGCGATCCATCCCGGCTATGGCTTCCTTAGCGAGAATGCGGGCTTTGCGCGGGCCTGCACCGCCCAGGGGCTGGTCTTCATCGGCCCGTCGTCGGAAACGCTCGACCTTTTCGGCGATAAGATCGCCGCGCGTGCCCTGGCGGCCCGGCTGGGCGTGCCCGTGGCCGCCGGAACCGACGGGCCGACCGCGCTTGCCGAGGCGCGGGCCTTCGCGGCGGCCCACGGGCCGGTCATGCTGAAGGCGGTGGCCGGTGGCGGCGGCAGGGGGATGCGCGTCGTCCAGGATATCGACACCCTGGACGACGCCTATGAGCGCTGCGCGTCGGAAGCGCTGAAGGCCTTTGGCAGAAGCGATCTCTATGTGGAAAGGCTGCTGCCGGCTGCCGGCCATATTGAGGTGCAGGTGGTCGGCGACGGCAGCGGCCGGGTTGGGCATCTTTGGGAGCGCGATTGTTCGATCCAGCGGCGGCACCAGAAACTGATCGAGATCGCGCCGGCGCCCCTGCTGGACGCGGGTCTTCGCCAGCGCCTGATCGACGCCTCGCTGACCCTGGCCCGCAATGTCGCCTATCAGGGGCTGGGAACGTTCGAGTTCCTGGTAGCCGGCGAGGAATTCTGGTTCATCGAGGCCAATCCGAGGCTGCAGGTGGAGCATACGGTCAGCGAGGAGGTCACCGGGGTCGATCTGGTGCAGGCACAGATGTGCATCGCCTTCGGCGCGTCGCTGGCGGAACTGGGCCTGCTGGAGCCGCCGGCCGTCAGGGGATGGGCCATCCAGGCCCGCATCAACCTGGAGACCATGCTGCCCGATGGCACGGCGGTGCCCCGCGCCGGGCGGCTTGACGCCTATGAGCCGCCGTCCGGGCCGAATGTGCGCGTCGACGGCATGGGCTGCCGGGATTACGTGACCAGCACGCGCTATGACCCGCTGCTGGCCAAGCTGATCGTGCGCGGCCCCTCCTTCCTGGCCGCCGCACGGGGCGTGGGCCAGGCCTTGCGGGAGTTTCGCATCGACGGGGTGGAAACCAATATCCCGTTCATCGCCGCCATCCTCGACCATGGCGCCTTCCTGTCCGGACGGTTCGATACCGGCTTCATCGCCTTGCATCTGGCGGAACTGCTATCCGATATCGGGCAGGTCCCCGCCGTTCCCGACGATCCCGTCGCGCAAAATGGTGCGGTCGCCCTGCGCGCGCCGATGACCGGCACGATCATCCTGCTGTCGGTGGCTCCCGGTGACCGCGTGCGGCGGGGGCAGACGCTGCTGGTGGTCGAGGCCATGAAGATGGAGCATCCACTGACCGCGCCTTGCGCCGGCACCGTCATGGCAGTGATGGCCGGCCCGCAGGGGGCGGTGGTCGAAGGGGCGCCGCTGATCCTGCTGCGTCCCGATGAGGGCGAAGGCGTAGCACCCCTGCCGGCGCCTGAGGGCGAGGGGGATGACTGGCGGCCCGACATTGCGGAGATCGGCCGCCGCCGGGTGATGGCGCAGGCAATGGGCGGGCCCGACAAGGTCGCGCGCCAGCGGGGTGCCGGCAAGCTGACCGCCCGCGAACGCATCGAAAGCTTCGGCGATCCGGGCAGCTTTTCGGAGATCGGTGCGCTGACCGCGTTTACCGATTACGACGCGGAGGGGCACATCCGGTCGATCCTTCCCGCCAATTTCATCGGCGGCACGATCCGGGTCAACGGGCGCAAGCTGGTCCTGGGCGTCGATGATTTCACGCTGCGCGCCGGGTCGGGCGACGCTGCCATCCACGAGAAGCAGATATTCGTCGAGCGCCATGCCGGGGAAATGCGCATGCCGATGGTGCGCCTGCTGGACGGGGCCAGCGGCGGCGGCAGTGTCACCATGGCGCTGGAACAGGGGTTCCATTACCTGCCCGTCAATCCCGGCTGGGATGCGGTGGTGGAGAACCTGTCGCTGATCCCTGTCGCCGCCGCCTGCCTGGGGCCGACCGTCGGCCTGGGTGCCGCACGGCTCGCCATGTCGCATTTCTCCGTCATGGTTGCCGGCATCGGGCAGATCTTCACGGCCGGGCCGCCGATCGTGAAATCGGCGACGCGGGAGGATCTGTCGAAGGAGGAGCTGGGCGGTGTGGCCATCCATGCCGAGAATGGCATGGTCGAACGCATCGTGGCGGATGAGGCGGCCGCGTTCGAGGCCATCCGGTGCTTCCTGTCCTACCTTCCATCCAGCGTGTTCGAGCTGCCGCCGCGTCGGGTCCCGCAGGATCCATGCGAGCGGCAGGAGGAGGCACTGGCGGCCGCGATCCCGCGCAACGAGCGCCGGACCTACAGGATCGAGCCGATATTACGGGCGATCTTCGACGAAGGCTCCGTGTTCCGGTTCGCGGGATATGGCGGGTCGACCCTGACGGCGCTGGCCCGGCTGGACGGCTATCCGGTGGGCTTGCTGGCCACCGATCCTGAAAAGGGCGCCACCATGACGGCGCAGGGCGCCATGGCGGTCACCCGGCTGGTCGATCTGTGCCAGACCTTCCACCTGCCCATCGTCAGCCTGACCGACCAGGCGGGCATGGCCATCGGATCGGCGGCGGAGCGGGCCGGCACGATCCGGTTCGGCGCACGGGCCATCACCGCCCTCTACCAGGCGACCGTGCCGCAGGCAGAGGTGATCCTGCGCCGGGTGTTCGGCGTCGGCGGTGCCGGCATCGTCAACCGCCACCGGGCGGGCCGCAGCTGGGCCTGGCCATCGGCGCGATGGGGATCGATCCCGCAACAGGGTGGGATCGAGGCGGCATTCCGTGCCGAACTCGACCGTGCCCCCGACCGCGCTGCCGCCATCGCCGCTATCGAACGGCAGCTCGACCGCATCGCCTCGCCCCTGCGCACGGCGGAACGGTTCGGCGTGCAGGATATCATTGACCCGCGCGAGACGCGGCCGCTGCTGTGCGACTGGGTGAAGGATGCCTATCGCCTGTTGCCGGAGATGCTCGGCCGTCCGTCCTTCGGGACGCGACCCTGACCGGTGGGCTTCCCCCACCCCCATTTAAAGCAAGGAACAGGCCATGGAACGAATGGCGATTTTCAACGAGGATCATGAAAGCTTCCGCGCCACCGTCCGTCGCTTCTGTGAGGAGCGGGTGGCGCCTAACCATGAGGCCTGGGCAGACGAACACCGGGTCCCGCCTGCCATCTGGCGCGAGGCGGGGGCGCTGGGCCTGCTTTGCGCCTTGCTGCCGGAGGAATATGGCGGAACCGGCACCGATATCCGGTTCGATCTGGTGGTGTGCGAGGAACTGGCGCGGATCGGGGCCACCGGTCCCGGTTTTCCGCTGCATTCCCTGATCGTTGCGCCCTATATCGCGGAATTCGGCAGCGATGCCCTGAAGCAGCGCCTGCTGCCGGCCATGACGGCGGGGGAGAAGATCGGCGCCATCGCCATGACGGAACCCGGTGCCGGCTCCGACCTGGCGGGCATCCGCACTGTGGCGGTGCCCCATGCTGACGGCTGGCGGATCAGCGGCCAGAAGACCTTCATCACCAACGGGCACAATGCCGATATCATCATCGTCGCCTGCATCACCGATCCGGGCAAGGGCGCGCATGGCATCTCGCTGATCGTCGTGGAAGGCGATGTGCCCGGCTTCTCCCGCGGGCGCAACCTGCGCAAGATGGGCCTGCATGCCCAGGACACGGCCGAACTGTTCTTCGACGATGTCATCGTTCCGGGCGAGAACCTGCTGGGGGAAGCTGGCAAGGGCTTCAAATATATGATGGAGGGCCTGCCGCAGGAGCGGCTGGTCGCCTCCCTGCTCTGCCAGGGCCGGGCAGAGGCCGCCCTGGCCACAACCATCGCCTATACCGCCGAACGCCGGGCCTTTGGCCAGCGGATCATCGACTTTCAGAATACGCGGTTCAAGCTGGCGGAAATGCAGGCGCAGATCATGGCCGGGCGGGCCTTCTGCGATCAGTTGGTGATGGCGTGCCTGTCAAAACGGCTGAGCGCGGTGGACGCGGCGGCCGGCAAGCTGTGGCATTCGGAAATGCTGGGCCGCATCGTGGATGAATGCGTCCAGTTGCATGGCGGCTACGGCTATATGATGGAATATCCCATCGCCCGTGCCTATGTCGACGCGCGCATCGAACGCATCTATGGCGGTACGTCGGAGATCATGAAGGAAGTCATCGCGCGGGATATCGTGAAGCGTCTCTAAGGGCTTGGGGACCCTGCCCACCTCCCCCGTAGAAACGGGGGAGGTGGGAGAAGATCAAAACTGGAACGACATCTCCACCCCATAGGTGCGGGGCGTGCCCAGGGCATGCACGACCTGACCAGCCAGGACAGCGCCCTCAAACCGGTTGATGGCGTAGGTCTCTTTCGTCAGGTTGCGGCCCCACAGGGTCACCCGCCAGTCACCCGTCTCCGGACCGATGCCGAGGCGGGCGTTCAGCAGGGTCAGGGCCGGGTCGCCGAATGTGTTGTTCGACGCGAAATAGATCCGGCTGCGATGGCTGACCTCGCCGCGCAGATAAAGCTCCAGCTCACCCGTCAGCGGCTGGGTCCATTCCGCCGCCGCACTGAACGTATGGGCCGGTGCCAGGGCCAGGTGGTTGCCCGTGTAATCCGCGCCCGCCGCCGTGGCGTTGGGGTAGGAGGTGAAGGTGGCATCGACATAGCCGTAGCTGGCCGTCACCTGCAGCTCCGGCAGGGGGATGGCGGTCAGCTCCAGTTCCACACCCTTGCTTTCCACCTTGGCGGCGTTGGCCGTCTGGAAGCGGGAGATGCCGCCCGGCGTGGTGATCAACTGGTTCTGCTGCAGGTCGCGGTAATCCATGAAGAAGGCCGAGGCGTTGAAGCGCAGGCGCCGGTTCAGGAACTCGCTCTTCACGCCGATCTCGTAATTGTCCACCGTTTCCGGATCATAGCCCGCGTCGTCGGTGGCGGTGATCGAATAGATGTTGAAGCCGCCCGACTTGTAGCCCTGGCTGTAGCTGGCATAGGTCAGCAGATCGTCCTGCGGCCGGTATTCCAGAGTCAGCGACGGGGAGATCTTGTCCTCGTCCCCCTTGATCAGGCGGCGGGCGATGGAGCCGGCAATGGCCCCATACGGGTCGCCATCCTGGTGGAAATCGACGTCCTTCTCCTCATAGGTGTAGCGCAGGCCGGCGGCGATGTTGATGCTGTCGGTCAGACGATAGCTGGCGCGGCCGAAGGCGGCATAGCTGCGGGTGCCGACATCGGCATAGATCGAAACAGGCACGCGGGTCGGATAGATGCCGAGATCGGTGCCTACCTGCACCTTGGAATTGGTGTCGAGCTGCTGGTCGAAATAGAAGGCGCCGATCACATAGCTGAACCGGTCGGCGGCGTCGCTGGCGAACCGCACCTCCTGGGACAACTGGCTCTGCTTCTCTTTGATGCCCGTGTCCAGCATGTCCAGGATCGTGTAGTCATTCTCCTGCATATTGTCCCATTTGTAGCCCCGCCCGGCCGTGATGGCGGTCAGGGTGCCGGCTTCGGCCCGCCAGTTCAGCTCCGCCGAGGCGCCATAGACGTCGCGCCGCTGCGTGGTGTCGGTGGACTGGTTGACCAGGCGGTCATAGGGATCGGCATCGGCCAGCGGTGTGCCGGCCATGACGCCGTTGGCCAGCACGTCGAAGGCGCCGGCATTGGTGCGGTCGCGCGACCCGTCGGCCCGCAGCGTCAGGTCGAAATCCCCGCCCGGATCATAAACCAGGGTCAGGCGCCCGCCGGCGCCATTGACATTGTCCAGGTCGGTGCCGGTGGCGACATTGTCGACCAGCCCGTCACGCTTGTCCAAGGAGGCGGAGATGGACGCGAACAGCGTATCGGTCAAGGCGCCCGAGGTAACGGCGTTGGCCCGTACCGCACTGTAATTGCCGACGGACAGGCTGCCGGCCGTGCGCGGGGTGGATGTCGGCTTGCGGGTGATGAAATTGACAGCACCGGCCACCGTGTTGCGACCATACAGCGTGCCCTGCGGCCCGCGCAGCGCCTCAATCCGGTCCAGGTCGAACAGGTTGGAATTGATGGTGGCGGCACGGCCCATATAGACCCCGTCGACATAGACGCCGACGCTCTGGTCCAGGCCGGGATTGTTCAGGTCGGCGGAGATGCCGCGGATGGTGATGGAGGTGGTGCGCAGGTCGCGCGGCCCGATATAGATGTTGGGCAGGGCGCTGGACACGTCCTCCAGCCGGCCGATGCCGGCATCCTTCAGGTCGCTGCCCGTCAGTGCGCTGATCGAGACGGCGGTGTCCTGCATGCTTTCGGCCCGGCGCTGGGCCGTGACCACGATCTCCTCCAGCACCACGCCGTCCGTCTGCTGCGCCATGGCCGGCAGGGCGGTCTGGAAGGCAATGGCCGCGCAGGAAAGGCCGATGCCACGCATCACTCGCTTGTTCATCTGTGATCCCCCAGGAAGAAAGGTGAAGCTCCCGACAGCGCCTCCGACGGCCCCCGGCCGGTCGGTGATGGTTGCTCCATCCGCGTCGTTGCCCTGATCGAATGCCGAAGCGCGGCACCAGTCAAGAAAAAATGAGTATGATCTCAATTTTGTTAATTCGCCATGCCGAGGGCACATGAAGGCTGGTTTCGCGCGGGCATACCAAAGCCTCCGGCGCACAATTTCGCGGGCCGGAGGCTTTCTTGACGGCGCGGTCAACCCTGGGCGAGGTCGGCCAGGGCGCGGCGTTTCAGCGCCGTCTTGTCGATCTTGCCGATGGGCAGCAGCGGCATGTCGTCCAGCACGATGATTCGCTTGGGGGCCTTGTAATGGGCCAGCCGGTCGCGCAGGAAGGCATGGATCGCCGCCGGCTCCACCTTTGCGGAAACGGTGACATAGGCCAGCCCGACCTCCTGCCAGACCGGATCCGGAATGGCGACGATGGCGGCCTCCGTCACGCACCCATGGTCGCGCAGCACGGCCTCAACCTCACGCGGATAGACATTGTAGCCGCCGGATTTGTACATCTCCTTGATGCGTCCCACGATGCGGTAGCGCCCGTCGGGTCGCCGCACCGCCAAGTCGCCGGTGCGGAAGAAGCCGTCCGGGGTGAAAGCTTCTGCGGTGGCGTCGGGCTGCCGCCAATAGCCCAGAAGGTTCAGGGCCGACCGTGCCTGGACCTCTCCCGGCTCCCCATCGGGCACGGGCCGGTCGTCGGCATCGGCCAGCCGGATCTCCACCCCTTCGAAGGCATGGCCGACGGATTGGGTCAGCAGGTCGGGGTCGGTGACCGGTTCCAGCGCCGTGACGGCACTGGTGGTTTCGGTCATGCCGTAATTGGTGGCCATGCGGGGCTGGACCGCGCCCAGCCGGGCGATGGTCGCCCCATCCATGGAAGCCCCGCCCCAGACGATCAGTTGGACCGATGACAGGTCGGTCGCTGCGAAGTCGGGATGGTCCAGCAGCATGGAGAAGGTGCTGGGCACCGATCCCCAGAGCGTGATCCGTTCCGACGCCATCAGGCGCAGGCATTCACCCGCGTCGAACTTTTCCATGAACACCAGCGTGCCGCCGGCGATCAGGCAAGGCAGGGTGCAGTCGGCCACGCAGCCCACATGGTTGATGGGGAAATAGTTGACGACGCGCAGCGGGTCCAGCGGCCAGAGGCGGTTCTGGCCCAGGCTGAACCGGGCCAGGCCATCATGATGCAGCAGTGCCCCCTTTGGCCGTCCCGTGGAACCGGATGTATAGACGATCAGGCAGGGATCGCGCCCGCCGCACCCGGCCCGCGCGGCTGCAAGGGCTGTGTCCATCACCGCAGCACCCGCCGCCAGGAACGCCTCCAGCGTGACGGCACCCACCAGCGGCGCATCGGCATCGTGCAGGACCAGATGCGTCAGGGAGGGACAGCCGGCGGCCAGCGCCGTCAAGTCGGCGTTATAGTGCCGGTCGCCGATCCGTTGCCGCCCCAGCAGGACACGCGGTTGGGCATCGGCCACGACATAGCGCAACTCGTCCAGTTGATAGCGTGGGTTCAGCCCGACCCAGATGGCGCCGATGGAGGCGGCAGCCAGGAAGTCGACCAGATATTGCGGGTTGGGCGGCTGCAAGGTGGCGACCCGGTCGCCCTTGGCGACGCCGGCCGCCAGCAGGGCGCGGGCCAGCCGGTCGACCTGTTGGGCCAGGGCGGCATAGGTGGTGGCGGTGCCGTTCAGTTTCATGGCGACGGCATCGGGCCGCTGTTCGGTCTGCCAGATCACGTAATCGCTGATCCGGGGCAACAAGGGGGGCAGGGGGTGGGTCATCTCTCTCCGGTTCCCGTCAGGTCGGGGTTATCGTTCGTGCCGGGGCGCAACAGGAACAGCGACCATCCGCCAAACAGGAAGGTGGCAACCAGGATCAGGGGCGCCAGCCTTCCGGCAATCTCCCCTTCGGCCAGCGACAGCAGCAGGCCGGTGATCAGCGGCGCCAGTGCCAGGCCCAGCTTTTCCGCCGCCGTCCACAGGCCCATCAGCGCCCCTTCCTCCGCCTCGCCGTGCTTGGCGCGGTCATGGATCAGGTGGCTGACCATGGTGTAGGGCAGGACCTGCTGGCCCGCGAACGCCGGTCCCGCCATTGCGAAGCCCGCCAGGATTAGCGGCCAACCGCCGGAAAGCCAGACACCGCCGGCGATCAGGACGCTGGCCCCCAGATAGGCCAGGATCGATCTGCGCAGGATGGTCGCGTCGCCCCAGCGCCGTCCGGCCCGCGCCAGCAGCGGGGCGGCCAGACTGCCGGCCACCAGCATCAGGCCCAGCGCCGTGCCGATATCCCCCTCACCCCGGCCCAGCGGCCCCGTGATGAAATAGGGCGTGGCGGCCGATGGCAGCGACGCCGCCGTCAGCATCAGCACATAGGACCCCAGCAGCCGGCGGAACGGCCGGTCGCGCCAGACCAGGGTGAAGGGGGGCAGCCCGGGGTTGGCGCGGGCACCCGCCTTGCGGCCCGGTCCGTCCCGTCCGCGCAGGAACAGCAGTGGGCACAGCATGAACAGGGCGCTGGCCCCGCCGATCCACAGCGCCATACCGGCATAGCCCGCGCGGCCACCGCCCAGCATTGCCACCAGCATCGGGGCCAGCCCGGCGCCGGCCAGCACGCCGACCATGACGACGGCCATGCGCCAACCGACCAGCCGCGCCCGTTGATCCGCGCCCGGCACGAATTCCGCCGGCAGCGCCACATAGGGCACGGCGAAGAAGGCGTAAAGGGCGACCAGCAGCAGATAGGCCCCGCCGACCCAGGCGATCATCCAGGCGGGCGGCAGGTCCGGGGGCGAGAACAGCCCGATGAAGGCCGCCGCCGTTCCCAGGGCACCCACCAGCAGGAACGGCCGCCGCCGTCCCCAGCTTGTTGTGGCGCTGTCCGACCATCCGCCCACGAACGGGTCCCAGAATAGGGCCAGAACCTTGGGCGCGAAGACCAGTAGGGCGGCGATTCCCGCCGGGATGTCCAGGATCTGGGTGCAGAAATACAGCAGCAGGACGGAGGGCACGGTGGAAAAGATGCCGGTGCCCAGCGAACCCGCGGCGTAAAGGCCGATCTCTGTGCCCCGCAAGGCGGAGGATGCCGGTGGCATGGGGTCAATCCTGTTCAGGGGCGAGATGCATCGACAGCCATTCCGCCACCAGGGCGGGTCGTTCCTGTCCCTCGATCTCCACCTCGCAGGCCATGACGGTCTGCCAGCGCCCCTGCTTGTCATAGCCGGCTTCCGTCACCTTGAAATGACCCCGCACCCGCTCGCCACAGCGCACCGGCGCCACGAAGCGCAGGCGGTTGAAGCCGTAATTCAGAAAATGGCCATCCTGGCGCTGCTCGGCCTGGGGTGCTGTGCCTGCCGCGTCGTGCAGCATGTGGGTCAGCAGCGCCAGTGTCAGGAACCCGAAGGAAATGGTGCCGCCATAGGGGCCGTTGGCCCGTGCCCAGTCCGGATCGACATGCATCGGGTCGGGGTCCAGGGTGGTCCGGCCGAACTGGCTAATCATCTCCTGGGTGATGGTGATCCAGGCTGAAGGACCCAGTTCGGCGCCCGGGGTCAGGAAGTCGGGCCCGGCAGTTGCGGGAGCGTCGTTCATCACGGTCTCATTATGGCTTGAATTTTTATGAGATTGGCCTCATTTATTTCGGGTGTCAATCACGAAGGATTGCCGAGGCGCGCGCCGGCAAAGAAAAATATGTCCGTATCCTATATAGAATATCTGGAAGCCGCCTATCGTGATAACCCTCCCAAGCAAAAAGGGCAGAGAACGCGCGAGAGAATCAAGATTGCCACGGCGAAGGCGCTTGAGAAGAAGGGCTATCATGCGATGCGCGTTTCCGATGTCACGGAAATCGCTGAAATCGCCGAGGGGTCATTCTATATTTACTTCAAGGACAAGACGGATGTGACCCTGACGGTCCTGACCGACCTGCTGAACAATTTCTTCAAGCTGGAGGCCCCGCGCGAGGGGGGCAGCCGGTCGGCGTTTCAGTCCATCCAGCTGGCCAACCGCCGCTGGATCGCCGTCTGCCGGGCCAATGCCGGCCTGATGCGCTGCATCCTGCAGGTGGGGGACGAGGCGCCGGAATTCTCCCGCCTGTCGCAGGCGGCCAACAGCACCTGGTACCGCCGCATCGCCGAGGGTGTGCGCCGGCGGCGCGGGGAGGAAACGGGTAACGCCATGCTGGCCGCCTATTTCCTGGGCGGCATGATGGATGAGCTGGTGCGCCGGCTGGTGATCTATCCCGACCCGGAGCTGCATGAGCTGCTGACCGGGCTGGGGATGGATGATGATGGCGTGGCCGATGCGGTCAGCCTGATCTGGCTGCGGGCACTGCACCCAGACCAGGGGCCGCCCGGCGACCTGCCCGAGGCGGTGACGCGCTTTGCCGAATGGCTGGCGCCCGCGAAATCCGGCCGGGGACCGTCATGAGATTCCATGTCTCCGCCGATATCGAGGGCATCTGCGGCGTTGTCAGCCGGGAACATACCCGCCCAGGTGGCTTTGAGTATGACGCGGCGCGCGATTGGATGACACAGAGCACCATCGCCGTTTGCGAGGCCGCCCACGCGGCCGGCGCCACGGAGGTGATTGTCAGCGACAGCCACGGCAACGGCCAGAACATCCGCATGGAAGCGCTGCCCGATTATGTGCAGCTGGTGCGATCCTGGCCCCGGCCGCTGGGCATGATGCAGGGGATCGAGGTCGGGCGTTTCGATGGCTGCTTCCTGGTGGGCTACCATGCCGGCGGCAGCAACCCGGACGGCGTGCTGTCACACACGATGAGTAGCGAATTCATCCATGAGATCCGCCTGAACGGGGCCGTGGCCAGCGAGGCGGTGATCAGCGCCGCCCTGGCCGGCGCCCATGGCGTGCCGGTGCTGATGGTGGCCAGCGACGATGTCGGGGTGGCGGAAATGCGGGCCCAGTTGGGCGATCCCCTGGCCGGAGCCGTGCTGAAGCAGGCCTATGGCAGCTATTCGGCGCTGAACCCGTCGCTGCCCGTGGCCCTGTCGCGCCTACGCGCCGCGACGGCTGACGCGGTGGCCCTGGTGGGGGCGGTCCAGCCATATCACATCGACGGTCCCATTGAGCTGGACATCGCCTTGCGCACCCGGTTCGTGGCCGAATGGTTGTCTTACCTGCCGGAGGTGGAACGGCGCGGTGCCTATGCCATCCGCTATCACGCCATCGACATCTTGGCCGTGTCGCGCTTCCTGATGTTCCTGGCCTTTGCCCGCCTGGCGACCGCGCCATGAGCGGTCCCGTCAATGCCGGGCTGATCGGGCAGCCAGGATCGCGGCGGCGGCTCAACACGCCGGCCCTGGTGCTGGACCTGGACAGGTTCGAGGCCAATCTCCAGACCATGGCCGTGGCGGCCCGTCGGGAGGGCGTGGCGCTGCGCCCGCACGCCAAGACCCACAAAAGTGCCGAAATCGCGCGGCGGCAATTGGCGGCGGGTGCCATTGGCCAATGCTGCGCCAAGCTGGGGGAGGCCGAGGCCCTGGCTGATCACGGGATCGGCGGCCTGCTGCTGACCTCGCCCGTGGTGAAGGGGCAGGGGATCGCCCGGCTGATAGCGCTGTTGCGCCGGGCGCCGGAGACGATGGTCGTCGCCGACCATCCCGACAATGTCACGGCCCTGGCCAATGCCGCGGCCGGGGCCGGCCTGTCTCTGGGCGTGCTGGTCGATCTGGATGTCGGGCTGAACCGGACGGGCGTCACCTCTATCGCGGCCGGCCTGGATCTGGCCCGGTGTATCGCGGCGGCACCGTCGCTCACCTTCCGCGGCGTGCAGGCCTATGCCGGCCATGCCATGCATGTGTCCGGGCGGGCGGCGCGGCGGCAGGTGCTGGCCGAGGCGCTGGGCCTGACGGGTGAGCTGTGCGCGGCGTTGACGGCGGCGGGGCTGGCGCCGGGCATCGTCACGGGCGGCGGCACCGGCAGCTTCGACCTCGACCCGTCCTTCCAGGTTTTGACGGAGCTTCAGGTCGGTTCCTACATCTTCATGGACCGCGAATATGCCGATATCTGGACGGACAAGGACGAGCCTGTGCCGTTCCAGACCGCTCTGTTCGTGCAGACCAGCGTGGTCAGCGCCAATATCCGGGGGCAGTGCACGACCGACGCCGGTTGCAAGGCGTTTGCAACGGAAGCCGGGGCGCCGCGCATTGTGGAGGGTGCGCCCGAAGGCGCCCGCTACGCCTTCTTCGGCGATGAACAGGGGCGGGTGACGTTTGCGCAGGCGAGCGACCACCTGCCCATCGGCGCCGTGCTGACCTGCATGACCCCGCATTGCGACCCGACGGTCAATCTCTATGACCATCTGCATGTCGTGCGCGGGGATAGGCTGGTCGATATCTGGCCGGTGACGGGGCGCGGCCGGTCGCAATAGCCTGCCGCGCCCACCCCTTTACACCACCGACGCCGTGAACACGCTGCCGTAATAGGACATCAGCACCTGCCGCCCGGCACCCTTGCCCTGGAAGCGGAAGCGGTGCTCGTCATCCAGGGCCGACACGAACAGATCGCCGCCCTGGTAGCGCAGGGGCAATCCTTCCTCGTCCCCGGCCTTGGCGCCGAACACCGCGTAAAGGGTGCCGTCGCGGAAGAAGAAGCGCAACTGGTCCACCGCGAAGCGCAACTCGCCCACTTCATACCGGCCGTTGAAGCGTGCGGCCTCCCGTTCCGTCAGCGGTTTGTCGATGGCGACGGGCTGGGCCAGGCCCAGCACGGCGCGCGCCAGCTTCTGTTCCACCGACACGATGGAAAGCGGGCCGCCCTGCAGGTTGGACTGGACGATGATGGTCACGTCATCGTCGGGATAATAGGCATATTGTGAGGAAAAGCCGAAAATGTCGCCGGGATGGCCCAGCTTGCGGTGGCCTTCGAAATCCGTGACGGCCAGGCAGCCCATGGAATAGGGCAGCAGGGTGCCGCTGGACAGCCGTTCGCGCTGCAAGATCAGGTCACGCACTTGGCCGCTGGTCGGCCCGTCGCCGAACACCCCGCGCCGATAGCGCAGCATGTCATCGACGGTCGACAGCACCGCACCGGCTGCAAACGGCAGCAGCGGGTCGTGGCGCGGGGCATTGCGCAGCCCGCCGCGCCCCGGCATATAGCCATGGGCGCGGCCCTTGATCACCGTGCCCCAGCCTGCCATGGAACTGTGCGCCATGCCGAACGGCGTGAAAATGTTCCGGGCCAGATATTCCTCATACGGCAGGCCCGATGCCTTCTCGATCACCAGCCCCAGCAGGTAGATGCCGGAATTGGTGTAGCTCCAGCGCGTGCCCGGCGTGAATTGCAGGGGCAGATCCTTGAAGGCGGCCACCACCTCCTCGCGCGTGAAGGGCTTCTGGCTGTCGCGCGGGAAGCCCGGCACGTCCAGATAGCCGACCAGGCCTGACGTATGGTCGGCCAGATGCCGCAGGGCCAGCCCGGCCACGGGCGGCGGCAGCCCGTCTACATACCGGCCGACCGGATCGTCCAGCCTCACCTTGCCGGCGGCGACCAGCTGCATCAGGGCCAGCCCCGTCATGGTCTTGGTCACCGACCCGATGGGAAAGACGTGATCCGGCGTCGCCGCCACGCCGTTCTCAATATCGGCCAGCCCGAAGGCGCGGCGATAGACCACCTGTCCGGCCTTTTCCACGGCCACGACCATGGCGGGAAAGCCGCCCTTGCGCATGGCGTCTTCAATGATGGCGTCGATGGCGGCCGACATGTCGATGGCAGTGCCGTTGGCCGCCGTCGCTGGGACGGCGCCGGCCAGGGCCGCCGCCCCCGTCATGCCCAGCAGGGCGCGGCGCGACAGGGGGGGAACGGCGGGCAGGAATGGTTTGATCGTCATTTGTCTTCGCCTTCGGGCTGCCCCCCTTGTTGGAAGGGGCTTGTGTGGTTCAAAAAACTGAGTATGAGATCATATTTAAATAACCCTTTTGTCAAGCCGCTCCTGCACCACGCCGGGACGGTTCCACCCCCTTGCCAAGGGCATGCGACCATCATGAGCCAATTCACCTGCGATTTCCTGGTCATCGGTGCCGGCATGGCCGGCCTGTCGGCCGCCGCCGTGCTGTCCGCCCATGGCGACACCATCGTGCTGGAGCAGGAGGAGCATCCCGGATATCACGCCACCGGGCGGTCGGCCGCGATCTTCGTGGACAGCTATGGCACCGGCCCCATCCGCGCCCTGACGGCGCAAAGCCGTGTCCTGTTCGCGCGCGGCACCGTGCCCGGCGTGGATTTAGGGCTGTTGAGCCCGCGCGGCCTGCTTTACGTCACCTTCGATGATCCGGCGCCGGCGGCCTTTGCCGAACTGGATTATCTGCCGCGACTGATGCCGGACGCGGTGACGGCCCTGCTGCCGATTCTGAAGCCGGAGCGTATGTGCGGGGCCTATCACGAACCGACGGCCCAGGATATGGATGTCCACGGCATGCAGTCCGCCTATCTGCGGCAGTTGCGCCGCCAGGGCGGGCGGCTGTTCACCAGTGCGGCCGTCCGCACCGCGCGCCGCCTGGGCACTGTGTGGCAGGTCGATACGCCGGCCGGCACGTTCCAGGCGCCAATCATCGTCAATGCCACCGGGGCCTGGGCCGGCCCGGTGGCCGGGCTGCTCGGCGCCACCGATCCCGGCCTGGTGCCCAAGCGGCGCAGTGCCGCCATCATCGACGGGCCGGCGGGCCTGGACGTCAAACACTGGCCCATGGTCGCGGACATGGCGGGCCGGTTCTATGTCAAGCCGGAGGGCGGCAAGCTGATGCTGTCCCCGGCCGAGGCGGAACCGGTGCCGCCATCGGATGCCTATGCCGATGACCTGGAGATCGCCATCGCCGCCGACCATTTCCAGAATGTCACCGGCCGGACGGTCACCCGCGTCCAGCGCACCTGGGCCGGCCTGCGCACCTTCGCGCCCGACGAACAGCCCGTGATCGGCTTCGACCCCCTGGTGCCGGGCCTGTTTTGGCTGGCCGGGCAGGGCGGCTTCGGCATCCAGACGGCACCGGCAGCGGCCGCCCTGACGGCAGCGCTGATCACCGGCACCGATCCCGGTTTCGACGTCGCCGGTTGGCTACCCTCAGTGTCGCCGGCCCGGTTCGGGGGCTGAGGGGGTGTGAAGGAATGCCCCGCGGCGCGAACGCCCCCGGAACCCTCCCGGCCGTTGCTGCGGGCGGGCGGACGCGGATTTCCGGTTCGCACCCCATCCGGCCACCGCGAATTCGGAGGAGCCGGTTCAAGCACCCTGAACGGACGCCGTCCCGTGCAACCAGATGCAACATAAAACGGGGGGTGTTTCAGAGTGCTGGCGAGGGCCACTCCGAATGCAGGCTGCGGATGCAACCAGATGCAACATGAAACAGGGGTGTGTTTCAGAGCGGTGGGTTAGCCGGCTCCGAATGCGCACTTGGTTTTCCGGACGCGGAACGGTCGCGCCTGGGGTGAAGGCATGGTGGTGCTGTTGATGGAAAAATTATGGCATAGGATAGGTGGAATGTCAGCAGCTGGTTGCAGGGGCGGCTTTGCGCCTCATTGTGGTTGTTTAAAGACGTGATGATAGCAACTGGAAGCGGACATAACATGATAGGGGTTGATGGAGGGTTCACCTTGTTATCATGGAATCACGACGGACGGTCTCATCAGGAGAGGGCAGGGAAGCAAGGCTCACTCATCTTAGAATAAATTTGGAACTGTAATCCCGGCAGGGGGCAATGGTCCGTCAGGAGGGTGCCGCTGCCATCGCAGCGCTCGGCCCCGCGAACGGGCTCTTCGGCTTCATGCCATTGTCGGCGATGGAATTGATCGCCGTGCTCCTCATCGTCGGCTTGAGCAGAAGCTTCACGCCGTGGGAGCGCCATGAACGTAACCGCCGGCCAGCTCCATCGAGCCCGCTGATCGTGGCTGATGAAGCTGACCGTCTCCGGTCTGGGGAGATACATGCCGCACAATCGAGCTGGCACGCGTCGAGGTTACGCGGCCTTCACCTCAATCGTGCGCTCCTTCTCTCGGGCTTCCTTCGTCTTCGGCAAGGCGACCTTCAGGACACCGTTCTCATAGGTCGCCGCCACCTTGTCCACATCCACCCCCACGGGCAAGGCGATGGAGCGCTGCATCGAGCCGTAGGAGCGCTCCCGCAGGCGGTAGTCGCCCTGCTCCTCGTCCTTCTCCAGGGTCTTTTCGCCCTTGACCGTGAGAATACCGTCGGTCATGCGGACCTCGATATCCTTCACGTCCAGGCCCGGCAGGTCCACCGACAGCTCATAAGCGCCGTCGCGCTCGATGAAATCCGCTGCCGGCGAAGCCGAAAAGAAGGGCGCCCATTCGCGGGCGGGTTCCGAACGCACCGCCTGACGGTGTGCCGGCCAGCCGAAAGTCGGCCAGGAGAAATCATCGAAAAGGCGGTCGATTTCCTGCCGCAGCGTCCCGAACAGGTCGTGGGGCGCGGGCGGGCGGATTTCGCGCTTGACGTCAATTGCGGTAGAGGCTTTGTCGTTCATGGGTTTCTCCGATGGTTGCGGAACCATCGGGGGACGGCCGATTCCGGCAGCAATATCCCCCGATGGTTCGTCCGGCGCGCAAGGGAAGGCTGGGGGCGCAGCGGCTGCGGTGGGCGCAGCATGGTCGTCCCCTGCTTGTCGGTTTCCTGAAGATAGGCCCGGATGTGGCGCCTTCATTGACCGTCGTCATCAAGGCGGCACGAAGCGCTGTGGAACGCGCCGAATTTTCCGATCGCTTCATCGTCCGAAAGGCCGCCAAGCTGCGCCAGCATTCCCGGGTCGGGAATTTCGAGATGTTTCGGATCGTGAATGCGGATAAGCCCGTCCCGGGCCATCTTCTGCGTGATCCGGCTGATCGATTCAATGGTGGTGCCCAGCAAGTCCGCAATATCGGCTCGGGGAAGCTCCAGGGTCAGAATGCCGCCGCCGTTCGGCAATGGCCGCCATGGCATGAAGCTCACAGCCATGAAGAAGAAGACCGCCAGCCGCGCTTTGGGATCAAGGGCGCCAAGCGACCATGTAAAATAACGCAGCCTGTCGATCTCCGATTTGACCTGTGCATAGATAAACCGACGGAATTCCGGGCGGGTCGAAATTATCCGATTGTATTCATTGTCGTCGAAGCGGCAGATGCGCACTTTCGTGGCGGTTTCCAGGGTGAGAAGATCGGAATTGAGTCCTCTGAAACCGATGAACTCGCCGGGGCATCTCAAATCGACAATTTGCCTGCCGCCATCCTCGGTATAGTGAACGACCCGCAGATAGCCGCGGACCAGGACACCGGCATATGTTCCCGACGGATTTTCGCATGAAAGGAATTGATTCGCCGGCAATTCGAGCCAGGACTGACGATTGGCCAGTCTGGCATGTGTACTTCCGGTCAATGCGTTGCAAAACCCCGTGACACGCGCACTACATGTGTAACAGGATGCCGGTATAGTCTCACCCTGGTCATATGGCACTGGGTTCGTTGGGGTTTTCAGGCAACCCGGTGAAGCATGCGGTCCGTGCATCATCCCCATCCCCACCTATTCAGGTATGTCGGCGGACCGAGTTTCGTTGATTTTGCGGTTGCACACATTGACCGGGATCAACGCGCACTTACGACGTCGTTCCGGCAGAGCCGGGAGAAGCATCCCGGGGACATGACAGCAGCGCAGATCGAGAGAGGCGACTATGAGGCATCCTTCGTTCGGCGAGATTCTCTCCTTGATCCCGCAAGGGCATCCGCATGTTGTGGCTATGTTCGAGGCGCTGGCATCAATGGCCCGGGAACGGATCGCGCAATGTGTCGAGGTCAAAACGCTGCCGAAGGGCCATGTGGTCGTCGAGGAAGGCACCGAGAACAGGGAACTCGGATATGTGCTCTCCGGCACGCTCGGCATGGTGAAGTCCCTGCCGGATGGCAGGAAGCACATCATCGGCCTGCTGATGGCGAACGACATGTATGGTCGTTTGTTCAACGGGCCGGTCGGCTTCCGGATCGAGGCGCTGACAGATGTGACCCTGCTCTGTTTTGAACGCGAACCGTTCGAGGCCATCCTGGCCGAGACACCGGAAGTCGAGCGCATATTTCTCGTCTCCATACTGGACGAACTGGACGCGGCACGCGAATGGGTGCTTTTGCTGAACGGGAAAAAGGTCATCGAGCGGGTCGCCTCCTTCCTGCTGTTTCTCATGCGGCGCAAGCTCCCGCCGCCGAACGGCAGGAGCCCCGGCCCGATTGAAGTGCATCTGCCGGTCCGGCGGACCGCCCTGTCCCATTGCCTTGGCATCCGGCCCGAGTCATTGAGCCGGGCCCTGCACCGGCTGGCCCGCGACCGGCTGATCAGGATGGGCGACAATGATACGTTCCTGATCATCGACCTGCCGGGGCTGGCCCGGGCCGCCGGCCAGGAACTTGTCGTTCCGGATCGGGTGTCCGGCTTTCGGTGATCCTGCCCGTGATCGGGCATTTCCATCGGGTATTGACGGCAATCAATGCGCATCCGTGGCCAGGGGGCAGACTGCCTTGAAACCATGGAGGTCCAAATGCCGGATAAAACCTTTGCCGTCGGGATGTTCACCGTGCAGGAGGCACGCTGGCTGGCGCCCGCCGCTTGCACGCTGGCCCGTGAATTCGATGCCCACCTGACCGGTATCCACGCAACGCAGCCGATCACACCCTATCCCGGCGAAGCCGCCCCCGCGATCGCCGGATTCACCGAATGGCAGCGGAAGGAGGTCGAGGAAATCTACAACATCTTCGATACCGCGGCGAAAGCTGAAGGGATCTCGGCGGAATTCAGGGCGCAGAGGGGGGGCGGGATCGAGGCCGAGGAGTATCTGCTGGACGGCATCCGGGCGGCAGATATCGTGCTTCTGGCCCGCAGCGACCGGGATGGCTGGCTGCGCGAAGGCGCCCGGTTCCAGGAAACAGCGATCCGCCAATCGGGGCGGCCCGTACTGGTTCTGCCAGAGAAACGCTGCCTGGCAGCCGCCGCCACACATGTGGTGATCGGTGTCGCCAATACAAGAGAGGCGGCACGGGCCGCCCATGACGTGCTGGCGCTGTTGCAACCCGGTGCGAAGATCGATCTTCTGTCGGTCGGCAGCGGGCGGCCCGAGCCGATGGTCCTGGATTTCCGCCAGGACCTTGCTGCCAGTCTCAATCGTCGCGGATTCCAGGTCAACCTGCTGGACCGCTACGGGGATTCCGGGACAGCGGGCGAGATCTTGCTGCGGACGGCCTTCGAACAGGGGGCGGATCTGCTGGCCACGGGCGCGTTCGGCCATTCGCGGATGTTCGATTTCGTCATCGGCGCCGTGACCTCCATGCTGTTGGAAAAGGCGGAAATTCCGGTCCTGCTATCGAAATGAACCGTCCGCTCTTCCTGTTGCTATGACTGTTCTCCGCAGGATTTTCTCCGCCTGGAGGATATGACAGCATGCAGAACAATGTGGATTGGTTCCTTGTGGTCACCGCGACGCGTGCCCGCATCCTGCGCTCGCTGCCGGAGCCGGGCGAAGCGGTGGAACCGGAACTGGTGATGCGGGCCCCGGGCAAAAGGCTGCGCGCCATGATGGCCGGCGGTCCGGAGCATCGGCCGGCACCCCGCCGGTCGCCGGCCGGCGGGCATCACGCCCATCCTTTGCAGGACGACGAGCGTGTGTTCATCGGACAAGTGGTGGCATTGCTCGAATCGCACCGCATGGCCGGCGATTTCATCCGCCTGCACGTCTTCGCCGCGCAACACATCCTCGACCTGATGCGGCAGGAGGCACCAGCGATGCTGCGGGCGCGGATCGGGGACGCGTTCACCCTGACCCTTGCCGGGTTTTCAGAAAGGAAGCTGCCCGAGAAAATTCGACAGGTGATGTCGCAGACCCTCCCTGACCGCCTGGCCGGCCCGTCCACGGGATCGACCGACAGCGACGGGAATGCCTGAAATCGCGCGTCTTGACCGGCGTCAAGGCCACCGGTCGGCGTCTACGGGATATTTCCAGGGACGGTCGCTTTTCGCTCTCCGCGATTTCTGGCCGTCCTGCCATGCGCAACCGGCAGCCGCCGGTTCAGGTATCGGGACCGCAGCAAAGGCAGCGGCCCCTCCCTCAAGGAGACAATCCATGCTGAAGGCCCTTTCGATCGCCATCCTGTCAGTGGGTTTGCTGGGCGGCTGCACGCAGTCGCTGAACGACAAGGATCAGGCACTGTTGAACAGCATCAATGCCACGGCCGACCGGGCGCAGGCCACGGCCGTGCAGGCACAGGCAACGGCCCTCGCGGCCAAGGCATCGGCCGACAAGGCATCGGCCGCGGCGACCGACGCAGCCATGGCGGCCCGGGATGCCGCGACGGCCGCACAGGACGCGGCGGCCAAGGCTGGTGCCGCCGCTGACAAGGTCGAGAAGATATTCAATCGCAATCTGCGGAAGTGAACGCTGCGGGTAGAATCCTGGCGGGGCTGTGGATACTGCTCCAGGTGCCGTCCGCGACCCCGCCGGCGGCCGCCGATGGAATGATCGGGGACACGGCCGCTTATCGGGTGGCGGGCGATGAGAGCCTGCTCGACATCGCCCGCAGCTTCGACCTTGGCTATGTCGAACTGCGCGCGGCCAATCCCGACCTCGACCCTTGGCGGCCCGGTCCCGGCGCGCTGGTGATCCTGCCCACCGGGCACCTGATACCGGCGGCCCCCCGGATGGGGCTGGTGATCAATCTGGGTGATTTCCGTCTCTATTATTTCCCACGCCGGGGAGAACCGTTCAGCATGCCCATCGGCATTGCCGCCGATCCCTATCCGCAACCGATGGGGGAAGGCCGCGTGCGGGGCAAGCGAGTGGACCCGGTATGGGTGCCGCCACCCACCGTGCGCGGGGAACGGCCGGACCTGCCCGCCGCCATCGGCCCCGGCCCGGACAACCCGCTGGGTGCATTCGCGCTGGACCTTTCCTGGCCGGCCTACGCCATCCATGGCACCAACAAGCCCGACGGTGTCGGCCGCCGGGTCAGCCATGGCTGTATCCGCCTCTATCCGGAGGATATCGCCCGGCTCTACCCCCAGGTGCCTGTCGGCACCGCCGTGAGCATCATCGACCAGCCGGTCAAAGTCGGCTGGGTGGATGACCAGCTCTATCTGGAAGCCCATCCCAGCCGGCATCAGGCCGATCAAGTCGAGCAGGCGGGCGTTTTCGAGCCGGAAACCGTGCCGGGTCTCTATTCGATGATCGCCGACGCTGCCGGTCCGGAGTACCGGCGCATCGACTGGGACCTGGTGGACGAGGTCATGGCATCCAGGGCGGGGCTGCCCATCCCCATCCTGCATGACGAGGCCGGTTCCCCTTAGGATACCGGATGGTTCCTGCCGGCGCAAAGCGGCATGCCGGCCCGCACCCATCCGCGGAGATTGTCGGCCATGTCGGTGCTGGCCGGCGTGTTCCACATGATCATGGCCCAGACCGCCATGTCATCGACATTGATGAGACCAGCGAGAAGCCGGCACCGCGAGGGCAGGTCCGCGCAGCCGCCGGCGTCGAGACGGCGGGCGATGGCCAGATGCCAGCGCCCGCTCAGTTCGCCGCGATCATTGAACAGCGGATCCCCGGACGGCTGCCGGCGCGTCATGACACGCCCGCCGACGCGGCCAGCATTCCGTCCAGCCGCGCCAGCAACTCATGCTGCGGCAGTCCCGTCAGGTCGAGCGCATTCTCCGCCCGGACGCAGGCCGTCAGTTGCGGCCCCATCAACTGGCGAAGGTCGCCCAGCACGGCCGGCGGTGCCACCACCAGCAACTGCTCGAAGGCACCGGCGCGGCGGCCCTGCTCCAGCCGCTCCACGGCGCGCTCGGCCAGATGCCGCTTCAACGCCCGACGCTCACTGCCGTCATCGCCCATCCGGTGGCGGGCGCCACCCACGCTCTCGAAGCTGCGGCCAGGCTCCCTGGCCAGTTCCCTTTCGGGAGGGATTTCTTGATCGATGGACGACAGGGGCTGCCAGGGCTCCAGCAGGCTGTCGCGCGCGAAGAACAGCGCGTGCGCCCCGTCCATCACCAGGGCCCAAAGGTTGAGCTTGCTCATGGTCCGTTTCCTTTCAACCGTTCATTCCATGGGGTAATCCGTCGCGGGCGCGCCTGCCGGTCTCGCGACGTTCGGCGATGACCACCTCCGTCGTCAGCAGCCGGCCCGCCACCGAGGCGGCATCCTGCAGCGCCAGCCGGATGACCTTAGCCGGATCGATGGTCACCGCACCTTCCCGGCCGACCTTGGCGACGGCCTCGGCCACCATGGTGCCGACCTGGACGATGTCGGCATCGGCCGCTGGCGGACTCAATCTCAGAACAGGAAGGCGGGGCCGGCATTGATGCCGGTCAACGGCATCGACACAATGTCTGGCCGGATGGTGCAGTCTTTTGACCAACCGGGTTTTCGATGGAAACCCACCCCTTGTTGACCACGATCAAAGGCGTATCCGTACTTCCCCGTTATCGTCCTGGAGAATGTACCGGGCACGGGCCGGAGCAGCGCCATGGGCTGCGGACGGCCGGTTGGCCCACCACGCAAGGGATCAGGAGGAAATCATGGAAAAGCACACTGGCAAGACTTCCGCCGTCAAGGGTGGCCCGGGGGCGCTGCCCGTTTCGAACGGGTTCGACGGGCAAGCTCTCGCATGGGCGACATGGCCCGTGGAGATGTGGATGAAATGGCAATTGGACATGTTGCGGGCCGCCCTGCCGGCTACCAACGGCTGGATGGAGCGTCGGCATGAAGGCGCGGAATCGACCCTGCAGGCCCTGAAAAAGCTCAACGGCTGCAACGACCTCCGCGCCGCCCTGGACATCCAGAGTGCGTGGCTGGAGGAAGAGAGGAAACGCCTCGAATCCGATTTCGCCGCCATCACCAGCCCCTTCTGGAATTCGGGGGTGCAGGATGGCGATGCCACCAGAAACGCGAACGCCTGACCCGGCCGGGTGGCCCGGCCGTACGGCCTTGCCTTGGACAGGAAGGCCCGCCTGGCCATGATGGCAGCCACGCAGGCGGCAGAACCGAAGCCGCATGGAAAGATGCCGGCCAGCGGAGCGCTCCGCTGGCCGGCGCCATTTCATAGGATCTTCAGATGATTGACCACGGCGTTGACGCCGGTGGCCGACCAGGCGGCCCGGCTTGCCGCCTCGATCTCACCAAGGTCGTGCACATAGCCTTCCAGCGTCACCGTGCCGTTCGTCGCCTCCACCTGGATGCGCGCGGAATCCAGTTCGGCCCGGCGGCGCAGCGCATCCTCGATCCGGACGCGCACATCGCCGACATTGACCAGCGGCCGTACCCTGATGTGGTTAATGACATCGATGATGCCGCTCAGCCGTTGCACGGCATTTTCGGCGGCACGCCGCTGGTATTGCCAGGCGACCTCGCCCGTCAGGGTGACGATGCCGTTTTCGATCCGGGCGTGGATCTTGTCGTCCGGGACGGCGATATCCCATTTCAGGATACGCGCGACCCGCTCCGCGACCTCGTCATCGGCGGTCTTGCGGTCACTGGGCAGGTGGACTTCCAGTTCCTGCGCCACGGCCCGGACGCCGCGCACGCGGAAGGCGGCCTGCTCGGCGGCCAGTTTCTCCGCAAAGCTGGCGACATGCCCCGTCAACGTGACGGCGCCATCATAGGCGGCCACACCGATATGGCTGGCATCGAGGCTGGGGTCGAAGTCGAGTTCCGCGATCACATCCTGTTGAATCTTGCGATCCGCTTCCATGACAAACCTCCGCTTGTGGAAAAAGGACATCGCCATTTTCATGAAGCGGCGGTGTCATTCCATGACGGCGGTCAACATCCCTGCGGCCATCGCCGCCCCTTATCATGGGGGCGGCTTGATCTTGCGCAATGCGGCTGCGTTTCCCGATGCGATTATGGCAGCAGCGGTTCCGGATGGGCTGGAGCCTGCCCCTCCGGAGGAAACAGCGATGGCGCCGCAGCCACCCAGCCTGTCGATCTCGCCGCAGAAGATCTGCTTCATCGTCGTCAAGGCGCGTCAATATGATGTGAAGGATGCCGTCACCGACCCCGATCCCGGTTCCAATGCCAGCGACGACGGGATGCGCGCCGTGCTGGAGGACCATCGCGACGATCCGGTGCGCACCGAACTCACTGCCTGCATCCAGTCCTTGAACGAGGACGAGCAGGTCGATCTTGTCGCGCTGGCCTGGCTGGGGCGGGGGGATGGCGACCTGGCCGACTGGAAAGAGTTGCGGGCCGAAGCGGCCCGGGCGCACAACAACCGGACGGCCTCCTACCTGCTGGGCATGCCGCTGCTGGCGGATTACCTGGAGGAGGGAATGGCGCGGTTCGGCCTCTCCTGCCTGCCGTTCGAAGAGGGACATCTGTGACGGGTCCGCTTCCCCTCTCAAGCCCCATTGGCGGGAAAGCGATTGAGGATGGCCACTACTTCGGTGTCACCGACCTGATGAAAATCCTCATAGAAGGCGCCCACGGCCGCGAACACCGGCGGCTGCTCCAGGCAGACAAGCTTGTCCGCCTCCGCTGTCAGTTCGGCTATCGCTCCGCGGGGGGCGACGGGAACGGCCAGGACAAGTTCGGCCGGGTGGAGCAGCCTCAAGGCCCGCAAGGCGGCCTTGGCCGTGGCACCGGTGGCGAGGCCGTCATCGATGACGACGACGACCCGTCCCGCGATGTCCGTGCGCGCCCGTCCGCCCAGATACAGCCGGCGGCGACGGTCGATCTCCATGCGTTCGGCCTCGGCGTGGCGGGCGAAGGTGGCCTCATCGATGCCCGCCTGCCGGAGTACCGCCTCGTTGCGCACCACGATGGGATGGTCGCCATCCATGATGGCACCCATGACCAGTTCGGGCTGGCCCGGAAGGCCGATCTTGCGGACCAGTGCCAGGTCCAGCGGCGCCTTGAGGGCTGCCGCTACTTCCGCCGCCACCGGCACGCCGCCGCGCGGCAAGGCCAGGATGAGCGGCCGCCGGATCTCATAGGATTTCAGCGCCTGCGCCAGCAGGCGCCCGGCGTCGGATCGGTCGTGGAACAGCATATCGTTCTCCAGCCTGAATGTGGGGAACGATGCTGCACCACCGGCGGAGGCCGTCTCAATGACCGGCGTCAAGGAGCGCATCCTTGATGGAGGGGCCGTACCTTTCCGATCCGTCCGCTGTCAGCCTTGAGGACAAGGTCGGCTTTCTACGCCGCCCCGGCAGCTACCCGTCCGGCGTCACCACCGTCGAGGCGCTGGAAACCCACATGGCCTGGGTCTTCCTGGCCGGCAATCTGGTGTACAAGCTGAAGAAGCCGGTACGCTTCTCCTATCTCGATTATTCCACCATCGATCGCCGGGCGACGGCCTGCCGCACGGAGTTCCGCGTCAACCGGCGCACGGCCGCGGATGTCTATCTGGGCGTGGTGCCGTTGGTCCTCACGCCGGCGGGACTGTCCATCGGCGGGCAGGGCCTTGTCGTGGACTGGCTGCTGGTGATGCGGCGGCTGCCGGAAGCCGGCAACTTGGCGGCGGTCATCGCAGCGCACCGGTTGAAACCGGTAGAGGTGGACCGGATCGCCCGGGCGCTGGCGGCCTTCTATGCAGCGGCCCCGCATATCGTTCTGCACCCCGGCCAGCAGTCCGCCTCGTGGGCACGGGCCCTGGTCTTCAACCGGCGCATCCTGCTGGACCGGCATTGCGGCCTGCATCATGGAGCCGTGGAGCGGATCATCCGGGTCCTGCGACGCTTCCTGTATCTGCACGCCGGGGTTCTGGGACGGCGGCGGCACCGGATCGTCGACGCCCAGGGCGATCTGCGGCCCGAACATATCTGGCTGTCCGGCAGGATCACCTTCATCGACCGGCTGGAATTCTCCGCCGTTCTCCGGACCCTGGACCCACTGGATGAACTGGCGTTCCTGGACGTGGAATGCCGCCGGCTTGGCGCCGATTGGGTCGGCGCGCAGCTTCGCCGCCGGCTGGCGATCCGGCTGGGCGAGCATCCGGCCGACGGGCTGTTCCTTTTCTATCGCTGTTTCCGGGCGCTATTGCGCGCCCGCATCGCCATCGCCCACCTCCTGGATCCCACGCCGCGCCTGCCGGAGAAATGGCGGGCCCAGGCCCGGCTCTATCTGCGCATGGCTACCGCCGATGCGGTGAAGCTGGAACGCGGCCTCCGGCGGGTCAAGACACCAGCAGATCGGTCGGCAACTGTGCCGCCGGTATCAGGTCGTGCTTCGCCAGTACCAGCCCGGACGCCATGCCGGTCCGGCGGCGCTTCTCGGCACGGGCCATGCCAACAGGCCGCCCGGCTGCCGCCGCCAGCATACCCACCGCTTGCGTGCCGGTCAGGGTGAACATCCGGACATGATCGACCTCCGGTCAGGAGGAGATGAACGGCTCGGTGCAGTTTTGTTGCGCGCGTCGCGACATGACGGAGATCAAGGCCGTCATCGATCAGCGGCATAATGTGGCCGCGATGAACTGCGATGCTCATCGACGTCGGGCGAGGTGGAAGCATGACGGACGACAAGTCTCCCCATCCTGTCCGACGGGGGCCGGCCGTTTCACCCTGCGCACGGTACCTGTCCTCCTGCAAGGCAATCCCGTCTGGCACGATTATGATCAGGCGGCACGGCCCCTACGCACCGCCATCAACCGGCTGCAATGGCGTTGAGCCCAAGACGGACAGGACTCCGAGAATATCGTCGACCACCGCAGGTGTCCTTGAAAGACTTGATCAATGTCAACGACAGCAGCGGGCATCGGCGCCTTTGATGATGGGACCATCCGGCCGACCTTTGCCGACAAGGACATGAACATGATCGTCGAAAACCAAGACATCCCGTCCGTCCCGAAGGGAGGGCCCAGGCCGGGACATCCTTTACCGGTTCCGGTGTTTCAGGCCGACGATGGGGACGGAGCACCGTCCCAGCGCCTGCTAGGCAGGGACTCCTATGCGGTGACGGCCATCGGCGACATTGCCGACCGGGCCGTGCATGCGGGCATCGCCCGTTTCACGGCCGGCCTTTCGCCGGCGGCCCTGGCGGGCGCCTACCTGGACTGGGCATCGCATCTTGCCGTCAGTCCGGGTAAGCAGATGCAACTCCTGGACAAGACATTCCGGAAAACCCTGCGGCTTGGCACCTATGCCGCACACTGCGCGGCGGGCAGGCATGAGGCCGGTGGATGCATCACCCCGCTGCCGCATGATCGCCGCTTCGTCGACGATGCCTGGCAGAAGCCGCCCTACAACATGATCCATCAGGCGTTCCTGCTGACCCAGCAATGGTGGCACAATGCATCGACCAGCGTCCGCGGGGTCAGCCGGCAGCATGAACGCGTCATCGAGTTCGTGTCCCGCCAGATCCTCGACATGGTCTCTCCCGCGAATTTCCTTCCCACCAATCCGGAATTGCTGCAGCACACGGTGCAGCAGGGCGGAATGAACCTTCTGCGCGGCGCCCAGAACCTGGTCGAGGATTGGGAGCGGGCGGTGTCGGGCAAGAAGCCGGTGGGAACGGAGCGGTTCAAGGTCGGCAAGGATATCGCGGCGACCCAAGGCAAGGTGATCTACCGCAACCGGCTGATCGAGCTGATCCAGTATGCACCCAGCACGCCGATGGTGCGGCCACAGCCTGTGCTGATCGTGCCGGCCTGGATCATGAAATATTATATCCTCGACCTGTCACCGGAAAACTCGCTGATCAGGCATCTGGTGGATGAGGGCTTCACGGTCTTCGCGATCTCGTGGCGAAACCCCGATCCCGACTGCCGGGATCTGGGCATGGAGGATTATCGGCGCCGGGGTGTGATGGCGGCACTGGACGTCATTGGTGCAATCGTGCCGGGAGAAGGGGTGCATGCGGTCGGCTATTGCCTGGGCGGCACGCTGCTGTCCATCGCCGCGGCCGCAATGGCGCGCGACGGGGACGAGCGTCTGCGGTCCGTCACGTTGCTGGCGACGCAGACCGACTTCACCGAGGCCGGGGAACTGATGCTGTTCATCAATGAAAGCCAGGTCACCTTCCTGGAAGATATGATGTGGGAGCAGGGTTTCCTGGATGCACGCCAGATGGCCGGCGCCTTCCAGCTGCTGCGCTCCAACGACCTGATCTGGTCCCGCCTGGTCCGCAACTACCTGATGGGGGAGCGGGAAGCCGTGACCGACCTGATGGCCTGGAACGCCGACGCGACCCGCATGCCTTACCGCATGCATTCCGAATATCTGCGCCATCTGTTCCTGGACAACGACCTGGCCGAGGGCCGTTATCTCGTCGATGGCATGCCGGTGGCGCTGAGCGATATCCGCATTCCCATCTTTGCGGTGGCGACCAGGGCCGACCATGTCGCGCCCTGGCGATCGGCCTTCAAGATCCACCTGCTGACTGACACCGACGTGACCTTCCTGCTGACCAGCGGCGGGCACAATGCCGGCATCGTCTCCGAACCGGGGCATCCGGGGCGCAGCTACCAGATCAGGACCCGCTCAAGCACCCAGCCCTATATCCACCCCGATGCCTGGGCCGACAGCGAGCCCATGCTGCACGGTTCGTGGTGGCCGGAATGGTTCGCCTGGCTGATGGAACGGTCCGGGCCGCCCACGCCGCCGCCCGGCACGGGGGCGCCCGCCGCGGGGTTCCCAGCCCTGGCGGACGCGCCGGGAACCTATGTGCTTCAGGACTGATACCGGGTTCCATCACGATCACATGATCGAGACTCTCCGGGGAGAAGCATCCATGCGTGCCATGCTCCTGCGCCGGCCCGGCAGTCCGCTGGAGCCGGTCGAATGGCCCGATCCTGCACCGGGACCGGGCGAAGTCCGTATCAAGGTCGCGGCTTGCGGCATCTGCCGGACCGATCTGCATGTCGTGGACGGGGAGCTTCCCGAGACGTGCCTGCCGATCATACCAGGTCATGAGGTCGTCGGCACCATCGATGCCGTTGGCCCGGGCGTCACGGTGCGGCGGCTTGGCGAGCGGGTCGGGGTCGGCTGGCTGGGCCACACCTGTGGCCGCTGCGCCTATTGCCGGGACGAACGCGAGAACCTGTGCGACGGGCCGCAATTCACCGGCTGCACAAGGCATGGCGGCTTCGCGACGCATATGATCGCGGATGCAGGCTACGCCTACCCCCTGGAGGGGCTGGAGGATGACGACGCCTCCGTGGCGCCCCTGCTTTGCGCCGGCCTCATCGGCTGGCGGTCGCTGGTCATGGCCGGCCACGCGCCCAGGCTCGGCATCTACGGTTTCGGTGCGGCCGGGCATATCATCCTGCAGGTCGCCCGCTGGCAGGGGCGGCGGGTGTTCGTCTTCACCCGCCCGGGCGACACGGACGCCCAGGCCTTTGCCCGCTCGCTGGGGGCGGACTGGGTTGGCTCATCGGCAGAGATGCCGCCGGAACCGCTCGACGCCGCCATCCTCTATGCGCCGGTCGGCGCCCTGGTTCCGGCGGCGTTGCGCGCCGTCCGCAAGGGCGGCCGCGTGATCTGTGCCGGCATCCACATGACGGATATCCCAGCATTTCCCTATCGCTGGCTTTGGGGCGAGCGCCAGATCATGTCGGTCGCTAACCTGACCAGAGCCGACGCCGCCGGCTTTATACGGGTTGCACGGCAGGTCGATATCACGACCCATGTAACCCTCTATCCGCTTGCCGAAGCGAACCGGGCGCTCGACGATCTCCGAGCCGGACATGTCAGGGGCGCGGCCGTGCTGCGCCCCTGACAGCGGGCGAGGCCTGAATCGATCAGCGCGATACCGGTCTGAAGGCCGATATCCGGCGGGTGTTCGACGAGAATTTCCAGGTCTATGGGGTGCGCAAAAGCCTGCCCCGGACCTGATCCGGAGTGTGGCGGCAGTTGCAGCGCGAGGGCATCCAGGTGGCGCGCTGCACGGTCGCGCGGCTGATGCGGGAGATGGGCCTTCGGGGTGCCATCCGCGGCAAGCCGGTGAAAATCATCATTGCCGACAAGGCCTTACCCTGTCCGCTGAACCGGGTGAACCGGCAGTTCCGGGCCGACCGGCCCGATCAACTGTGGCTGTCCGATTTCACCGACGTGTCCACCTGGAGCAGCTTTGTCTATGTGGCTTTCATCATCGATGCCTTTGCCCGGCGGATCGTCGGATGGCGGGTATCCCGCACGGCCGACGCTGGCTTTGTCCTGGATGCCTTGGAGCAGGCCCTGCATCAGCGCCGGCCGGCCGGAAAATCTGGACTGGTCCACTATTCGGACCGGGGCAGCCAATATCTGTCCATCCGATACTCCGAGCGGCTGGGCCTCGCCGACATCGGAGCCGCAGAAGGTCCAGTTCCGGCTTCCGACGGCGATGCCGTGCAGGGTGCGTTCGGCGGCTTTGTTCGACATGCAGATACGCCCGTCCTCCAGGAATCGGGTCATGGCATCCCACCGGTTCAGGGCATAGTCCATGGCCTTGGCAGGATCCGACTTGGGCGACAAGCGGGCACGGCTGGTGCGCAGCCATTGCTCCAGATCGGCGATCAAGGGGCGGCTTTTCTTCTGGCGGGTTTCGGCACGTTCCGATTGAGTTCTCACTGTCTCCCGATCATTGAAATGGGTCACCAGGCCGGCTGGGTGGCGTAGAAGCGCTTCCAGAAGTCGGCCCGTTCCGAACTGGACACCGGGATCGGGCGGAAATTGTCGCCCAGTTCCATCACCTGCGGCACCTGCGCGCTATAGGCCGGCCATTCCGGCAGACCCGGTGCATTGGGGTCGCCCTTCTTGATGATGTTGGCCCAGTAGGACGACATGACATCCGCAATATGCCGGTCTTCGGCGGTCCAGGGTTTGTCCAGCCTGTCCAGACTGTTGAACACATAGGGAATTTCGGAGCCGTGATAGGCACCGCGGGTCGCCTGTGTCGGACCCGGGACCGCATGGGTCCAGAAATAGGTATGAACCGGAACCTTGTTGGCCTTGGTCCACAAGGTGCCCCACATCCAGGTGGAGATGCGTGAATTATCGCGCGCGGCAATGTTGTTCTGCCGTGCTGCCTCGTCATCATTCGTGGCGGGGTAGAGTTTCAGGAATTCATCCGCCAGCGGCCCGAACTTGCGCTTTGCGGCTGCCTGGAACTGGGCCAGGGTCACATTGGTCTGCGGCATGCCGGGACGGGGTGGGGTCGTGCTGGCCCGGATGGCAGGCACCGCCGTTTCGGGCACGGCACCCGTCTCATCCTTGTTGTTGCCGGCAACATATTTCACCTTGTTCTGGGTGCCCGATTGGTAGGTGTCCCAATAGGATTGCGGAATGATCCAGCCATCAATCACGGGGCGGAACAGGGGCGGCTTGCCGTCGCTGCCCGTCTCCACGTTGGCATCAATGGTGTTGGAGCCCTCAATCAGGGTCTGCCATGGGAGCTGTCGTAGCTCAGCCAGCGTCTTCGTGCCATATCTTGCAATATACGCGCTTCCCGCCGTCTCGGCGGCGTCCTTGGCACGCCAGGAGACGGACAGGTACCGCAGCTCCGTATCACGCGGATACCGGGCATGGCTCTGTCCGATGCTGGCCCGGAACAGGCCGGTGGCCAGCGGCGACATGGACAGGAACCCTACCGAGCCGGCGCCCGCCGATTGTCCGCCGATCGTCACCTGTTCCGGGTCACCGCCAAAGGCCGCGATATTGCGCCTCACCCATTGCAGCGCGGCGATATCGTCCAGCAGCCCGTAATTGCCCGAGGCGTTGTGTCCAGACTCCCGGCTCAGCTCCGGGGTCGCCAGGAAGCCCAGCACGCCGACACGGTAATTCAAGGTCACGACGACGACGCCCTTGGCGGCCAGACCTTCGCCATCGAATTCCGGGTTCGCACCCGTGCCGCCGATGAAGCCGCCACCATAGATCCAGACATAGACGGGGCGCTTCTGCTGACTGCCCGGTTGGGCGCCGGTCCAGACATTCAGCGTCAGGCAATCCTCGCTTTGCGGCAGGCCACCGGCCATGTCGCCGCCGGGCTGCGGGCAGGCAGGACCGAAACTGTCGGCCTTGCGCACACCATCCCAGGCCAGGGGGGCTGCCGGTGCCCGCCAGCGCAAGTCACCGACTGGCGGTGCGGCATAGGGGATGCCGCGATAGACGGCGATGTCCGGATTCCGGCCGGTGGCCCCGGTCAGCAGACCTGTCTCCACCGTCACCGGTGTGGTAGTGGCGGCAATGCCGGCCTTCTGCGACGGACCGGCCGCATAGCCCACCAGATCACCACTGGCCAGCACATGGCCCCTCATGGTGTCCTGCAGGGCGGCGAACGTAACCTCTCCGGACAGGGGCAACAAGGTGTCCAGCGCCACGACCTGGAAATGATAGGCATGGCGGCGCGTATCATGCGGGTGGGGGCCGGCATATCCGGCGACAGGACCATGCACATTGGGGCCGAAACCGGCCCCCTCAGGGGCGGTCAGGTGGCCGGGCGTCAGGGACAGGGTGTTGGCCGGAATATTGTACAAGGTCAGATGGATGCTGGTGCCGGCGTCGACTGATCCTTCCTGTCCGCGCGTCCCTTGCATGACCACGACGTAGGAGCGGGTTCCGGCCGGTCCTTTCGACCAGCTCAAACCGGGAAACAGATTCTCACCGTACTGTGTGGCGGACAAGGGCAGGTCGTCACCCTGGACGAAACCCGGGCTTGTCACCGTCAGCTTGGTCGAAGCCGGCAGGGCATTGACCAGCAATTGCCGGTCGTGACCGACACTGCCCGGCATCGGCTGCGCCAGGGCACCGGAGACGGAGATGGCCAGCAGACAGGTGGTGAGAAGGGCGCGGCGGCCCGTGGTGAAGCGCATTTTCATGTCCTCCTTCATCCACCGGAACGGCCACCGAAGCGGCCGGGCTTTGCCAGCCAGGCATCGATATAGTCGTAGGTGGCTTTTTGCGTGTCGCCGAATTCGCCGGGCTGACGCTCACAGGCTTTGCAGGTATCGAACAGGTGGGTGGCCCCATCGACGAAGGCGATGGTCTTGTCCGGGCTTTGCGCCTGTTCATAGATGGTTTCAGCGGCCAGGAACTCCCAATGGCCTGTCATGCCCATGACCAGCAGCGGCGCCGTCACCCCCTGCACGTTGCCCGGCGGGCTGGCATAGGTGGACGTCCAGTCGATGCCCTGGACACCGCTTTCATCATAGCTGAAGTCGGGCAGGGTGCGCACGGCATAGCTGTTAAGGTAGTTGCGTACCGTCGTCTTCAGCGCCCCCTTGATCAGGGAGGGGGAGTTGTTGCGGGTGTTTTCCGGCACCCGGACAGTCTTTACGACCCCGGTCGTCACACGACCGCCGGGATGGATCAGGGGCCAGGGTTTGCGGGTCCGCGACATCAGGCGGACATCCTGGGCGAATAGCTTGTTATTGCTGCCCAGCAGGATGGCGCCCGGAACCACAAAGGGCGCATCATCGGTGAATGGCCCCTTGCCCGCCTGAATGTCGGCCAGCGCCGTTTGCGCCCTGGCAATCAGGGCGTTGTTCCGCTGCCCCGCGGCCGTCAGGAATTTACCCGTGAATTCCGGGCTGTAGCTGGAGCCTGACGGGGTGAAGCCATTGGCCGGGTTGAACATGTCCAGCGCCGGATCCAGCTCCATCCCCGCCGTTTCGTCCTTCACGGCGGGATCCAGGCTGAACAGCGTCATGGCGCCCAGGCCCCAATTGCTGTCGATCAGCATCAGGCCGTCGGCGGCCGGCAGACCGGCAAGGCTGTCTGGGCATTTCCAGATCTTCTCCGCCGACTGGCAAATCCCGGTCCCCTTCTCGGCGATGAGCTGATAGGCGCTCATGACCGTGCCGCCGCCGCTATGGCCCAGCAGAACCACATGCTTCACGCCGGGATGGCGGCGCAGCCAGGCCACACCTTCCTTCGCCTCCATCAATACCTGATCCAGCATGCCGTCGTTGGAGATGCCGGATTTGCTGCTGCTGTTATTGGCGCAGAGAACGCGATATCCCCGCTGTGACAGCTCTGTGCAGCCGGGAAAGCTCAGATAGTCGGCAGCAGAATGCATGATGAAGATGGCGGTCCCGGCCTTGGGGCCGATAACCGCCGGTTCATACAGCACTCCCGGAACACCCCGCGCCAACGGAACGAAGCTGGTACGGGGGGGCGCCGCCGTTTGCGCCGGTGCCTGCTGGATACCCAGCAGGACCAGCGCCGACAGGGCGGCAACCGACGACAAGGTGCGTAACACGGACATGGTGGCTTCCTGTCGGCAATACACGGCCGGGTTAGCCCCGGATGCGGAAGCCGATCAGGAAGGCGCGGCCTGTCGGGTCGTCGGAGAATTCGAACGACTGACCGGCAGAAGTAGTACCGCTGTAATAGCCGCTCAGCGGCGGAGTGGCGTCGAAGACGTTGGTGACCGACAGGTAGATGGAACTGCTGTTGATCTTCCAGGCTGACCCCGTGTCATAGGTGAAGGTCAGGTTGGTGGTGCCATAGGGGCTGACATGCGGGTCAGCGAAGACCTGGCTCTCGACGCCGCTGCGCTTGAAGGCGTTGCGCCAGCGCTGGAACACATCCACCTTCAGTTCGTCGGTCGCCTGATAGCTGAGGAAGGCCGACAGTTGAACGCTGGGGCTGGGCATCAGGCCATTTTGGCCCCAGCCTGCACCGCCCTGGTCGATGGTGGCGATGCCCGGCTGTTCGTAATAGATGTGCGGCTGGTAGTTCGCCATGACGCGCAGGCCCAGCGGCCGGTCGAAAACCTCCGTGCTGTACCCGAACTCCGCATCCAGGCCCCAGGTGCGCACCCGCGCGATATTCTGCGGCTTGTTGTAGAAGGCGGTGACGGTGCCGGCGGCATTGCGCTGGATCAGCGCGCAATAGGGCGACGTGCCGTTGCTGCCATAGCAGGCATTCTGGATGGCTGCGTTGAAGCCCTGCACGATGGTGATCGCGTCATTCACGACGGTCTTGTAATAGTCCAGCGTGAAGGTGGCGCCGGGCAGGAACTCCGGTGCATAGACGGCGCCGATCGTATGGGTCCGCCCGACCTCTGCCGACAGATCCTTGTTGCCATCATTGATGGATGGCACGAACACGGCGGTGTTGGTCAGCGCATCGACGAAATTGCCATTGATGATGGTTGTCGGCTGGAATAGGTCGTAAAGGGTCGGCGCGCGGATATCGCGGGACACCGTGCCACGGAACTTCAACGCGTCATCCACTTCCCAGACGCCGCCAACCTTCCAGGTGCCATAGCTTCCGCTGGTGCTGTAATCGGTATAGCGGGCGGCACCGTTCAGGTTCAGGGCCTTGGCAAAGGCCATATCGGCCAGCAGCGGCACCTCAACCTCGATCGCCGCTTCCTTCACGCTCTGCGTGACCTTGCCGCTGCGCGGGTAGGTGGTCGGATAGAGCGTGGTCGTGGCCGTGCAATTGTAGCGCAGGCCCGCACAGTTCGCGAGATCGGTGGGCGAGGCGGTGCTGGACGCATCGAAGGAAATGCGCCGCGCCTCACCCGACAGTGCCACATTGACCGGGCCGGCCCAATTGTCGAACAGCGACCCGGAAATGGCGAAATCGCCGGCATCCATTTTGGTATGGGTCAGGAAATTCACACTGCCCAGCACGTAATCCAGGGCCTGCTGGTTGGAGGAGGTCGGGCCAAACAGGTTCAGCGGCACGCAGCCGGCATAGAAGGCATTGGTCAGGCTGGCTTGGCAGACAATGTTGCCGGTTGCCGGATTGACCACGGCATCAAGGGCGGCCGACAGGCGCTGGGCGTTGGGCAAATTGTTGACGGTGGTGTCCAGGCGGGAGCTGCCATGGCTGTAGCTGGCATTCCAGTTGAAGCCACCCAGATCACCCTCCAGGCCCGTGATATAGTAATATTGGTCGGTCTTGGCGACGGCTTCCAGGCGCGGTGCGTCCTGCCAGATCTTATTCATGGTAAAGGTCGTCCGGCCCGCCGCCGCGAAGGCGTTGCGATATTCGGCCGACAGGAACGGATTGGCGGTGCTGATGGTCAGGCCCGTCAATTGGTTCCAGCCGGTATAGCCGGTATTTTCCTTCAGGTTGGCCGAGGCCTGGGCGAAGAAATGCACATTCTCGGTCAGATCGTAATCCAGGCGACCGAAAAGCTGCGTTCCCTCCGATGGGGAAACCATCGAGCTGTTCTGATAGGCGCCGTCGCCACCGATCTGACAGCAGCTCGACCCGGTGCTGGTGCCCCGGTCGAAGGTGGTCAACACGCCATTGGTTTCGAAATGCTGGCCGTTATACAGGCCGGTGGACGTGATCAGGCCGCCGAAGCTGAAGGTGCGCAAGCGCACATCACTGTTCAGAACATAGGGATTAGCGGCCGTGCCGGCTCCCTGCAGGGCGACCAGATTGTTCCAGTCGCGGTCATAGGCGCGGTTCAGGATACCGTCATTCTCACGCCGCTGCACACTGGCCTCGAAATGGCCATTGCTGCCGATGTCGAATCCGAAGGCGGCCGCGACATTGCGGGTCTTGGCGTCGCCCTCCTGGGACATCCCCGTTTCGGCGTTGGCCTGGAATCCGTTGAAATTCCGGTTCAGCACATAATTGACGACGCCAGACACGGCGTCGGAGCCATAGACGGCCGATACACCCCCGGTCACCACATCAACGCGCTTGATCAGGGCCTGTGGGATGATATCCACATCGACGGCGGAGTTATAGAGGGTCGGCGGCACCCGATGTCCGTCGAACAGCACCAGCGTGCGATAGGCGCCCAGGTTTCGCAGGTTCAGCACATTGGCATTGCCATTGCCACCCTGGACGCCGGTGGCATTGCTGCCGGGGTTGCTGAACGAATTGCGGGATCCGGAGAAGACCGGGAGATTGTTCAGCGCATCGGAGATCGACCCTGACGGCGCGGCCGCGAACAAGGCGCTGCTATCGATGGTGGTCAGTGGCGTCGGGCTGGCCGATCCATCCCTGATCACGCGGGAGCCGGTGACGACGATCTCTTCCAGCACCAGCGCGTCGTCGCCCGACATTTTGCCAGCTTCACCAGCGCTGCTGGTGGCGGTCTGTGCGATGGCCGTCTGTGACAGGCAAAGGGCGCTCGCGCCAAGCAGCAGCTTGGATAGAAATGTCGTGGACTTCATAGCGTTTCTTCCCGGCTATTCTTCTGGGCCTGCGGCTCCGGTACCCCCGATAAGGGTGACAGTCCGCAGGAATTTGAGGCTTCTGCCCATGGTTTGCATGCATCGGTGTTCAGGGGGGTATTGGTTTTGGGTGGTGATGAATAAGTTATGGGTGCCCCAATCCGCTGCGGCCGGAGCGGTCGTTATTTCCCGAACCAAAGGGGCCTTCGAGGTCGCCCCCTGCCAATCAATCGCAGGAAACCCAACTCCAATCGCCCCCTCACGGCCGGGAGCGCTACTGTGGCGGCCGGGCGGGCGCCTTTTGGTTGTCTTGAGAAGGTGGCATTGAATGCAATGTGTGGATATTCAGACGCGGGACGGATTATGTCCCACCTGGCTGCATCTGCCACAGGGGGGGCGGGGCGTGGCCCGCGATCATTCTCTACATGGATGGACCGGGCATCCGTCCGGCACTCCACCGGATGGCCCGGCGGCTGGCCGAAGCCGGATATGCTGTTCTGCTTCCCGACCTGTTCTACCGGTCGGGCGCCTATGAACCGGTTGATCCCAAGATCACCTTCACCGATCCCGTACGGCGTCAGGCGCACCGCGAAAAATACATGGCGCCGGTGACACCAAAGGCCGTGATGGCCGATACAGAGGCATTGCTGGCTTTCCTGGAGACGCGGACGGATATCAAGGCAGGCCCGATCGGCGTTGTCGGTTACTGCATGGGTGGGCGACTGGCGCTGATCGCTGCGGCGACCTTTCCAGACCGGATCGCGGCGGCAGCATCTTATCATGGGGGCGGGTTGGCCAATGAGGCGCCTGGCAGCCCGCATCTGCTAGCCCCCCGGATCAAGGCCCGCGTCTATGTTGCCGGCGCCATCGAAGATGCGAATTTCGACGACGATCAGAAGCAGCGACTGGCACAGGCGCTGGCCGAGGCTGGTGTTGATCATGTCGTGGAAACCCGTCCTGCCCGCCATGGCTGGGTCCCCGACGATACGCCGGTCCATGACCCGGCGGAAGCTGAACATCATTGGCAGACCTTGTTGGCCTTGTTCGGGCGGAGTTTCTATAACGCGGCATGAATAACAATGAATCGGGGGGATTGATGAGGGGATTGATGATAAGTCCAAGGATGGGCGCCCATTGGCGCGCCGGACTGCTCTCAATGCTGGTTCTGGCAGGGCCGGCGGGTGCGCAGTCCTGCGAGGGCACGGATTTCTATATTGGTACCCAGGGCAGCGGGCAGGGCCAGGGTGTCTTTGCCGCCCGCCTGGATGAGCGGCAAGGGAACCTTTGCCTGGTGGGGTTGGCAGCCGAACTGGAACGACCGACCTGGATCGAGGCGCATCCGACCCGGCCCCTGCTTTATGCCGCCAGCGACGACAAGGCCGCGAACGAGACGCGCGGCCGTGTCCTGGTCCTGCGCCCCGCCGGGGATGAAGGCCGAATGACGGTGATTTCCAGCGCCGATTCCGGCGGGGCCGGTGCCACCCACCTGACCTTCGATGCCAAGGGCAAGGCCATCTTCACCGCGAATTTCCGCTCGGGCACGGCGGGCGTTTTGCCCGTCGCGTCGGATGGCACGGTGTCGGCGCCAACATCTACGGTGCAGAATGTCGGCACGGGCCCGAAGCCGCGTCAGACATCGCCGCATGCCCATGGTGTGGCGCTGGATGCCAACGGCAAATATCTCATCGTGCCCGACCTGGGGGCGGACAAGCTGTTCGTCTATCGCTATGATGCGGATCAGAGCAGTCTGGTCCCTGCTGCCGAACCGTCGGTCAGCCTTCCACCCGGTACCGGCCCCCGCCATGTCGCGCTGCATCCAAAGGGACGCTATGTCTATCTGATGTCGGAGTTCAGCCCCGTCATCTGGGTATACCAGCAGGACGTGAAGACCGGCGGCCTGAAGCTGCTGCAATCCATCGCCACCGGAACGGATGACGAAGCCGATACGGTCAAGGGGGCTGAGATCGCCATCAGCCCTGATGGACGCTTCGTCTATACCTCCACCCGCGGGGAGGACACGATCGGCGTCTATGCCGTGCGGCGCGACGGCACCTTGCAGGAGGTACAGCGTGTACCCAGTGGCGGCAAGCTGCCCTGGTCGTTCCGCCTGCATCCCAAGGGCAAATGGCTGCTGGTTGCCAATCAGGGCAGCAATAGCGTGACCCTGTTCCGGCGCGACACGCGTAGCGGAAAGCTGGAACCGGCCGGCCAACCCTTGTCCATCAACCTGCCGACCAGCGTGGCGTTCCTGGCGCGCTGATGGTGATGGGTGTCACGCGGCGTTCCGCCTGGCTGCCAGGATGCTCCGCGTGCTGACCCGGGATTTCACCATATTGATGAAATCCTTATGCAGCGCCGTCGGCAGCCAGTCGGCGCGTGTGGTGATGCCGATGGTGGGACAGGGCAGCGCCTGCTCGATCGGCACCCGCACCAGCAGGCTTTCATACTGAAGCTCATAAGAGGTCATCAGGGTCAGCCGGTCGCTGCCGGCCACCAGATGGCGGATGACGGGCAGGGCGCTGGTGACGATGGGGGTGCGCGGCTTCGGGCCGCCCGCGAACAGACCGTCAAAGCAGTTGCGCCGGTTCGATCCCGGCGTGCCCACCACCCATTCATATCGGATCAGGTCGGCATTGGAGACGCGTCCATGTTCGAGCAACGGATGGCCGCGCCGACCGACGACTTCGTACGGCGTTTCGGCCAGGGTCTGGCTGACCAGATCATCGCCTATGGTTTCCTGTGTCAGCCCAACGACGAGATCGACCTTGCCCTCCCGCAGGCGCTGCATCATCTCCGATGCGCTCTCATTGGCGATGCGCACATCCACCTTGGGCTGGCTGGCCAGGAATTCGTCCAGGACGGACGCCAGTAAAACGCTGCCCCCGAACGGCAGGGCGCCGATCGTGATGCGGCTTTCGCCCATGTCGCGGGCCACGTCGATTTCATTGATGGCCCAGTCGATCTCCTGCAACGCCAGACTCATGCGGCGACCACAGGCCATGCCGGCCGGCGTGACCATCACCCCCTCGGCCGAGCGATAGAAGATGGTCTTGCGCAGATTGCCCTCCAGGTCGCGGGCGGCGCGTTGCAATGACGCCTCGGTGATCTGCAGAGCACGTGACGCGGTGGCGAACGTGCCATGTTCGATCAGGGCCACCAGACTGCGTACCTGCGACCGGGTCAGGCGATGCATAACCGCTTCGGCCCCCACCTGCCCGCCAGGAACCTCCAGTTCGAACAGTGCATCGACCAACTGCTTGAACATACGGATGACGCGCCGGTACAGGATATCGCCCGAAGCGGTCAGGTAACTGCCGCTGGCCCGGCGTTCGAACAGTTCGACGCCGATCAGTTGCTCGAGTTTCGCCAGGGCCTGGGTTACCGCAGGCTGTGACAGGTTGCATTCTTCCGACCCCCGGCGAACGCTGTTCAGGCGGCCGACGCTTTCGAACAGACGCAGTTGGCGAAAGCTGATCGCATCAAGGCGTTGGGACAATGTCTCTTGCATATTTTGTCCTCCCTGAATGTCACCATATTGAATTTCTTATAGGGTGGGAACGCATTTTCGATGCTGCGTTGCAGTATGGCGAAACGGGTGTAGACGGTGCTTCTGCCCCTCGTCTTCCGTGGAGGCTCACATCGTTACAATGGCAGAATTCCAGGCCTTGATGGAGGACAACTCCTTGATGTTCCGGAATTTCCCCAACGAAACCGCTTGCACAATCCGGTCTCGCCAAAACCTGGGGAACGTCCTTGCCTCTGCCGCGCTGCCATATGCGCTTTGCAAAAAACTTATCACCCCCTTCACTCTTCCTGGGGGGCTCCAGGGATGAAGCCGGCGTAAGCCAGGGCCGGTGAACGGGAACGACAATCCCAAGGGAGCCACCATGTCCGTATCTGGTGAAATGATCCTGGCTGGCCGTCCTGTACAGGGCGCGGGGGCAGCCTTCGTGGCCACCAATCCGACTACGGGTGCGACCATCGCGCCGGATTTTATGACAGCGACACGTGACGATCTGGAACGTGCCTGCGCTGCGGCTGATGATGCCTTCGCACCGTTCCGCGCCCTGGGCCCGACCGACCGCGCCCTGTTCTTGGGCCGGATCGCAGAGGAATTGGCCGGTGATGCGGCCGCCATCGTGGAACGTGCCATGGCGGAAACCGGCCTGCCGCGTCCGCGACTGGAGGGCGAATTGGGGCGTACGATGAACCAGCTTCGCTTGTTCAGTCGCGTCCTGCGGGAAGGTGCCTACCTGGATGTGCGGATCGACAAGGCTCTGCCGGACCGCACCCCACCCCGTCCTGACATCCGCCTGTCAATGGTGCCGGTCGGCCCCGTCGCCGTATTCGGTGCGTCGAATTTTCCGTTGGCCTTTTCCGTGGCCGGCGGTGACACGGCGTCGGTCCTGGCCGCCGGCTGCCCCGTTGTGGTAAAGGCGCATTCATCCCATCCCGGCACGTCCGAACTGGTGGCCAAGGCGGTGGCCCGTGCCGTGGCGGCGAGCAGCCTGCCCGGCGGGGTCTTTTCCATGCTGTTTGGGAACGGGGCGGATATCGGGGCCGGACTGGTCGCCGATCCGCGCATTCAAGCCGTGGGTTTCACGGGGTCACGGGCGGGCGGAACAGCACTGATTGCTGTTGCCCAGGCCCGTCCACAGCCCATTCCCGTCTATGCAGAAATGAGTTCTATCAACCCGGTGCTGCTGTTGCCGGGTGCCTTGGAACAGCGGGGCGATGCCATCGGCAAGGCATTTGCCGGCGCCCTCACCCTGGGGGCGGGGCAGTTCTGTACCAATCCCGGCCTGCTTCTGGCCGTGGAGGGGCAGGGGCTGGACAGTTTCGTGTCTAGCGCAGCAGCAGCAATCCGCGCCACTACGCCCGCCACCATGTTGAACCAGGGCATCCATCGTGCCTATTGCGCGGGTGTGCGCCGTCTGGCGTCCCATCCGGCCGTGACGCCCCTGGCCCAGGGTGCTGCCGGCGATGGCTGGGTTTGCCAAACGGCGCTGTTCACCGTCTCGGCGCGCGACTTCCTGGCCCATCCGGAGTTGCATGAAGAGGTCTTTGGCGCCTGTTCGTTGCTGGTCCGCTGCCGTGATGTCGTGGAATTGCGCACCGTGCTGGCCGCCCTGGAAGGACAATTGACCATCGCCATTCATGCCGAGGGGGCCGATGATCAGGCACAGGCGGCCTGGTTGCTGCCGCTTGTGGAACGCAAGGCAGGGCGCATCCTGTTCGACGGGTTCGGGACGGGGGTGGAGGTCTGCGACGCCATGGTGCATGGCGGACCATTCCCGGCCACCAGCGATGTGCGGACAACGTCTGTCGGGTCCATGGCCATCGCCCGCTTCCTACGGCCCGTCTGTTACCAGAACACGCCGGACATCCTGCTGCCCGTAGAGTTGCACGGCGCCAACCCGCTGAACCTGCCGCGCACCTGCCGCTGATTGAAAACGTGCCGGGCACGACAGGAACTCTGCCCAGCGAATTGACGCCCGCCCCCGATCCGGCGCGACAATGGCGTCAAGAAATCCGAAGTGATCATATTGTTGCCCAAGGGAGTGAACCCCGTGACCAAGAAACTGCCGCTGACCTTCGCCGTCGCCGAGATGCCGCACACGTCCGCCGTGCGCAACGGGTCCATCCAGGTTGACGGGGTGGAGGGCAACTACCTGACCATCCATCCGCAGATCGCCGCCTTCCGCCGCATGGTCCGGGATGTCGAATTCGATGTCTGCGAACTGGCACCCACCACCTATATCATCGCCCGGGCCTATGGTGCGCCCTTTGTGGCCCTGCCGATCTTCGTCCTGCGCAAGTTCCACCATTCCGGTCTGCTGGTTCGTCCCGACGCAGGCATCAGAGAGCCGAAGGACCTGGAGGGCCGCAAGGTCGGCGTGCGCGCCTATTCCGTCACCACCGGCGCCTGGACCCGCCAGGCGTTGATGGAAGATCTGGGGGTGGACTGCGCCAAGGTCACCTGGGTCGTGGATGACGAGGAGCATGTGACCCAGTTGAAGTTGCCCGGCAATGTCGAGCATGTACGGGCTGGCAGCTCGCTCTATGACATGATGAATGCGGGTGAACTGTCTGCGGGCTTTGCCGGTAATGCCGGTGTCGGCCGCACCGGCAATCCCACCGGCGGCTGGAAGGAAGTGGAGGTCGATTTCCCCGACCTTCTGCCCAATGCCGAGGAGCTGGAATGGGATTTCTACCGTCGGACGGGCGTCTATCCCATGCACGGCACCATCGTGGTGCGCGAAAGCGTGCTGACGGAAAATCCCTGGGTCGCCAAGGCCATCTATGAGGCGTTCGATGAGGCCAAGCAAGGCTGGCTGGCCCAGTTGAACAGCGGTGAAGCCAACAGTGCATCCGATAAGCGCTATCGCAAGCTCCAACAATTGGTCGGCAACGATCCGCTGCCCTATGGCATCGATGCCAACATCAAGACCATCCAGGCGCTGGAGGAAACGGCGTTCAAGCAGGGACTGACCCCGCGCCGCATGTCCATCGACGACCTGTTTTTTGATCCGGCCAAGGTGTGATCCCTCTCCCTTACGGCTGGCACTGGGTCCGCCGGCGTTGCCGGTGGACCCGCTTTTCCCCCGAGAATCGTCGCACGACAAGTCTTATACGGCCCAGGTCAATATCAATGTGCAGCGGCCGTTCGGCCACGCTATCTAATTGATCAAATTAGATTTAGCCGTCTGGTGCCCGTGCTGGAAATCAAGGAGTTCCCATGATCATCGATTGCCATGGCCATTTCACTACGGTGCCCCAGTCCTTCCGTGACTGGCGCTCGCGCCAGGTCGAATTCGCCGACGATCCGGTGAATGCTCCCAAGGTCGCCGACTGTATCGTCACGGACGAGCAGATCCATGAAGGGGTCGGTGGTGGCCAATTGCGTCTGCAGCAGGAACGCGGCAGCGACCTGACCCTGTTCTCCCCCATCGCGGGCCTGATGAGCCACCATCTGGGCAATGAGCGTACCAGCCTGGAATGGGCGGAGGTGTCGAATAATCTGGTGCGCCGGGTCTGCGATATCTATCCGAACAATTTCGTGCCCGTGTGCCAGTTGCCGCAATCGCCGCTGGCTCCGCCGAAGAACTCCATCCCCGAACTGCGCCGCTGCGTGGAGCAGATGGGCTTCGTCGGCTGCAACCTGAACCCCGATCCCACAGGTGGTTACTGGACCGGCAAGCCCATGACCGATCGGGAATGGTATCCGCTCTATGAGGTTCTGTGCGAACTCGACGTGCCGGCCATGATCCATGTCGCGGCCTCCTGCAATCCGAACTTCCATGGCACCGGCGCCCATTACCTGAACGCCGACACCTCGGTCTTCATGCAGCTTCTGCAGGCCGATCTGTTCAAGGATTTCCCGACTCTGCGCTTCATCATCCCGCATGGCGGTGGGGCGGTTCCCTATCACTGGGGCCGCTACCGCGGCATGTCGCTGGAGATCGCCAAGCGCCCGCTGGAAGGGCTGCTGAACAATGTCTTCTTCGACACCTGTGTCTATCACCATCCGGGCGTGCAGTTGCTGACGACCGTCGTGCCGTCCAGCAACGTCCTGTTCGGCTCCGAAATGATCGGTGCGGTGCGTGGCAAGGATCCCAACACCGATCAGTATTTCGACGACACCAAGCGTTATGTCGATGCCTGCCCGGACCTGAGCGACGCTGACCGCCACGCAATCTTCGAAGGCAACGCCCGGCGCGTCTATCCGCGCCTCGACGCGCTGCTGAAGGCACGCGGGCAATAATTCCGGGAGAGGAACAAGAAATGCAGTATTTCGATATCCATCCCCACATCATCTCCGACGATGAAAGCCGCTATCCGCCGGCCCCGCTGTTCGGCAAGCGATCCGACTGGTCGCAGGAGCGGCCGAACACAGTGGAAAGCCTGATTGCCGCCATGGACGCGGCGGGTGTTGCCAAGGCGGCGGTCGTCCATTCCTCCACCACCTACGGCTTCGACAATTCCTATGTCGTTGATGGCTGTAACCAGTATCCGGACCGGCTGGTGGCGGTCGGGTCGGTGGACATGATGGCCGACGATGCCTGTGAGGTGATCCGGTCCTGGGCCGGCAAGGGGCTGAAGGGGCTGCGCATCTTCACCGGCGGGTCCACCAAGGATTTCGATCCGGCCGAACTGGAAGATCCGCGCGCCTTCAAGGCTTGGGACCTGTTGGGAGAGCTGAGCCTGCCCATGTGCATCCAGACAGGGCCCATCGGTCTGCCGCAGGTGACGATGCTGGCGAAACGTTTCTCCAACGTCGCCATCATCATGGACCATCTGGGCCGGCCCGACGTGCTGGACGGCCCGCCCTATGCCAATGCGGCCAGCCTGTTCGAACTGGCTTCCCTGCCCAACATCTTCCTGAAGCTGACGCCTCGCATCTTCGGCGACGTCAAGAAGGGCAAGGCTAGCGCCGAGACCTTCTTCCCCAAGGTGGTTGCGGCCTTCGGCGCCGACCGTCTGGCCTGGGGCTCCAACTTCCCCACCTCTCCCGGCACGCTGGCTGAGATCAAGGCGGAAGCGGAGGCTGGCCTCGCCAGCCTTTCCGACACAGACCGCGCCTGGATCTTCGGCGGAACCGCGGCGAAGCTCTACCCGACGCTGGCCGATTGACTTCACAAGTACATTCACAATGGGAGGAACCATGGCCAGCACGGATACGGGCGCTTTCGGCCCCGTGCTCACTGACCGTCAGGTAGCGTTCAAGCGCTGGACGGTTCTGTTGCTGCTGGCGCTGGGGGTGCTGATCGCCTTCGTCGACCGGACCAGCATTTCCTCCGCCGTCGCGGATGCCGAATTCGTCCGGCACTTCGAATTGTCGGACACGGGGCGCGGCTGGGTGAATGCCGCGTTCTTCTGGTCTTACGGGCTGATCCAGATTCCCATGGGCTGGATCGTGGACCGGTATGGGGTGAAAACACCTTACACGCTCTGCTTCATCCTTTGGTGCGTGGCCACGGCCTTGACCGGGATGATGTCGGCCTTCATGGGCCTGATGATCATGCGCATCATTGTCGGTGCGGCTGAAGCCGTGGTGATGCCGGCCAGCTATCGCTGGATCCGTAACAATTTCAAGGAAGGACAGAACGGGACGGCCGTCGGCATTTTCGCCATGGGCAACAAGTTCGGCCCGGCCATCGGTGCGCCGGTTGCCGCCTGGTTGATCGTGCATCATTCCTGGCAGGCCATGTTCGTCATCACCGGCCTGGTCGGTCTGGTATGGCTGGTGCCCTGGATGTTCCTGGTCAAAAGCGATTTGCCGAAGAAGTCTGAAATGCCGGAGATTCGTCGACGGGCGTCGGCCGTGTCGTTCCGCACCATTATTGTCAGCCCCCTGATCTGGGGCACGATGATCGTGAATTTCTGCTACGGCTATTTCACCTTCTACTGCATGAGCTGGATGCCGGCCTATCTGGTGGAGGAGCGTGGTCTTTCACTGAAGGAAAGCGGGCTCTACACCTTCTTCAGCTTTGCCGGTATCGCCATCGTGGCCGCTATCGCCGGCTGGGCGGCAGACCGGATCATCGCTCGTGGCAAGGACCCTGTCTTTGTTCGCAAGGCCTTTGTCATCGCCGGCTTTCTTGGCGCCTGCACTGTCCTGCTGGGGGTGACGGCGGATAGTCTGGGAGCGGCTCTGTTCTGGAACGTCACCTCGCTGTCCTTTCTGGGGCTGGCCACCGCCAATAACCTGGCCCTGTGCCGCCTGACCCTGATCCCCGCTCCGGCGGTCGGTCTGGCCACGGGGGTACAGCAGGTGGCGACCAGCCTGTCGGGCGGCGTGGCGGCAAGCCTTTCGGGGTGGTTGTTGCAGGTCAGCGGCTCCTACGCCCTGCCCATGCAGGTCATCCTGGTTTTCCTGATCATTGGCGCAGTGACCACTGTCGTTCTGCTGCGCCCGAAATACGCGCCGAAATTGCCGGCAACCAACTGAACATGTGAAACGGGAGGTCACGATGGCCAAGATCGTCTTCGGAATGGCGGTGCCCCACAGCGGCATGCTGGGTCAGGCGCCGGAAGACTGGCTCAACAATGGTGAGCGGGATCGCAACAATCCCAAGCTCTGGTACCGCAACCGCACCTGGACCTATCCGGAACTGGAGGCGGAGCGCAAGGCGGCCTATGCCCCGTTTTTGACCATTGAAGAGCGCACGGCCCGTGCGGCCCGTAACAAGGCTGCCCTGGCGGAAATGCGCCGCGCCTATGAAGCGGCGGACGTCGATGTGGCTATCATCCTGGGCAAGGACCAGAAGGAAATCTTCATCGATTTTTCGCCCTCGATCGCCATCTACACGGGCGAGGAGGCCTATAATGGCCCGCCGCAGCGCCCCGTCTATGCGCCCGATCACGCCGTGACGCACAAGTGCCATCCGGAGCTGGCGCTGCATCTGGTCAAGTCGCTGCAGGCCGATGGTTTCGACCTGACGGACCTGTTCAAGTGGCCGGACAATGTCTGGATGAAGCCAACCGGCCCCATCGTCCCGCATGCCTATAGCTTCGTCTATCACCAGATCATGGGCAATAATCCGCCGCCCAACGTGCCGATCATCATGAATTGCTTCTATGAACCCACACAGCCGTCGATGGCGCGCTGTGTGCAGTTCGGTGAGGCGCTTCTGCGCGCGGTCAAGGCCTGGAAGAGCGATGCGCGGGTCGCCATCATCGCTTCGGGCGGTCTGACCCACTTCGTCTGTGACGAAGAATTCGACCGCCGGGTCATCGAGAAATTGCGCAATTTCGATTACGAGGGACTGATCGCCGAAGGCGAACGTGCCTACCAGTCTGGCACATCGGAGATCAAACTCTATGTCTCGGTGCTGAAGGCGCTGGAGGATGCCGGTGCCAGGATGACGCTGGTCGATTACGTCCCGTCATATCGCACCGCCGCCGGTACGGGCGAGGGCATGGGCTTCATGTATTGGTCTACGGATAAGGCCTGAGAGAGGGAAGTATCATGAGCAACCGGCTCAACGGCATCATCCGCGCCTGGGAAGCAGGCAAGCCCGCCTTTTCCTGCTTCGCCAAGGCGGACAAGCAGACGGCGATCGACCTCTCCGACAGCCCTTATGACGCGCTGGTCTTCGAGATGGAGCATAATCCGTTCGACATGCTGGCGCTGGGCGACGCGCTGCAATATCTGCTGAACCGTAAACAGATCCAGAGCGCCTCCACCCTGGCCCCGGCCGTGACCCCCATCGTCCGCATCCCGTCCAACGGGGTGGAGATGAACCAGGCCGAGGCCAAGCAGGCCCTGGACCGTGGCGTCTATGGCGTGGTCTGGCCGCATGTGAAGAATGTCGAGCAGGCCTATAACGCTGTCGCCTCCTGTCGCTATGCCAGGCCCAAGAGCGCGCCGCTTTACGAGCCGAAGGGCGTGCGCGGGGACGGCCCGGCCACAGCCGCCCGTTACTGGGGCCTGTCGCAGCAGGATTATTACAAGGCAGCCGATGTCTGGCCGCTGGCCCCGCATGGCGAATTGCTGGTCGGCCTGATGATCGAGAGTGTCGAGGCCATCGAGAATCTGGACGACATGCTGGCCAATGTGCCGGGCATCGGCTTCTGTTTGATTGGGGAGGGCGACCTATCCCAGGAACTGGGCCTGCCGCGTCAGTATGAGCATCCCGAGGTGCTGGACGCCATGGCCAAGGTGGTGGCCACCTGCAAGAAGCACAATGTCGTGGTCGGCCACCCGCACGTGACCGCCAAGAATGTCGAGCGCCTGATCGGCGAAGGCTACCGCTTCCTGATGTCGGCACCTCAGCGCAGCTATGGCGTTGTCGGCCAGGGCCGAGAAATCGCCGGTTACTGAGGTCGGGGTACCCCGTCGCTCATCCGCGCTACGATATGTCAAGGACAACACCCATGAACGGCGCTGAAAGCCTTGTGAACACGCTCGTGGATGAAGGGGTGGATATCTGCTTCGCCAATCCGGGCACGTCGGAAATGCACTTCCTGGCGGCGCTGGAAAACCCGCGCATGCGCAGTGTCCTGTGCCTCTATGAAGGGGTGGCCACCGGGGCGGCCGATGGCTGGTACCGCATGCGCCGGACACCTGCCGCCACGCTGCTGCATCTGGGGCCGGGCCTGGCCAATGGACTGTCCAACATCCACAATGCCAAACGCGCCGGCAGTGGCATGGTCAACATCATCGGTGAACATGCCACCGCGCATCTGAAATATGATGCGCCGCTGGCGTCCGATATCGAGGGGCTGGCGCGGCCGCTCAGCCACTGGGTCCGCCGCACCATTTCCTCTAACACGCTGGCCGGTGATGCGGTGGCGGCGGTGGAGCAGGCCAGCGCCCGGCCGGGCAAGATCGCCACCCTGATCCTGCCGGGGGACACCTCTTGGGGTGAGGTTACGGTGCCTGCCGGGTCGTTTGCGCGCAGCGGCGTGCCGGCGGCTGGTGTCCCCGACGCGGCGGCGGTGGAGCGGATTGCTGCTATCCTGCGCTCTGGTGAGCCCACCTTCATCATCCTGGCGGGTGCTGCTTGTTTCGGCCCAGCCCTGGACTGGGCGGGCAAGGTGGCTGCCAAGACCGGGGCGCGGATCGGCACGCAATTCTTCACCTCCCGCATTGAACGCGGGGCGGGGCGTGTCCCCCTGGAACGGCTGCCCTATGCCGTGCCGCAGGCGGTGGAGTTCCTGAAGGCCTTCAAGCATATCATCACGGTCGAAACGGGCGAGCCGGTGGCCTTCTTCAGCTATCCCGGCAAGCCCAGTCTGTTGAAGCAGCCGGATTGTCAGGTCCACCGTCTGGCCGCCGCGGATGAGGATAGCACGTGCGCGCTGGAGATGCTGGCCGACGCTGTCGGTGCCCGGACCCTGGATCCGGTTCGTCAGCCCTTCATCGAAAAGGGGGCGCCATCGGGTGCCTTGAACCCGCTGTCCATCGCTCATGCCCTGGCCTCGGCCATGCCCGACAACGCTATTCTGGTCGATGAAAGCCTGACCACAGGGCGGGAGACGATGGGCCACACGGCGGGTGCCGTGCCGCATGACACGATCCAGAACATGGGCGGTTCCATCGGCTATGGCACACCGGTCGCCACCGGGGCGGCGTTGGCTTGCCCCGACCGACGGGTGGTCTGCATCGTGGGGGACGGGTCGGCCATGTACACGATCCAGTCGCTCTGGACCCAGGCGCGTGAAGGGCTGAACGTCACCACGGTGATCTTCGCCAACCGCTCCTACCAGATCCTGAAGGCCGAATATGCCAATATGGGGTTCGGCGCGCCCGGCCCTCAGGCGCTGGCCATGATCGATATCGACAAACCGGCCATCGACTGGCTGTCCATGGGCAAGAGCATGGGTGTGCCGTCAGTCAGCGTCGGCACGGCCGAGGAGTTTTTCCATGCACTGGGTCGCTGCAATGCCGCACCCGGTCCCTCGCTGATCGAAGTCCGTCTTTGAACCAAACCGAATAATGGGGAGCGCCGCCATGGCCGCCGAAAAGCTGACCTTGCGCACCAACCTGGCCGATTATCCGCAGACCCTGGCCATGAAGGATGGCCGCGTCACATCCGACATTGTCGACCTGAACTATTGCGGGCCGGAACAGGCGCATAACGGCTTCAAGGCCATGGTGCGTCGCAATGAGTATGATTGCGGCGAACTGGCCATCGTCACCTATCTGCAGGCCAAGGCCTACAACAAGCCCTATGTCCTGCTGCCGGCCCCCATTTCAGGCCGTTTCCAGCATCATTGCGCCGGTTTCAACAAGGAACTGGGCCACATCAACCCAAAGGATATAGAGGGAAAAAAGGTCGGTGTGCGCACCTATGCCCAAACGACGGGACTGTGGATCCGGGGCGTGCTCCAGCATGAATATGGCGTGGATCTGGACAAGGTCACCTGGATGACGGTGGGGGAAGGGCACTTGGCCGAATATGCCGATCCGCCCAACTGCATTCCCTTGCCCAAGGGCTCTGACATCGGCCAGATGATGCTGGATGGTGAACTGACCGCCACCTTGCAGGGCGTGGATCTGCCCAAGGACCCCCGCGTCCAGTATCTGGTGCCGGAACCGTTCAAGGCTGCCAAGGACTGGTTCGCCCGTGTCGGTGTGGTGCCCATCAACCATATCTTTGCGGTACATGAGAGCATTTCACGCGAACGTCCCGACGTCGTGCGGGAGATTTACCGCATGATCGGCGAAAGCCGCGCCATGACTGCTGGTGGGCTGCCCGATCCGTTTCCGCCCATGGGGCTGGAAGCCAACCGCAAGGGTCTGGAACTGGCCATCGACTGGTCGTTTGAACAGAAGATTATCCCCCGCCGTCTGTCGGTGGATGAGTTGTTCGATGATGTGACGGGATCGCTGGGCTGATGAGCCCGCGACTTCTGGCTGGACGGCGGGTGCAGCCCGTCGGCCTGGGCTGTATGGGGATATGTTGGGCCTATGGGCCCGCCATGGCCGAGAGTGATGCCGTGCGGCTTCTGCACCGCGCCATCGATCTCGGCTATGACCATTTCGACACGGCGGCGCTTTATGGCGGGGGGCAAAGCGAGACGCTCCTGGGCCGCGCCGTTGCGGGCAGGCGCGACCGCGTGCTGATTGCCAGCAAGGTCGGCCTGTTTGCCCGAGGTGCGGCGCGGGGCATTGATGGCCGGCCGGAGACGATCCGGGCCGGCTGCGATGCCTCGCTCGCCCGCCTGGGCATTGACCATATCGACCTGTTCTACCTTCATCGGCTGGATCGGACGGTCCCGATTGAGGATTCCGTGGGAGCCCTGGCTGACTTGGTGCATGCCGGAAAAATCGGCGCCATCGGGTTATCGGAAGCGTCTGCCGCCACATTGCGCCGTGCGGCCAATGTGCATCCGATCGCGGCGCTGCAGACGGAATATTCCCCCTGGTCGCGCAATGCGGAAATCGCCGTCCTGGACGCCTGTCGCAGCCTTGGAACGGCCTTCGTGGCCTTTTCACCGCTGGGCCGTGGCGTGCTGGCGGGGCGGGTTGACGATCCGGCCCGGCTGGATCGCACTGATATCCGTCGCTACATGCCGCGCTTTGCACCAGAGCATTGGCCGGCCAACTGCGACCTGGCGGGCGAGTTTGCGCTGCTGGCGGATGTCCATGGCGTGACGCCGGCCCAGCTATCGCTGGCCTGGGTCCTGGCGCGGGGTGAGCATGTGCATGCCATTCCGGGCACGACCTGTCTGGCGCATCTGGAAGAGAATGCGCAGGCCGTGGACCTTCCCGACGATGTCTTTGCGCGGATCGATTGGCTGTTCGATCCGGCGAACGTCAGCGGTCCCCGCTATCCCGCGGATGTTCAGGCCGGGGTGGATACCGAGGAATTTGCCTGAGGCGGGCTGAAATCCCGCGCGTGCCGAAGCTCCGGGAACAGCTTCGCCCAGGCCGCCGCGATCCCGACGGCACAGGCCCCACCCACCACCACCGATCCCACCGGCCCGATGGCCGCAGCCAGGGCGCCCGACTCCATCTCCCCCAGCTCATTGGAAGCGGAGATGAAAAGGGTGGACACGGCTCCGACCCGCCCGCGCATGGCATCCGGCGTGGCGATTGTGACCAGCGACTGCCGTACATTCACGGAGATCATGTCGGCCGCCCCCAATACCACCAGACAGGCGATGGATATCGGGAGGTGCGTGGACAGGCCAAAGATGATGGTGCAGACGCCGAAGACACCGACCGCCAGCAGCATCTTCACGCCAACGCCGCTGCGCAGCGGCCATACCGACAGCCAGACACCCGTCAGCACAGCCCCGATGGAGGGTGCTGTCCGCAACAGGCCCAGCCCCTCAGGTCCGGCCTGCAGGATGTCGCGGGCGAAGACCGGCAGCATGGCCGTGACCCCACCCAGCAGAACAGAGAACATATCGAGGCTGATGGCACCCAGCAGCATGCGGTTGGACCGAACGTAGCGAAACCCGTCCGCGATCATGCCCAACGGCTTTGCCGGACCAGTCCCTGGCTGCTGTTCGATGGGGCCGACAATCAATTGCCCTGTGACGGCCAGGGCCAGCAGGACGGCGCTGAAGCCGAAGGCACCCCAGGGCGAAAATGCGAAGATGAACCCGCCCAAGGCAGGCCCGATAATGGCGCCGACGCGGCCGGAGATCGCATAGAGTGCAATGGCGTTGGGCAGGATCTCCGTTGGCACCAGCTTGGGTGTCAGGGCGTTGTTGGCCGGCATGTAGAATGATCGGGCTGCTGCGATGAAACCGGCCAGGAGGTAGAGCGCCGGCAAGGTGGCTCTGCCGCTCCAGACCAGCAGCCCGACCGACGCGATACTGAGCATCTGTGCCGTCAAGGACAGCATGACCACCCGCCGCCGATTGAAGCGGTCGGCGACATAGCCGGCGAACGGGCTGAACAGCAGGAAGGGCAGGAATTGTACGGCCCCGATCAGACCCAGGCGCAGGGACGCAGCGCGTACATCCATGGTCTGGCGGGCCAGATCATAGACTAGCCAGCCCAGGCAGATGACGGTGGCGCTGTGGGCCAGCATGGTCAGCAACCGTGCCGCGAAGAACCAGCGGAAACGACGATGCCGCAGGGGAAGGGGGATCAATTCAGCCCATCCATTGGCTGACGGGGACATTGGATTGTTCCAGCGGCTGGGCGATCACGTCAATCAGGGTCGGCCCACCGAAGGACAGCGCCTTGCGGATCACGCCATCCAGTTCCGCCGGGTCGCGGACTGTCCAGGACTTGATGCCATAGGCTTCCGCCACCAGCGCATGGTCGGTGCGGTCGAAATCGACGGAGAAATAACGCTCGCCATAGCCGGTCTTCTGGCTGGCCTTGATCCAGCCATAGGAGGCGTTGGACATGACGATCATGGTCAATGGCACCCGCTTGCGCACGATGGTTTCAAGCTCGCCCACCGTGAAGCCGAAGCTGCCATCGCCCATCACGGTCACGACTTTCGCCTCTGGCCGACCGTACCAGGCGCCGATCGCAGCCGACATGGCATAGCCCAATGCACCCTGGGCCCGGTTGGTGATGATGCGGGTCAACCTGTTGCGGATCTCAAAATGGCCGGAGAAATATGGGCAAGGGGTGCCGGGATCGGCGACGATGATCCCATCCTCCGGCAAATGCCGCTGCAGGGCGGCCACGACCCGTTCCGGGCGAATGGGCAGATCGGGTGATCGGGCCTGCATCTCGAACCGTTCCCGTTTGGCGGCTTTCAGGCCGGCCAGCCTTTGTCGGATACCGCTGTTGCGCGGGCCGGCATGTCGGGTAATCTCCCGGGCCAGTGCCTCCAGGCATAGTCTCGCGTCACCGATAAGGGCCGCGTCGTAGCGATAGTTCGCTCCGGCCACCATCGGGTCGGCATCGATGTGGATCACGGGAATATCGCGCCCCGGCACGCGCCCATGTTCGGTAGCGGTGGAGCCGGCGCGGCAGCCGACGAACACGACGAGGTCGGCCCCTTGGATCGCAGCCCGCGTCTCTTCCGTCCCGCCATTTGTGCCGACCACGCCGACCGCCAGCGGATGATCGTCCTCGATGGCGCCATGGCCGGAAATGGTGGAGGCCACAGGAGCGTCCAGCAGTTCTGCCAAGGTGCGCAATGCGCCCTGCGCGCCGGAAATCACGACACCGCCGCCGCATAGGAAGAAGGGGGCCTTGGCCTTCAGCAGCGCATCCGCCGCCGCGGCCACCCCGTCCGGATCCGGACCGGCACGGAAGGCCGGGAAGCGGGCATGTTCAGCCTGTGCCCAGATCAGGCCGGTATCCAATGTCTGCTTTTGCAGGTCATAGGGCAGGCCGATATGGGCGGCCCCCGGCCGGCCGGTGGTCATGGCCCGGAAGGCGGTACGGAACAGGTGGGGGATCTGGTCCACCCGGTCGGCCACGGCGTTCCATTTGGTCAAGGGCGCGAACAGGGCCTTCTGGTCCAACTCCGTCAGCGCATAATGCCCGCGTCCACCGACCGGAATATCCGAGGTGATGGAGAGCAGGGCGATGGAGCTTTCATTCGCCTCTACCACACCCGGTAGAATATAGGTCGCACCGCCGCCGCTGGGCCCTTCGCACACGCCGGGTCGGCCTGTGACGCGCGCATAGGCATCGGCCATATAGGCAGCGCAGCGTTCATCCCGCGTCAGCACATGCGTCATGCCATGATCCAACCGGCAGAGCGCGTCATAGAAGGGCAGGCTGGTATCACCGCACAGTCCAAACATATGCCGCACCCCGTGGGCCTGCAGCATCCGCACGGCGGCTTCCGCACCTGTCAACTCATTCATCGTCGGCACTCTTATCCCTGGGAGGGTGGTCGCGCTTGGGCGGTACGGAGGTCGGGTAAGGACAAGACCGCGCAGGCGGGCGCGGCCTTTCCCGGCGGCGCGGACTCACAGCTATATCGCGGCCCCTCCCACGGCCGGGTGATTGAACCTGTGCTTCAATGGATTGGTTTTGGGTTGCGTCTCCTGACAGGTTCCTTTCGCCTGTTTCTGCTCCTCCCCATCTGCTCAAAATCAATCACCCCGAACGCACATACAGAACACGCCGGTTCTCGCATTGGATAGGGTGATGTTCTGCAAGTTATGACGTCAGTCGCAACAGGAGCGGGATAATGGATAGAAGAAACTTCCTGGGAGGAATGCTGGCAGGTACGGTCGTTGCGAAGGCATCGGCGGTAATGGCGGCTACTGGTGGAAAAAAAGGTGTAATGCTGATGAACCGCATCGCCCCTTCCGTTTCCGAATTATTCATTGCCAACATTGATGGTGGCAATGAGCGCAAGTTTCTGGCGGACTCCGCCTACGATTACAACCCGATGTTCAGCCCGCGTGGCGATCTGGTTGTCTTTACATCCGAACGCAATGGCGACGGGCAGTCGGATATCTTTGTGGCCAAGGCCGATGGCACTGGCGTTCGGCCGTTGATGGTGACGCCGTCCGTGGATGATGCCGGCGTTCTGTCGCCCGACGGATCGAAGCTGGCCTTCGTATCCACGCGCAATGGCTACCGCGCCAATCTTTGGGTGCTGGATATTGCCAGTGGCAAGGTCCGGCAACTGACCGGCACTAAGGAGGTGCGTGGCAAGGATGGTCTGCCCGATTGCTATTTCCGTCCAGCCTGGTCCCCGGACGGACAATGGATTGCCTTTTCCAGCGACCGCGACACCCCCTGGCGCGGTCATCATGACGGGCGCGGCTGGGAACATACCCAGGAATTGAGCATCTATGTGATTAAGGCCGATGGTACCGGCTTGCGCCAATTGGCAACGAAGCCGGACTTCTGTCTGGGATCGCCGAAATGGTCGCCGGACGGTCGGCGCGTCGTGTTCTATGAAATGACGACAGAGGACACCTGGGGCGCCCGCCGCCCGGAATATACCGGAAAGGTGCATTCCCAGATCGTCTCTGTCGATGTGGCAACCGGTGAGCGGGTGGAGCATACCACGGGCAATGGCCTGAAACTGAACCCACAATTCCTGTCGAGCAGGGAGATCGGTTACCTGATCAAGGGTACGCAGGAGGAGGGGCTGGCCTATACGTCCGACCGTCCGCGCCTCAAGCGCTTCCTGCGTGCGCCCCATTGGTCGCCTGATGGCAAGTCCGTCCTCTATGAAAAAACCAGCTTCAATCCTGTCCGACCCCTGTTCAAGCCGCTCTACAGTTGGGACAAGGATTGGGAATACCGCCATGTTGACGTCTTCCCCCTGATGTCGCGTGACGGCTGGATCGTCTTTACAGAGAAGCAGTTGGGCGAAAGTGCTGTTCTGATCATGCGGCCCGACGGGTCGGAAAAGCGCATGGTCTTTGACAGCCGCAACCGTGGCCTGGATGCGGACCGGGTGCGCAAGGGCCTTGCCGGGGCGTTTCAGCCCTGCTGGTCGCCGGATGGTGAATGGATTGCCTTCGGCCTTGGCTATTGGTTCGCACAGCGTGACCGGGAAACGGCTGCCATCTGGCGTGTGCGCCGCGATGGATCGGGTGCTGAACAACTGACTGACGGTTCCATCCATTCCGGCTTTCCCAGCTATTCGGCGGATGGCAAGGAGATCGTTTTCCGGGTGTGGAGTGAGAAGGAAAAGGGCCTGCGTATCCTGAACCTGGAGACGCGCCAAATCCGGTTGCTGACCGAAGGTTATGACAACCTGCCCGGCTGGTCGCCCGACGGCAAGCGGATCGTGTTTACCCGTAAGGGAGATGACGGCAATTTCGATATCTACACCATCCGCCCCGACGGCAGCGATTTGTTCCGTGCCACCACGCACGGTTCCAGCGATGGCCACGCTGTCTGGTCCAATGATGGTCGTATCCTTTGGAGCGGTTCGCAGCATGGTTTCCGCGACGAAGCCCCGCTTTACGACAATACGTTCCAGCAGTATGGCCAAATCTACGTGATGAACGCCGATGGTACTGACAAGAAGATCGTGACGGACAGCAAGTGGGAGGACAGCATGCCGCTATACGTGCCCAACGGCACGATTACACAGCCACGTTAACGTTCTGGCATCGCTGAACTTATCGCCCCGCCCTCCCGGCATTCGATCGGGAGGGCGGTTTGCTTTCGGGCTGTCTGTGGACAGTGGCTCCAGGGACTTTTGCACACCCGAACCGTTCACCCGCCGTCCTAAAACTTATCATACCGAACATGGATTGATGACCCTTGCTGGCCTGCCCGCCAGCTATGGTCAAGACGTCGCAAGGGGCGGGTTTCAACCACCGTAGCCCGGATTTCCCACAGACCATTTTCATGGGAGCGATCAGCAAGGGTCGGCGCGGGACGCAGGTTCCACAGCCCGACATGAAGTCTTCAAGAAAAGACAATCGGGAGGAAAGTAATGAATTCGCAGCATCGTCGGCGCCGCGTCGCCGCGCGCACGTCATACCGTTTCCTGATGCTGGCCGGTGCGTGCCTGACGTCGGGCTGGATGTCGCCTTCCCTGGCCGATACCAGCAGCAATGCAGAGGCTGCCCCCGGCGTGCTGGAGGAAATCGTGGTCACGGCGCAGAAGCGCGCCGAGAATGTGCAGGAAGTCCCCATTGCCATCAGTGTGATCGGCACCGACATGTTGGGGGATGCCGGCGCCTCCGGCACGGTGGAACTGAAGAATGTCGTTCCGGCGCTCAACATTACCACAGGCGTTGGTGGCTTCGGATTGCCGCGTATCCGCGGCATCGGCGCCTCCGGCCAGGGGCCGGGCATCGAGAATCCGGTAGCCGTCGTGGTTGATGGCGTCTATCACGGCGCGGCCTTCGGCGTGCTGCAATCACTGTTCGACACAGCCCAGGTGGCTGTGCTGAAGGGCCCGCAAGGCACGCTGTTCGGCCGCAACGCCACCGGCGGCGTCATCCAGGTCACCACCTATGAGCCTGGCTTCGACCCGCATGGCAAGGCCATCCTGGAATATGGCAACTATGACACGAAGCGCGGTGCAGCCTTCGTGACGGGCGGCATCACCGATACGCTGGCCATCAGCCTGTCGGGCCAGTACGAAAAGCGTGATAAAGGCTTTGGCACCAATGTCGTGACCGGCAATGAAGTGCAGGATGGTGATACTTGGGCCGGACGCCTCAAGCTGAAATGGCTGGCAACCGAGGATACGACGGTGCTTTTGTCGGCCGATTTCATGGGGCGCGACGCCTCTGAGCCCGCGTTCCGCAATTTCGGGCTCAATACGCTGGGGCAGAACATCCCGCAATTGATCATCAATGCGGGTGGTGACCCTGCCAATGACACTTACAGCGATATGGACCCGTTGTTGACGGCCCGTCAGAAGGGCGGCAGCGTCACCATCAACCATGATTTCGGTGGTGTGGAGTTGAAGAGTATCACGGCCTACCGCGACACAAAGCTGCGCACCCTGTTCGATCCCGATGGCACGGCGCTGGCCCGCCTTCGCATCGACAATCACAATTTTGATGAGCAGTTCACCCAAGAACTGGATCTGCTGTCCACAGATGATGGCCCGCTGACCTGGGTGCTGGGTGGATTCTACATGTGGAACTCGGCGGGGCAGGAGCCGGGACGGACCACCGGGCTGCTGACCTTCGGCGGCAACGGCTATAGCGATGTGATGACCGATGTGCGCCTCAACTCGATCTCCGGTTTCGCCCAGACTTCCTACGCCGTGAGCGACGATACCAAGATTACGGGGGGGCTGCGGTATACCCATGATGAGCGCACGTTCGAAGCCTATAGCGTCGAATATAACGGCAATACGCGGACCACGACGCGCGGTGCCCTCCAATCGGACAGCCGCACCTTCTCCAAGGTGACCTGGCGCTTGGCGCTGGATCACCAGTTCACGCCCGATGTCATGGGCTATGTCAGCTATAATCGCGGTTTCCGCAGCGGTACCTTCGTTCCGCAGGCCAACCCGATCATCGTGTTGGAACCGGAAGTGGTCGATGCCTATGAGGTTGGGTTGAAGACCGATCTGTTCGACGGTATCGCCCGCCTGAACGTCGCCGCCTATTTCTATGATCAGACGAACGTGCAGGTTCAGCAGGTCATTTCCGGTACCAACAGCATCTATAACGCCGATGGGGCTGAGACCTATGGCGTGGATGCTGACCTGACGGTACAGGTCACAGACAATTTCCGTGTCTTTGGCGGTCTGGGCTATACCCATGCGCGCTACACGGATTTCACCAACGCCATCATCTCCGTACCCTATCCACTGGCATCCAGTTTCGTCATTCCCTCTGGTCAGACCTGCCGCGGTACGTTCGGCAACCCCCGGACTCAGCTGGGCGGCAACTGTCTGATCATCGGTGATGCCAGTGGCAACAAGTTGCAGAATACGCCCGCGATCACGGCCAATTTCGGCGGATCGCTTGAGATCCCGACGGAGATCGGATCCTTCACCTTCTCGGGCAATTATTATTACAATGACGGCTATGTCGGGACCGCCGACGAGCGTGTCGTCCAGGACAGCTATGATTTGATCAGTGGTTCTGTGACCTGGCACAACCCCACGAAATCCTATTTCGTGAAGCTCTGGGCCCAGAACCTGACCAACTCCCACTATTTCGCCCAGATCGGCGCCACCAATTCCGGCGACAATGGCACGCCCGGCGCACCGCGCACCTTTGGTCTGACCATCGGCGCGGATTTCTGATCATTGCTTGGCGTGATGGCGGGACAGGCCTGATGACCTGTTCCGCCGGTTCGTGGGAGGATTGCACCAGCAGTTCAGGGAGAAGGAAATTGGAAGATATAAAGAGGACCCCACCCGGCAAGGGCGAGGCGTTCCCAATGCGGCAGTGGATAATTCTGGCTCTTCTGGCCTTTGGCGCCTTGATTGCGTTTGTTGACCGCATCAACATTTCGGCTGCTCTGACGATAGAGCCGTTCAAACAGCATTTTCAGCTTTCCGACGTGGATCGCGGCTGGATAAATTCCGCCTTCTTCTGGTCCTACGCCCTGTTTCAGGTACCGATGGGCTGGGTGGTGGACCGGTTTGGCGTGAAGAAGCCTTATGCGATCTGCTTCGCCGTCTGGTGCGTGGCCTCGGCCCTGATCGGGTTGATGCCGGCCCTCTGGGGATTGATCCTGATGCGCCTGATCATCGGGGCGGCGGAGGCGGTGGTGGTCCCGGCTTCTTATCGTTGGATCCGCACGAATTTCGCGGCGGAAAACAGCGGGACGGCCGTCGGGCTCTATATGCTGGGGGCGAAATTCGGGCCGGCCATCGGGGCGCCGCTGGCGGCTTGGCTGATCGTTACTTTCAATTGGGAACTGATGTTTATCATCACCGGCCTGAGCGGTCTGCTATGGCTGGCGCCCTGGCTGCTGCTGGCCCGTGATGGCAGGAAGGCGGAGGCGGCGACGCCGTCGCAGAAGAAGGGCCCCGATGTTCCCTTCCGATCCATCCTGTCCAGTCCTCTGATCTGGAGCACGCTGGTCGTCTATTTCTGCTACAATTACTTTACCTTCTTCTGCATGACCTGGATGCCGGCCTATCTTGTTGAACAGAGGGGCCTGTCGCTGAAGGAGATGGGGCTTTACACTTTCTTCAGTTTCATGGGCATTGCCATTGTGGCCCTGGTGTCGGGTTGGGCCGCCGACCAGTTGATCAAGCGGTATGGGCGTACAGTTCTGATCCGCAAGGTCTTTGTCGTCGCTGGCTTTGCCATGGCCAGTACGGTTCTGCTGGGTGCCCATGCCGACAGTGTCGAGGAGGCGCTGTTTTGGAATGTGGCCTCCCTGTCCGGCCTGGGCCTGACGACGGCCAATAATCTGGCCCTGTGCAGCCTGACCCTGATTCCGGCTCCCATTGTGGGGCGGGTGAAGGGTATCCAGAATGTTGCGGTTGCTCTGGCGGGCATCGTTTCCCCCTTGATGACGGGTTGGCTGCTGCACGCGACTGGATCTTTTGCGGCCCCCATGACCCTGATCTTCGCCTTTCTGGTCTTAGGCGCGCTGACGGTGGTTTTCCTGCTGCGCGCTGAATGGGCGCCCCGGATCCCAGGCGAGGGACCGGTGCATTTGACGTAAGGTGACATCGGGTATGGGCTGCCATCCCCGATGTCACTAAACCAATAAGCTGTACAACCAAATCGATCAGCCAAAGCTGATTTTTAGGATTAGATAAAGTTACAGCTGATGAAACGGCCAGAGAAAATAATAAGGCCGTATTCGCATAACCGCCTCTGCATGATGACAGATGATTGGCGGATAAAACAAATATCCTGGAGGAGATGTCGATGCGGTTCCTGGCCTCTGCGCTGCTGTCCGGTGCAAGCGCGCTCATTATCACTCAAGCCGTCGCGGCCCAGACGGCAACCAGTCCAGCTGAGATTCTGGAAGAGGTGATCGTCACCGGCTCCCGCGTCATCAAGGATGGCGCCAACAGCCCGTCGCCGGTGACTGTAATCGGTACCGACGATCTGTTGACCACGCAGCCCGGGGCCACCCTGGCAGAAGCGCTGAACAGCCTGCCGGTCTTCTCCGGCTCACGCGGATCGGCCAGCAATCCGACCACGGTTGGCAGTGCCGCCGGTGGCAATGGTTCCGCCAATCAGTTGAACCTGCGCAATATCGGCCCCACCCGTACGCTGGTACTAATGGACGGCAAGCGCGTGCCGCCAACGCTGTTCAATGGTGTGGTGGATGTCGACATCATCCCGCAATTGCTGGTGGAACGGGTGGATGTGATGACCGGCGGCGTATCCGCCGTCTATGGCTCCGATGCCATGACCGGCGTCGTCAACTATGTCATCAACCGCAAGCTCCAGGGGCTGCGCGCCGATGTCTCCTATGGCGTGTCCGAACAGGGTGACGCTACAAAGTTCAACGCGGCCATGGCCTATGGCACCGATATCAACGACAGAGCCCATGTCGAGTTCAGTTACGAGTATCGCGACGAGGGCGGGATCGACAACCGGACCGACCGTGACTGGCTGAATCAGGTCGGTGTTACGGGGGCGGGCACCGCAGCCAGCCCCTATGTCTTGCAGACCAACCTGCGGCAGAAGGATTTTCCCTTCGGCGGTCTGATCACCACGGGTGCTCTGGCGGGCCAGGTGTTCAAGACCAACGGTACTCTGTCGCCTTTCGTCGCCGGAACGGCGACCGGCACTTCCGCCATCCAGATCGGTGGCGATGGTGGCTATTGGGATAGCGGCCTGATTGCGCAGTTGGAAGGTCATCAGCTTTTCGGCCGTCTGGATTACGACGTCACCGGCGACATCCATGCTTATGCGCAATTGTCCGGGACGTTCAAGACCAATAGTTCTTATGCCGAAACGAACCAGTTGAATGGCGTTGCCATCAGCCGGACCAATGCCTTCCTGTCGCCCCAGATCCAGGCTTTGATCCCGGCCAGCCAGCCAACCTTCCGTTTCAGCAAGTTCATGGCGGATGTGCCGCGTATCCAGGCCGTTTCGGATTCGGAACAAATTATCGCTGCGAGCGGTTTCGATGGCCGGGCCGGGGGCTTCAACTGGGCCGTCGACTATACCCATGGCGAGGCGGTGCTGGACACCAGCCTGAACAATGTCATTAACCGACAGAAGCTCTGGTCGGCGCTGGATGCTGTCGTCAATCCAGCCAATGGCCAGACGGTTTGCAATATTACATTGACCAATCCGGCCTTGGCCAATGGGTGTGTGCCATTGAATGTCTTCGGCCCCAATGCGGCGTCGGCGGAGGCAATCGGCTATGTCACCGATACGATCGCATACCATTCCAAAACAGTGATGGACGACATTGCCGGTCAGGTGGGTGGAAGCCCCCTTGATACCTGGGCCGGCCCCTTCAATGCCGCCCTGTCGGCGGAATGGCGCAAGGTTTCCTTCAGTTCCGAAAGCGGCGCCACGCCCGGCGATGTGGTGGACTGTACCGGTGTCCGCTTCAACTGTACCGCCGGTACACAATTGACGGAATCCGTGTTCGGCGAAACGGCAGGCGTCAGCCAGACCGTGTATGAGGCCGCGGTGGAGTTCGATGCACCGCTACTGGTGGACAGCGTGCTGGCGAAATCACTGAACGTCAATGGTGCTGCCCGCTACACCCATTATGATACAAGCGGCACCTACTGGACCTGGAAGCTGGGCATCGACTGGCATGTGACGGATGAGGTCCGTTTGCGTGGAACGCGGTCGCGCGATATCCGGGCACCCACCCTTTACGACCTGTTCTCCCCCACCACGATCATTCCTGTGCGCCCTACCGACCTGCTGACGGGGCTCAGCCCGACGACGCCGCAGGTGGATGAAGGCAATCCGGACCTGACGGCGGAGATCGGCAATACCGTGACGGCCGGCATCGTCTGGCAGCCTAGTTCCGATCTGAACATCGCGGTGGACGGTTACCGCATCCGCATTTCCGATGCAGTGACGCAAATCGCCGGCTCCACCCCAGCCTACCAACAGGCCTGCTATGCCAGTGGAGGCACCTCGCCCTATTGCCTGCTGCAGGAACGGCCCAATGGCTTCTCCGACCGCTCTGCCGCCAATGCGGTCACCCGTTGGCTGACCAAGAACATCAACCTGTCGGAGATCGAGACCTGGGGCATCGACACGGAGCTGAACTATTTGGCCGAACTGTTTGAGCGGCCGATGATGTTCCGGGTTTTGGCCGCTTGGCAGCCGCATGTCTATTATCGGCAGCCCAACGTGGCGACGTTGGATCAGGGCGGGGTTGCCTTTGGTCCGCTGGGCATGGCGGCTACGCCATCAATACGCCTCTCCGCCTTCTTCCGGTTCCAGCCGGTGGAGAATGTCACCCTGGATATTTCTCAGCGCTGGCGCAATGCCATGAAGCTGGGTGGCGATGCCAGCCAGTTCTGGGTGAAGAACCATATCGGCTCCTTCGCCACCACTGGCCTCAATGTGGCTTGGGATACCAAGGCTGCGTTCGGCAATCTGCAGATCTACGGTAATGTCCAGAATCTGTTCGATGCCAAGCCGCCGATCGGTGCCTTCTCCGGCAACGGGACGCGCGCCGGTCTGCGTGACGGTTTCGCACTGGGCGATGATCCCAGGGGCCGCTACTTCACGGCAGGCGCGAAGGTCCGTTTCTGAGGCTTACCATGTTGGGTGGTGTTATCCGGCGTGGAAAAGTGGCCCCGTTAGTGGAGGCACTTTTCCACGCCGGATAACAGTGCCAATCGCACATTCGGCCTGTTATCTCGATAAAAAACTGCTCTCAAGATCAGTTAAGATTTCAATATACTGAATAATATCTCGCTCTTGATCTTAATCATTACGGTATTGTCCATTTATGTCCAAATGCTGAAGCAGATCGGGATTTGGTCTGCGAGTGGCGATGGCGCGCAGCAAAGCTGTTATCGCCGGATCTTTCTTCATTCGGTCGCTGGCCGCCCAGCCAACGACACGACGGGAGTAGAGGTCGATGACCACGGCTAAGGTACAACCAACCTTCCATTTCGCCGAACGCTTTGTCCGGAAAGCCCATGCGCGCGTGGGTGCGCGAACATCATAAGGCGCCAACCAAGTAGGCCAGTTGGCACCGCCATTTCATCTCTTGACTTCGGTGTCACATGTGTCACATTTCGCTTATGACACCATTTCAAATTGAATTCCAACCGGGCCAGCCCATCGTCGATCAGGTCGTGTTTGCCGCGACCCGGGCGTTTGTCGGCGGGCAGATATTGCCAGGGGACGCCTTTCCATCGGTGCGCGCCCTGGCGGCGGCGCTGCGCATCCACCCCAACACGGCGCACAAGGCGGTGCAGACCCTTATCCGGGAGGGATGGCTTGAGGTGCATCCGGGTATCGGAACCATTGTCGCGCATCGCGTGGCCCCGGCCGGTGGCGATCCCTGGCGGCTGCTGAACGACAAGGTCGACCCCCTGGTCGTCGAGGCCAGGAGTGCCGGGATTTCCCTGGATGATCTGCAACGCGTGCTCGCGGAGCGCTGGGCGGCACTGGACAAGACGGAGGTCCGCTGATGATCGTGGAGACAACAGCCCTGTCGCACTCTTTCGCGGGACGCGAGGTGGTTCGCGATTTCAGCCTGCAGGTACCCTCGGGCGCCGCCATGGTCCTCCTGGGGGCCAATGGTGCCGGCAAGACCACCTTGCTGCGGTTGCTGCTCAATATCCTGCGGCCGTCAAAGGGCGAGGCCCGATTACTCGGTCGTGACAGCCGGTGCCTGGGGCCCGCGGATTTCCAGAGGATCGGCTATGCCGCAGAAAGCCAGATACTGCCGGGCCGGCTGAGCGTCTCGGCCTATTTCGACTATCTCCGCCCCCTTTATGGGCGATGGGACGGGGCGTTGGAGCAGCAACTTCGCCGGCATTTCGGATTGCCAATGGAACAGCGGATCGACCATCTGTCCCATGGTGCGGCCATGAAGCTGAAGCTTGCAGCGGCATTGGCTTTCCGTCCCGCCCTGCTCATTCTCGACGAGCCGCTGGGCGGGCTTGATCAGGATGTCCGGGAACAGGTACTGGACATCCTGATCGACCGGGCGGGCGACACCACGATCCTGATGGCGACGCAGGAGATCACGGATATCGACCGTTTCGCCACCCATGTCGCCTTCATGGCCGATGGCCGGCTGTTGTTTGAGGAGGAAACCGGCGCGCTTGCCGCCCGGATGCGCGATGTGCGCGTCCAGGTGGGTGAGATGCAGGACATGCCGGGCAATCTGCCGGAAAGCTGGCTGACACCGACCCGTACCGGTCGCACGCTGGGTTTCATCGACAGTGGTTTCGTGTCGGAGGTGGTTCTCCGGGAGCAATTGGCGGCCTGCGGCATCGGCATCGGTGGGCTGGATATCCGCCCCCTGGCACTGCGTGATATGGCCGTGCCCCTGATACGGGCGCAACGGGGGGATTTCGCGCAATGATCAGACCGTTCATCGCCATGCGGGCGATTTTCATCAAGGATGTGCGGCTGCTCTGGCCACTCATGCTGGTCTGCGCCGCCCTGTTTCTCCTGCGGGCGGGTCTGCCGGGACCGGCAGGCCGGCTTGTGGAAACCCTTTCCATCGGGGCGAACATCATCCTGATCGTCGTGGCCATTCAACTGGATGCGCCATCGGGTATCCGTCTCGACTGGCGGACACGGCCCATCGCGCCCGCCACGCTGCTGGTCGGTAAGCTGGGCTTCCTGGCTGTTTGCCTGCTGCTGCCATCGATGGCCGTCGAGCTACTTCACGGCGTGATCGCTGGTGTCGGGCCTAGCGCCCTTCTGCCGCCGCTCCTCAACGATCACGGCAGGGCGGTCATCATGGCGTTGCCGATCATCGCTGTCGCTGCCCTGACAACACGATTGCTTGATGCCGGCGTTCTGGGACTGGCGGTGGCTTTGTTGAACGCGATCATCCTGTCCGTGATGTTGACGCTGACCGGCTGGTCGCCCGATCACCTGGATGAACGGGTCCTGTGGCCGATGGTCCCCGTTCTGGGTGTCATTGTCGCGGCGGGCAGCATCCTGGTCTTGTGGCTGCATTATGTGCCGCGAAGAGAAGGCGCCGCGCGGCTTGCCTTTGGGATAACTGCGCTGCTGGCGGCGGCAGCCCAGGCGGGCTTCATCCTCACACTCTGAAGGGACCATCCCCATGTTGACCATCACGGGTCTGTCAAAGACCTATGCCGGAGGCGTGCGCGCGCTTGATGGCATCGACATCGACATTCCGCGGGGCCTGTTCGGTCTGCTGGGCCCCAATGGTGCCGGCAAATCGACACTGATGCGCACGATTGCCACCCTGCAGGATGCCGATGCCGGGACGATCCGGTTCGATGGCATCGACGCGTTCAAGGACAGGATGGCCCTGCGGCGGCGTCTGGGATATCTGCCGCAGGAATTCGGCACCTATCCAAAGATATCGGCCCAGGTGATGCTGCGCCATTTCGCGGCCCTGAAGGGTATCCATGGTGCAGCAAACCGCGCCATCGTCGATGATTTGCTGATGCGCACCAACCTGTGGGAGGCGCGCACGCGCAGCGTCGATACATTCTCCGGCGGCATGCGGCAACGTTTTGGCATCGCCCAGGCCTTGTTGGGCAATCCGGACCTCCTGATCGTGGACGAACCCACGGCGGGACTTGACCCGGTGGAGCGCCGCCGGTTTCAGAACCTGCTTTCCGAAGTGGGGGAGAATGTGGTCGTGATCCTGTCCACGCATATTGTGGAGGATGTCGCGGCCCTGTGCCCCCGCGTCGCCATCATGGCCGGCGGCCGCATCCTAAAGACGGGTGACCCGCGCGACCTGACGGCGGAACTGCGGGGGAGCCTGTGGAGCGGCATCGTCGACAAGGGTGGGACCGACCTTCCGGGCGCCAGCCATCAGGTCATCACCACCCGCCGCTTCGCGGGCCGCACAGAGATGCGGATCCTGGCAGGCCAGGCGCCGGCCGGCTTCACGGCGGCAGCGCCCACGCTGGAGGATGTTTATTTCAAGACCCTGATCGACCATGGCTTCGATATCCAGGCGGAGTAGACCCATGCGAGCCTTCATCGACATCGCCGCTTTCGAGATGCGGTTCCAGGGGCGCTCCGCCCTGTTCGCGGGCCTGACCGTGATTACGGCCTTCATTCATTTCTGTACCGCGCGCAAGTGGGGTATCGATATTGGCCTGGGGACCGCCAAGGATGCGGCTGGTCTGGAATATAATTCGGCCTTGGCCATCATCCAGAACGCGCTGACATTGAGCCTGTTCTCGATCTTTCCTGCCATCGCACTGGTCGCCGGTGCGGTGACGCGCGACCGGGAACGCAGGATGGTCCCTCTCTTCCATACGCAACCCATCCCGCCTGTCGCCTATGCCGGCGGACGCTTCGCCGGGGGCATGATGCTGGCCCTGGTCACCATCCTGGCGGGTCTGGCAGGTGCTCTGGCCGGTCTGGTCCTGCCCGGTGTCGATGGTGCGCGCCTTCTGCCATTTTCCGCCGCCCCCTGGCTCTATGCGCTGTTTGCCATTGCCATGGCGAACATGCTGATCGTCGGCGCGCTGATCTGTGCGACCGCCTTGGTCGCGCGGTCCATGGCAGCCGCCTATTGCGTGGCTCTGGTCATGCTGCTGGTCCCGATCACCGGTCTGCAGCATTCAGGACCCGATGGCACCGGCTGGCCCGGCCTGCTGGATCCGTTCGGTGCCGTGGCCATCGTGGATATCACCCGCTTCTGGACGCGTCAGGAACTGGTGTCCGGGCTTCCCGGCGGCGATTTCTGGATCAACCGGTTGCTGTGGCTGGGCTTGGCAGGTTGCGCGCTGACGGTGGCGTTGATCCGCTTCCGCTTTTCAACGGGTGGCCGGCAGTGGCAACGGGCCCCACGCTCCCGACCCACGAACCTGCCCGCCATAAAACCCGTCCCCCTCACGCGGTCGTTCGATGCCGCGGGAACCTGGGGACAGTTCCTGTCACAGGTGCGCATGGATATGGGCGCGATCCTGCGCTCAGCCCCCTTCCATGCCGTAGCCCTTCTGATCATCGCCGCTTGTGTCGACAGGTTCCAGGCGCCGTCGCCCCTCGCCTATGACAGGCCGCAGCTCCCCTTGACCAGCAATCTGGTGGGTTTTCTCGATACGGGGCTGTTCATGCAGATGGTGCTGGCCATCGCCTATTATGCCGGCCTGCTGACCCATCGCGACCGTCAGGCCCGTGCGGCGGACATTATCGATGCCTCCCCGGTGCGGACCGGGACCCTGTTGTTCGCCAAGCTGGCGGCCATGGTGCTGATGGTCACGGCGTTGCTCACCACGGCGATCGGTACCTTTATGGTCCTGCAACTGGCACAGGGGTTTACCGACCTGCAGCCCAGCCTCTATCTGCAGGGCCTCTTCGTCTATGGCTTCAACCATTATACGCTGATCGTGCCGGCGCTGCTGATCCATCTGTTGGTGGCGAACCGCTGGCTGGGCATGCTGCTGTTCCTTTTCGCCGTGGTGGCCAGCGTCTCCCTGCGGCCCTTGGGCCTGGAGAACATCCTCTACAATGTGCGGCTTGCCATGCCCGTTTATTCCGACATGAACGGGTTCGGGCATTTTGCCTTACGGCATCTGTCGCTCATGGCCTACTGGACCGCCATCATGACGCTTCTGGCGATCGTCGCGGTCATGGTCGCACCGCGCGGCCACCACAACGGATGGTTTGGTGACGGTATGGCGCGGCTGACGCGGCTCCTTCGGCTGGCCGGGGGCCTGGTCCTGGCAGGCGTCTTTCTCAGTGGCAGCTGGATTTATTATAATACCCACATCCTTAACCCCTACCGGACGAGCCAGGACATGGAGGTCCGGGCGGCCGACCATGAGCGGAAATACCGGCACTATGCCGATCTGCCCTCCCCGACGCTGACCGTCCTGGACGTCGCGGTGGATTTCTTCCCAGCAAGGCGGCGCGTTGAAAGCCGGGGAACGATGGAACTCCAGAACCGCTCTGCAACGCCGATCTCCACGTTGTTCCTGTCCTTCAACCCCCTGCTCACGGTCGACAGCCTGGACCTGGACGGCGCGCGACTGATTGAAAGCGACGAAGTGCTTGGCGTGCGGCGCTATCAACTCGATACGCCGCTGCCCGCTGGCGGGACGATCACCGGGAGATGGCACTTTACCTGGCGCAATGACGGGTTCGTGAACGCGATCGACAGCAATGCCGTCGCCGGGAACGGCAGCAATGTGGAAGGGGAAGACATCCTGCCCATGCTGGGTTATCTGCATGCGCGGGAGCTTGACGATCCCGACGCCCGCGCCCGGCAGGGTCTGCCGCCGGCCAGGCCGCTACCATCGCTTGACGACAGGGCGGCGCAGGATGATCCGGGAAACGCCTTTGCTCCCGCGCACTTCACCGCCGTGCTGAGCACATCCGACGACCAGACAGCGGTGACATCCGGCAGACTGACCGGCGAATGGCGGGCCGATGACCGGCGTTATTTCCGGTACGAAGGTTTCTTCCCGATTTATCTCGCCTTTGCCTCGGCCCGCTATCAGGTGCTGCGCGACATGGTGAACGGGGTAACTCTGGAGCTGTTCCACGATCCCGGGCATGGCGGGTCGGCGGCCACGATCATGGACACGATGAAGCGCGGGCTCGATTATTACAGCCGGGAATATGGCCCCTATCCTGCGGATACGTTCAGGATCTCTGAGTACCCTCGTCACTCCAAGCGTGTCCATGCCATGGCGGCCGCAGTCTCCTACCCTGAAACGGCCGGCTTCACGCTGGCTTTCCAGCCTGGTCAAGCCGACATCGTCACCGGCCATGAACTGGCCCATATGTGGTGGGGCGGCCAGGTCCGTAGCCCGCGTATCCAGGGTCAGCAGGTGATCAATGAAGGCCTGGCTACCTTCTCATCCTTCATGCTCGTCGAACATATGCAGGGAAGGGAGGCCGCCCTATCCTATGTGGCGCGTCAACGGGACCAGTATCTCGACGGCTACAGCCGCGCAGTGCCACAAGCCCGCCCCGTGATCCGGGCCGAATCCTCGCTGGACGCCTATGGCAAGGCCAGCATCGCGCTTTACACGCTGCGCCACGTCATCGGGGCGGCTCCCGTGAACAGCGCCCTCAAGGCCTTTCTCATCAAGTATGGAAATCGCCCTCCACCCTTGCCGACGACCCGGGCCCTGGTCAGCGAACTACGAGCCGTCGCAGGCCCCGAATATCAGCCACTGATCACCGATCTGTTCGAGAAGATCACGTTTTACGATGTCGCAGTGACCAAGGTGGAAAGTCACAGGACGGCCGACGGCTATGCGTTGGGGATCAATGTGAACGGGCGCAAATTCCATGTCGATGACGCGGGCCTGGAATTCGCTGCCCCCTTGCACGCGCCGTTCGATATCGTCGTCTATGGCGAGGATGGCCGGACATTGCATGCCGACAGGCATTGGCTGACCGACGGTGAGCAGCGCATCATTGTCCATGTCAGGTCGCGTCCCAGTCGCGTCGCGGTCGATCCCCACGGCATGATGCTGGACCGCAAGTCGGACGACAATTCACGTGGGCTCGACCTGAACCGGCCAGGTTGACGAAAGCGCTCCTAAACCACTCCAAGGGAGGGGAGTCAAAGAGTTGATGGACAGGTGACAACACGGCTGGTTTGTCCGCGACCTGGGGGAAACCGCCCGTCCGCTTCCAGCCCTTCTCGGCCATAGGACGGGAAGAAGCGTCCCTTGCCGTAGGGAATTGCGAAGTTAGATGTTCATGGATAAATTGTCATGCCATCGGTCGAGGCGAGCATTTCAAGTATTTGTTCGCAATCATTAAACATCAATCCACTTACAATACAATGATAAGCCACTGGTCCAAACCAATGCAAGGTAATTACTCGCGGGGGTTTGGTTCTTCTGCCAGAATTTTCTATCTCTCTTCGGCACTAATTTTGCCTGATTGCGTAGCCGGTTCGTCTGAATTAGGGTGCGACGGCGATGTCCTTGAGAGCGATGCGAGCGTCCGCAATGGCAGACTTGTTCAGCTTGGCCCGTGATTCCACAAGCTTCCGGCCCTGAACATAGTCGCGGGTGGCATTCACGCAATCCAGCGCTGCCACCCGACCCTGTCGGAAATAGACAATGGAGAAACTGCGGCTTGCCGGTTCGCCCCGTACCACCAGATCGTCATGGCCGCTGGACAGGCCCATAGTCTGCAGCCTTAGATCATATTGATTGGACCAGAACCATGGTGTTGCCTCGTATGGTACAGGATTGCCGAGGATGGCCTTCACGGCTACCGCCGCTTGGTCATTCGCATTTTGTACCGACTCCAGGCGGATACGCTGCCCGTCCAGATGCGGGTTTTCATGCGCGGCGCAGTCACCGATAGCGTAGATGCCGGGCAGGCTGGTCCGGCAGAAGGCATCGACATCGACACCATTTGACCCCGCCGCTCTGGCCATTATCAACGGCTCCACGGACGGGATAATGCCGATGCCGACAATGACCAGCTGGCAGGCGATGACCTCGCCGTCGGCCATCTGCACGCCCGTCACGTGGCCATTAGTGCCCAGGATATGGTCCATGCGCGCGTTCAGGCGAATATCCACGCCATGGGCCCGGTGTTCGGCCTCGTAAAAGCGGGACAAGGGTTCACCCGCCACGCGCGCCAGGACGCGGGGCATTGCCTCCAGCACCGTCACTTTCCTGCCATTCTTGGTCAGGACGGCCGCCGCCTCCAGCCCGATATAGCCGCCACCCACCACGACGGCGGCATCGATCCGCTCCAGCGCCGCCTTCATCGCATCGGCATCCGCCTTGGTACGCACCGTCATCACGCCGGCCAGATCATGGCCGGCACAGGTCAGCCGGCGTGGCCGGCCGCCGGCGGCCCAGATCAGGTGGGTATAGAAGATGGCCTCCCCATTGGCGGTAACGCTCCTGGCCACCGGATCGATGGATGTTACCCGCGTGCCGGTCAGCAGGGTGATGTCGCGCTCCGTCCAGAAGGTTTCTGGCCGCAACAGGATGCGGGCAAAGGTCTTCTCCCCCGACAGATATTCCTTGGAAAGCGGCGGCCGCTCATAGGGAAGTTCGGGTTCGTCACCGATGATGGCGATGGAGCCGGTGAAACCCTGCTGGCGCAGCAGCGCCGCTGCCTGGGCACCACCATGGCCGCCGCCCACGATGATGGTGTCGAAGGTCCGGGTCATGGTCAATCTTCCGGCGCGATGGCGACGCGCAGACCGTCCAGCGCATCCTTGAAGATGATCTGGCAGGAAAGCCTGGAATTGGGCTGTCGGTGGCTGGAACTGTCCAGCAACTCATCCTCGTCCGGCGACATGGGTGGCAGCAGGGGCAGTTTGGCGGGATCGACATGCACATGGCAGGTCGCACATGACCGGGCGCCGCCGCACAGGGCCAGCATCTCATCGAACCCGTTGTCTCGGATGATCTCCATGACAGGCCGGCCGGCCGCGGCCTCCACACAATGGTTCGTGCCGTCGAGCGTGGTGACAATCAGGGTCGGCACTCCAAACTCTCCCTTTCCGGTGGCCGGGCTGTCGCTGGCCACGATATCCGTTGCTGCATCGTCATAGCATCGTGCCCCATCCGTATCACCTGCCAAGGGACCGGCGGGCGCGCCGGCATCCTTATATCGCTGCCCCGATATGTCGGAAATGGTCCGGCATTCCTCCAGGTGCAGGCCCGCTTGACTGGACCTGTGCGGGGCATTCAAAGCCTTTAAATCGCGGTCGCGATATCCAGGCGGTGCTGCCGCGAAGCCGGCAATTGGGTTTGACCCGGGCAGGGTCGCCGGGCCAATGCTTCACTGGCCAACAAAACAAGAGCGCCGTCACGGCCTCTGCAAAATCATTGCCTTCTAGGGGGAGGAAAACGTGAGGGGAAGTCATCTTCGCCAAGCTTGCCTGGGCGTCAGCCTGATCGCGCTGGCCCATTCCGATATCGCCCATGCCGCCGACACGCCGGCCCCGCCGCCGGCCGACAGTGACGCCTTCACGTTGGAAGAGATTGTTGTCACGGCTCGGCGCAAGTTCGAATCCCTCCAGGACGTCCCCCTGGTGGTGGAAGCGCTGACCTCTGAAACGCTGGACAAGCTGAATGTCACCAACCTAGCGGACATTCAGAAGGTCGTACCCGGTCTGACCATGACCCAGAGCGTTAACGGTCTGGGCGCTGCCGCTTCCATGCGCGGCGTCAACTATGATCTTGTGGCCAGCGGCAATAACGGCACCGTCGAATTCTATCTCAACGATGCGCCGGTCTCGTCCAACATCATCTTTGCGTCGATGTATGATATCCAGCAGGTGGAGGTGCTGCGCGGGCCGCAGGGCACGCTGCGCGGTCGTGCCTCCCCTTCGGGTTCCATCACCATCGCCACCCGTAAGCCGGACCTGAGCGAGGTTGGCGGCTATGTCAACATGACGGCCACAACGGGTGACAGCTACAATGCCCAGGGCGGTGTCAGCGTTCCACTGATCGAGGATAAGCTGGCCCTGCGCGTGGCCGGTGTCTATGACGATAATGACGCCAACGAGGTCACCAGCCTGAACAGTTCGGTCAAGCCGAAATCGCGCACCGAAAGCGGCCGCGTCAGCCTGCGGGCCGAACCGACGGATTTCCTGGAGCTGAACGGCAGTTACCAGCGGATGGAAAATAAGACGGTCAATTTCATCCAGAATGAGAGCTTCAACGTCGTCTCCGCCACGGCCGCCGCCAGCCCGGTGGCCCTTAAAGGGTCCGACCGCCGTTCCATTTACGACGCGCCCTACGATATCGACCAGACCACCGACATCTTCAACTGGCAGGCCTCGGCCGTACTGTCGGAACAGCGCCTGAGCTATGTCGGCTCCTGGGTGAAGCAGGAGCTGGATAATGTCGAGAATTACGATTATGCGAACTTCTTCGACGGCAAGAACACGCTGGGCATCAACAATGCACCGGTCGGCGATCTGACCTTTGGTCAGACCGTCGCGGCGCGTCAGAAGAACGAAAGCCACGAATTCCGCCTGCAGAACGAAGAACGTCTCTTCGACATGTTCGACTATGTCGCCGGCTACTTCACCCGCAGCAGCAATGCGCCGACCACCGTTGTCCGTTCCACAGCGCTGGTTGTCGGCGTCTATCCGGTCACGACCGGTACCGCCTTCATCAATGGCGGCTCGCGCCTGGTTCCCACCACCATCATCCGCACCAGCCAAAACCAGGAAACATCCTTCTTCGGCAATCTGACGGCGCATCTGGGTCAGGGTACTGAACTGGCCGGCGGTCTGCGTCGGATCAAATACGAGGACCAGGCCACGATGAATGTCGGCGGGACCTTGATCCCGTTCGCCAATCGTGACGAGGATTTCACCAAGACCATCTTCAGCGCCTCGGCCAAGCACCGCTTCAACCAGGAGTTCATGGCCTATGCCAGTGTCGCCAGCTCCTGGCGCCCCGGCGTATTCGTGGTGGGTGATTTCAACCTGGCACCCTCGGCCCTGGAACAGAGCTTTGTCCGTCTGGCGCCGGAGACGTCCACATCCTATGAGGTCGGGTTCAAGTCCGACCTGTTGAAGCGGCGACTGACCTTCAATGCCTCGGCCTATCGTCAGGATTTCGACAATTATCCGTACCGTGTTGCCGGTGATGGTGTGTATTTCATCAATACCAGCAATGTCGGCACGGCGACGGCCCCGCGTCTGGCCCAAGCCGTGGCGCAGTTCAACTTCGCCGGTGCCGTTCCTGTCCGCGTCTATGGCCTGGAAACCGAAGTGGTTTACCGCCCGGTGGAGAACTGGTTCCTGGCCGGTACATTGAACTATGCCAAGGGTGAAATCCGCGATGGCGCCATCCCCTGCAATGATCTGAACAAGGACGGTGTGCCGGACGCCAACCTGACCGCTGCCCCGACCCTGGCGCAGTTGCAGGCCGCGGTTGGTGCCAATAACGTTGCCTCGTGCAATGTCAGCTACCGTTCCTCCTTCGCGGCCCCGTTCAACGGCACCATCCAGTCCGAATATTCCCAGGAAGTCGGCAATTTCGACGGCTTTGTCCGGGGCCTGGTCACCTGGAAGGGAAAGTCGCGGAACGATCCGACCAACGCCTATGACGATGTCGGTTCCTATGCGCTGCTGGATGTCTATCTCGGCCTGCGCGATCCCGATGGGGCCTGGGAATTGTCGCTGTTCGCCAAGAACCTGACCAAGGAGAACACGGTTCTGTCGCGCAGCAATGGTCCGTTGGCGACGTCCTACACCCTGCTGAAAACCACCACCACCGGTGTCCCCTTCGGGACCCAGGCATCGGTGGCCAACAGCACCTATACCAGCGTCACGACCACGCAGCCGCGCGTGTTCGGCATCAATCTGCGCTACGCGTTCGGATCGCGCTGATCCGTTCCACGCCACCCCCAAGCAACTCCCTGACGGGCCGGCCAGCGATGTTGGCCGGCCCGATTTATATCCAGAGCGAGGATGACAATGATGAGTGATGGTAAACCCGGTCTGCTGGATGGCCTGGCCCCCTGGCCGGAGGTGGATTTCGGCGCATTCGGCCCGGTGGAGCGCCGGCCGTTGAACCGCATCCAGCAACTGACAGGCAGTTTTCTGGGCCGCAACTGGGTCGCCATTCCCCATGTCACGCATCATGATGAGGCGGACGTGACATCGGTGGAGGCGGCGCGCAAGGCCTGGAACGCCGACCATCCGACGGTCAAGCTGACGCTGCTGGTGCCGGTGATCAAGGCGGTGGCGGAAGCGCTGACAACCTTCCCGCAGTTCAACGCTTCGTTGGAGCCGGGTGGCAAGGCGCTGATCTTGAAGAAATATGTCCATATCGGCGTCGCTGTCGACACGCCCAATGGCCTGCTGGTGCCCGTCATCCGCGACTGTGACACCAAGCCCTGGTCGCAGATCGCCGCCGAACTGACGCTTCTGTCCGAAAAGGCCCGGACCAAGGGCCTGCCGATGAGCGAGATGACGGGCGGCTGCTTCACCATCACCTCGCTGGGCCATATCGGCGGTACCAATTTCACGCCCATCATCAATGCTCCGGAAGTGGCCATTCTGGGCGTGACGCGACTGGTGGAGCGGCCGGCCAGGGGGGCAGATGGCGGCATCGACTGGCGGCCGACGCTGCCGCTGTCACTCAGCTACGATCACCGGGTCATTAATGGCGCGGATGCGGCGCGTTTCACGCGCCAGGTGGCTGCCAATCTTGCCGCGCTGACCGCGTTTTCCTGAACAGAAGGCTGCGGGCCGGGAAGCGTCTGCCTCCCGGCCCGTGGGTCCTGTGGGAAACGATCACGCCGCCTTGCCCAAGTGCTGCTCGCGATATTCGCGGGGGGCCACACCGAAGCGGGTTTTGAACATGCGGCTGAAATGGGCGCTGCTCTTGAAGCCCACCAGATAGGCGATCTCGCACACCAGATAGCTCTTCATGGCCGGATCCCGCAGCCAGGCATGGGCCATCTCCACCCTTCGCTCCCAGACCAGATTGGAAAAGGACAGGTCGTTCTTCTTCAGGATCTGGCAAAAATAACGCAGCGAGATGCCGCAACGATCCGCCACCATCTTGGCATTCAGATCCGGGTTGGCGAAATGCTGATTGATATAGCGGGTGATGTCGGACACCCGCTTTTCCGCGATCGAGGAACGCTGGGCGGTGTCGCCGGCGGCGCGCGTGATGTTGCGGCCGGCCCCGGTCAACAGGGTCTGGACCAGCTGCTCGGCGATCTGGGGATCGATCTGGTCATCCTCCTCGAACAGCAGCGAGAGGATGCGTTCGGCCAGGAACAGGTCGCCCTTGGATGCGGGGAACGGCTTGCCGGCCTCCACCCCTTCCGGGATCAGGGCGTAGAGCTGGTGGGAGGGGATGACGACATGCATCACCTCCAGCACCCCGCCCTCGTCGGGTATCAGTTCCATATAGAAGGGGCGGCAGGACCGGGTGATGGTGCATTCATCCCGGCTGATCAAGTGCTTGGCACCGGGATAGGAGACGATGAGCTGCCCGCGCCGCACGAACCAGAAGACCGTGACATTGGTCTTGTCGCTGCGGATATGCGCCCAGGACCGACGGAAGGCCAGGCCGGATCGGGAGGTCAGCTTGTAGAGCCCATATTCACCGGCCCCGCTCTTCTCGATCCGCATGTCGACCTCACGCGTCGACAGGGGGCGCAACTCGCCCTCATAATAATTGGCGTTGTTCTTGCCGCGGAATTCATGGCGGCGGACCTCGTGGTTCGCCGTGGTCATGTCGAAGGCCAGTACAGGCATATCCTCCCCCTCTCCTCTACGGGAACCTTTCCGGTCCCTGGCAGATTAGGGGTAAGGCCGGCCCGGACAAGCCGGATCGGTGGTGGGGAACAGCGGAATCGCCAAGGCGATATGTAACGGCTGCGGGACCGTTACCGCCTCAAACTTCCACCTCGATCCAGCCATCCACGATGCGGGTGGCATAGACGGCGATGGGCTGCTTGGCGGGTGGGTTCTTGGCTTTGCCGGTGGCAAGGTCGAATCGTGCCCCATGCACCGGGCAGGCGATCCAGCCATTACCCATGCGCCCGCATTCCAGCTTCTCGTCCGCGTGTGAGCAGATATTGGACACCGCATGCAGCATGCCGTTCGAATGGCAGATCAGGATGGATCTGCCCCCGACCTCCACCGATTTCTTCATACCGGGCGTCACGTCATCGACCGGCAGGGCGCGGACGAAACCTGCTGCACTCATCGCTTGTCATCCTTGCTGCTGGCGACCGGATCGTTGGTAGCATCGCCGCGCCGGACGCTGAATGACGCCACGCGCAGTCGGGCTTGTCTGGTCAGTTCCAGCGCAGATCATGCCGGATGAACGGGGTGGTGCGCAGACGCTTGCCCGTGGCCTGGAAGATGGCGTTGCCCACGGCAGCCGCTACGGGACCGACCGGTGCCTCGCCCACGATGTCCATCCGTGCATGGCCGGACAGGGCCTCGAAATGCACCGCGACGGGCGGGGTATCGGCCAGGCGCAGCAGCGGATACGTGTCGAAATTCGTCTCCGCGATCCTTCCATCCTCCAGGGTCAAACCCTCATGCAGGGCGGCGCTGAGGCCGAACAGGGTGCCACCCTCCATTTGGGCCGCCACGGCATCGCGGTTGGCGACGCGGCCGCAGTCGAAGGCCACGTCCAGCTTCTTCACCCGGATCATGCCATCGCGACCGACGGCGACATGGGCGGCGGTGGCGACAATGGTACCGACATTGCGCTGGGCTGCCTGCGGCCAGGCGGAAATGGCGATGCCCAACCCTTCGCCCGCCGGCAGGGTACGACCCCAGCCGGCATGGGTGGCGGCCACGCGCAGGCAGTCGGCCCAGGGCTTTTCCCAGCGGCTAAGCAGTTGCAGCCGGTATTCCAGCGGATCGATCCCGGCCGCATGGGCGCATTCATCGATGAACGTTTCCACGATGACGGCATGGGAATTGTAGCAGGGGCCGCGCCAGGCGCCGTTCAGCACATGCACAGGCAGTTTGCTGGCCCGCAGATGCAGGTTGGGGATGATGCCGCTGGTGAAATAGGGCATGTCGTCGAAGCCGAACGTCAGGTGGAAGGCAGGCTTTGATCCCGTGAAGCAGGCTTCCCCTTCCACGGCGGCCGGTAGGCCCGTCACATCATCCAGCACGGCGCGCAGCCGGGTGGTGATGGGGGTGCGGTAGCGGCCCTGACGGAAACATTCCTCCCGCGACCAGATGGTCTTTACCGGCACGCCGGGCATGGCGCGGGCGATCGCCACCGCCATGCGCACATCATCCCCCTGCGTGCGCCGGCCGAAACCGCCGCCCACATAGGTCTGGTGCAGCACCACCTTTTCCGGGGGCAGGCCGGTCTCATCGACGGCGACCCAGAAGGCCTGCTGCCGGTCCTGGGTGGGACACCAGATCTCCGCGCCATCGTCCATGACCAGCGCCGTTGCGTTCAGCGGCTCCAGGGCGGCGTTCTCGCAATAAGGCGTGCCATACTCACCCGCCACGGCGCGACCTCCCCTGGCGACAGCCAGGTCGCCTGCCTTGCGCAGGGTGCGGCCCGCCCCCTTGTCCAGCTCCGCCGCCACGGCGGTGCCGATCTGGTCAAGGCTTCGCAATGGGGCCGTGTCCTCCCAGGTGACGGGCAGGGCATCCAGGGCCAGTTTCGCCTGCCAGTAATGGTCGGCGATGACCGCCACGCCCCATTGCGCGGTGCTGTCCCCCAGGCCAAAGGTGGCGCGCGGCTTCACCGGCGCGCCCTTGGTTCGCGCCGGGTCGATCATGACGATGGCCCGCACGCCCGGCATATGACGCACGGCGTCGGCATCCAGGCTTTTCAGCCGCCCGCCCTGTACGGGCGACTGCACCAACGCGGCATGCAGCATGCCCGGCAGCTTCATGTCGATGCCATAGGTCAGGCGGCCGGTCACGATATCGGGAATGGTCAGCTTTGCCGGCGTGGCCTTGCCAATGAGGTTCCATTCGGCTTCCGGCTTCGGCGCCGGTTCGGTGGCCAGCACCAGCTTGGCGGCTTGCGCCGCCACCTGACCGTAGCGAAGGCGGCGGCGGCCATGGGTCAGGACACTATTGGCCGCCACGATCTCCATCGCCGGCACCTTCCAGCGTTCGGCGGCGGCCTGTTTCAGGCGTTCCCGCGCACTGGCGCCCAGTTGCAGGGCGTGCTGCATCCGGGCCTTGTTGGTGGAATGGCCGCCGAAAAAAGGCAACATGCCGGCGCTGTACACGCCCTTTTCCAGGACGTCGCGCTGGATGGAACCCCATTCCACCTGCACCTGGCCCCAGGCGCAGGCCAGTTCCTCCACGATATTCATGGCCATCTGGGTCATGGCGCCATTGCCGATCTCCGGCGTCGGTACGCGCAGGATGACGTGGTCGTCATGGGTGATCTCGATCCAGGCGGAAAGCTCCGCTCCGTCGCGCGACCCTGCCCCGGCCGGCCGGATGCCCAACGCCATGCCGCCGCCTGTGGCCGCGACGGACAGCAGGAAGGCGCGGCGGGTCTGTTCAACCATGTTTCGCTCCCTTGGCCCCAGCTGCGCGGTGGATGGCGGCCCGCACGCGCGGATAGGTGCCGCAGCGGCAGAGATTGGTGATGGCCGCGTCGATATCGGCGTCGGTCGGGTCGGGCACCTTGGCCAGCAGGTCCGCCGCCGCCATCAGCATGCCCGACTGGCAATAGCCGCATTGGGGCACATTCAGGTCGGCCCAGAGCCGCTGCAGGACATGATCGCCGTCGGGGGACAGGCCCTCGATGGTGGTGACCTTTGCCCCCTCCAGCTCGGACAGCGGTACCTGGCAGGAACGCACGGCTTCCCCATCCCGATGGACGGTGCAGGCCCCGCATTGCGCGACGCCGCAGCCATATTTGGTGCCCGTCAGGCCCAGATGGTCACGCAAGGCCCAGAGCAGCGGCGTGGAGGGATCGGCCTCCACACTCACCGGCTTGCCATTCACGCGGAAGCGGGTCGGCATGGCGGGCGCCTCACTTCGCCGCCGGCACCTTGGCCAGTTCCGCATCGATCCTGGCCAGCAGTTCGTCGGGGAACTTCTCCGGCGCATAGGGTTGCACCTGCTTCAGGGTCATGGCGCGAGCCAGATCGAATTGCGGGTCGGCCACCGTGTCGGGGATGTATTTCACCAGCACGGCCTTGGTCTCCGGATTGTCCAGCAGGGTGCCGATATCGGTCTCCGCCGTCGAAAAGGCCTGGCCGGCCAGCGCCGGAACGGCAAGGATGAAAGCCAGGATCATGGCTGACAGAATCTTCTTCATCTCGAAATCATCCTTCAAGGTTGGGATGGGGTCAGAAACGGGCAGGGGCGGTATCGGCGGGCCGGCCGCCCAGTGCTTCGCGCGCGGTGGCACGGATATAGGCCTGCAGGCTGCGTACCTGGTCGCGGGTCAGATGCGGGAAGGGGGGCATGCCGCGCTCGGCCAGGACGCCGTCATGCACCACGGCCCACAGCGCATCTTCCGACAGCGGCACCTGGCTTTCGCGCAGGTCCGGGCCGGGGGAGCCGGCGCCCTTCATGCCGGCGCCATGGCAGGCCATGCACATGATCGACAACGCCTTGCCCTTGGCCACCGCCTTTTCGTCCAGCATGAAGGATGGGTCGTCCACGGCATTGACCGTGAAATCGGCGGGTGGGGAGGGGGGAAGAAGCTGGCGTCCGCCCAGCGCGAAGGTCAGCAGGCGGCGCGTCTGCCCGCCATATTTCCAGCCGGCATTCAGCACGGAGGACAGCGCCGCCGTGGTCCCGCCATATCCCGTCAGGACAGAGACATATTGCCGGTTGCCGATGGCGTAGCTGATGGGGGCACCGACGATGCCCAGCCCGGCATTGAAGCGCCAGAGACGCTTGCCGGATTTGGCGTCATAGGCGCTGAACCAGCCGTCGCCGGTGCCCTGGAACACCAGTCCGCCGGCCGTGGACAGCACGCCGCCATTCCAGATCGTATCCTGCGGTACCTTCCAGCGCGGCTTCTGCCGCACCGGGTCCCACGCCAGCAAGGCGCCCTTGCCATCATCCTTGTCGGCCAGATAAGGCTGGATGGAGACACCTCCGACGAAAACCCCGTTAGGGTCCGGTTTGGCGGAATAACGGGCACCCATCTGCATGTGGGGGATATAGACCAGCCCGGTATCCGGACTGTATGACATGTCCTGCCAGTTATGGGCCCCCAACATGCTGGGATAAAGGATACTCTCGCCCTTCTCATACCGGATGTCAGGCGCTTCCACCGGGCGCCCGGTGGACAGGTCGATGCGGTCTGCCCAGGTCACCTTGCCCGTTTTCTCGGCAGAGATCAGTTTTCCCGTCTCCCGGTCCAGCACGTAGAAGAAGCCGTTGGTGGGGGCTTGCATCAGTACCTTGCGCGGCGTGCCATCGATGCGGATGGTGGCCGCGATCATGTTGGCCGTGGACTTGTAATCCCAGCCCTCGCCGGGATTCTGCTGATAGTGCCAGAGATATTTGCCGGTATCGGCGTCCAAGGCCACGATGGAGGCCAGGAACAGGTTGTCGCCGCCGCCGGGGCTGCGCAGGCGGGGATTGTAGGGGCCGCCATTGCCGGTACCCAGGTAGATCCGGTTCAGTTCCGGATCGAAGGTCATGTCGTTCCAGACGGTGCCGCCACCGCCGCCAGCCTTCCAATATTCTCCGCCCCAGGTCTTCGCCGCCATCTCCATGACGGGGTCGCCGGCATTCTCCGCCGGTTTGCCGGGTGTCGTGTGGAAGCGCCAGACCTGCTGGCCGGTTTCCTGGTCATAGGCGGTGACAAAGCCGCGCATATTGGCGTCGGCCCCGCCATTGCCGATGATCACCTTGCCGTTGAAGGTGCGGGGCGCGCCGGTGATGGTGTGGATGGTATTGGGCGGCAGGGTCTGCACGCTCCAGACCGCAACGCCGGTCCTCGCATCCAGCGCCACCAGCCGCCCGTCCAGCACGCCGACGAACACCTTGCCCTTGTCATAGGCGACACCCCGGTTGACATTGAGACCGTGGCCCAGCTTTGCGGGGTTGAGCTTCCAGATCTCCGGATCGTATTTCCAGAGCAGCCGGCCTGATCCCCCCTCCACGGCATAGACGGCGGAACGGCTACCCGTGAAATAGAGCACGCCGTCCACGGCCAGCGGCGTGGCTTCCAGCGTCACCTCCTCGCCCAGGTCGAACCACCAGGCCAGCCCCAGCTTGCCGATCGTGCGGGTGGTGATGCGGTCCAGCCGGCTATGGCCGCTTTCATCCGCCCCGCCGCCATGGTGGGGCCAGTCGGCACCCGCGCCCACCTTGCCGCCGGCCAGGGCGGATAGTGCGGTGACGAGGGGCAGCATCAGGGCGGTGCAGGCAATCAGCAGGGATGGGCGGCCATTCACGGGCTCAATTCTCCGGATCGGGGTGAATTTATGATCTATTGTGTATCATAATTCACTGTATCGATCCGGGCGATCGCTGTCCTTTCCTGTCGATATCGCGCGGGCGATCCGGTGCGAGGGGCCTCTGTGCTCTTGATGATCCGATGATTGACGCGAGTTGCAGTAGGGCCCAGGGGCGCTTGCGGGTGCGGACCGGCGCGCCTAGCCAATAGGGAACAGGTTCGCGAAACAGGACGCCAAGGGGCGATTGGAGGAAGTGATGCGACAGCGCCCCGTGCGCCCCGATGCGGGGCCCCCGCGCATCACCAGCAAGGCCGGCGACGGGGTCGTCCGCGACGGGCAGGAGATGGATGTCGGCATGGCCGTCACGGTCTATCCCACCCATCGCCGCCCGCCCTGCGCCGAGCCGGCCGCCTTGTCCCTGGCCGATCCCGACGTGACCGAACATTGATGCGATAGAGCGAAGTGGAGGCAAGCCCATGTCCTTTGAGCTGAACCGGAAGCTCGCCGCGAGGCGGCCGCCGCTGCCCACCAAGGTGGAGATCGATCCTGTCACCGCCGCCATCATCCGTGGCGCATTCGAGACGGTGTGCTTCGAGGCCGCTACATATCTGGGCCGGGCCGCCTCCTCCCCCATCATCAACCAGTCGAACGAGCGCAATGCCGCCATCGTCGATGCCAATGGCCGCCTGGCCATGGGGTCCATCGGTACGCCGCATCTGACCTTCGTCAACCAGATGATGGTGCGCTGGGCGCTGATGAACATGGAGGAGTACGATATCGGCCCCGGCGACGTGCTGCTGTCGAACGATCCCGACCATGGCGGCGGGCACCTGCCCGACTATTGCGTCTATACCCCGGTCTTCGATGACGAGGGTGAACTGATCCTTTTCCAGACCCTTCAGGCCCACCAGGGCGACACAGGCGGCAAGGATCCCGGCGGCTTCACGCTGGAAGCCACCGACATCTTTACCGAAGGCGTGTCGTTCCCCTGCGTGAAGCTGGTGCATCGGGGCGTCAAGCGGATGGACATTATCCGCATGGTGGAGCGCAACAACCGCTTCGCCACCTTTGCCGGTGATCTGGCCGCCATGGTGGGCGGGGTACAGAAGGCGGCATTGTCATTGCAGAACCTGATCGGCCGCTATGGTTCCGACAAGGTCAAAGCCGCCATCAACCTGTCCATCGACCAGACCGAACGGCAGGTGCGCGAAGAGGTTGCCGCCTGGCCCGACGGCACCTATGAGGCCACCGTCCTGATCGACCATGACACGGTCGGCACACGCGACGTGAAGGTGCATGCCAAATGCATCGTGCAGGGCGACCAGCTGACCGTGGACCTGACGGGCACGGACGACCGGCCCAATCTGGTCGGCGTCTGGAACACCTTCGCCAACAGCCGATCCTACGTGATGATCCAGGTCTGCGTGGCCGTCAGCCCCGACATCGTGAAGAACGAAGGTATGTTCAACGCGGTGGAGATCATCATCCCCGAGGGCTGCATTGCCCAGCCGCCGCCCAACAAGCCGGCCGCACTGGGGTCGTTCCACCCGGCCTGCGAGATCACCGAGGCCGTCTGTCTGGCGCTGTCCAAGGTGGTGCCGGCGCGGTCGGCCCCGCAGCTCTACAAGATCGGCATGCCCAACGCCGTCATTGGCTTTGACCAGAACGGGGCCATGTGGATGGACCAGGGCGTGGATTGCCGGTCCATGGATGTGTCGGCGGTGGAAGGGATCGACGGCTGGGGGTCATGCCCGGTGGCACTGGGCAACCTGATCCTGTCGGAGGCGGAGGATGCCGAGGCTCGGTTCCCCATCCTGAATATCAGCCGCGAGATGACCATTGATGGTGGCGGGGCCGGGCAATGGCGCGGCGCGCCGGGCAGCCTGAACGTCAAGCAGGTGCTGGCGCCGACCATGGCCATGGCCTGGATGGTGTCGGCCGACCACCCCTTGCGCGGCATGTGCGGCGGTGATGACGCCATCCCCTATGCCAACCGGTTCCTGGTCGGTTCGCCAGAGGAATACAAGATCGAGCGCACGGCCCAGGCACAGCTGCCGCCCGGTGCCACCATCGCTTACCAGCATGGTGGCGGTGCGGGCTTCGGCCCCGCGCTGGACCGTGATCCTGACGCGGTGAAGGAGGATGTGCTTGACGAATATGTCAGCCTGTCTGCCGCGCGGGAGAAGTACGGCGTCGTGTTGACCGGCAGCTTGGAAAATTACGACCTGGCAGTCGATGCGGCCGCCACCCAGGCGCTGCGCGCCCAGATGCGTGCCGCCTGAGGGGATACAAAATGACTTATCGCGTGGGTATCGACATTGGCGGCACCTTCACCGACTTCGCCCTGCTGAAGGGGGCGGAGGTGGTGCTGCACAAGAACCTGTCCACCCCGGAGGACCGGTCCGTCGGCGTCATGAACGGGCTTTCCACCCTGGCGACGAAGGAAGGGCTGGAACTGTCCGACTTCCTGTCCCGCTGCGATGCCATCGTCCATGGCACGACCGTGGCCGACAATACGCTGATCGAGATGAACGGCGCCGTCACCGGCCTGATCACCACCGAGGGGTTCCGGGACGAGCTGGAATATCGCCGCGGTTTCAAGGAAAGCATCTGGGATGTGCGGCTGGAGCCGCCGAAGCAGATCACGCCGCGCCGTCGCCGCCTGACCGTGCCGGAACGTGTGCTGCATGATGGCTCGGTGCACAAGCCGCTGGATGAGGAGGCGGTGCGCGCGGCCTGCCGCCAGCTGGGCAAGCAGGGGGTGGAGTCCATCGCCATCTCCTTCCTGTTCTCCTTCGTCAATCCGGCGCATGAGAAGCGGGCGGCCGAGATCGTGGCGGAGGAACTGCCGGGCGTGCCCGTTTCCCTATCACACCAGGTACTGCCGCGTTCCCCGGAATATGATCGGACCAGCACCTGCGTGGTGAACGCCTATGTGGCGCCGCGCGTGACCGCCTATCTGGAAAGCCTGGTAACCCGGCTGAAAGCGGCCGGATACCGCAACCAGTTGATGGTCATGCAGGCGTCGGGCGGCGTCATGACCAAGGAATATATCGAGGGCTCGCCCATCCGCGTCCTGGCCTCCGGCCCGGCCGGGGGCGTGGTCAGCTCTGCCCATGTTGGGGCGGCCAAGGGCTGTCCCAACCTGCTCTGCGTCGATATGGGTGGCACGTCCTATGACATGTCGCTGGTGATCAACGGCGCCGCCCCGGCCGAGGCCGGTTGGAACATGCACCATCGCTATCTGGTGGGTGTGCCGATGGTGAAGGTGGAGACGCTGGGTGCGGGTGGTGGTTCCATTTGCCATGTCAAGGACGGGGTGCTGCAGGTCGGCCCGGAATCGGCCGGGTCGGAACCGGGGCCGATCTGCTATGGCCGTGGCGGTTCTCGCCCCACCGTAACGGACGCGCTGGTCATGCTGGGCATTCTGTCCACCGATGAAGGCTTCGCGGGCGGCAGCTTCCGCCTGAGCCGGGCCGGCGTGGAGGAGGCGTTTGCGGAGATCGGTTCGGCGCTGGGCTATTCGGCGGAAGAGGCGGCGTTTGATTGCTGGCGTGTGGTCAATGCCAATATGAGCCAGGGGGTGCGCCGCACCACGGCCGGCAAGGGCATCGCACCCGACGATCTGGTGATGCTGGCCTATGGCGGCAATGGTGCGGCCTTCGCCGGCATCCAGGCGGAGGATCTGGGCATTGCCCGCGTGCTCGTGCCCAAGGCCTCGCCCACCTTCTCCGCCCTGGGCACGCTGGTTGCCAATCCCAGCATTGATGAGGAACGGTCCTGTATGGCCCCGGCCACGGCGCTGGACCTGGAACGGCTGAAGACGCTATGGGCGGATCTGGCGGGCCGGGCGGAGAAATATTTCGCCGATGCCGGGTTCAGGCGCGACGATGTGGTGGCCAGCTACCAGTTCAACATGCGCTATCCGGGCCAGAATTTCGCCCTCACCTTCGATGTGAAGCCGGATGGCCGGCTGGGCGACCTGTCCTTCGTGGATGACGGTCTGGGAGCGCATGCCATCGCCCTGTTCAATGAACGCCACATGCAGGAATACAACCATATCCGCGCGCACGAGGTGCCGGAGGTGATCGGCGTGCGGCTGGCAACCCATGTGGCGACACCGTCGCCGGTTGCGGCGCAGGGCTTCACGGCCCTGCGCGTGGTGCCGGTGCCGGCCAAGAGCCGCCGGGCCAATCTGGGTCACGGGTTCCAGGTCACGGACGTGTTCCTGGGCGCGGACCTGCAGCCCGGCAGCGTGGTGACGGGTCCCGCCATCATCGACGAGACCTTCACCACCATCGTGGTTTATCCCGGCTGGCAGGCCATTGTTGACGATGCCGGCGATTATGAACTGACCCGTGCGTGATGGGTCGGGTGGTGGCGGGGATGGATGGCGGTCCGGGCTGGGTTGTTGGCGACCAGACCGGCCTGTCCATTCCCGCCCATCCACAAGCCCTGGTTGAAGGCGGGGCCGGCTTCCTGACCCGCGCCTTCCACGCCGCCGGCACCCTTTCGCCCGACAATATGGTGATGCTGGTGGAGGCGATCACGGATTGCCCCGGCGGCAGCACGGGCGCCAAGCTGTTCCTGACACTGGCCTATGAGCGGCCGGAGGCGGGGCTGCCGAACGACCTGTTCGTTAAATTCTCCCGGGATTTCAACGATCCGATCCGGGATCGCAACCGCGACCAGCTTCTGCCGGAGGTGCGGCTGGCGGCCCTGTCGCGCCATCCGGCCTTTCCCATCGCGGTGCCCCGCACCCTGTTCGCGGATTATCAGGGGGCATCCGGCACGGGGCTGCTGATCACCGAGCGCATCGGGTTCGGTACTGGCGGGATCGAGCCGCATTATGACAAGTGCCTGGATTATCTGGTTCCGGATGCGCCGGGGCATTACCGGGCGATCATCACGGCCCTGGCCCGGCTGGCGGGCGCGTCGCGGGCGGCACCGCTGGCCGATGCCGTGGCGGCGGCGTTTCCCTATTATGAGACGGTGGCCGGAGACCCGATCCGGTATGATGCCCCCCAGCTGCGACGACGGATCGAGAAGCTGGCGGCCTTTGCCCGCAAATATCCAAAATTATTGCCGGGGCGGGTCGTGTCGCCGGCCTTCCTCTGTTGGTTCTACCTGGACATGCCGGCTTTCGTGGCGCGACAGGGGGACGTCCGGCGGGTCCTCTACGCTGACGGGGCCCATGTGGCGCTGTGCCACTGGAATGGCAATATCGACAATGCCTGGTTCTGGCACGACGATGCCGGAAGCTTGCGCTGCGGCCTGATGGATTGGGGGCGGGTGGGGCGGATGCCGGTGGCACAGGCGCTGTGGGGCGCCTTGAGTGCCGCCGAACCGGACATGATCACCGACCATCTGGATGGCCTGCTGGACTTGTTCGTGACGGAATTTTCGGCAGCGGGGGGCGGGCAGATCGAAGTGCCGGCGCTGCGGGAGCAGATGCTGCTCTATGTCTCCCTCATGGGCCTGGCCTGGCTCATGGATGCCCCGGCCCTGATCTGCCGCGAACTGCCCGACCTGAACCCGTCCGTCGACCGGTTCGATGCCTGTTTCCGGCAGAACGAGACGGCGCGGGTCCAGCTTCACATGCTGACGAATTTCCTGACGCTGTGGGAGCGGTACAGGGTAGGGCGGCTGCTGGCGCTGGTGCCGTAGGGCGGGGGGGGGGGGGGGGGGGGGGG
>NZ_JBXAFZ010000007.1:166950-348466 GCF_058793615.1 Niveispirillum sp. GW835-FHT14G11
CTGTAGGTCGGGGGGAGCCCGTGGGCTCACCCCGACCTACGCCTGTTCCTACCCCACCACCGACTTTGCCGCGGCCACGATCTCATCCGGCTGCACCAGATAGGCATTCTCCAGCGGCTTGGAGAAGGGGACGGGGGAGTAGGGGGCGCCCAGGCGACGGATGGGAGCCTTCAGCTGCCCGAACAATTCCTCCTGGATGGTGGCGGCGATCTCCGCCCCGATGCCGTGGCTGCGCAGCGCCTCATGCACCAGCACGGCGCGGCCGGTCTTGGCGACGGACGCCAGTACAGTCTCCCGGTCCCAGGGCGCTACGGTCCGCAGGTCGATCAGTTCCACCGACACGCCGTCGGCCTTCAGTGTCTCCACGGCCTTCTTCGCCGTCAGCACCATGGCGGAATAGGTCACGATGGTGACGTCGGTCCCTTCCTGGATCACCTTGGCCTGGCCCAGTGGAATGGGGGCCAGATCGTTGGGCACTTCCTCGAACGTGCGCAAGGTCATGGCGCTCATGATCATCAGGCACGGGTCGGGATCGTCGATGCAGGACAGCATCAGGCCCTTGTAATCGGTGGGCGTGGATGGGGCGACGACCTTGATGCCGGCTGTGTGGGCGAACCAGGCCTCCAGATGGTCGGCATGCTGCCCGGCCGTGGAGACGCCGGCCCCGGTCAGGGTGTGGATGGTGATGGGCACCGATGTCTGGCCACCCGACATGAAGCGCAGCTTGGCCGCATGGTTGACGATCATGTCCATGGCCACGGTGGTAAAATTCATCAGCATGATTTCCGCCACCGGCTTGTAGCCGCCGATGGCGGCCCCGATGGCCGCCCCGATGATGGCCTGCTCGGAAATCGGCGTGGATTTCACCCGGTCATCGCCGAAGCGGGTGGACAGGCCGCGCGTGGTGCCGACCACGCCGCCACCCTCCCGGTCGGCCACATCCTCACCCAGCACGATGACCTTGGGGTCGCGCTCCATGGCCTGGGCGATGGCTGCATTGACGGCGGCGATGCCGTTCAGCTTGGTGGTGGCACTCATCACGCGATCTCCGTGGCGAAAACGTCGCGGCGCAGTTCATCGGCATTGGGCAGGGGGCTGGACAGGCCGAACTGGATGGCGTCCTCCACCTCCGCCGCGATGGCGGTTTCGATCTCGGCCAACTGGGCTTCGGTCGCGACGGCGTCGGCGATCAGGCGGGCGCGGAAGGCGGGCAGGGGGTCCTTTGCCATCGCCGCCGCCTTCTCCTCCTTCGTCATGTATTTGTCGTCGTCGCCGAAGACATGGCCGAAGAAGCGGAAGGTGATGGCCTCGATCAGGGTCGGGCCTTCCCCGGCCCGGGCGCGTTCAATGGCTTCGGCGGCGGCGGCATACATCTCGAACGGGTCGTTGCCGTCCACGGTGACGCCCGGCATGCCATAGCCGATGGCGCGTTTGGAGATCTTGTCGACCGAGGTGCCGACCTCATAGCGTGTATGTTCGGCGAAGCGGTTGTTCTGGCAGACGAAGATGACCGGCAGCTTCCACACTGATGCCAGGTTCAGGCTTTCATGGAAGGCGCCGATATTCGATGCGCCGTCGCCGAAATAGGCGATGGAAACCCGCCGGCTGCCATCCAATTTCGCGGCCCAGGCCAGGCCGTTGGCGATGGGCATGGAGGAGCCGACGATGCCCGTGGTGACCATCACCCCGCTTTCCGGGTGGGTCAGGTGCATGGGCCCGCCCTTGCCCTTGCAGGTGCCATCGATACGGCCCGCGATCTCCGCCCACAAGGGGCGCAGCGGCATGTCCTTGGCCACCATGTCGTGGATGCCGCGATAGATGGTGCAGATCATATCGTCGCGGTTCAGATTGGCGGAAATGGCCGACGGGATCACCTCCTGTCCGCGCGCCGAATAATAGGGCATCTGGAGCCGGCCCAGCTTGATGGTCCGGCGGATGGCGTCGTCATTGCGCTCGATCCGCACCATGCGGCGATAGATGTCGATCTGGATGCCGGGGCCGGGCGTGGGACGGTTCAATCCGGGGGATGTCATGGCTGGTTGCCCTCCGCTTATTCGATGGTGCCCAGGATGGTGCCGACGTCATAGGTCTCCCCCGCCGGCTTCAGGATGCGCAGCGTGCCGCTGGCGGGGGACTCCACCTCGTTGGCGGATTTGTCGGCCTCCAGCAGGAACAGGGGCTGGCCTTCCGTCACCGTGTCGCCATCCTTCGCCAGCCATTCGGAAATCTGGCCCTCCGACATGGAGAAGCCGATCTGCGGCAGCAGGATTTCAGTTGCCATGATGCTGGGGTTCCTCTTGCGCGAAGCGCACGCTGATGGCGGCGCGGATGGGACGGAATTTGAATGATGCTTAGCATCACGGGTGCCCCCTTGCGCGGGGCGAACCTGCCGCGTTGCACAATCATCGCGGGCGCGATACGCCGCATCGGGGGAGCGATGATTGGGTCGCCATGCCCTGCGCGGCGTTGCCACGAGAGGGCGGCGTCAACATCATCCGGTTCCAGGCCGCGTGGCAGCGGCGATGGGGAGGGACCATGGCGCTCTATACGGTGATTCACCTGCATAACGTGCCGGAAGGGCGGCAGGATGAGTATGCGGCCTGGTTCGATGGCCCGCACCGTGCGGCCCTAGCGCATCTGCGCGGGCACATCACCGCCGACCGGTATCAGGTGACGGCAGAACAGGTGATGTTCATGATCCCGCAGCCCTGGCGCTATGTCAGCGTCTATGATTTCGATCTGCCCGACCCGGCCATCGACCTGCCGGCGCTGGGTCCGTTGCTGGCGGATGCCCGCGATGTCGGTTTGATCGCGGATGACGAGACGGAACGCATCTACAGCTACCGCCTGTATGGCGACTGGAAGGGCAGCGCCAACTGGCGTCAGGATCAGCCTTTCAGCGGGGTTTCCATCATTCTGGGCAATTATGTCGCCGGCCGTGCCGCCGAATATCACCAATGGTATGACGAGGTGCATTCCGTTGAGGTGACGAATGTCCCCGGCCATGTCGCCATGAAGCGGGGTGAACTGTCCCCGATCCAGATCGAGCCCCGCCGCTATTGCCCCGGTGACCAACTGGTCCTGTGCGCGCAGCAGACGGACGATCTGGCCTTCACCGTGAAGGATTTCAGTGACCGGGCGCAGGGCAGGAGCCCCAGCGGCATCGCCATGGCGCCACGGTCGGATGCCGGATCCTTTGCCCGCACTGTGCATTACTTCGCCAAGGTCAGCGGTGACAGGTTCTGGCCTGGCGGGATCGCCTATGCCGGCGATTTATCCGTCTATCCGAACAAAGGCTGAGGTCCCATCCGGGCGACAGCGGAGGGGGCGTGGGGGGAGCGGGGGCGGCATCCAGGTGCCGCCCCCCGTTTTCGTTCACCGTCAGCGGAACCGGACCGTCACCCTGGCCCAGAGTTCACGCCCCTGGTCGGCAAAGCACAGAAGCTCATCCGTGCCGGCCGGTCCCACGGCGTTGCTGCCCGTCAACTGCCCGCCCAGGATCTGGCCATTGGCGAAATTGCCGTTGGTGCAATTTCCCGTGGTGATCTTGTTGGTCAGGTTGTTGCCGATCAGCGCCAGTTCCCAGCCCTCATCCTCTCCGGCCAACGCCACGCTGGCGCCCAGCTTCACGAAGGCTTTCTGGTAGAAATCATCGCGAGCCAGCAGGTTGGTCAGATAGCGTGAAGAATATTGGTTGGAAGACGTGATGGTCAGCGTCTTCTCCTCCACCGGGATCGTGTAATCGAAGCCAAAATTTGCCTGCCAGCGCGGGGCCCGGACCAGCGGGCTGCCATCCAGGTTCTGCGAGGTGAAGCGGCCCGTTGTCGGGTCGGCCACCTGGTCGCAGCCCTGGGCGATGGTCTGCCCGCCCCAGCAGGGTACCCGGTCCAGGGAGGTGAATTCCGCATGATTCCAGTTCAGGGCGCCATGCAGGGTCAGGCCATCCACGGCGGGCGGACGGTAATTGACATCGGCCTCGACGCCATAGACATCCGCCGACCCGGCATTCAGCGTGCGCAGCACGATGGCGCTGGTTCCCGCCTGCGGCAGGTCGTTGGCCCCCACCTGCAAACCCTTGTAGCGGTAATAATAGCCCGCCAAGTTGACTGACAGGCGGCGGTCCAGCCATCGGGACTTCATCCCCACTTCGCCGCCATCGACCTTCTCATCGCTAAAGGAATTGTCACGCCCGGCCGGCGTCATGGTGGTGATGGAGAAGGAACCCGACTTGAAGCCGCGCTTCAGCGAGCCGAACAGGGTCAGATCGTCGGTGGGCGTATAGTTCAGGGTCAGTTCAGGGGAGAAATTGCTGGAGGAAATTTCCGGTGTCAGCAGGTCCACCGTCACCTCCCGCCCGGTGATGCGGTCCACCTCGCGGTTGCGGCGCGTCTCGTCGGTGAAGCGCACGCCACCCGACACTTCAAGCATGTCGGTGGCCTGCCAGCGCAACTGCCCGAAGGCCGACGCCGATTCAATATCGACATAGTGGGAGCCCAGTTGCAGGTTCGCGGGCAGGCCCAGCTTGGTATTGCCCATCACCCAGATACGGTTGGACATCTCCCCGCTCTGATAGAAACCGCCGGCCGTGAAATTGACAGGGCCGTCATAGTCCGATGTCAGACGCAATTCCTGGGTGAAATCCTGGCGCCGGAAATGATTGTCGGCATTTAGCGCCGCACCGGCGGCCCCCGTGGCGGTGCCGTTGATCATGCTGTCCTGCACCAGATGATAGTAACCGCTGACCGAAGTGAGAGTCAGTTCGTCATCGGGGCGCAGGTTCAGTTCCAGCGTGCCGAACCGCTGCTCCTGGTCGGCAAAGGTGCGGCCATTGTTGCGCACGCCCTGGAAGGCGGCGGGATCACTGTCCACCACCCACATGTTCCGGTTCAGCGAGCAATCGTCACTGGGGTTGATGAAGGGGATGCCGGCCGGTGCAGCCCGCCCGTCGGGGCAGGAGACCATTTGCTGGATGCCGCCATCATCCAGCTCATCGTGCGCCACATTGACCTTCAGCCGCACGTCGATGTCGGGTGTGGGCTTCCAGACGCCGGTCGCGCGGATGATATAGTTTTCCGCCCCTGCGAAACGCGTGTCGGGATTCACACCGCCCAGATCGGGCAATGCGGCACCGTGGTTGCGGAAGAAGCCGTCGGCAACGTCATACATGCCGGCGATGCGCAGGCCCAACGTGTCGCTGACCGGTCCGGACAGGATCAGCTCCGCCCGCCTCTCACGCGCCTCAGCCTCATAGCCCAGGCGGGCGATGGCCTCGAACGCGGGACCGGGATCGACGGAGCGCAGCGAGACCACGCCGCCTGGGCTGTTCTTGCCGAAGAACAGGGCCTGCGGACCCTTCAGCACTTCGGCCTGCGCCAGATCGAACAGGCCGACCTTGTAGGCCAGGCCCTGGGTCAATTGCAGCCCGTCAATGTTCAGGGAGACCGACTGGTCCACGCCGGAATCCAGGCTGGTAGTGCCCACGCCGCGGATGGAAATCTGATTGCCCACGGACAGGGTTCCCGAGCCGGTCAGCAGGCCCGGCACTTTCTGCGCGATGCTGGACAGGTCCACGGCTTGCGTCTGGCCCAGCATCTCCGCCGTCAGCGCCGTGGCCACCACCGGCACCTTCAGGATGCTCTCCTGCCGCTTACGCGCCGTCACGATGATCTCATCCAGCACGGGGGCGCCGGCCCGTGGGCTGCCTGCCGGTGGTTCCTGGGCCTGCGCCGGCAGCATCATGCCGGATGCCAAGCCGGCCAGCAGGATCGTCTTGATCCGCATTCTCTCCCCCTCTTTCCCCATTATCGTGATGTTGTTGGGTGCATTCGCACGAAGGCGACGATAATCAACGGGTTAGGGGGCAGACCACGATCAATCCGGGTCATCGCGCCTACAGCCAAGCCGCGATGCACCTGGCATCAGGCGCGAATGTCAAATCATGCTTTATTGGCCCAGACATCAATCAAGATCGGGGAAGAGGATGGGCAAGCGGTACATGGATCGGCGGGTGGTGATCACCGGGGCGGCCGGCGGGCTGGGCCGGGCGCTGGCGCTGGGCTTCGCGGGCGAAGGTGCGTCGCTGATCCTGACGGATGTGCAGTCGGCGGGACTGACAGAAACGGCGGAAATGATCCGGGACGGGGGCGGAGCCTGCGTCACCCATGCCGTCGATCTGGCGTCGGAGGCGGAAATCCGGGCCTTCGGGGCGGAGATCTGCGCCGCCTGTCCGACCATCGACGTGCTCTACAACAATGCCGGCATCGCCTATGGCGAGGTGACGCGACCGGTCGACAGCATCGATCAGGCGAAATGGCTGACCTATCTGTCGGTCAACAGTCTGGCGCCGCTGCTGCTGGCTACTGCGCTGCGCCCAGCCTTGGTGGCGGCGAAGGGGTGCATCATCAACCAGTCTTCGATGGCGGCCTACATGCCCACGACCATCTATGGCGTGACCAAGTCTACCTTGAACGCCATCACCTGCGGCATGGCGGCGGGGTTCGGGGCCGACGGGGTTCGCGTGAACGCCATCGCGCCCGGCCTGATGGAAACGCCCGCCGCGACCGGTGCCTTGCCCGCCGAAGCCGTGGCGCGGGTGCGGGCCATGCAGCTCATCAACCTGGAGGGGCAGCCCGACGATATCGTGAACCTTGCACTGTTTCTGGCCTCTGACGAGGCGCGCTTCATCACGGGTGAGATCGTTCACTGTGATGCCGGCAACCGGATCAGGGGATGGCGTGGCTGATGGAAGTACGAGAAGGGTGCCGCCCGCGACGCCGCCGGCACCCTTCTGCCTCAGCGCTTCATCTCCGGCCGTTTCGGCGGCATGGCCATGTATTTGTCCACCGCCTTTTCAAAGTGGCGGATGCGGATTTCCTGATAGTTGCCCAGGGTCAAGCCGCGCTTGGCGCTGGCCTCCAGCCCTTCCTGCTGGGCGAACAGATTGTCGGTGTCCTGGTCCAGGATGCGGCCGAAGCCAGGGTCCATGCCGTCCGCTTCGGTGAAGGACTGCTCGTCCGTTAGCACCACGGCTTCGGCGGGGCTGGGGCGGGGGCTGTCCTTGGGCACGGGGCGCAGGAACATCACCTCGTAGATGGTGCGGCGATGGTCGCGCGGATCGGGCCGAAAGCGATAGACCATGGGCAGCGAGATGCCGGGGAACAGGAAGGTATTGGGGAAGATCGTGTAGGAGAAACAGTCCAGCACCTCGCTATCCGATGTGTGGGACAGGTCGCTGTTGGTGGCCTGGGCAAACATGGTTCGGAACATGTCGGCCATCACCTGCCGCGCCGTGCCATCGCCCACCAGCGGCTTCTCACTCACCATGGAACTGTCGCCCACGGTGAAGCGGTCCAGCACGTCCTGCTCGGTATATTGGCCGCCCAGATGCGGGGAGCAGACGCCCAGCGGCGAGATGAAGCGGTTCACATGGTCGCCGTAGAAATCATACTGTGAGTTGGCGTCGGCGTTGGACGGTGCCACCTGTGGATGGGTTTCCAGCACATGATAGGCCTCCATGAAGGCCTCCATGGTCAGCTTCCAGTTGGCGGGGAAGCTTTTGGTCACATGCACATGGATATAGCGGTCCTCCAGGCGCCAGGCCTGCATATGGGCCAGGGCTTCCGGCCCCAGATATTCCTCCAGTGAGGGGGCGTCGGGGTCCATGTTGACCCAGACGAAGCCGCCCAGGCGCTGCACGCGGGCCTGCGGCAGGCTGAACTTCTCCGGCTCGGCATGCGGGAAGTCCCAATTGCAGAGGATGTTCTTATTGCTGCCATCCAGGTTCCAGCTCCAGCCATGGAACGGGCACTTGAATTCCGACGCGCAGCCTTCCGTACCCGATGGGCGCAGCTTGGTGCCGCGATGCAGGCAGGCATTATAGTAGGCGCGGATATCATCCTCGGCCACGCGCACCACGATGAAGCTGTAGCGCCCCAGATCATAGACGGAATAATCGCCCACATTCGGGATATGCTCCTCCCGGCAGGCGAATTGCCAGGTGCGGGTCCAGAGCCGCTCATATTCCGCCTTGGCATAGTCGGCATCGATATAGCGGTCGCTGGACACGTCTGCGTCGCCCAGGAACTGATAGCTTTCCGAGCGGACCCAGGCGGGGGCGGCGACCTTGTCGCGGGCGATGATGTCCTGGGTGCTGTCGGCCGGGCACCGGGCGTCACCGGGCTCCGGCTTCTTCGACGAGATGTGCATGGGGGTCTCCGGGTGCGGGTTTGAGGTCAGGCCAGGGCGCGGTGCGCCAGGGTGGCCGTCGCATTCTTGTGGATCTGTCCGTCACGCATGATCAGGGCCAGGCGGTCGGCATCGGTCATGATCGTGACGTCTTTCAGCGGATCGCCATTGACCAGCAGCAGGTCGGCCAGGGCACGTTCAGTGACGGTCCCCAGGTCGCCCTCGTCGCGCATGGCCTGGCCGCCATGACGGGTGGCGCAGATCAGGGCGCCTTCGTTGCTGTAGCCGTAATAATCGACGAAGAACTGCAAGTCGCGGGCGTTGGTGCCCTGCCGGCTCCAGGCGAAGCCGTAATCGCCGCCGATCAGGTGGCGGATGCCGCGTTTGCGCAGTTCGGTATGGGTTTCGACCGATTTTTCCAGCAGGCCCGGGATACCCATATAGCCCCCCACCTCCGGGGTCAGGCCGGAACCTGAGGCCTCGCCATTGACGATAGTGTGGAACAGGCTGACGGTCGGCACCACGAAGCAGCGGTCCCTGGCCTCCTCCAGCATGTCCAGCAATTCCGGGTCGGAATATTCGACATGGAACAGGCCATCGACACCGGCCCGCACACAGGCCTTCGACCCTTCCAGGGACCTTGTATGGGCATTGACCTTGCGGCCATAGGCATGGGCGGTTTCCACCGCCATGCGGATTTCCGCAAAACTCATGGGCGTCGTATGGCCGGGGGTGCCGGGATAGAAGGGATCGCCCGAGACATCCAGCTTGATATTGTCGCAGCCCTCGCGGCAGCACAGGCGCACTGCCTTGCGCATCTCCTCCGGCCCATCGACGATCAGGGAGGGGCCGCCCGGACGCGGGTCATGGTTGCGGCTTTCATCGCCCATGGCGCCTGTGACGGAAATCTCGATCGATCCGGCGCGGATGCGCGGGCCCGGCAGCCTGCCGGCATTCACCTCGTTGCGGACAGCCACCGCCAGGCGCAGCTTGGCCTCCGACGCGCCATAGGCACTGGTGAAACCGGCATCGATCAGGGCCTTGGCCCCCCGTGCCGTGGTGAAGACCTGTTCCTCCGGTGGCGGCTTGATCAGGTCCTCGGTCGCGGCCACCGTCTCAAAGGACAGGTGCGTGTGACCTTCCACCATACCGGGCATCAGGAACAGGCCTGTGCCGTCGATATGCAATGCACCGGATGCCGCCAGCCCACCCGGATCGCGCGCGATGGCGGCGATGCGGTTGCCGTTGATCAGGACATCGCCCCGGTAGACCGGCGCGCCTGTGGCATCCCAGATCGCGGCCCCGGTGATCAGCGTCTTCCCCATCTTGGTCGATCCTTCTTATGAGGTCGGTTTGCATTGGGGGGGATTATCGCGCACCCGCCCAGAAGGCGAATGACGGGGTGCGCAGCCCCGCTTGTCTGCGCCTGCCACATAACCCGTTTTGCGTTGTCGCACCCCTGTTCCGGCGCCATTTTCGGGGCGGAAAGCCAATAATTCCGGGAGGGAACGAAGCATGATCCGGGGTATTCACCATGTCGCCATGCATTGCCGCGACCTGGACCGCATGATCCGCTTCTACCGGGAGGCGTTCGGGTTCGAGGTGGTCGGCGAAAAGTTCGCCTGGGCCGATGTGGAGATCGTGGACCGGCTGATCGACGTTCCCGGTTCGGCGGCCCGTGGTGCCATGCTGCGCGCCGGCACCTGCTATATGGAGCTGTTCGAGTTCCAGGCGCCGGCGGGCGAGACGCGGCCGCGCGACCCGCAGGACAAGGGCTATACCCATATGTGCATCGATGTAACGGACATCGAGGTGGAATATGTACGGCTGAAGGGTCTGGGCATGACCTTCGGCCATCCCCATGCCGTCGACATGGGCCACGTGAAATCGGTCTATGGCCGCGATCCGGAAGGCAATGTCATCGAGATCCAGGAGACGGCGGAGGGATGTGATTTCCGATTGGATTTGCTGCGCTGACAGGTTACGCAAACGGCGCTACTTCCACTTTCAGCCCGTCCAGCGTCTCCGTCAGCTTGATCTGGCAGGCCAGGCGGCTGGTGTCGCGGCGGACATCGGAAACCATGTCCAGCATTTCCGCCTCCACATCGTCGGGGGCGCCCACCTTCGCGTACCAGTCCCCGTCGATATAGACATGGCAGGTCGCACAGGCGCATGACCCCCCGCAATCGGCCAGGATGCCGGCGATACCCTTGGCCTTCCCCGCTTCCATCAGGCTCTGGCCCGTCTCCACCGTCGCCTGCACGACATTGCCGGTCTCTTCGATGAAGGTGACATTGATCGAACTCATGTTCACGCTGCTCCCGATTGGGTTGACGGCAATGCGGTTCAGCCCTCTGCCAGGGCCGCCGCCTGCGCCGCCAACAGTTCCTCCAGATGATTGACGCTGTCGCCAGCGGAAATGCCGCCATCCACGGGAAGTATCGCCCCGGTGATCTGGGCCGCGCGGTCGCTGGCCAGGAACAGGGCTGCCTGGGCCACGTCTTCGGGCACACCATCGCGCTTCAGCGGTTTGTTGACATCCCAGACGGGCTTCAGCGCCGCTTCGATGCGCAATTGCTGTTCCAGCGATACCGGATCGGTGGTCATGGAGCGGATGGGCGTGCGGATATGGCCCGGCGCCATGCAGTTGACGCGGATATTGTGCTTGGCCAGGTCGATGGAAAGCGACTTGGTCAGGTGGATGACCGCGGCCTTGGTGGCACGGTAGGACATCAACGCCTGACCCGCCATGATGCCGGCGATGGAGGCATTGTTCAGCACGACGCCGCCGCCATGCCTGGCCATATGCCGGGCGGCACGCTGTGTGCCGATCATGACGCCATAGAGATTGACCCCTACCACCTTGTGGAAATCCGTCAGGTCGTCATCCAGGAAATGCGGATGCCGGCCGCCGGAAATACCGGCATTGTTGAGCATGATGTGCAGGCCGCCGAAATGGTCGACGGCACTGTCCACCAGCACCTGAATGTCGTCCGGCTTCGACACGTCGGCATGGCGGTAAAGGGCGGCCTTGCCTAGCGATGCGGCCAACGCCTCCCCAGCGTCATCATTCACGTCGGCAATGATGACGCTGGCCCCTTCGGCCACGAACAGTTCGGCGGTGGCCCGGCCGATGCCGCCGGCCCCGCCGGTGACAATGGCGACCTTGCCCTGAAGTTCCTGTGCCAATCCCGCCTCCTTACCCGCGCCGTGTGTAGCTGACGGGCAGCGTCTCGATGGAATGGGTGGCGACTGTCTTCAGGTAAGGGATTTCCTCCACCGGGATTTCCAGCCTGAAATTGTCCAGCCGCTTGATGACCTCCCGCGCCGCCACGCGGATTTCCATGCGGGCCAGCGACAGGCCGATGCAGCGGTGGGGCCCACCGCCAAACGCGACATGCCGGCCCAGGTTCGAGCGTTCCATGTCAAAGTCACGCGGGCAGGGGAACACGTCTTCCTGATCGTTGGCCGATGCGTACATCAGCAGCAGATGCGCGCCCTTGGGCAACAGCTTGCCACCAACCTCCACTTCCTTGGTCGTCATGCGTGACAGGCCGCGCACCGGCGGCTCGATCCGCAGCAATTCCTCCACGAAGCGTGACAGCAGGCGGTCATCATCGGCGGCCGACTTAAGCGTCTCCACCACCTTGGGTTGGGTTGCCAGGATGTAGAACATGTTGGTCATGGCCGTGGCCGTGGTCTCGTTGCCCGCGATCATAAGGGCGCGGACCAGCGACACCACCTCCTTGAAGGTGAGCGTCGGTTCGGCACTGTCATCGGTGCGGGCATGGACCAGGTCGGAGATCATGTCCTCCTTCGGGTTTTCCTGCCGGTCCCTGATCTGCCCGATCAGGAAATGCTGCAATTCGCAGAGATCCCTGGCGTTCTCGACCATCTGCTCGCGGTTCTGCATGCGCCCGATCTGCGCCGTCACGGCCAGCGACCAACGCTGGATCTTGTCGGCGTTATACTGGGAGATGCCCAGCTGTTCGCAGATCACGCGGATGGTGACGGGGACGGAGAAGGCCTTGACCACATCGACCGGCCCCTGGTCCGGCATGTTGTTCAGCACATCGACGATGATGTCGGTGATCAGCGGTTCCAGCTCCCGCACCCGGTGGGCCGAGAAGGCATTGTCCATCAGCTTGCGGATACGCGTGTGATAGGGCGGGTCCGACATGATGGCATCGGGGAAATAGCCGCCGCCGTCACGCTCCAGGATCTGCTTGAATTCCTCGAAGAAGCCCTTGGCGTACTGCGCGTTATAGCCTTCATAGACCGAGAAGGTGATGGGGTCGCGCTGGATCACCTGGATATCCTCGTACCGGGAGACCAGATACATGTTCAGCTTGGGGTCGAGATGGATCGGGTCACCGGCCCGCATGGCGTCGTAATACGCCTTGGGCCGGGCGGAGATTTCCGGATCGATCAGCGATCCCGTCTCCAGGATTGATCCGCCCTTGCCGGTGAACGGGCAGGTGCCCGCGCCGAAATTCGCAACCATGGGTCCGGTCCTTCTCATTCAGGCGGTGGCTTGGGGGACGCGCTGGGCCATCAGGGCCTCGGCGCTGAGATACTTGGTCGTGGTCCAGCCGCCATCGAGCGCGATCGACTGGCCGTTGATGTAGCTGCCCTCGGCGGACGCCAGGAAATGCACCGTGTTGGCCACATCCTCGGCCGTACCGTCGCGGTTGAAGGGGGTCATTTCCTGGTTCAGGCGCTGGAACGGGGCCGCTTCCCAGTAATCACGGGTCATGTCGGTCTTGATGACGCCGGGGGCGACCAGGTTGGACCGGATGCCCTGCGCGCCATACTGCGCCGCCAGCGTCTGGGTCAGGCCGATCAGTCCGGCCTTGACCGCGCAATAGGCCCCGCCATTCAACCCGCCGATCAGGCCGAAGGTGGAACCGACATTGATGATCGACGATCCGGCACCCATGACGGCGAGTGCGGCGCGGGCGAAGCGGAAGGGACCCTTCAGGGAGATGGCGATCACCTCTTCCAGGGTATCATCGTCGGTCAGGTGCACGGGCGCCCATTTACCGGAACCGGCATTGTTGACCAGACAGTCAAGCCGGCCGAACCGCTGCATGGCAAGGTCAACCGCCTGTTCCGGCACACCCGGCGCCGACACGTCGCCGGCGAAGGGGACGATGTCCGTGACGCCCGATAGCGACGTCGCCATTCCTTCCAGCTTTTCCGGCCGGCGCGCCACCGCGACAATGCGGAAACCGCCGGCTGCGAAACGCCGGGCGATGGCCGCGCCGATGCCGGCACTGGCACCCGTGATCAGGACGACGGGGTCCTTGTCCCTGCTGCTGATGGGCTGACCCATATCCACTCCCATTGGCCCGTTATCATTGCCAATCGTCATAACGGGCGGCGGCGGGGGTGACAGCCGGAAAGCGGGCCTGTGGCGGTCCCGATCAAATGCTGTGTCAACCAGGGTCAATCGGCCCGGCGATGCCTGAACTTGCGCGTGCAGGGGCGCGTCGCGGCGCCATCCCAGGCATTGACCGGACAGCCCCTCTCCATAGCCTGGGGGGCGAATGAAAAGGGTGCGTCCGCGGCTTCGCCGGCACCCCCAGAAAATCGACAAGGGAGACAGATTTATGGTCCGGAACCATGCATGTCCGGCGCGCGTCGTGCGCCCGGTTATCCTTGCCACCTCGGCGCTGCTGACCCTGTCCGTCGCCACCCCGGCAATGGCGGCCGACGACAAGGCCGGCGCGCTGGAGGAGATCGTCGTCACCGCCCGGCGCCAGAATGAAAGCCTGGAACGTGTGCCCATCGCGGTGACGGCCATCGGTGCGGACCAACTGGTTGATCGCGCCATCCGCACTGACAGCGATCTGCAGATATCCGTCCCCGGCCTGACCATCCGCCAGACCCAGGGCAACAATTCGCTGACCTACTCCATTCGCGGGCAGAGTGCGGATACCTTTTCCGGCTCCCCCTCGGCCGTTGTCACCTATCTGAACGAGGTGCCGCTGTCGATCGGCGGGGCCTCCAGCTTCTATGATCTGGAATCGGTGCAGGTGCTGAAAGGGCCGCAGGGCACCTTGTTCGGCCGCAACGCCACCGGTGGTGCCGTCCTCTATACCAGCGCCAAGCCGACCAACCGGTCGGAAGCCATGATCCGTACGCGTCTGGGCAATCTGGACCTGAGGGAGGTTGAGGGCTGGTTCAACGTACCGGTGGTGGAGGACAAGCTGCTGCTGCGCGTCGCGGCAGACGTCATCCGCCGCGACGGCTATATCCACAATCTCTATAATGGCCAGGACCTGGGCGAGACGCGGCGGGATGGGGTCCGTACCTCGCTGACCTTCAACCCGACCGACAGGGTCACGAACACCGCCGTGTTCCAGTATGGCCACACCAACGGCACCAATACCGGGGCTTCCTATACCTATTCCGTTTATGGCTGTGGCGAGACGAACAACGGCTTTGCACTGACCTGCGGTGCCGGGCTGCTGTTCGGGCCGGGCCTGGATGCGGTGGCGGGTGCTGGCTCCTGGGCCCGGTATCTGGCGGCCCATCCCAAGGCCTATGCGCAGGGGCTGCTGGCCTATGTCGCCGAACAACAACGGCTTGGGCCCTATGTCACCAACCATCCGGCCGGGGCGGACCATATCGGCAAGGATTACAACCTGAACAACACGACCGGCATCGAGCTGTCGGACGATCTGACCGTGAAGAACATCTTCGGCTGGTCCAAGTCCGATGTGGATTCACAGCAGCCGCAATTGGGCGCACCGTTTGTCACCATCCTGACCCAGAACCTTGTCTCGGGTGAGGTGGGGAACGAGGTGCATAACCGGTCCTGGTCGGACGAACTGCAAGTGCAGGGCAAGGCGCTGGACGGCAACCTGACCTATATTGTCGGTGCCTATTTCCAGCGGCTGCGCACCGATACCTTCTGGCCGCAGACCTATTTCGACGTCAGCCCGGTGATGGCGCCCGCCTCGGTGACCAATGCGTTCCGCATCAAGAACAAGACGGACGCAGTTTACAGCCAGGGTACTTATGACCTGGGCGACACCGGTTTGCAGGATGTGCGGCTGACCGCCGGCATCCGCTACACCTGGGAACGGGTGTCCATCGCGCAGTTGCCCCGCGCCACCTATACATTCGGCGCACCCGACCAGAAACGCACCTTCAAGGACCCGAGTTGGGAGGTGGGGCTGGAATACCAGGCGACGGAGCAGATGTTCACCTATCTGAAGACGCGCGGCAGTTTCCGCAGCGGTGGCTTCAACGGGGCGGCACCGCCCGTGGATGCTACCGCCACGCTGGGCGGCAACGTTTTCGGATCGGAACATACCCAGGATGTGGAAGCGGGCCTGAAATACAAGGGTCAGGCGTTCGACCGTCCCGCGACCTTCACCGTCGCGGTCTACAATCAGTGGATCCAGGATGTGCAGCGCGTGGAATTTCCCGATCCCGATGGTCCGGGCGGCCTGGCCTCCATCGCTGTTACCTCCAACGTGCCGTCGGAACGGGTGCGGGGCCTGGAGGTGGAGGCGGCCCTGATGCCGGTCGACGGGCTGACGATCGGCGGGTCGCTGAACTATACCAGCGCGAAGTTCACCAATGGCCGTATCTCCCTGTTCGGTAATGCCTATTCCTATGGTCCCGTGGGGGACACGCCGGAATGGTCGGGTGTGGGCTATGCCGAACTGGCACTGCCGACGGGGGCGGAGACGGGCGACATCACCCTGCGCGGGGAGGTCTATGCGCAGACGGGGCAGTATTTCTCCAATGCCGCCGCCTCTATCGCGCCGCGCACGCGCCTGCCGGGCTATGCCCTGGTCAATACCCGCCTGACCTGGTCCAATATCCTGGGCAGCGAGGTGACGGGGGCCCTGTTCGCCAAGAACCTGCTGGACAAGGCCTATTTCGCGGGTGGCATGACCCTGGCGTCGGCGCTGGGCCACAATGCGGCGGCTGTGGGCGAACCGCGGACCTACGGTCTGGAACTGTCGGTGAAGTTCTGACAACAAAACGCCCGCCCCGACAATGTCGGGGCGGGCGGTGTTGAGAGAAACATAGGGTGGACTGAGTAGGCTCACCCTGCTTTCCTTAATCAGAACTCATATTTCAAATTCAGACCGTACTGACGCGGGGCGGCACTGACGGCCAGGTCGCCCAGCGCGCTGCCCAGCTTCTGGACATAGTATTTTTCGTTGGTGGCATTCTGCGCCCACAATTCCACGCTCCAGTGCTGCACCGGCGAATATTCCACCGACAGGTTCAGCGTGCTGTAGCTGTCCTGACGCAGGCGGTTATCGACCTCGAAGAAATAGCCGTCATTGTAGCTGTAGAGTGCGGAGAACCGGACCTCGCCATCATTACCGACCGGCACCGTGTAGGATGTGCCCAGGCTGGCCACGAATTCAGGGGCCACGGGCGTGCGGTTGCCCTTGGCGCTGCCGATACAGTTGCGTGCACCGCCGGTGGGTGTACCCCCTGTCACCTGGCCCGGTGTGGTGCCGGTGGGCGTGCAGACCGACGGGTTGGGATAGGTGTAAGGGGCGAAGGGGAAGCTGGAGAATTTGCTGTCCAGCACGGTGAAGGACCCGAACAGGTTCAAACCGTCGGTGACGACTAGGTCGAATTCCGCCTCCACCCCCTGGTTCTTCACCTCCGCCGCGTTCAACAGCACCGCCGTGGCGCCGACGCCGGTGGCCGCGCGTACTTGATAGTCGTGGATCTTGTAGGTGAAGGCCGACAGGTTCAGGCGCAGGCGATTATCGAACAGTTCCGCCTTGGATCCGATCTCATAGGCGTCAATGGTCTGCGGCGTTACCGGCGCGATGAACAGCGAGGTCAGCGAGAACAGGCCCGACTTGAACCCCCGGTTATAGGAGGCATAGACGTTGAAATCGTCACTGAACTCATGCCGCAGCGAGGCGCGATAGGTGAACTCCCCATAGGATTGGCTGGCATCGCGGGTCTGGGAGGTGGGTGTGGCCAGACCCACCGACACCTGGCGCCCAGTCAACGTGCGGTCATCATGGGTGTACCGGATGCCGCCCGTCAGGAAGGTCGTGGGCAGGATGGCATAGGTGGCTTCACCGAACGCCGCATAGGACTGGGTGGTCATTGAGGCGAAGATATCGTTGCCGGCATTGGCCCCACCCAGGGCCGTGCCGCGCGACGCGAACGGATCGACCGATGCGACGGTACGCAGGAAGAACAGACCGGTCTGCCAGCTGAGCGGCCCATCCATGTCGGATGCCAGGCGCAGTTCCTCCTGGAATGACTTGCCATTGGTGGACAGGATGTTGGCGAACAGGGGCAGGGGGCCGCCATCGGGGTCGAGCGCGCTGTTGGTCTTGTTGCCGCGAAAGGCGGTGATGCTGGTCAGCGTCGCCCAATCCAGGTCGAATTCCGACGTCAGGCTGAGGCCGTAGGTGCGCTGGGCTGCATATTGGGCATTGACGGTGTTGGTGTCATACCGGCCCGCCGGGCGGCGGGTGCCGCCGGTACCCACCGAACCGGGGGCCAAGGCGAACAGGGAGGAGAAATCCTCATCCTGCTTGCCATATTCGCCGGCAAAGGTCAGGCTTGTATTGTCGGTGGGTGTCCACAGCCATTTGGACCGCAGACCCCAGTTCCAGCCCTTGCCCACCTCCTTGCCGGTGGCCAGGTTGGTGCCCCAGCCATCCTTCTGGTCCGACCCGGACAGGGCGATATCGGCGCTGAGATTGTCGGAGATGGGGCCGGCGACATAGAGCTGGCCGCTATAGGTCTCATGATTGGCGATGCCGGTCTGGCCCTTGATCACCAGTTGGTCGCCCGGATCGCGGGTGATGACATTGACCAGGCCGCCCGACGCGTTGCGGCCGAACAATGTGCCCTGCGGCCCGCGCAGCACTTCGATCCGCTCGATATTGTTGAATTTCAGGACCGACTGGTTGAGGTTGGACAGGAAGACACCATCGACATAGAAGGCGTTGGCGCCTTCCTCCCCCGTGCCGCCGCTGGTATTGCCCACGCCGCGCACGAAGAAGATGCCCGACGGGCCGGACCGGCTCATCTGCAGGCTGGGCACGGCCTGGGGCAGCAGGCTGGTATTGGTGATGCCGGCCTCTTCCAGGCTGTCGGCCGTGATGGCCGTGACGGCGATGGGAACCTCCTGCAGGTTCTCCTTGCGGCGCTGGGCCGTCACCACGATCTCCTCCAGGCGCAGCGTATCGCTCTCGGTCGCGGGTGCCTGTTGCTGTGCGCCGACCGGTGTAGCCAGCATGGCCAAGGCTGCGGTGCCGGCCAGCAAATGGTGGCGATGCTGTAGGCTTGTCGATCCCTTCATGGGTGTCCCCTCCTGTCATGTCCGCCCGTTCGCGGACATGGCCGATCGGCCACGCCCGGCGTTCGGCGCGTTGTCCTGTCTGTTGTCGTGAACCGGTATGGTGACCGGTCACCCGTTCTGACCTGTGGCGGGGTGGGGGGCAAGGCGGCACGGACCCGACTGCCAACCCAGGCAAGCATCGCCGCCTACAGCAGCATGACGCGACGGTCAGCGGCCGGTGAAGCGGCCCCGGCGGCGTTCGGCGAAGGCGCGCATGGCTTCCTGATGATCCTGCGTGCCCATCGAATAGACCTCATAGGCCAGCGAGGCTTCGAACGATGCCTGGGTCATCTGCTTCAGGGTGATGTTCATGGCGGACTTGGTATAGTTGACGGCCAGCGGCGGCAGGTCGCGCAGCTTCTCCGCCATGGCCTGGACATGCAGGTCCAGGTTGGGATCGGGGATGACGCGGTTGATCAGGCCGATCTGTTCGGCCACTTCCGCCGGGATCGGATCGCCGGTCAGCAGATATTCCTTGGCCCGGTGGAAGCCAATAGCCAGCGGCCACAGCAGGACGGCCCCGTCGCCGGCCACCAGCCCCGCCCTGACATGGCTGTCGCAGATCTTTGCCCCTGGCGCGGCGAATACCATGTCGCAGGCCAGCGCCAGTGTGGCGCCCAGCCCGAAGGCCGGTCCCCGCAGCTTGGCGAGCACCGGCTTCTCCAGGTCCAGCAGACCCATGATATGTTTGCGGGCGATGCGGGTGGTGATGTTCAGGGGGCGGGCGTCGGCCTCCGTCCCGCTGTCGGGCAGGATGGAGAGATCGGCCCCGGAACAGAAACTGTCGCCCTCGCCGGTCAGGATGACGACGCTGACGTTGCGGTCGTCCCATACATCGTTCCAGATACGGGCCAGTTCCACGCTCATCTGCGGATTGATGGCGTTGCGCCGTCCGGGATTGGACAGGGTGATGGTGAGGATACGGTTGGTCAGCGACAGTTTCAGGGCCTTGTAGTCGGCATAATCGACGTCGCGTTCGGGTTCGAAGCTCATAATCGCGTCTCCTACGCCGCTGTCCAGATCAGGGCTGCCGCATCGGCCGCGTTCACGGCCCGGCCCCCCAGATCGGATGCCAGCGCCTTCAGGCGGTAGGTCCACAGATGCAGCGGATGTTCCAGCGTCATGCCCATCCCGCCCAGGAACTGGTGCAGGTCGTAGATCACGGCGTTCGCCGCCTCCTGCGCTACATGGGCGGCCAGGGCTGCATCGCCGGGACTTTCCGTTCCCGCCGCCTGCAGCGCCAGCCAGCGGGCGCCATTGGCCCGCACAGCGGCCTCCGCCAGGCGGTGGCGGATGGCCTGGAACATGGCCAGCGGTTTGCCGAATTGCTTGCGCTCACCGACATAGGTCACGGTGCTGTCGATGGCGGCATGCAGAAGCGCCGCCATCTCCACCGCCAGCGTGATGCGCCAGCGGGTACGCAGGGCGTCCGGGCAGACATCCGTGGTTGTCGTGCCGTTGGTGTTCGCCAGCATGGCCATGGGATAGGCATAGAGGCTGTCCACCGGTCGCACCTGATCCGCCCTGGCCGTCAGCAGCGTGACCCGGTCGGCATGCAGGGTGACCACACTGGCACCAGCCTTCAGAAAGCGGACAGGGCTGGTGGGCGTCGATGCATCGACCAGGCAGAGCGGGCCCGGCACCTGCCCCAGCAGCGGGCGCACCAGCAGCGATGCGGCGGCTTCCGTCGCGAATGGCAGGCGGGCCAGCCGGTCCAGCACCAGGGCCGCCGTCAGCGTCCCCAGGTCGGGATCGAACCCGACATCCAGAAAGCCGGCCTCTTCCAGGTCCCGGTCCAGGGCGGCACTGGTCAGGGCGAAATAGCGGCTGTCGGCAGGCGGCCCCAGATAAGGACGGCACAGGCCATCCACGGCATCCAGGATGACGCTCTGGTCCTGGTTCAGTGACAGTTCCATCAACGGGTCTCCCTGGGCAGCTTCAGCACGTCGCCGGCCACGAGGTTCAACTGGATTTCGGCGGCACCGGATGCGATGCCGGCCACGATGGCCCGCTGATGATGGGCCTTCAGCAGCGGGTCGCCTTCCTCCCCGCACAGGGTTTCGGGCAGGTGTTCCACCACGAACTCCCCCACCGTGCGTTCGGCCATCACCGTGGCGACGCGGGCAGAGCTGGCCTCCCCACCGATGGGGATGCCGCGCGCCCGCTGGTCGATCAGGGCATAGGCCGCCATGCGCGCCGCCTCGCACAATCCGGCCGCTCTGGCTGCGGCGATACGGACCGCCTCACGCCCGAACCCGCCGCGCGCCTGCAGGATCGACACGGCCCGATCCAGGGCGCGGCGCGCCAGGGCATAGCGCGGGATGCCCAGGCGTTCATTGGCCAGCGAGAAGGCGATGATCTCCCATGCCTCCCCCTCCTGTCCCAGACGGGCGGATGCCGGCACCTCGACATCGTCGAAATACACTTCATGGATGTCGCCCTCGCCGATCAGGCTGGGGATGGACCGCACCTCTATGCCGGGGCTGTCCATGGGCACCAGGAAGATGGAGATGCCGCGCTTGCGGTCCACACTGGTGCGGGCCAGCAGGAAGCAGGTCTCCGCCAGCCCGGCATAGGAGGTCCAGATCTTCTGGCCCGTGACGCGATAGACATCGCCGTCCAGAACGGCCCGGGTGCGCAAGGACGCAAGGTCCGACCCGGCATCGGGCTCGGAGAAGCCCTGGCACCAGACGGCGTCGCCGCGCGCGATGGGCGGCAGGTAGCGCGCACGCTGTTCGGCGCTGCCATAGCGCATCAGGGTCGGGCCAATCCAGTTGACATTCATGTACTGGGCGCCGCGCGGCTCCCCCGCCGACCACATCTCCTCCGCCAGGATGATCTGGCACCAGGGGTCCAGCCCCTGGCCGCCCCATTCCGCCGGCCAATGCGGGATCAGCAGCCCGGCTTCGGCGAGATTGCCGCAGATCGCCCGGGAGAAATGCGTCTGCCCTTCCGATCCCGGCCCGTGATGGGCCATGCGTTCCCAATCCGGCGGCAGGTTGGCCGCCAGGAAATCACGGATGCGCTGACGGAAGTCGCGATGGAAATCGGACCATACGAATTGCATTGCGTCCACTCGTGGGGGAGGGGGGCGCCGAGGTGCCCCTGTCCGTCCTTTATAAACACTCCCTTGCGGCGGCGATGACTGGGGGGGAGGGGCGGCTTATCCAGGATGGCGGGTATGCCACGCAGCGGCGGGCAAGCCGGAGGGCGGCGGGGGGCAATTGTGCCCGCGGCCATTGGGCTATGAAGGTCCAGACATTGTTGAACCCAGGGAGCCCCCGCCTTGACCAAGTCCGTCGTGACGCTCGAAGACCGATATGAGCAACGGTCGGGCCAGGTTTTCCTGTCCTCCATGCAGGCCCTGGTGCGGCTGCCCATCGATCAGGCCCGCCTGGACCAGGCGGCGGGATTGAAGACGGCCGGCTATGTGACGGGATATCGCGGATCGCCCATCACGACGCTGGACGCCCAGCTCTGGAGTTCCAAGAAGCTGCTCCAGGCCCACAATATCCATTTCGAACCGGGGCTGAACGAGGAGCTGGCGGCCACCAGCCTGCGCGGCACGCAGCAGCATTCCTGGTTCGGCCCGTCGCAATATGAGGGGGTGTTCGCCCTCTGGTACGCCAAGGGCCTGGGCGTTGACCGTGCCTGCGAGGCACTCAAGCTGGCCAATTTCGAGGGCACGGCGGCAAAGGGCGGCGTGCTGGTGGTGGCGGGCGATGATCACGCCGCCAAGTCGTCGGCATCGGCACACCAGTCCGAGCATACGCTGATTGCCGGATTCATCCCCGTCCTGGCGCCATCGACGACGGACGAGATCCTGGAATATGGCCTGACCGGGTGGGCGATGTCGCGCTACAGCGGGCTGTATGTCGGGCTGAAGACGGTGACGGATACGCTGGATCTGACATCGTCCATCACCTTGGCCTCCCCATCCTTCACGCGGCCCGTCCTGCCACCCGGCATCATGCTGAACCTGCGTCGCGGCCTGCCGGCCCTGGCCCAGGAGGCGCTGGTGGTGAATGAACGGCTGCCCGCCGCCATCGCCTTTGCCCGTGCCAACGGTCTGAACCGTGTCGATATCGCGCCGGCGGCGGCGAAACTGATGATCGTCACGGCGGGCAAGTCCTGGCTGGATGTCCGTCAGGCACTGCGTGACCTGGGACTGGACGAGGTACGGTGCCGGGCCATGGGCCTGGGTTTGGTCAAGCTGGGCATGACCTGGCCGCTGGACCCCGATTTCGTGCGCAATGCCTGTGCCGGGGCACAGACCCTGCTGGTGGTGGAGGAGAAGCGGCCGGTCATCGAGGAACAGGTGGCCACCACCCTCTACGGGATGGACGGGCAGCGGCCGGCGATCATCGGTAAACGGGACGAAGCCGGGCGGCCGCAGTTCGCGCTGGACGGGGTGCTGGACCCCGGTGCCGTCCGCCGCGCCCTGGTGCGGCAGCTGGAACGGTTGGGCATGCTGGAGATGCCAGTGGCGGACAGGGCGACGCAGCGGGCCGCCCTGGAGGTGCTGGCCGCCAAGCCGCCTGCCGCCGTCCGGCCCGCCTATTTCTGCTCAGGCTGCCCGCACAATACCAGCACGCATGTGCCCGACGGCAGCTTCGCCCTGGGCGCCACGGGCTGCCATGGCCTGGCCGCCTTCATGCCGGAGCGTCGCACCATGAATGTGGTAGGCATGGGGGCGGAGGGGCTGTCCTGGGTGGGCGCGCAGCACTTTGTCGAGACGAGCCATGTTTTCGCCAATATGGGCGATGGCACCTATACCCATTCCGGCACCCTGGCCATCCGTGCCGCGGTGTCCGCGAAAGCCAATATCACCTTCAAGATCCTCTATAATGACGCCGTCGCCATGACGGGCGGCCAGCCGCTGGAGGCCGATGTCTCGGTGGAGATGATCGTGAAGGAACTGCTGGCCGAACGGGTCAGCCCCGTCATCCTGGTCAGCGATGAGCCGGAGAAATGGGCGAAGGCCGATCTGCCCCGCGACCTGCGCATCCTGCACCGCGACCATCTGGAGGATGTGCAGAAGGAATTGCGGGAGATCAGGGGGGTGTCCGCCATCGTCTATGAGCAGACCTGCGCCAATGAGAAGCGCCGCCGGCGCAAGCGCGGCACCCTCGCCGACCCGGATCTGCGCCTCTATATCAACCCCGCCGTCTGCGAGGGCTGTGGGGATTGTTCGGTGCAGTCCAACTGCGTCTCCGTGGCGCCGCTGGAGACGGAGCTGGGCCGCAAGCGGGTGATCGACCAGTCGAACTGCAACAAGGATTACAGCTGCATCAAGGGGTTCTGCCCGTCCTTCGTCTCGCTCCGCGGGGCCAAGCCGGCGAAGCGCGCGCGCGACATGGGCGTGCTGAAGGCGCTGATCGCCGGGCTGCCCGTCCCTGCCATCGTCGATGTCACCGACAGCTATTCCATGCTGGTCACCGGCATCGGTGGCACCGGCGTGCTGACCGTCGGCGCCATCCTGGGCACCGCCGCCCATATCGAGGGCAAGGCCGCCAAGGTGCTGGACATGACCGGCATGGCGCAGAAGGGTGGCGGGGTGATGAGCCATGTCCGATTTGCCACCAACGCCGCCACCATCCCCAGCGCCCGGCTGGGCACGGGCCAGACCGACCTGCTGGTGGCCTGCGACCTGATCGTGGCGTCCGGGCCGGAGGTGGTGAAAACGCTGCGCGCCGACAGCCGCATCATCGCCAACCAGGACGTGGTGCCCACGGGCGAGTTCCAGACCCGCAGGGACCTGGACCTGCGGCCGGACAATTTCCTGGCCGCCTTTCACGGAAGGGTAGATGACGAGCATGTCGCCCTGCTGCGGGCCAACGAGCTGGCCGCGCGCCTACTGGGGGACACGATCTTCACCAACCTGATGATGGTGGGTTTCGCCGCACAGCAGGGATTGCTGCCCGTGGGGCTGGACGCCATCGAACAGGCCGTGCGCCTGAACGGCACGGCGGTGGCGGCGAACTTGCAAGCCTTCGCCATCGGCCGGCTGGCGGCTGTGAAGCCAAGGGAACTGCTGGCCTTCGCCCAGTTGGAGGCGCGGGCGGCCCCGGTTGATCTGGAAGCACTGGTGGAGCGCGGGCGGCGCTTGCTGACCGATTACCAGGATGGGGACTATGCAAGGTCTTTCACCGACTTCATGGCCGATCTGACGGCGGTCGCGGGCGTTGCGCAGGCCCGGCCCTTCCTGATGCAGGTGGCCGAACAGCTGGCCCGCCTGATGGCCTATAAAGACGAGTACGAGGTGGCGCGCCTCTACAGCCTGCCGGCTTTCCGTGAAGGCTTGGCGGCCCAGTTCGACGGGGATTACAAGGTTTCACTGAACCTGGCCCCGCCGCTGCTGTCCTGGCGTCGCGATGCCAGGACGGGGCGGCCCAAGAAGATGGCGTTCGGGGCCTGGATATTCCCCGTCTTCAAGCTGCTGGCTGGGATGAAGCGCCTGCGCGGCACGCCGTTCGACATTTTCGGGATGACGGCCGAACGGCGGATGGAACGGGCGCTGATCGGGGAATACCGGGACCTGGTGACGCGCCTGGCCCAGGGCCTGGGCGAAGGGGATGTTGACCGCGCGGTGGAAATCGCCGGTGCCGCCCGCCTGATCGCCGGTTATGGACCGGTGAAGGAGGCGGGCGTGGCCGCGTGGCGGGCCAAGGTGGCGGAATTGATGCAGGTGCCGTAGGTCGGGAAGATTACGCCGCCGACAGTGATGCGATGAACGCGTCCGCCACGGCCAGATCACAGAGATCGTCCGGGGTGCCCAACTGTTCATTCAGCAAGGCGCGCTTCACATAGCGGTGGCAGGGGTGCTCCGCCGTCATGCCGATGCCGCCATGAAGCTGCACCGCCTCCTCCGCCACCGCCCGGAAGGCGGAGGAGCAGAGTGATTTCGCTCCCAGGGCCAAGGATACGGGATCGCCCCGCCTCTCCTGCAAGGCCCGCAGATGGTCCCTGAGCAGGGCCTGGGCCGTTGCGAGGGTCATCTTCAGGTCGGCGCAGCGATGTTTCAGCGCCTGGAACATGGCCAGCGGCCGGTCAAACTGCCGGCGGGTCTTCAGATAATCGATGGTGTGGGCCAGCAGCGCCTCGGCCCCGCCGATACTGTCGGCGGCGATGGCAAAATGCAGGTGGATGCGCAGCGCGGCCAGCGCGCGGTCGGCGGCGTCGCCCTGTGCGAGGATTTCCATGCCGGACAGGGGCATGTCGGCCAGGGTGACATCCGCCAGCACCCGGCTTTCATCCCACATCCGCCGCGGCGCCACCGCCACCCGATCCAGCGGCAGCAGCAACAGCCGGCCGGGCAGCGACAGCAGGAGATGGGTGGCGCTTCCGGCATTCTCCACCGCTTTCAAGGTTCCCGACAGGTGGCCATCGGCACAAGTGACCTCTGCCCGCGTTGGGTCGAGCAGAGACACGGCGACCCTTTCCCCCGTCACCACCCGTTCCAGCAGGTCAGATCCGGCGGCGGCCAGCGCGTCGGCGGCCAGCAGGGTGGAGAGCAGCGGCACGGGTGACAGGGCAAAACCCTGTTCCTGATGCAGCCAGCAGGCGGCTTCCAGCGGCTGTTCCAGCCCGCCCGCCGCCTCCGGTGCGGTGAGGACGGTCCATCCGGCCTCCATGATCGTCCGCCACGCGGTATCGGGAGTGGCACCGGTCAGTCCGGCCAGGATGTCGCGCGCGGCGTCGCGCAGTTCGGTCTGTTCGATCCTCATGGCGTTCCCTGCCAATGTTTGGGTTCGCGCGGCATGTCTAGCATGCGTTCGGCGATGATGTTGCGCTGGATTTCGTCAGAGCCGCCGGCAATGGACCAGGCGTAGCTGTTCATGAAATCAACGGCCCAGTTGCCGGTTTCCTGGCTGCCGCCACGCGTGAAGTCCTGATGGACCTGCGCATCGATGCCGCCCAGGCGCAGGCCCAGGGCGGTGTAGGCGCGCAAGACGCGGGCATAGGCCAGCTTGACGATGGAGGCATCGCCCACCCGTTCCGTGCCGTCGATGCGACCCGACATGTAATTGTCGGCCAGCGCGCAGACGGCGGTGACCTGGGCGTGCAGCCGGCCCAGGTCACGCCGTACCAGCGGGTCGCCCCGACGGCCGGCCATATCCATCGCCGCCACGATGCGCCAGAGCATGCCCTGCATCCGGCGGCTGAGTTCCAGCAAGGTCAGGCCGCGTTCGGACGCCAGCGTCGACTGTGCCACAGCCCAACCCTGTCCTTCTGCGCCCAAGCGGTTGGAGACGGGGATTTCGACATTGTCGAGGAAGATCTCGGCGAATTCCTCATCATCGGTGATCTGCACGATGGGGCGGACCGTGACGCCGGGGCTGCGCATGTCCAGGATCAGGTAGGTCAGGCCGGCCTGTTTCGGCCCGTCGCCGCTGGTGCGCGACAGCAGCAGGCATTTGTCGGCGAACTGCGCCATGGTGGACCAGGTCTTCTGACCATTGACGATATAGACATCGCCCTGGCGCACCGCCTTGGTGCGCAGGGCCGCCAGGTCGGAGCCGGCATTGGGTTCCGAAAAGCCCTGGCACCAGATGTCGCCCTTCAGGATGCCGTTCAGATGGTCCTGCGCCTGATCGGGCGAGGCCCATTCCAGCAGCGTCATGGCAGCATGATAGAGTGATACGAAATAAAGGATCAGGCGCGGAGCGTCGATGCGGGCGATCTCCTCATAGATCACGCGCTGTTCGGCCAGGCCGCGGCCGCCACCCGCCCATTCGGCGGGCCAGTGCGGGGTGGCGTAGCCGGCATCGACCAGCTTGCCCAGCCAGTCGCGCTGGGCCGCAACGAAGGTCTCCTGGTCGCAGCCGGTCAGGCGGTCGCGCCATCCGGCCGGCACATTGGCTGTCAGCCAGGTGCGGACCTGGCGGCGCAGGGTCTCTAGGGATCTGGTGTCCGACATGCGTTCCTCGCCGTCTCAATTGACCATCCTATAGACCCTGGGTTCCGCCGGGCTCAATCAGCACAAGCGCACTCTGACTTGTCCCTAACGGTCCTGGCGTCATTGGCGACTTGCCCCCCATCCGCCTTCCTGACCCCTAATGCCGGCATCGATCGATCATTCCGGAGACAGGGAATATGGAACTGACAGATCTGGCCGCCATCGTGACGGGTGGGGCATCGGGTTTGGGCAACGAGACGGCACGCATGCTGGCGGGTGCTGGCGCGCGGGTGGCCATCTTCGACCGGGACGAGGCGACGGGGCAGGCGGCGGCCGGGGAGATCGGCGGCGCCTTCTTCAAGGTCGACGTGACGGAGGAGGAAAGTGCCGTTGCCGCCTTCGCGGCAGCGGAAGCGGCGCATGGCCCGGCCCGGGTGCTGGTCAATTGCGCCGGCGTGGCGCCGGTGGCACGCATCGTGGGCAAGGACGGAACGCCGCATTCCCTGGCCGCCTATCGCCGCACGATCGAGGTGAACCTGATCGGCACCTTCAATATGATCTCCAAATTCGCCGCCCGTCTGATCGCGGCCGGCATTCAGGGGGAAGAGGCTGGCGTGATCGTCAACACGGCGTCCGTCGCCGCCTATGACGGACAGATCGGGCAGGCGGCCTATGCCTCGTCCAAGGGTGGGGTGGTCGGCCTGACGCTGCCGGCGGCCCGCGATCTGGCGCAGCATCGCATCCGCGTTGTCACGGTGGCCCCCGGCATCTTCCTGACGCCGATGCTGATGGGCCTGCCGCAAGCCGCCCAAGACAGTCTGGGCACCCAGGTGCCCCATCCCAGCCGCCTGGGCAAACCATCGGAATATGCGCAGCTGGTGGGGGCGATCATCGCCAACCCGATGCTGAATGGCGAGGTCATCCGCCTGGATGGCGCCATCCGCATGGCGCCGCGGTGATGCCATGAATGACAGCATCCTGGTAAGACGCGACGGTCCCGTCGCTTCCATCATCCTCAACCGTCCGGCGGTGGGCAATGCGCTGGACATTCCCATGGCCCGCGCCCTGATGGAGGCGGTGATCACGCTGGAGGAGGATGACAGCGTGCGCTGCGTCCTGTTGACCGGCGAGGGCCGCCTGTTCTGTGCGGGTGGCGATGTCGCCGCTTTCGCCGCCGCTGGCGAGGGGTTGCCGGCCTTCCTGAAGGAGATCACGGCCTATGTGCATGCCGCCGTTGCCCGGCTGGCCCGCATGAACAAGCCGCTGGTCGTGGCCGTCAACGGCCCGGCGGCGGGTGCCGGCTTCGGTCTGGCCATCCTGGGCGACATCGTGCTGGTCGATCCGGCGGCGCATTTCACCGTCGCCTATACCGGCATCGGCATGTCGCCCGATGGCGGCACCACCTGGTTCCTGCCGCGTCTGGTCGGCATGCGCCGTGCCCAGGAACTGTGCCTGCGCAACCGGCGCGTCGGGGCGGCGGAGGCGGCGGAGATCGGCCTTGCCACCCGCGTCGTGGCGGACGGCGCTTTGCGGGAAGAGGCCGGGGCCTTGGCCCATGAGTTGGCACGGGGGGCCATGACGGCGCTGGGCGCCACCCGCCGGCTGCTGCTGGAAAGCGGGGTGAACGGGCTGGAGGCGCAGCTGGACGCGGAAAGCCGGTCGATCAGCGCCCAGGCGCGCACCGGCGACGGGAAGGAAGGCATCGCCGCCTTCCTGGCCAAACGCAAACCCGATTTCGTGAAACAGGGGGAATGATCATGGCCCAAGCCTATATCGTCGCAGCCGCCCGCACCGCTGGGGCCAAGCGCAAGGGCGCGCTGACTGGTGTTCATCCCGCCGATCTGGGGGCTGTCATCCTGAATGCGCTGGTGGACCGGTCGGGCGTCGACCCGGCGGCCATCGAGGATGTCATCGTCGGCTGCGTCACCCAGGCGGGGGAGCAGGCCTTCGCCTTCGGGCGCAACCTGGTGCTGGCATCCCGGTTGCCCGACAGCGTGCCGGCGGTCACCATCGACCGGCAATGCGGGTCATCCCAGCAGGCCCTGCATTTCGCGGCGCAGGCGGTGATGTCGGGCACCCAGGATCTGGTGATCGCGGCCGGTGCGGAAAGCATGACCCGTGTGCCCATGGGCTCCAACTTCCGCCTGCATGCCGAGGCGGGGATCGGGGAGGGGCCCTGGCCCACCAGCATCCAGGCCCGCTACGGTGTCAAGGAATTCAACCAGTTCCACGGTGCCCAGGCCATCGCCGACAAGTATGGTTTCAGCCGCACGGACATGGACGCCTATGCCCTGCGCAGCCATAGCCGCGCGGCTGCTGCCATCCGGTCGGGTGCCTTTGCGTCGGAGATCGTGCCGGTGGAAACGGGAACCGGCCTGTTCATGCAGGATGAGGGCGTGCGCTTTGACGCTTGCCTGGAGGGGATGGCCAGCGTCAAGACCATCACCGAAGGCGGCACCATCACCGCGGCCAATGCCAGCCAGATGACCGATGGCGCGTCGGGCGTGCTGGTGGCGTCGGAGGCGGCGGTGAAGCGTTTCAACCTGACCCCGCTGGCCCGCATCGTCAACCTGACGGTGACCGGTGGCGACCCGGTGATCATGCTGGAGGAACCGATCCCGGCCACCAGGCGGGCCTTGGTGCGGGCCGGCCTGTCCTTGTCAGACATCGACCTGTTCGAGGTGAACGAGGCCTTCGCGTCGATCCCGATGGCCTGGGCCAAGGCGCTGGACGTGGATATCGACCGGTTGAACGTCAATGGCGGCGCCATCGCGCTGGGCCATCCGCTGGGTGCGTCGGGGACCAAGCTGATGACAACGCTGATCCACGCCCTGACGGCGCGGGGCGGCCGCTATGGGCTGCAAACCATGTGCGAAGGGGGCGGGATTGCCAATGTGACGATCGTGGAGAGGTTGTGAGGGGGGCGTTGCCCCCTCACCATCATTCCGGCCGCCGCCGCGCGCCCTTGGCCAACCGCCATTCCGGCGGGAACAGTGCGTCATTATCCTTCACGACATTGTTGATGCCCTTGTCGAAGGCATCGTCGCCCAGCGTCACCTCGCCCCCGTCATTCTTCACCAGCGGCAGCATGGATTCCAGCCAGGCGGTCATTATGGACCCCATATATTCGCCCTGCTGCTGCTTCATGATCTCGAACAAGGTCTTCTGCATATAGACTACGTCGGTGGGCCGCGTGCTGGCGCAGGCCTTGGCATATTTCGCCACTTCCGCCTCCAGGTCGGCGCGGGGCACGACGCTGTTGACGAAGCTGCATTCATACATCTCCTTGGCCGTGAAGGGGCGGCCGGTGAAGACCATTTCCTGGAACTTGCGCATGCCCATCATGGTGGCCCATTGCCACATGCGCGGACCCCAGCCGACATAGCGGAAAGCCGGATGCCCGAACAGGGCGTCGTCGGATGACACCACCAGATCGGCATCGGCCGTCTGGTAGAAGTGCCAGCCATAGCAATAGCCTTTGGCCTCCACGATGCTGATCTTCTTGAAATCCTGCAGGCTGCGGCAGCCGAAAGCGGAATTGGCGTAAAGCTGGGTCAGTTGCGCCAGATAGCGATAGGAGCCTTTGGGCGGGTATTTCACATCCTCATCCGCCCCGATGCCGAATTCATGCAGCAAGGAGAAATCCGGATTGTCGCCCAGCATGTCGGCCTGTTCATCCAGGTCCGCCCCGCTGCCCAGATTGTTGCCGACGCCGCGCACCACCAGCACCTTGACGTCGTCATCGACGTTGGCGCGGTGGATCAAAGCTGAATAGCGCTGGCGGGCGGCGATGGTGGGCGCGTTCAGCGCTTCCGGCCGGTTCAGCGTGATCGTGGCGATCTTGGTCTTCGGGTCCTTTTCATAGAGGATGATCTCCTCCGCCGAAGGGCGCTCCGCCGCTGCTGTCATTGCTTGTTCCTCACGCGTTGATGTCGATGCCGATCTTGCCGAAGAAGCGGCCGCTTTCCAGGTGGGCAAGCGCGTCGGACAGGCGGTCCAGCGCATATACCGCCTCCACGATGGGTTTGACCCGGTGGCGGGCGGCGAAGGCCAGCATCGCCTCGTGCCGGCCGCGGTTGCCGACCGTGACGGGCAGGATGCGGCAGCCCTGATATTCCTTGGCTGTCCAGTTGAACGGGCCGTCCAGCATGCCGATGGCGGCGATCATCCCATCCTCGCGCAGCACGCGGGCCGACGCGTCCAGGCCGCCGGCCCCCACCACATCGATGACGATATCCACGCCATGGCCCAGCAGGGCGCGGATGGCGCCGGCCCAGTCGGGCACGGTGCGATAATTCACCGTCAGGTCGGCACCCAGCGAGGCGGCATGGGCCAGCTTCTCATCGGAGGAGGAGGTGACGGCGACATGGGCGCCGGCCGCCCTGGCCCATTGCAAGGCGGCGATGGAGACCCCCCCAGTGCCCTGCACCAGCACCCATTGTCCGCGTTGCAGGGGGCAAACGCCGAACAGCGCGCTATAGGCGGTCAGGCCGGCGCAGGGCAGGGATGCTGCTTCCATATCGTCCAGGGCATCGGGCAGAAGAACCAGGCTTTCCGCTTCGAACACCGCATAGGGGCGGGCCACGCCATCCAGGCTGGCGCCCAGCATGCGTTTGGAATCGGGCGGGCCGTCGATCCAGCCTTGCGCCAGCAGCGGGCTGACCCGGTCGCCGGGCTTCACGCGGGTCACGCCGGTACCGACCGCCACCACGGTGCCGGCCGCGCAGGATAGGGGCACATAATCCGGCTGCTTGGCCAGGCCCGGCAGCAACCCCTTCAGCATGATCAAGTCGCGATAGTTCAGCGTGGCGGCGGTCAGGCGCACCAGAGCCTCGCCGGGCCCCGGTTCGGGCACGGGCATGTCGCGAAAGGTCACGCCCGACAGGCCGGCCCCGCCCGTGGCGATGGCGGCGCGCATCATCGGATGGCGCCGGCATCGGCCAGCCGCCGCTGCTCCGCCGCCGACAGGCCCATGATCTCCCCGAAGACATAGCCATTGTGCTGGCCCAGCTTTGGTGCGCCGTCGGTCAGGGCGGCGGCATCACTCATGCGGTAGCCGGGGCCGATGATGGGGCGCTCCTCGCCCTGTGCATCGATGACGGGCCGGAAGAATTCCCGGCCCCAGAGATGGGCGTCGGCCACCATGTCCATGGAGGAAGCGCTCTTCGCCGCCGCCACGCCCCGCGCCTGCAGTGCCGCCGCCAGGGTGGCGGCGTCCTGGGATGCTGTCCAGGCGGCGAGCGCATCATCGATTTCCGCCTCGTGCGCCTTGCGACCGGCCAGCGTGGCGAAGCGGCTGTCCGGGATGCCGGCATGGTCGGCCAGGGCGGCCCAGGCCCCGTCATCCTGGGCGGCAATGGCGATCCAGTCGTCGCCGGCGCAAGCGTAGGCCCCATGGGGGGCGATCTCCGCATGGCGGTTGCCGTCGCAGGCCGGGACATGGCCATTCAGGCTGAATTCCATGACGCTGTCGCCGATCATGCTGGTCATTGTCTCCACCGCCGAGACGTCGATGAACTGCCCCTCGCCGGTGCGCTTGCGGTGGTTCAGGGCCGCCAGGGCCGCAAAGGCGGCGGCGGTGCCAAACGTGCTGTCGGCGTAGCGGATATTCATGCCGCGCGGTGCCTCCCCCTCATACCCCACCAGGGAGGAGAGGCCGCCCAGCGCCACGAAGCAGGGGGCGTACCCGGTCTGATAGGCCAGCGGGCCGTCATTGCCATACATGCCCATGGACACGAAGATGATGTCGGGTCGCACCTGCCGCAAAGCCTCGTACCCGATGCCCAGCCGGTCGATGGCGCCGGGGCGCAGATTCTCGATCAGGATGTCGCATGTCGACGCCAGATCCTTCAGCAGGGCCAGCCCGTCGGCCGACTTCATATCGATCTGTACCGATAGTTTCTGCGGGTTGACGGCCATGAATCCGGGCGCCTTGTCGATATCCTTCACCCCATAGACGCGGGTGATGTCCAGCGATCCGAGACTTTCCACCTTGATCACTTCAGCACCTAAGAAAGCCAACTGCTTGCCCGCATAGGGGCCGGCCCAGACCTTGGTCAGTTCCAGCACCCGGATGCCTTGAAGGGGGCCCCCCCGCTTCACCATGCTCATCGGATCACTCCCTTCAGGCCAGGAATTGGGCATTGTCGTGGCCCAGCAGCGGGGCGGCACCGGTCAGCGCCACCGGCGTGGCAGACAGCTCGTAGGGGGCGGTCGGGTAAAGCGCGGTGCCCAGGACCGGGTGGGTCAGTTCGGTAAAGAAGGCGCGGTGCCGGAACTGCGGATGCCGGATCAGGTCGCCCGGATCGTTCACGGGCACCATGATGATGCCCAGCGCCTGGGCGCGGGCGGATACATCGTCCTTGTCCTGCGTGGCCAGCCAATCGCCGATATGGTGGCGGCAGTCGGCGATGCGTTCGGGCGTCAGGCCGCGTTCCAGCCAGTCGTCGGGAAAGGCCCGCATCCAGGCGGGATCGCCCAGCAAGGTACGGACCGCCTGCCAATGCTGGGCGATGGACATCCACAGATAGGCGAAGCCCAGGCGACAGGGGAAGATGCCGGCCGGCCCGCCCAGGTCGAAGCGGGTGCGGGCATTGTCCACATCCATGTCGCCCGCCACCATCTGACCCAGCACATAATCGGCGCGCGAAGCCATCACCTCCTGCACCGACAGGTCGATGAAGCGGCCCTTTTCATCATACAGGCAGGCGGCGACACACATGGCGGCTTCCAGCCCCGCCTCATAGCTGGGCATGAAGCGGCCGGCCCCCTTCAGCGGTGGGCGCTTCATCTCCGCACTGGGCGTGTGATAGGCCCAGCCGCTGGCATGCATCACCGTCAGGTCGGTGGCGTGGCGGCGATCCGCCGGCGGGTCCTGGCCGAAGGGGGTGATGGCGCAAAGGATCAGCCTGGGGTGGGTCTGCGCCAGCGCGCCGGGATTGAGGCCGATGCCGGCCAGCCAGCCCGGCGCATGATCGTCGATCACCACGTCGGCCTGCTTCAGCAGGATGGCCAGTGCCGTGCCCCCTTCCGGCGCGCAAAGGTCCAGGGTCACGGACTGCTTGTTGGTGTTCAGATAAGCGAACAGGCCGCTATTCTCCCCGGTCCCTACCCCGGTCTTGAAGGGGCCGAGGCGGCGGGTGGGGCTGCCGCAGACGGGCCGTTCGACCTTCACCACCTGCGCGCCGAAATCGGCCAGCAGGCGGCCGCAATATTCGCCGGAGACGCTCTCGGCCAGTTCGATGACCCTGATATTGCGCAAGGCGGACAATGGACGCTCCCCGGTTGGCGGTTCTTCAGTGCGAAGACATACAGCCTGTTTGGCAACGGCACTTGTCCCTGAGGGCACAGGGACAAGCCCCCGCCCGCGCTGTGGCGCCCGCGTCGTCGAAACGGGGCCTTGGCGTCGCTACTCTCCCCCTCCAGAACGCTAGGCGAAGGCGATGAACGGGGGAAGCGATGGCCGAGATTGTCGATGTGATCGTGGTGGGGTCGGGTGCGGCCGGTCTGGCGGCGGCGCTGCGCGCCCGCGATATGGGGCTGGAGGTGCTGGTCGTCGAGAAGGCGCACAAATATGGCGGCACCTCGGCCACGTCGGGCGGCGTCGCCTGGATCCCCAACCATGGATTGGCCGGCAGTACCGACACGCGGGAAGAGGCGCTGACCTATCTGGACGGCGTCATCAAACAGCCGGTGAACCGGCGCAAGCTGGAGGCGTTCGTGGATACGGGTGGCGAGTTGCTGCGCTATATGGGCGGGCTGGGGATCAACTTCATCTCCATGCCCTGGCCGGACTATTTCGCCGAACTGCCGGGATCGCGCACCGACCGGTCGCTGGTGCTGCCCATGTGGGATGGGCGCCGGCTGGGCGACCGGTTCCCGCTAGTGCGTGAGCAGTTCCCGCGTTTCAAGCTGTTCAACCGCTATGCGATGAATTTGGCGGAGACCTTCACCATCGCCGCCCGCGCCAAGGGTTGGAAACGGGCGCTGGCCCGTGTCATCGGGCGCTACTGGCTGGACCGGTCGACAAGGGCGATCACGAAACGCGACCGCTGGTTCACCTCGGGCACCGCGCTGATCGGGCCGATGCTGGAACAGCTGGACACCATGGGCGTGGAAATCCGGCTGGAAACGCGGCTGGACGAACTGATTGTCGAGGGCGACCGCGTGGCGGGCGTGCGGGTCAGCCGGTTCGGCACAAGCTATGACATTGCGGCCCGGCACGGGGTGATCATCTGTGCCGGCGGGTTCGAATGGAACCAGCAGCTGCGCGACCGGTTCTATCCGGTCAAGACCTCCATCTGGTGGTCCTCCACCCCGCAAGGGGCGAATGCGGGCGAGGCGTTGATCGCGGCGGAAGCCGCCGGGGCGGCGACGGAGCATACGCAGGAGGGCTGGTGGGCCCCCACCATGATCATGCCCAGCGCCAGCGCCTCGAATTTCGAGGAAGTGCATCAGGCCATCTTCGATGTAGGGCGTCCCTACAGCGTCTGTGTCAACCGCAACGGGGATCGTTTTGTTAACGAAAGTTGTTCGTACGATCGTTTCGGTGCCGCAATGGTAGGGGATCAGAAACGCTCGGGCGCGAACCTGCCGTGCTGGCTGATCTTTGATGGCACGTTCCGGACCAAGTTCACCGCCGGCGGCTTCCTGCCATCCGCCGTGATGCCCGACAGATCAATCCCGGTAGATTGGTGGGGCCATTATATCTTCAAGTCCGACAGTGTGGCGGGGCTGGCCCGGCAGCTGCAGCTGGGCCCGCATAAGCTGGAAATGGTCATCGCCCGCATGAATGAGGCTGCGCGCACGGGCGAGGACCCGGAATTTGGGCGCGGCAGCACCATCTATGACAAGACTTTCGGGGACCCGACCTGCAAGCCCAACCCGGCGCTAGGCGCGCTGTCCCAGGCACCCTATTACGCCATTCCCATCCACCTGGGCGATCTGGGCACCAAGGGCGGGTTGAAGACCGACCATCTGGCCCGCGTGCTGGATGGGCGGGACCAGCCGATCGCCGGCCTCTATGCCGCCGGCAATGCGGCGGGCAGCCCGTTCGGCCTGAATTATCCGGGGGCGGGCGGCACCATCGGGCCGGCCATGGTCTTCGGTTTCATCGCCGCCAACGACATCGCGGCGGGCGCCCGTCGCAACCGGGATGCCGCTGAATGAGCCGACGGTTCGGATTCAGCAGTACAACCGACGAGGTGCTTGACGGTATCGACCTGACGGGCAGGCGCGTATTGGTCACGGGGGTGTCGGCGGGCCTGGGGATGGAGACGGCACGGGTTCTGCGGGCGCACGGGGCGTATGTGCTGGGCACGGTCCGCGACCGGAAAAAGGTGCCGGCGGCCAACGCAGCGGGGATCGGGCTTGAAGAGTTGGATCTCGCGTCACTGGACAGCGTGCGGGCCTGCGCCAATCGGCTGGAGAGCGGGGTGCCGTTCGATCTGATCATCGCCAATGCCGGCGTGATGGGGCCGCCGTTGGGACGGACCTTGGACGGGTTCGAGACACAGTTCGCCACCAACCATCTGGGCCATTTCCTGCTGGTCAACCGGCTGGCGCGCCACATGCGGCCGGGCGGGCGGGTCGTGGTGCTGGCATCGTCGGCCCATCACATCGCCGATATCGACCTGGATGACCCGAACTTTCAGCAACGGGACTATACACCCTATACCGGCTATGGCGGGTCGAAGACGGCGAATATCCTGTTCGCGGTGGAACTGGACCGGCGCGTGCGCGACCGGGGCATCCGCGCCACCGCCGTGCATCCGGGCGGGGTGGAGACGGAACTGGGCCGCCATATGGATTCCGCCACGCGGGAGGCACAGCGGGCCAAGCTGCAAAGTGCGGCCGGCGGCGTCGTCGATTTCCAGCGCAAGAGCGTAAGGCAGGGGGCGGCCGCCAGCGTCTGGGCCGGGATCGTGGCCGATGCCGACATGGTGGGCGGCCGGTATTGCGAGGATTGCGCGGTGGCGCAGACGGTGCCGTCCGGCGTGACGGTGGGACCGCTGGGGCCGGGCGTGGCCGCCTATGCCATTGACCCGGTGCGGGCGGCGGCCTTGTGGCGCCTCAGCGAGACATTGGTGGGCGAACGGTTCTGACCAACATCGCCCCGGTGATGATTGGCCAGCGGCCCCCATCCGGCATGGCCGGACCCTTGGGTCCCGGTCAATCTGGCACCGGCGTGGGATTGAAAATACTAACCAAGTTTAGTAAATCCGGAGCAGCGAAGAATGGACGTGAGGCCACCCCCGATCAGGCCCCGCGCATCCCAACAGGTTGGAGGCCCCCGATGAGTGCTGGTGCGATGCTGAGCCCGGCTGTTCCCCGCCCGGACCATGTGCCGGAAACGGCCCTGTATGATTTCGACATGTTTCAAGATCCCGATTATCTGGCCGATCCGCACCGCCGCATCCTGGAGATGGCCGCGACGGTGCCGTCGGTATTCTGGACCCCGCGCAATGGCGGGCATTGGATGCTGATGAGCCATGCCGCCAATTTCGAGGCGTCGCGCGATACCGAAACCTTCTCCAGCGAGATCGTGCCGCGCGCGCAGATCAAGGCAATGATGGCCGCATTGCCGCCCGGCGCCCCTCATATCCCGCAACCCGTGCCGATCAATGTCGATCCGCCGGAGCACACTAAATACCGCGCCCCACTGCAGAGCGCCTTTTCGCCCAAGTCGATGCTAGCGCTGAAAGATAGCATCCGCGCGCTGGCGGCCGAACTGATCGAGAAGATCAAGCCGCAGGGCGGGGCGGAGTTCATGGGCGAGGTGGCGGAGCCGCTGCCGGTGCAGGTGTTCTTGAAGATGTTCGGCCTGCCGCTGGAACGCCAGGCCGACTATCGCGCCCTGGTGAAGCAGCATCTGAGCGCCGGTCAGAATGACCCGCGCGAAATGGCCCGGCGGCTGGTGCAGGTGGCTGCCATCATGCGGGATACGGTGCTCGCCCGCCGGGACAACCCGCAGGATGATCTGATCAGCCTCTTGTGGCAGGCCAATATCGGTGGTGCGCAGACCACGCTGGAGGATATGGAGAACTATTGTGTGCTTCTGTTCCTGGCTGGCCTGGACACGGTGATGAACGGCATCGGCCATGGCGTTCGCCATCTGGCCGCCGACCATGATCTGCAGGCCAAACTGCGCGCCAATCCCAAGCTGATCCCGGAAGCCGCGGAGGAATTGCTGCGCCGCTACACCTTCACGGTGCCGCCGCGCCGCGTGACCCGGGATATCGATTTCCATGGCGCGCATCTGAAGGCCAATGAGCGGGTGATGCTGTTCCTGCCGGCGGCCGACCTGGATGCCAAGGAATATGCGTCGCCCGAACGCTATGACCTGGAGCGCGAGAACAAGGTGCATGTGGCCTTCGGCACGGGCCCGCATCGCTGCCTGGGGTCCCATCTGGCACGCATCGAGCTGCAGGTGGTCTATGAGGAGCTGCTGGCCCGCCTGCCGGTCTTCAGCCTCGATCCCGCCCGCACCGTCCGCTACCATGGCGGCCATGTCGTGGGGCCGGAGGAACTCTGGCTGACCTGGCAGGCCTGATTGTGGCCCCGGCCATTGATGATCTTCCCGGTTTCCGGCGGCGCATCCGCGTTGTGCCGGGGCCGGGACGGGTGACCAGCGACCTGGAGGATGATTACCATTGCATGGGGATCGTCCTCCACCATGCCGACGGCATCGCCTCGCGGGTACAGGCCGTGATGCACCGCGTGCCCTGGACGACCTGTCCGGGGGCCCCCGCCATCGTGGAACGGACCTTCACCGGCGCACCGCTCAACCGGTTCGTGCGCCAGGGGGCCAAGCTTTCCAACTGCACCCATCTTTACGACCTTGCCCTGCTGGCGGCCTCTCATGCGGATGCTGCGGGGCCGGTGCAGTATGACATCCTGGTCTCGGACCCCGTGGACGGGATTGTGCGGGCCGAACTGCGCCTGAATGGCACGGCCCTGCTGGAATGGGTTCTGGAGAACGGGCTGTTCGGGGTGCCGGCAGCGCTGGCAGGCCGGCGGCCGGACCAGATCAGTCCCTGGATCGCCAAATTGGACCCCGGGCAGCAGGAGGCCGCAAGGCTGCTGCGCTGGGGCACCATCCTGGCGCATGGAAGGGTGATGGCGTTCGATAAACGGTCGGACAAGAGCCGCCTGCCGCTGGGCCAATGCTACACGTTCCAGCCGGAGAACGCGCCCAATGCGAAATACGTGACCGGGACGGTAAGGGATTTCAGTGGGGGTGGGGTGGAACCGTTGGCACCACCCCGGTAGCTGATGTCACACCCGGCCCGTCACCGGCAGCAGTGCCCCGGTGACAGCCGATGCCGACGGCGACAGCAGGAAGCCGATAACGTCGGCCAGCTTGTCCGGGGCCACCCAGCGGGAGAAATCGGCATCGGGCATATCGGCGCGGTTGGCCTCGGTGTCGATGATGCTGGGCAGCACCGCGTTGACGCGGATGCCGGCATCCTTCAGTTCCTCGGCCAGCGCCTCCGTCATCCGGGCCACACCGGCCTTCGACGCCGCATAGGCGCCCATGCCGGCCGCCGCCTTCACCGCCGCCGCCGCACCGACATTGACGATGGAACCGCCATTGACGCGCAGCAGGGGCAGCAGGGCGCGCGTTGCCACCAGGGCCGTCTTCACATTCATCGTGTAAAGCCGGTCCCAGGTCGCCACCTCTCCGTCTGCGATGGTTTCCCAACGGAAGCCGCCGGCCACATTGACCAGGGCGTCCAGCCGGCCGAACGCGTCACGGATCTTTTCCGCGGCCCCGGCCATCGCCGCCTCGTCCGCCAGATCGACATGGTCGATATCCATGTCGGACGAGATGTCACCCGGCAGCGACGCCCGGTCGATGCCGACCACGATCCATTTGGCGGCGGCCAGCCGTTCGACCGTCTTGCGGCCCAGCACACCCGCCGCTCCCGTCACGGCCACGATCCCTCTCACATCCGCCTCCCTGGTTTGTATTCGTTCCCGATGAGCAAACTCTTTATCGGGAACGTGTCAGTTGATCTCGTCCAGCGCCACCCAGCGCCGGTGCAGCGAGGACAGCCGTGCCGCCTCCAGCGTGCGTTCCACTGCCCAGGCCTGGGCGAAGTCCGGTGCGGCGCGGCTGCCGCCCGTGATGGCGTCGCGCATGTTGCGCATGGATATGGCCATGCCGTGCGCCGCCTGCGGCTGCACCTCCGGGCTGATGCCGATGCCTTCCGGGTGCCGCAACCGCTCCGGGATCGCCACGGGTTCCAGGACACGGCTGCCCAGCGTACCGGCCTGCAAAACCGTATCCGTGCTGGTCGGGAAGGTGGGGGCCGTCAGCGTCAGCCGCCCGCCGCTGCCGAACGCCTCCAGATGCCAGCCGCGGCCCACGGTGGCGCTCCAGGAAACCTGCATCTGCATGACCAGACCGCTGGCAAAGCGCAGCAGCAGGTTGGCGAAATCATTGGTCTCCGGCATCACCACCGACCCGTCGGGGAAGCGCCATTCGTCCAGAAGGCGGCGGTCGTCGGCCATCACCTCTGCCACTGGCCCAAACAGATGCACCAGCATATGCAGCGCATGGCTGCCCAGGTTGCGCAGGGCCGAGACGCCATGGCCGGCCTGCGCGAACCAGTTATAGGGGAACTGGGGATGCGGTTGGTTGAACAGGCCCAGGTTGAAGATGCAGGTGCCGCCGAAGGGCTGGCCCAGGAAGCCGGCCTCCAGCATCTCCTTGGCCATGCGATGGGCCGGCAGCCATTGCGCATAGGCATCGACGATGGCGGTGCCGCCGCCTTCCGTCCAGGCCGTATACAGTTCGCGCGCCCGGTCGATGTCGGCGGCGAACGGGATGCCGTTATAGACATGCTTGCCCGCCGCCAGGGCCGCCAGCACCATGGGGTGCCGGATGCTGGGCCGCGTGCCGCAATCCACGATGTCGATATCCGGATCCGCAATCATCTCCGCCGCGTTCCAGAAGGCGCGGGGCACCTTGAACCGGGCGGATGCCGCATCGGCCGTTTCCCGGCGCGAGGTGCAGATGCCCGTCACCTCGATCCCCGGCACGGCGCGCCAGGCCGGCAGATGGGCCACGGCACCCCAATTGGCGCTGATTATCCCGATGCGAAGCATCAACTCCTCCTGCCGCTTGTCCCATGCCCCAGAACTAGCAGTTGATGCCGCCCCGCAGAACCGGGGGAGCGGTGTCACTGGAAATCATCGGCGGGGCGATGCGCGGCTCCCCCAAACAAAAAGAAGCCGGTATCCAGGCCATCCCGGATACCGGCATCTTGGGCTCAGGCGCGCCACCCCCAAGGGGAGGATTGGGTGGCGGCACCCAAGGATGTCAACGTTTGGCCAGCACTTCCTTCTTCTTCAGGCTGGTCACCAGCTTGTCATCGACCACCGACAGGGTGGCGGCCGGCACCACATACATCTTGCCGTCGATGATCACCTGGGCGGCCCCATCCTCGCCCACGCGATAGACGGCGCCGATGCGCTTGCCATCAACATCAACGAGTGGTTTGCCCACTTCCACATTTGCGGTGCTGGCCGGGGCGGTCTGGGCCTGCGCCAGGATCGGCGTAGCAAGGCCCAGGGATATCACGAGGAACGGCAGAATCTTCTTCACGGGTCATCACTCCAAGGGGCGCCGGGGGTGATCCCTTCGTCGGCGCGCTGAAAACACTAACCTAGGTTAGTATATGGATGCGCAGCTGTCAATGGGGCGGGTGGCCTTATGTCCTCTCGCACCCGATCCACGCGTTGCGCAGTTCGTACCCCATCAGCACCTGGTTCCAGCCCAGGTCGGGGGCCTGCAACAGGCGCAGGCCGGGTACCCGGAACAGCCGGTCCAGGAAGATGCGGGTCTCGTGCATCGCCACCTGCCGGCCGGGGCAGGTATGGGGGCCATCGCCGAAGCTCATATAGCCGCCATTCTGGCCCTGGCGGCGGGCGCGGCCGGGGTCGATCCGGTGGGGGCAGGTGCCGACCACGGCCGGGTCGGCATTGACGGCCCGGATGTCGATCCCGGCCATATCGCCACTGTCGCCAGCCCGCCGCTGGATCATCGCCGCGACGGGCTCCAGCCGCAGAATCTCCTCCAGCAGAGCGAATTGGCCGGCTTCGTCACTGTCCAGGAAATACCGGCGCAGGTCGGGCCGGTCGAACAGGTGCCAGGCGACCATGGTGATGAACTCCCGCGTCGTCACCATGCCGGCAGTCGCATAGGTCATGCATTCTATCATGATGGCACGGGTGGAATAGGCTTTGTCCAGCGTCTGGGAGATGATGTCGTCCCGTCGCTGCCGTCGCCGCGCCTTGATTGCGGGCCGCACGTCCTGCCAGTAGAAACGCAGGCCGTGTACCGCACTGGCCAGCTTCGCCATCAGGCCCTTGCCGGCCAGGGCGCTGCGCAGCAGGGCGTCGATGCGGGGCGCCATGTGCTGCGACGGGCTTTCCGTCAGGCCCACGATCTCCGCTGCCACGGCAACGGCCAGTTCAAAACTGATCGTGTCCAGCTGCCCCCGTCCCCTGGTCCGAAACCGGGCCAGCAGGATGTCGGTCGTCTGTTCCATCACCCTGGCATGCCGGGTGGCGATGGCCTTGGGCGTGAACAGATTGGCGATGGCAGCGCGCCGCTTGCGGTGCATCTCCCCGTCCAGATAGAAGACCGGTACCTGTTCGGGATCGCCGACATCCACGTGCTCGGCCCCGGCTCCGCCCTGGCGGGAAGCCGGGTTGCGCAGGATGTCGCGGGCATCGGCGAAACGTTCCACCCGTCTGACGCCGTCTGGAACGGCCACATGCCGGGCCGCCAGACTTGCAGATTTGCGTTCGTCGCCGTTCCCATCAATGATGGGGGCCGTTTCACCATCCTGCATCATGCACCTGATAGTTGGGATTTTATGATATACTATGGATCATAATTCGTCTGCTCCGCCTCCGTCAATTCACAAGGATGCCCGTGTCCGGCGCAGCCGTGCTGCGCTGCGCGCCGCCTTGCTGGAGTTGATCGAGACCGCGCCATTCGAGGCGATCACCATCCGCGACCTCTGCGCCCGGGCCGGTATCGGTTATGCGACCTATTTTCGGCACTACCCGGACACGGCCACGCTGCTGGACGATCTGGCGGCGCAGGAGATTGCGGAACTGCTGAGCCGGGCCATGCCGCTGACCGTGGCGATGGACAGCCGGGCCGGCTGCCGCGTGCTGTGCGAGTATGTGGATGCGCATCGCCGGTTGTGGTCAGCCCTGCTGACTGGCGGCGCCGCGGCAAAGCTGCGGGCGGAGTTCGTGCGTCAGGCGCGGCTGGCCGTGCCCGCCGACGTGCGGGTGCCGGACTGGGTGCCGCTGGACCTGGCCATCGGTGTGGGGGCTTCGGGTGTGCTGGACACGCTGGCTTGGTGGCTGGGGCGCGGGCAGGACCTGTCCGTGGACCGCATTGCGGAAATCCTGGATCGCCTGGTCATCGCCCCAGCGATGGGCGGCTGATCGGCTTGCCCACAGGTGCACATCGACGCCTTGGGTGCTGTTGAAATTGTTGTATTTCAATAATTTAACCAGCGTCTGCGGGCAAGTGAATATATCTCATTTTTATTGACCTGATTGCCTGCTTCACGCAAGCCTCTGCGCAAAACCCAAAGGGCGGCCAAGCCGGCCCTTTCAGCCTTGCGAACCAAGAAGGGCTTGCCGATGTTTTCCGCCATCCTGATTACCAAGGACGATAGCGGCCAGAAGGTCGCCGTCGCCCAGGTCGATCCGTCCGCCCTGCCCGAGGGCGACGTCACCGTCGCCGTGGATTATTCCAGCTTGAACTACAAGGATGGCCTGGCCATCACGGGCAGGTCCCCCGTGGTGCGCAAGTTCCCTATGGTGCCCGGCATCGACCTGGCCGGTACCGTGACGGACAGTGCACATCCCGACTGGAAGCCGGGCGACAAAATCGTCCTGAACGGCTGGGGCGTGGGGGAGACGCATTGGGGCGGGCTGGCGCAGCAGGCGCGGCTGAAGGGCGATTGGCTGGTGGGGCTGCCGGCGGCGTTTACGGCCAAGCAGGCGATGGCCATTGGTACGGCGGGCTATACGGCGGCACTCTGCGTCGATGCCCTGCTGGCCCACGGCGTGGCTCCTGACCAGGGCGAAGTGCTGGTGACCGGCGCCACGGGCGGGGTGGGCAGCGTGGCCGTGGCCCTACTGGCCAAGAATGGCTTCAACGTGGTCGCCGCCACGGGCAAGGCGTCGGAAGGCGAGTATCTGAAGGCGCTGGGTGCCGCCGCCATCCTCGACCGCGCCACACTGTCGGCACCGGGCAAGCCCCTGCAGAAGGAACGGTTCGCCGCGGTGGTGGACGCTGTGGGCAGCCACACGCTGGCCAATGCCTGCGCCCAGGTGCGCTATGGCGGCTATGTGGCGGCCTGCGGTCTGGCCCAGGGCATGGATTTCCCGGCCTCGGTCGCCCCCTTCATCCTGCGCGGCGTGGGCCTGCTGGGCATCGACAGTGTGATGGCACCCAAGGCCCGCCGGTTGGCCGCCTGGAACCGCCTGTCCAAAGATCTGGACCCGACCCTGCTGGATACCATCGCCACCGAGATCAGGCTGGCCGACGCCATCCAGGCCGGTGCCGATCTGATCGACGGCAAGGTGCGCGGCCGCATCACCGTCAACGTCAACCGCTGAACAAGGGGCCGATCATGAGCGACGAGAACAAGCCCGTGCTGGACACCAGCGATGTTGACCAGTGGGTCGGCAAGCCCATCGTCTTCGCGGAGATGTGGGACCCCTGCAACGCCACGGATATTCGCCGCTGGGTGCAGGCCATGGATTATCCCAACCCCATCCATTGGGACCAGGAATTCGCCGCGAAGTCCAAATTTGGCGGCATCGTGGCGCCGCAGAGCTTCACCGTGGCCATGGATTATGGCCATGGCTGCCACCCTTCCTGTGTGGGCAAGGTGCCGGGTACCCACCTGATCTTCGCGGGCGAGGAATGGTGGTTCCATGGCGTGCCGGTGCGGCCGGGCGACAAGCTGGTGCAGGAACGCACCTTCGCCGGCTACAAGGTGGTGGAGACGGGCTTCGCCGGCCCCACCATGTTCGCCGATGGCGACACGGTCCATCGCAACCAGAAGGGCGAGCTGGTGGCCCGCGAGCGCGCCACCTCCATCCGCTATCTGGTGGAGGAGGCGAAGAAGCGCGGCGTCTATGGCAAGGAAAAGCGCGATCCCAAGGAATGGGCGGATGAGGAGGTGGAGGCGATCCACAAGCTGCGGCATGACTGGATATTGTCCAACCGCGAGGGCGTGTCGCCCCGCTTCGACGCTGTCCAGGTCGGCGACAAGCTGCCGCGCCGTGTGGTCGGGCCGCATTCCATCGTCAGCTTCGCCAATGAATGCCGCGCCCATCGCCAGAATATCTGGGGTACCTGGCGCTGGAACCCGCCGGCCGGCATGCGCGACCCGGCGACGGAGGATGCCGGCTTCGGCAAGGACATGACCTATGACTTCGAAGCCCGCAAGATCGACCCGCGCCGGGGCGACGGGCTCTATCACGGTCCCTCCTCGGGCCATATCAACAAGAAGAAGGGCGAGAATGTCGGCATGGGTGGGGCCTATGGCTATGGCTCCTCCATGAATGCCTGGCACCTGGACACCATCGCCTATTGGGCCGGGCATGAGGGCTATATCTGGCATTCCAAGACGCAGTTCCGCAGCCCGGCCTTCGAGGGCGACGTCACCTTCATCGATGGGGAGGTGATCGAGAAACGGGAGGAGAGCGAGTTCGGCTGTCCGGTCATCCTGGTCCAGACCCGCATGACCACCCAGAATGGCGACACGATCCTGACAGGCAAAGCAACCGTACAACTGCCCCGGTAAAGAAGGCGAAATCCATGAACAGCCCGGTCACCGCACCCGACGGCCTGCGTCCATCCATCATCCATGGCCCGCCCCTGTCCGACGAACCGGGGCTGGGGCCCCTCACTATTGGTGCTTATGCGCGGCAGGTGACGCGACGCTTCTCCGGGCGGGAAGCCGTGGTCCTGCATGGCCGGGATGGGCGGATCGCCTGGACCTATGATCAGCTCTGGGACCAGTCGATGGCGGTGGCCAAGGCCCTGATCGCCGCCGGCGCCGGCAAGGATACGCGCGTCGGCGTGCTGATGACCAACCGGCCGGAATATCTGGCCACGGTGTTCGGCGTGGGCCTGGCCGGGGCCGTCACGGTATCGCTGTCCACCTTCTCCACGCCCGAGGAACTGGAATACCTGCTGAAGGCGGGGGCGGTTTCCATTCTGCTCTATGACCGGCAGGTGCTGAAAAAGGATTTCGGGGCTATTCTGTCGGGGCTGGAGCCGGAGATCGCGACGGCCCCACCGGGGGCGCTGCTTTCCACCCGCCTGCCGTTCCTGCGCCGTCTGGTGGCTTTGGACAATGTCACCGGTCCCGATACGGTGGCGGACGCGGCAGCGGTTGAAAGCTGGACCGCCTTTCTGGATCGCGGCCGTTCGGTTTCGGATGCGATGGTGCAGGCGCGCGCCGATGCGGTACAGCCGGCGGATGTCGGGGCTGTGTTCTTCTCCTCCGGTACCACCAGCCTGCCCAAGGGCATCATCCACACCCATCGCGCCTTCACGGTGCAATGGTGGCGCTGGCCGCGCGTCATGGATATCGATGCCGACTATTTCCCCGTGCGCTGCTGGACCGGCAATGGCTTTTTCTGGTCTGGCATCATCTCCATGGTGGTGGGCAATGCCCTGACCACAGGCGGGACGGCAGTGTTGCAGCCCGTGTTCAACGCCGATCAGGCGCTGGAATTGATGCAGGCGGAACGGGTTAGCTTCCCCATGGGCCGCCCGCACCAATGGGCACGGCTGGAGGCGTCGCCGAAATGGCCGGATGTGAACCTGTCCAGCCTGCATTACGTGACCTATGGGTCGAAGCTGCTGGAGCATCCAACGGCTTCGACCAACTGGTGCCACTGCCCGGCCTTCGGCACGACGGAGACGCTGACCATCATGGCGGCGGTGACGGCCAATACCCCGCGTGAGACTTATCGCGGCAGTTTTGGCAAGCCACTGCCCGGCAACATTCTCAAGATTTTCAATCCGCGCACCGGAGAAGTGGTGCCCATCGGCCAGCGGGGCGAGATTGCCATTAAGGGGCCGACCCTGATGCTGGGCTATATCGGCAAGACGGCGGATCAATGCTTTGATGCGGAAGGCTTCTATTGCACCGGCGATGGTGGCTATGTCGATGCGGATGGCAATCTGTTCTGGGAAGGCCGGCTGACCGACATGATCAAGACCGGCGGCGCTAATGTCGCGCCGCAGGAGGTGGACGAGGTGCTGGCCAACTATCCCGGCGTCAAGCGCGCCCAGACGGTGGGCGTGCCACACGACACGCTGGGGGAACTGGTCGTGTCCTGCATCATTCCACATGACGGTGCGGCGCTGGATATTGCGGAGATCACCGGCTTCCTGAAGCTGCGCCTGGCCAGCTTCAAGGTGCCCCGCGCCATCCTGTTCTTTGAAGAACAGGAATGGGCGGTGACCGGTAGCGAGAAGGTGAAGACCGGCCTGCTGAAGGAACTGGCGGCGCAGCGACTGGCGGGCAGCGAGGTGATGCGGAAGGTGTAGAGGGTCAGGCCGCAGCGACCCGCGCCGCAAACGCGAACACCGCCTGGTTGAAGGCGTCATTGGCATCGCCGGCGACCATGTGATGGGCGTCGGCGATGTTGACATGCTCGGCATGGGGCACCAGGGTCAGGAATTCCTGCGTCCCGGCCTCCGACACGATCCGGCTGCGCCCACCGCGCAGCAGCAGGGTGGGGATGGTCAGCGCGCGGGCCGCGGCCTCCAGCCGGGCCGGGGCGTCCTTTCGCGTCTGCGCATTCTCCCCCATTTTCATGAAGGCCGGGTCCCAGTGCCAGTAAAAGCGGCCTTGGCGCCGGCGCAGATTACGGGCCAGACCGCGCGTGTCCGGCGGCCTGTCACGGTGGGGAAGATATGCGGCGACGGCATCGGCCGCTTCCTCCAGCGAGGCGAACCCGTCCAGGCCGCTGCCCATGAAGTCCATCACCTCCCGCGTGCCGTCGAATTCGATGCGCGACGTGATGTCGACCAGCACCAGGGCCCGCAGAAGCTGCGGTGCCTGTGCCGCCGTCAGCATGCCGGCAAGACCACCCAGCGAGGCGCCGACCACGATGGGCGGGGCAGGAAGCTGTTCCAGCACGCACGCCAGATCATCGGCGAACAGGCCCAGTTCGTACTGCCCGTCGGGCGACCATTCGCTGTCGCCATGGCCGCGCAGGTCGAGGGCGATGGTGCGGAAGCCGCGCAACACCCCCTCGCCCAACGCCTTGCCCCAGCTTTGCCGCGTCTGGCCGCTGCCATGCAGGAACAGGATGGGCACACCGTCCGCCGGCCCGCAAATGTCGGCGGCCAGCCGCACGCCGGCCCCCTGAAAGCTTGCCTGTTCGGACATGCCGGATAATCCATCGCTGTCATTGATCTGGCTTCAAGCAATAGGGTGGGTGCGGGCCGTCGTAAACCCGGCGGGCCAAAACCCCGCCGCAGCGATATCGGTGCCGCATCCCCGGCCGCCGGCTTTTCATCCGCCGGCCCGCAGCCTAGGTTTCAGCAACCCTGAAAGAGCTGGAACGGAGCCGCCGCCATGAATGAAATCAGCAAGGTCAGCCGCGCCCTTTCCGACCGCCCCACGATCATCGACATCGCGGCCTATACCAGCCCCGACTATGCACGGGCGGAGGAGGAGAAGCTGTGGGCCAAGGTCTGGCAGGTGGCCTGCCGGGCGGAGGAAATCCCCAAGGTCGGCGACTATGTCACCTATGACATCCTGGATGAGAGCATCATTGTCGCTCGCGTGGCCGAGGACAGGATCGCCGCCTATTACAATGTCTGCCTGCATCGCGGCCGGCGCCTGACCGAAGGCTGCGGCCATACCAAGCGCTTCGTCTGCAAGTTCCATGGCTGGAAATGGGGCCTGGATGGCAAGAATGTCGAATGCCTGGCACGCGACGATTGGGAAGGGGCGCTGACCGACGAGAGCCTGACCATGAAACAGGTCAAGGTCGACAGTTGGGGCGGCTGGGTGTTCATCAACATGGACCCGGATGCGGAGCCGCTGCGCGCCTATCTGGACGTGGCGGCCGACATGCTGGCGCCGTTCGAGCTGGACCGCATGCGCTATCGCTGGCGCCAATGGCTGACCTTCCCCTGCAACTGGAAGGTCGCGATTGAGGCATTTGTCGAAGGCTATCACGTGCCCGGCACGCATCCGCAGCTGACCAAGTACGGTGCCAAGGCCACCTGGAGCCAGGCGCATGGACGGCACAGCGTGTTCGGTCCGGCGGCGCAGAAGGGCTTCGGCGGGGCGTCGGGTGGGGTGTCGGGCGATATCGACATGCGCGTGGCCCTGGCCGACGTGATCGGCCAATTGTGGGAGGAGGTGAATGCCACCACTACGCAGACCATTGTGAATGCCGCGAAAAGGCTGGTGGATGAGCTGCCGGCGGGCACGTCGCCGATGCAGGTGCAGGCGCATCTGATGATGCAGGCGGCCAAGGACGATGCGGCGCGCGGCGTGTTCTGGCCGCGCATCGACCCGGCGCATTTCGCCAAGGCCGGCACCGTCTGGCACATCTTCCCCAATACGGTGGTCATCCAGGGGCCGACCTTTGCGCTGTGCTATCGGGCGCGGCCCAATGGCTTTGATCCCGACAGCTGCATCTTTGAGGTCTATGTGATCGAACGGTTCCCGGAGGGCCAGGAGCCCAAGCCGGAAAACCTGTTCAAGCCGACCCAGGACGAGGAAACTTGGCGCAAGGTCCTGTGCCAGGACTTCGCCAATATGGGCCAGGTGCAGAAGGGCATGAAGTCGCGCGGCTTCCCCGGCGCCCGGCCCAACCCCGTGCAGGAACGCGGGGTGACCAATTTCCACCGCGTGCTGTCGGAATACATGGACACGGGCGCACCGACGCCACTGGATTGAAGGCACAAAGCATCGCGGGGGCGATGGGCTTCATGCTTGCCCGAATGCCGTGATCTTGTGCAGCCTGAAGACAATGAATTGGGGGGAAGAAATGGCCAAGACCATCGTGATCACCGGTGCCGGCAGCGGCCTGGGCCGTCAGGTGGCCCGCGAACTGGCGGCCGCCGGGCATGTGCTGGTCCTGCTGGGCCGCACACTGGCCAAGCTGGACAAGGTGGTGGCGGAGATCGGCAGCGGCGCCTATGCGCTAGCCTGCGACGTGGGTGACCCCGCGTCCGTCCGCGATGCCTTCACACAGATCGCGGCGCGTGGTGCGGGCATCGATGTGCTGATCAACAATGCCGCCGTTTACCAGCCCTTCCTGGTGAAGGAGGCGACGGACGAGCAGATATTGTCGGCAGCGCAGACCAACTATATCGGTCCCATCCTCTGCGCCCGTTCCGCCATCCCGCTGATGGGCAAGGGTGGGCACATCATCAATGTCTCCAGCGAGTCCGTCGATCTGCCTTTCCCGATGTTCTCGCTCTACCAGAGCAGCAAGGCCGGGCTGGAGCGGTTTTCCCAGGCGCTGTCGGGTGAACTGGCCGCCGACGGCATCCGCGTGACGACAGTCCGGGCCGGGCAGATGATGGGCGAGGACATGACTTGGAACATCACGCCGGAGGTGGCGCAGAAGTTCGGCGCGGCCTGCATGAAGGCGGGGCTGGATCTGCGCTCGCGCCCCATTTCCCACTTCGCCTCCCCGGCCAAGATCTTCCGGCAGATCCTCAACCTGCCCGACGATCTGAACATCGAACATGTGACCCTGCAGGCGCGCCATCGCTGACCGCCGCCCGTATTCCCGACATTCCAGCTCCAAGGAACCACGCCCGTGTCCATCCTGCCTGAAGCCAAGCTCTATATTGACGGTGTCGTGCGCCCGGCCGCGGAGGGCAAGACCTTCGACGTGATCAATCCCTGGACCGGCGGCGTTGCCGGCCAGGCGGCCGATGCATCGGCATCAGACGTGGATGCCGCCATCGCCGCCGCCCGCCGGGCCTTCGATACCACCGACTGGTCCACCGACCATGCCAAGCGGTTCGACCTGGTCAGCAAGCTGCGCGACCTGTTCCAGGCCAACCGCGACCGGCTGGTGGCACTGGCCCGGTTCGAGGCGGGGTCGGCGCTGGGTGCCGTGGACAAGGCGCAGGTGGGCATGGCCCTTGCCGGCTGGGACGATCTGCTGCGCGTTTTCCCGCAGGTGAGGTGGGAAAAGGATTATGGCGAGGCCCAGGGCTTCGGCTTCACCTCCAAGCGCAGGGTCGTGCATGACGCGGCCGGCGTGGTGGGGGCCATCACGCCGTGGAACGTGCCGCTATATGTGAATGTGGGCAAGGTGGTCTCCGCCCTGCTGGCCGGCTGCACGATCGTGCTGAAGCCGGCCCCCGACACGCCGGGCATGGGGGCGATCTTCGGCGAACTGGCGGCACAGGCCGGGTTCCCGCCCGGTGTGCTGAATGTCGTGACGGGCAGCGATCCGGCCCTGGCCGGGGAGATGCTGGTCACCGATCCGCGTGTGGATGTCATCAGCTTCACCGGCTCCACCGGTGTCGGCAAGCGCATCATGGAGAAGGGGGCCGGCACACTGAAGCGCCTGTTCCTGGAACTGGGCGGCAAGTCGGCCAAGATCATCCTGGATGACGCGCCCAACTTCGCCATGGAAGTGATGATGTCGCTGCTGGTCTTCCATGCCGGCCAGGGCTGTGCCGTGCAGTCGCGCCTGCTGGTGCCGAAAAGCCGGTATGAGGAGGCAGTGGGGGCGCTGAAGATGGCCTATGCCGGCTTCGCCACCAAATGGGGTGACCCAGAGGACCCGGCCCAGATCATGGGGCCCGTCGTGTCCAGGAAGCAGCTGGACCGCGTGCTGTCCTATATCGAGCTGGGCAAGGCGGAGGGTGCCACCCTGTTGGCCGGCGGCAATGTCCGGCCCGACAAGGGCGATGGGTTCTTCATCGAGCCGACCTGCTTCGTCAATGTCACCAACGACATGCGCATCGCGCGGGAGGAGATTTTCGGCCCCGTGCTGGTCGTCATCCCCTATGAGGATGATGCCGATGCCATCCGCATTGCCAATGACAGCGAATATGGCTTATCTGGCGGCGTTTCCGGATCGGAAGAACGCGCGATCAGGGTCGCGCGGCGCATCCGTACCGGGTCGGTCAGCGTCAATGGCGGCCTGTGCATCGCCGGCGACCTGCCCTTCGGCGGCTACAAATCCAGCGGCATCGGCCGCGAATGGGGCGTCGAGGGCATCGAGGAATTTCTGGAATCGAAGGTCATCGCGGTCAGGGCGTGAGGGGCATGGGGAACGAAGAGAAGCAGCTGGCCGGGGGCGATGGGGAGCGCAAGCGGCGGGGGCGCAAGCCTGCCGTTGCGATGGTTGCCGTCGAGGCGGCGGGGGATGACGACAATTTCAACCTGAATGGCCAGCGTCTGGGCCGCAAGGGGCGGGAAACGCGCGAGCGGATCATCGCCGCCGCGCAGAAGCTGCTGGCCGGCCCGCCCTCCACCCCGATCAGTTTGAGCGCCGTCGCCCGCGAGGCCGACCTGAAGATGACGACGCTCTATCTTTATTTCAAAGATCTGACGGAACTGCTGCTGGCCACGCTGGAGCCGGTGATGGAGACGGCGGAGGAGGCCTATATGGGCTTGGCCCGCGAGCGCTGGCCGGATGCGGACCTGAACGAGTATTGCCTGCGGTTCGTGAACGCCTATCTTGCCTTCTGGCGCAAGCATTCCTTCCTGCTTCATCTGCGTAACAGCATGGCCGACCAGCATGACGAACGCATGATGATCCACCGTGTGCACTCGGCCCAGCCCATGATCGGCATGCTGGTGCGGCAGATGGATTGCACCAGTCCGACCCCGGACAGCCCGGCGCTCAGCATGGCCACCGTGCTGCTGACCGGGGTGGAACGTGTCGTCACCATTGTGACCGACACGATCCTGGTCAATTTCTTCGGTGCGTCGATGAGTGATCAGATGACCCTGCGCCGCATTGAGGCGGAAGCCAAGCTGATGGAATTGGGCATCGCGGAAATCCGCAGGCAGATGCGGGCCGGGTAGGGAAGCCGAGGGGGGCGTCAGCCCCCCTTGCCCACCTTGGCGATATAGGCGTCCAGCTTTTCCAGATAGGCGGGGTTCAGCATCAAGGCACTGTTGGCCAGCCGTTCCACATGGCGCGCCTGATCACGCCCGACCTCGTGCGCCAGTTCGATGGCGATCTTGGCGGCACCCATCTGCTCCCCATTCTGCCGGGCCAGATGACGGCAGAAATCCAGCGCTGCCGCATCGAACCCTGCATCTGGATATACCTCATGCGCCAGCCCCATCATCAGCGCGCGCTCCGCATCGGCGGGCTTGTTGGCCATGATCAGGTAACGCGCCCAGTGCGGGCCGCACAGGCGGGTGAGGCGGGAAACGCCGTTCGATGCCGGCAGCACGCCCATCAACCCCTCCGGAAAGGCGAAGGACGCACCGGTCGCCGCCAGCCGGAAATCACAGGACAAAGCCATTTCCAGCCCGCCGCCCACGCAAGGGCCGTGGATGGCGGCCACAATGGGCTTTTCCACATGCTCCATCTCGTCATAGATCCGCTGCATCCCGTGCAGCCGCAGCCGGTGGTTCTCCCGGATGGCGGTGGCGGAGCGCAGGGGGGAGGGCGGGCTGTCGCTGCGGTCGCGCAGATCGGCCCCGGCACAGAAATAGCGGCCTGTGGCGCGCACCAGCATGACCTTCAGGCCGGGATCATCGCGCAACCGGTGCAGAGCGTCTTCGAACAGGCGCATGGTCTGTCCGGACAGGGCGTTCAGTTTGTCCGGCCGGTTCAGGGTGGCGACCAGGATGCCGTCGGCGCTTTCGGTGATCAGATGGGGTGCTTCGTCAGACATGATCTTCCCCCCCCTTACGCCCGGGTGCGTGGCAGGCCCAGACCGCGTTCGGCGATCATGGAACGGTGGATTTCGCTGGTCCCGCCATAAATCGTGGTGCCCTGGGCATGGCGATAGCATTGGTTGATCAGGGCCGCGGCCCCCGGTCGCTTGGACAGGGACAAGGGCGCCGTCAGGTCCAGCAGGTCACGCGCATCGGACAGGAACTTCTCTGAGGAGAACATCTTGACCATGGGGCCATAGGCCAGGTTCGGTTTTTTCTCCACGCTGGCCCACAGGGACCGCCAGGTCAGCAGGTCGGAAACCATGACATTGGCGGCGGTGCGGGCCAGCCGCATCTGGGCCTGGCTCTGCTCGATCAGCGGACGATCGCCCTGGATGATCTCCCGTGCCAGACTCTCAGCAGCGCGCAGCATGCCGCGCTGCACCTTGGCAAAGCCACCACCATGTTCCAGTTCCAGGCCAGCGCTCATCGTTCGCACCCCGCCATCGACGTCACCCAGGCGATAGGCATCGGGGATGCGCACCCCGTCATAGAAGGTGATGTTGGTGCGTTCATCCTGGAACGTATGGACCGGCTGCACCGTCACGCCCGGTGTCTTCAGCGGCACGATGAACATGGTCAGGCCCTTGTGCTTGGGCACGTCCGGGTTGGTCCGTGTCAGCATCAGCACATAATCGGTCAGGTTGGCGCCCGAGGTGAACATCTTGGTGCCGTCGATGCGCCAGCCATCACCGTCGCGCACGGCCTTGCACTGCGCCGCGAACACGTCGGAACCGGAGCCGGGTTCGGAATAGCCCAGCGAGGCGATGGCCTCGCCCGCCAGGATGGGCTCCAGCACCTCCCGCTTCACCTGGTTGCTGCCAAACCGGTGGATCATGGCGCCGACCAGCCCCGCGACATTGGCGACGGGATTGGTCCAGCCATGATGTTCGAACGCCTCCATCGCGGCGTTGCGGGCATAGGCCGACAGGCCGCGCCCGCCCATATCCTTGGACCAGCCGAGAAACAGCAGGCCCGCCTGCGCCAGCTTCTTGTGAAAAACCGGGTTATGGCCTTCCCATGAATAATGGGCGTTGGCGCGGATGTCCGGCGTCATGTGTTCTGCGAAGAAGGCGTCAATCTCTGCCACAAGGGCGCGGGCTTCCTCACCGGGGTCAAACTCGATCGGCACCTCGCCCACGGGGGGCAGGGACGTGGCCTCGCCGCCATAGAGCCGGCGGCCCGCCTCTTCCAGCCACAGGCGGGGGTCGCCAAAGACCAGGGGCCAGGCCTTGGCGCGCAGATTGTAGAGATGAATGTCATATTCGGTCGTCAGGCCATAGCCGCCGAACGTATGCAGCGCCTGTGCCACGGTGCGGGCGGCGGCATCGGCGTTCCACCAGGCGGCAAGCGAGATGGTGGCCCCGACATCGGCCGCCGCATCGGCCACGTCGCGGATGGCCTTCCAGACCAGGAACTTGCCACCATCAACCTCGCACAGCAGATCGGCCAGCGGATGGGAAATGGCCTGGTACGCGCCGATCAGCTGGTCGAACTGCTTGCGCTCGCAGGCATAGGATGCCGCCAGTTTCAGCGCCTCGCGCGACAGGCCGGCCAGACCGGCGGCGATCAGCAGCTTCCATTCCTCGATCCCCGCCTGGAAGGTGGCGGCGGCATCGGGGCCGGACTTGATCACGGTGCCGGGCAGGGTGGCGAAGTCGATCTCCGCCAGCGGGGTGGAGGCGAGGTTGGGCTCGGCCTTGCCCGGTTGGCCCGACAGGTCGAACAGCAGCACGTCCGGTCCCCGCCGGGCCAGGATGGCGCGGGCGACAGTACCGCCGGCCACCCATTGCACGGGCTGGGTTTCCAGATCTTGCAGGGCCAGCGTGACCACCACCTCCCCGACCAGCACGGCACTCAGCAGCGGCTGTTCCCATTCGGCCAGCAGGCGGGCGGCGACCAGCGCCTCGGCCAACGGACCGGAAACCAGGGTGCGGCCTGCTTCTTCCATCAGCATGGTGGCTACGATTAGGCCCAGGCCCAGCCCGTCCCTTTCCTCCGGCACGCGGATGGAGAAGGCGCCCAACTCGGCCAGCCCGCGCCAGAGCGCGCCATCGAAACCCGTGGCCTGGGTGGCGCGCACCCGCTCCGTGCTGCTGTGCTTGTTGAGGAAACGCGCGAACTGGTCGCGCATCATCTCCTGATCTTCGGTCAGTTCGAAATTCATGGGGATGGCCCTGTCAAAGGCAAAGAAAGGACGTTCGCCGCCCCCGCATCATGCGGGGGCGGCGTTGCAAGGCATCGGGAGGCAACCGCTCTGGTTAGCCGGAGCGCCGCATCATGGCCGATATGTCGACCTGACCCGTGGCTACGCCACCCATGAAGCCGCCATCCACCGGCAGCACGACGCCGTTGACGAAACCGGCGAGCGCGCTGTTCAGCAGCACCAGCCCGCCGGCCTGTTCTGCGGGCGTGGAGCGCCGGCCGATGGGCTGGGTGGCGGCCAGCAGAATCTCAGCCGGGGTTGCCGCCTCGAACGCGGCCATCATCGGCGTCTGGGTTGGGCTGGGCATGGTGGCGTTGATACGGATACCTTTTTTGATCAAGTGTGCGCCAGACAGCATGGTCCAGACATTCACCGCTTCCTTTGAAAAGGCATAGCCTTCCGCTACGGTGTCCTTGTTGGCCTCGCACCAATCGATGGCTGCCTGATAGCCGCGCGTGGCGATGATGCCCATGATCACGGGCACGCGCCGGCTCCACCCCATGCCGCCGATGGAAGAGATGTTGGCGATGGCCCCGCCCGCACCCATCAGCGGCAGCACCTGTTCGGTCAGGTGGCGGGTGCCGATGAAGTTCACCTTCATCACATCCATGGGCGGGGCGGTCTGCGGCAGACCGGCGCAGTTGAACAGCGCCTCCACCGTGCCGCCGATGGCGGCCACACCTGCCTCGATCGAAGCCGGGTCGCGCAGATCGACCCTGTTGAAGGAGGCCAGCGGCAAGGCGCTGTCCTTGAAGTCCAGGCCATGAACTTCCGCACCCAGGTCCAGCAGCAGCCGGGCCGTCGCCTCCCCCATGCCGGAGAAGCAGCCGCTGACGATGACGCGCTTGCCCTTGTAGCCGAGAGTGTCTGACATCTTGTTTTCATTCCTTGGGCGGATGGAAAGGGGGGCCGAACAGATGCTGCCGCTCAGGCCTTGTCGTCTTCGACGATGGTGATGATGCGTTCCGGGCAGGCGCGCGCGCCGCGTTTGGCCAGCAATTCCATGCCTTCCGGCACGTCGATGACGTCCGTGGCGATATAGCCTTCATCATCCAGCTTATACAGCACCTCCGATACCGCCGCGCAGCGGGCATTGCCCACGCAGGCGGATTTCCGGATGCGGATTTTCATGGATGCGCTCCTGTCACAGCAGTCGTGGGGGCCATCGCCCGCCACCCGGTCGGACCCCAATAAACATCAGCGCCCCGGGGTGATCAACCGGTGGCCGCCCTTGATCGCGGGGGCGATGCCGGTCCCCACCCCGTCAATCGCCCGCGCGATATGTCGCCCCGCACCCGACCCCTGCGTTGCCATCCCTGGGGTGGGGCGACAACATGATTGCCGGACATCCCAGCCTTTATCGGAGAATTCGCCAATGACGCCGGACCGTCAGGGGACCAGCGGGGGCCGCAGGTCATGAGCGTGCCACGGCCCCGGCCGAAACTGGATACTGACAATCGCGCCTTCTGGACGGGGGGGGCGGAAGGCCGCCTCTACATCACCTGCTGCGCCGATTGTGGTGGCCATACGCATCCGCCCCGGCCGGTCTGTCGGCATTGCCGGTCGGAAGCGGTGGCACCGACCCCGGTGGCCGGCACCGGCATCATCGACAGCTACACCATCAACCACCAGCCCTGGATGCCGGGGCTGGCAGTGCCGTTCGTCATCGCCCGCGTGGCGTTGGACGCGGCTCCCGGCGTGTTCCTGACCACCAATATCGTGGGCTGTCCCGTGGAGGAGGTGGATGTCGGTGACCGCGTGCGGGTGCGGTTCGAGGAACAGGACGGTATCTGGTTCCCCCTGTTCGAAAAGGCGGCCTGACCATGGCACGGGGCGAAGCCTATATCACTGGGATCGGCATGTCGGAGGTGGGGGTGCGCCTGGCGCGTTCCCCCCTGGGCCTGACCGTTGACGCCGTGCGCGAGGCGCTGGCCGATGCGGGCCTGGGCTTCGACCAGATCGACGGGGTGGCCACATATCCCGGCCGCATGCCGACCTTCCTGGGTTTCTCGCCCGTTGGTACGGACGAGTTGATCGAGGCGCTGGGCTTGAAAACGCATTGGCATGTGGGGGGCGGGGAGTTGACGGCGCAGCTGGGGGCGGTTGCCATGGCGGCGGCGGCTGTACAGGCTGGCCAAGCGCGGCATGTCCTCTGCTTTCGCACCGTCTATGAGGCGGCGGCCCTGGCGCGGCCGGAGGAGTTTCCGCCGCTGCGCCGCAAGGAGGTGGACGGATCCTCGCAATGGACCGCCCCGTTCTTCGCCCTGTCGGCGGCCAACTGGACCGCGCAGTACGCGACAAGGCACATGAAGCGCTATGGCCTGACGCGGGAGCAGCTGGCGCAGGTGGCGTTGAACGGCCATGCCAATGCCGTGCGCAACCCGCGGGCGCTGGTGAAGAAACCACTGACCATGGACGAATACATGGCGGCGCGCATGATCTCCACGCCGTTGTGCCTTTACGATTGTGACCGGTTCACCGACGCCTCCACGGTCCTGATCGTGTCGGCCGGTGATGCGCTGGACGAGGTGGCGTCGGCATGGGTGCCGGTGCGTATTGCGGCCACGGCCGGGTCCGTTGACCGCTACAGCTGGGACCAGGCGGAATGGGCCGGGGCCTATGCCACGGGCCGCGACCTCTGGCGAAACACCGATTACCGGCCGGCCGATGTCGATCTGGTGCAGTTCTACGACGGCTTTGCCTTCCAGCCCATCACCTGGCTGGAGGGGTTGGGCTTCTGCGACCTGGGCGAGGGCGGCCGCTTCCTGGAAGGCGGCCACCGCATCGCGCTGGATGGGGAGCTGCCCATGAATACCGGTGGCGGCCAGCTGGGCGCCGGCCGGTTGCACGGTTTCGGCATGGCGCACGAAGCCGTGGTGCAACTGCGCGGACAGGGTGGCAATCGGCAGGTGCCGGGCAGCCCGCGCGTGGCGGTCGCGACGTCGGGGGGCGGGCCGATGGCGGCGGCCCTGCTGCTCGCCAGGGACTGAAAAATACTATACAAGGTTAGTAAAATCAGAGGAGACGACCCATGCAAATGAACGACATGATCCTGATCAGCGTGGATGATCATATCAGTGAACCGCCGGACATGTTCGACCGCCACCTGAAGGGCGACGCGCTGGCCAGCGCGCCGAAATTCTGCGTGGCGGAGAACGGCACCAGCTATTGGTCCTATCAGGGCATGTATTTGCCGTCTGTGGGGCTGAACGCGGTGGTGGGCCGCCCGATGGAGGAATACGGCATGGAGCCGACGGCGCTGGAACAGCTGCGCCCCGGCTGCTTCGACGTGCATGCCCGCGTCGACGACATGAATGTCAACGGCATCGCCGCCTCGCTGAATTTTGGTTCCTGCGTCGGCTTCGACGGCAACCGCTTCCACAAGGCGCCGGACAAGGATGCCGCCTTGCTGCATCTGCGGGCCTATAATGACTGGCACATCCTGGACTGGTGCGGTGCCTATCCCGGCCGCTTCATCCCCTGCGCCATCCTGCCGACCTGGAACATGGAGGCGACCGTGCAGGAGATCGCGCGCGTGGCTTCCATGGGCTGCACTGCCGTCTCCGTCTCAGACAACCCGACCTCCCAGGGCCTGCCCAGCATCCACAATGAATATTGGGCGCCGTTCTGGAAGGCGATCGTCGAGCATGACATCACCATCTGCACCCATATCGGCGCCGGCAATCCGGCACCGCATGCGTCGATGGAGACCCCGATCGAGGCCTGGATCACTACCATGCCCATGTCGATCTCCACGGGTGCCGCCGACTGGCTGCAGCTGAAGGCGCTGCACGACTATCCGACCCTGCGCGTCGCCCTGTCGGAAGGCGGCATCGGCTGGGTCCCGTACTTCATGGAGCGCGCCGACTTCTCCAACTGGCGTCACCGGGCCTGGACGAACACCGTCATCCAGGGTGAGACCAAGCCCAGTGACATCTTCAAGCGTCATTTCCTGAACTGCTTCATCGATGACCGGTTCGGGTTGAAGAATCTGGACGCGATCGGCGAGGATAACGTGGCGTATGAATGTGACTATCCGCATTCCGACAGCCTGTGGCCGGAAGTGCCCGAACATCTGTGGGACAGCATCAGGCACCTGACGCCGACGCAGATCGACAAGGTCACTCACCAGAACGCCGCCCGCTTCTTCCGCTTCGACCCGTTCAAGCACCATCGGCGCGAGGACCTGACCGTCGGTGCGCTGCGCGCGGCGGCGGCGGCTAAGGGCGTGGATGTGACGCCCAAGCCGTCCGGCGGTGCCCGGCCGGTGGAGGAGGGGGTCAGCCGCCCCATCACCTCGGGCGACCTGATGAAGATGTTCAAGCACCACGCGACCAAGCAGACAGCGGCTTGATGGCGTATCCCCCGCCGGGCGACCGGCGGGGGCTTTTGCTTGGGGGGGATGGCAAAGATGGGGCAGGCACAAAAAATGGGCGGTCCGAAGACCGCCCGTCAGTTCACGCCGCCGGCCCCAAGCCCGAGGCAGCGGCGCCACATGGGATCACACGGCCATCCGTTCAGGCTCAGCGGGAAACCCCATGCGGGAGGTTCGGATGAAGGAAAGCGGGGCTGGTGTATTGTCCAACTCGACATGGGCGGTAATGGCGTCACGCAGGCAGCGCAGCAGGGCCGCCTCCTCGATCACGGCCGACGGTTCATAGACGAAGCCGATGGCCAGCGGGCGGCCTTCCGGCTGTCCCGGCAGCAGCAGGGCAGTCACCTGTGCGCTGGAACCGCAGCCGACGGGGCCGGTGGCATGGCCCCGGTCGCGGCAGACGGCGATCCGGGCGGTCATGTCGGCGAAGCTGGGCTTGGTCTCTTCCTGCATGTCGGCCAGCAGGCGGCGGACCATGCCGTCGCGGCGCGGCTGCGCGATGGTGGAGAGCAGCAGCCAGCCCGTCGCGGAATCCGTCAGCCGCTCCTGCATGCCGCCATAGAGGGAGGAGGGGCCGGACATCTGGCCCGCCACCCCGGCCCGCCAGGAGAAAATCTGGGACCGCACGCCGACGATGCCGAACGTGGCCACATTCAGGCCCGTCTGCACCACCAGCCGGTCGATCATGTGGGTCAGGCGCCCGTCGCGGACGATGGCCGGCTGGCAGCTGGACCCCAGCATGGCCGCCCGCTGCGACAGGGTATAAGTTCTGGAGAAGGAATTTTTGTAAAGAAGGCCAAGATCGACAAGGCTTGCCAGAAGTTCAGAGGTACTGGATTGCGGCCAGTCATACCGGCGGACAATATCCATCACCGTAACTTCGCGGTTCTCTTCATCGATGAATTCGAAAATCTCGACAACTCGCTTGGCGATTTTTGCTTTGTTGCCATTTTGGATGTTGGACATTTTGAACTCCTCCCGTGCTTTCCTGGATATTCGTCTGGATCGGGCAGGTTGTCAATTAAAAATGATATGGTCTCATTTTTTGGTGCAGCGCAAAATAAGTCGCGCAGGCGCGGTGATGACGCCGGTTCGATATACCGGGCGCGAAGCTGCTGCCGGCAAACAATTATTTGCCGTGATCCCTCGGGATGGGGTGGCCGGCGTCAGGGGCGGCCTTGTGCGGCGCGGCGGCCGATTGTCGGCAGGTCAGTCCTTGAACCAGGTCTTCACTTCGCGCCGCAGCAGCTTGCCCATCTCATTATAGGGCAGTGACGGTGCGATCAGGATGCGCTCGGGTATGCGGGACGACCGCAGGCGGTTGCGGATCAGATCGCACAGGGCCGCATCCGTGGGTGCCGCCTGGCCGTCGCGGATGGTGATGGCTAGGCCTACGGCCTCTCCCCACTCCACCGACGGGATGGCGACGGCGCAGGCATCGGTGATGGCGGGATGTTCCAGCACCACATCCTCGATCTCGCCGGGCGACATGTTCTCGCCCCCGCGCACGATGACATCGTCGGCCCTTCCAGCCAGGAACAGGTAACCCGCATCATCCAGCCAGCCGGCATCGCGGGTGGGGAACCAGCCCCGGGCATCCAGCGCCGACCGTTCGCGATACTCGCCCGACACCTGATCGCCGCGCACATAGATCTCGCCCCGTTCGCCGACAGGCAGGACGCGGCCTTCCTCGTCGCGGATCTCGATCTCGACGGTGGGCAGGGGGCGGCCCACGGAACCCAGTCGGCCGCGCACCACTGGATCATCCGATCCGTGCGCGGCGCGATGGTCGTCGGGCCCCAGGATGGCGATGGTGGAACTGGTCTCCGTCAGACCATAGGCATTGGTGAAGCCCGTTGCCGGGAACAGGTCGAGCGCGCGGTGGATCAGTTCCAGCGGCATGCGGCCGCCGCCATAGGCGATCGCCTTCAGGCCGGGCACGCCGGCGCCGGGCGCCTTGTCCATATGCTCAATGATGCGGGCCAGCATGGTCGGCACGACGAAGGCGTTGGTGGCGCCCTCCACCGTCGCCAGCGACAGCCAGGTCGCCGGGTCGAAGGCCGGCAGCAGCAGGATGCGCCGCTGTGCATAGATGGAGCTGAGCAATGCTGCGATGCCGGCGATATGGTAGGGCGGCACGCTGACCAGGGCCGCTTCGCCCTCCCCGGCGGATGCGAACTCCACCGTGCCCAGGATATAGGACAACAGGTTGGAATGGCGCAGGATCGCGGCCTTGGGTGCCGCCGTCGTGCCGCTGGTGAACAGCTGGATGGCGATGGTTTCGCCGTCAGGTCCCTCCGCCGCCTCAACCCTGGCGCCGCGCGACAGGGCTTCGGCCACGAAACCCGTGCGCGTCTGCGTGACAAGGTCGCTGCGGGTGGCGGCACGCGCGGCGCGGTCGCCGTCGCCGATCAGCAAGGCCGGCGCGATGCGGTCGACCAGCGGACCCAGATTGGCGTCGGCCAGACGGTAATTCAGCGGCACATAGGGCACACCCGCCAGGGCGGCGCCGAACAGCGCGATGACCGCCGCCTCACTGCTTTCATCCAGCAGGGCGACATGGGCGGCACCGCCGGTCGTGATCAGGTCGGCGGCGCCGCGCGCGGCGGTCAGCAACTCGCCATAGGTCCAGCGCACGGTCCCGCAGACCAGGCCGACACGGTCAGGTGCGGCATCCGCCGCCATCTGCAAAATCAGGGAGATGTTCATGGATACCCCGTCAGTCAGTCGGACGCGGGCAGCGGCTTGGCGTCCTTCACCGACAGCGCCGTGCCGTTGACGCTGAGCGAGCCCTTGCCCGGCTTCACGCAGAGCAGTTCGAAGGTGCCGGTGGCATCGACGTAGCGCTTGCCCATCAGGGTGCCGCCGGCATGGGCGGGGTCCAGTGCGGCCGGGCTGGCCGGCCTGTCCGCCGCCATGGGCGCACCGCCGCATTCCACACTGCCCTGGCCGCACTTGATCACCATCAATTCGGTGTCACAGGCCGCGCTCTTCAGTTTCATACCCGGTTTCATGTCGTCATTCCTGTCACCGGGGCATCAGGCGATGGCGCCGACGCCCTTCAGCTTTTTGATCTGTTCCCATTCCATGCCGATCTCCATCAGCACGGTTTCGGTATGTTCGGATGCCTCCGGTGCGCGCGTGGTGGTGACGGCAGCACCGTTGAACTGCACCGGCCCGCGCACCAGCCGCAGGGGCTTGCCGCCGTCGGCGGCCTCCACTTCGAACAGCATGTCGTTGGCGAGCGCCTGTTCGTCGGCCGTCAGGTCCAGCAGGCTCTGGATCGGCGCCCATTGCCCGGAATAGGTCTTCAGGTGCTGGCGCCAATACGCGAACGGCTTGGCCGCGAACGCCTCCACCAGGATGGCGCTGGCCGCCGCCCAGTTCTCCATCAATGCCCGGACCTCGCAGAAGCGCGGGTCATCGGCCAGTTCCGGCCGGCCGACATGGGTGAACAGGCTGCGCGCATGCGGCCCCGGCTGCAACGTGCAGAGATTGATGGTGCCGCCATCCAGGGTGCGGAAATTGCCCATGAAGGGGTTGCCGGGGCTGGCACCGGACCGCGGCATGCGGTTGCGCATGACCGTGCCGGTTTCCAGATACATGTCGATCGATGTGCCCGACGCCCACCAGGCGGTGGACAGCAGCGAGACATCGACCTCCAGCGCCTCGCCCGTGCGCTCACGATGGAACAGGGCGGCGGCGATGCCACCCGCGATGTTCATGCCCCCGATACTGTCGCCGAAGGCCGGGATGCCCTGCTGCAAGGGTCCATCCAGTTCGGCCGGCGACATGTTGTGGGCGATGCCGCTGCGTGACCAGAAGGCGGTGCCGTCAAAGCCGCCGACATTGCGTTCCGGCCCCTTGTCGCCATAAGCACTGCCGCGCGCATAGACGATCTTCGGGTTCACGGCGCGGATATGCTCCACGTCGATCCGCAGCTTCTGCCGCGCGCCGGGCAGATAGTTGGTCAGAAAAACGTCGGCCGTTTTCGCCAGCTCATAGATCACCTGCTGGCCCTCATGGGTGCCGACATCCACGCCCACGCTGCGCTTGCCGCGATTGGGATGCTCCATCATGGTGTTGCGCCTAGGATCGACCTTCATCCCACCCAGATTGATGAAGCCGCGTTGTGCATCGCCGCGCTCGGGATGCTCCACCTTGATCACGTCTGCACCCCAGTCGGCCAGAATGGCGCCGGCGGCGGGCACAAAGGTGAACTGCGCCACCTCCAGCACCCTGATCCCCTTCATCACCTGTGTCATCGCCGTCCATTTCTCCGGATTTACTGGGTGAAGCTTGGCGGCGCCTATGCCGCTGGTCCCCTCAAGTTCGTGGCGAAAAATGGTCGCACGAAACAGTCATTTGCAAGCGCGATGGGGCGGTTCGGGGCCTTGGCGCCCGAGCTAACGCCACGGCGATATCACGGTGCGTCAACGCATTGCGCTGTTGAGCGGAACGGGGGACCGGGGAATGCTCCGGGCCAGGAAGGGCCTTATGCGGCCCCCACGCATTTCCATTCCGGTGAGAGTAAAGCCCATGAAAATCGACAGCTCCGTTGCGGCGGTGGTGACCGGTGGTGCCTCCGGCCTTGGCCTGGCGACGGTCCAGGCCCTGCGCGCGGCCGGCGCCAGGGTCGCCATCTTCGACATGAATGCGGAGGCGGGGGCCAGGGCGGCGGCACAGACCGGCTCCGTCTTCGTGACCTGCGACGTGCTGTCGGATGCCTCGGTTGATGCGGCCTTTGCGGTGGCGCGGGCGGCCAACGGCCAGGAACGCGTGCTGGTCTGTTGTGCCGGCGGCGGTAACGCCATCCCTACGGTGCGGCGCGACAAGGCGACGGGCGAGATCAAGATGTTCCCGGCCGAACAGTTTGAATGGGTGCTGCGGCTGAACACGGTCGGCACCTTCCGCTGCATCACGCGCGCGGCGGCGGGGATGATGGCGCTGGACCCGATCGACGGCGAACGCGGCGTGCTGATCAACACCGCGTCGGCCGCCGCGACGGAGGGGCAGATTGGGCAGGCGGCCTATTCCGCCGCCAAGGCCGGCATTGTCGGCATGACCCTGACCATCGCCCGCGACCTGGCGCGTGAGGGCATCCGCTGCTGCACCATCCAGCCCGGCATCTTCGACACGCCCGCCATGGCGCGGATGCCGGCGGAGATGAAGCAGGCACTGGGTGCCATGGTGCCATTCCCGTCGCGCCTGGGCGATGCCGGTGAATATGCCGGACTGGCGCTGGAGATCGTGCGCAATGCCTATCTGAACGGTACCACCATCCGCCTGGACGGTGCCATCCGCATGCAGCCGCGCTGAGGGCGGTGGCGACATACCGCTGACATTGGGCCGTGTCCACAAGGCGTTCCTGGAATGGGGATCAGACTTCCAGCTCCGCCGGCCAGGGCTCCGCGACATTGTCGGCGATCTTGCCCAGCAGCGCGTAAAGCTGGGTCAGCTCCGCCTCCGTCAGGCCGTGGAACGTCTCCTTCTCCAGCTGTTCGGCAAGCACGCCCAGCTGGGCCAGCAACGGTTCCGTGCGTTCGGTGACCTCCACATTATAGGCGCGGCGGTCATCGTTGCGCGGGGTGCGGCGCAGCATGCCTTCCTGGCACAGCTTGTCGATCAGCCGGCCGGCCGACGCCTCCGTGATCTCCAGCGTTTCCGCGATGGTCCGCTGCGTCATGCCGGGAAAGCGGGCGATGGCGGCGATCATGGTCCATTGCGAACGCGTCACGCCCAGGTCGGCCACCCGCTGGTCGAAGCGTTTGCGCAGGGTGCGCGCCGTCGCGATGATCTTCAGCGAAAGATCACGCCGGATACCGCCGCCGCTGCCCCTGAACATCTGGTTCGTCATCCAAGATCCTCCATCGGCCGACAAGATAGCGACCGGGTGCGCAAAAGAAAGCTGCAAACGGGCAGGGTCACAGCCGCTCGATGATGATGGCAGGCGCCATGCCACCGGCCGCGCACATGGTGATCAGTCCGTAACGCCCACCCGTCCGCTCCAGCTCATCCAATGCGGTACCGATCAGCACCGCGCCCGTGGCACCGATCGGGTGGCCCAGGGCGATGGCGCCACCATTGGGGTTCACAGCAGCCCGGTCCAGGCCGAGGTCGCGGATGACTTTCTCCACCACCACCGCGAACGCCTCGTTCACCTCCCAATGGTCGATGTCGGCGATGGTGAGGCCGGCCTTGGCCAGCACCTTGTGCGCGGCCGCCACGGGCGCGTTCAGCATCAGGGTCGGGCAGCCGCCCATATTGGCCGTGGCCACCACGCGGGCGCGCGGTCTCAATCCCCTGCGCTTCACGGCACCTTCCGACGCCAGCAGCAGGGCCGCTGCCCCATCGACATTGCCGGACGAGGTGCCGGCATGGTGCAGCGGCACGATGTCAAGATCGGGATATTTCAGGTTGACCAGCTGCTTGAAGGTTGTGCCGTCGGCCTGTGCCGGCATATCGGCGATGGCGGCGAAGGAAGGGGCCAGGGCTGCCAACTGCTCCACCGTCGTGCCGGGGCGGGGATGTTCGTCGCGGTCCAGGATCACGGCACCGTCATCGCCGACCACCGGGATCAGGGACCGGGCGAAGCGGCCTTGTGCGATGGCCAGGGCCGCGCGGCGCTGGCTTTCGGCGCCGAACGCGTCCAGTGCCGCGCGGCCGATCCCCTCCAGCGCGGCGATGGCGTCGGCGCACACACCCTGGTTGGATTGCGGGTGCCTGGCTGCCAGCCGCTCGTTGCCGCTGCCCAGGCCGCCCGGCGACTTCACGCCCGCCGCGCGCAGATCCTGACCATATTGGGTGACATAGGACATCATCTCCGTGCCGCCGGAGATCACCATATCCTCCATCCCCGCCATGATCTGGGCGGCGGCCAGGCTGGTGGCGGTCAGGCCACTGCCACAGAACCGGTCCAGGGTGACGCCGCTGACCGTGACGTCGAAGCCGGCATCCAGCGCCGCCATGCGTCCCATGTCGCCGCCCTGCAGGCCCATCTGCGCGCTGGTGCCCCAGATCACATCGTCGATGCATGCCGGGTCCAGATCGTTGCGGGTGCGCAGCGCCGACAGGACGGTGGCGGCCAGATGCTGGGGATGCAGGTGCGACAATGCCCCTTTGCCCATCTTGCCGATGCCGCGCGGTGTGCGCACGGCGTCGATGATGAATGCCTCGGCCATGGCCTTCTCCCCCTCAATGTCAGGTTTCAGCGGATATCGCATGTGCGTCGGCAAACCACCAATCGCCGGGGCGATTGATGCGGCACTGCGCCCGACATGTCTGGCGGGCGCTGGTGCGGGCGGTAGATTGGCGGGGTTGCCGGGGATGGGGGTGCCGTGTGGCTGATGGGGAAAGCGCGTCGGGGAAGGGGGGCGGCATCCTGGCGCCCCTGGGGGTGGTGGCCTTCCGCCGGGTCTGGCTGGCCAGCCTTCTCTCAAACTTCGGGCAACTGATCCTGGGCGTGGGGGCGGCCTGGGAGATGACGCGGCTGTCGCCGTCGCCGGCCATGGTGGCGCTGGTGCAAACGGCCCTGATGCTGCCCTTGATGCTGGTCGCCGTGCCGGCCGGGGCCATCGCCGACATGTTCGACCGGCGGCTGGTGGCGCTGGCGGGGCTGGGCTTCGCCATCTGCGCCTCGGCGCTGCTGACGGGTTTGTCGCTGCTGGGGCTGACGACACCGTGGCTGCTGCTGGGCTTCGCCAGCCTGATCGGGGTGGGCGTGGCCCTGTACGCGCCGGCTTGGCAGGCCACCTTGCCGGACCTGGTGGACCCGCCCCGCCTGCCGGCCGCCGTGGCGCTGGGCACCATCAGCTATAATATTGCGCGCAGCGTCGGGCCGGCCATTGGCGGCGGCGTCGTCATGGCGTTGGGCGCAGGGACGGCCTTTGGGCTGAACATGGTCTGCTATGTACCGCTGTTCCTGGCCTTCCTGCTGTGGCGGCGTCCGGCGTCCGCATCCGCCCTGCCGCCGGAGCGGCTGGACCGGGCCGTGGTGGCGGGTGTCCGCTACGCGCTTTATTCGCAGCCCATCCGCCGCGTGCACGCCCGTGCCTTCCTGTTCGGGGTGGCAGGGGCGGCGGCCTTGGCGCTGGCGCCGCTGGTGGCGCGCGACCTGCTGGGCGGCGATGCCGCCGCCTTCGGCCTGCTGCTGGGGGCCAGCGGTGTCGGGGCGGTGGCGGGTGCCCTGATGGTGGGGCGGGTGGAACGGCGTCTGTCGATCGAAGGTGCGGTCAGCCTCTGCGCCTGCCTGTCGGTTGTGGCACTGGTCCTGGCCGGTTTCAGCCGGCATCTGGCCCTGTCCTGTGGGGCTCTGTTCCTGGTGGGGGCGACCAATATCCTGACCATCGCGCTGTTGAACGTCACGGTGCAGTTCGCGGCCCCGCGCTGGGTGACGGGGCGTGCGCTGTCCCTGTTCCAATGCGCGCTGACGGGTGGCATCGCGTTGGGTGCGGCGCTGTGGGGGATGGTGGCGGCAAGGTTCGGCGTGGATATGGCGCTTTACGCCTCGGCCGGCCTGATGGGCGTGCTGCCGCTGGTGGGCCGCCTGTTCCCGCTGATCCGCAATGCCTATGCCGATCTGGCCCCCGCCGACATCCGCAGTGACCCGGAAGTGGCGCTGGAGTTGGCCCTGCGCTCCGGCCCCGTCGTGGTGGAGCTGGATTATAAGGTGCGGGCAGAAAAGGTGGGGGATTTCTATGACGCCATGCTGAAGCTGGCGCATGTGCGGCTGCGCAATGGCGGTTTCGACTGGTCGCTGGCCCGCGATATCAGCGATCCGGAGATATGGACGGAGCGCTATCATTGCCCGACCTGGGGCGATTATCTGCGCCTGCGCACCCGCTTCACCCAGGCCGACATTGTGGCACAGAAGGCTGCCGACGCCCTGACCTTGCCGCTGGACCGGCCGCGCGTGCGCCGCCGTCTGGAACAGCCCTTCGGGTCCATCCGCCCCAACCCGGTTCCCGACCCGGCACCGGTGGAGAATTTCGGGCCCTGAGGGTGGTGCATGCACCAAGGCTTGCCCGTGAGTGCCCAGTGGGGTTTGGACCATTGCCGTCATGGTGCCGGCACCGAATAGTGGGCCGGGCGCCGCGACAGGCGGCAGGTGACCTTAAAAAGAATATGGGGGAGGCAGCGTGGACAAGGGCATTCCAGAACCGTCGGCCGGCGGGCCCGTGGACGAGATTTCCGCGGCCAGGCGCTGGTACATGCTGATCGTGCTGGCCCTGGTCGGCAGCGTCAGCATCATCGACCGGCAGATCATCAATATCCTGATCGAATCCATCCGCCGCGACCTGTCGCTGAGCGACAGCCAGATCGGTTTCGTGACCGGTCTGGCCTTTGCCGCCACCTATATGGTGATGTGCATTCCGGCGGCACGTCTGGCCGACCGCTGGTCCCGCCCGCGCGTCATCGCCATCGCCGTGACGGTGTGGAGCGTCATGACCGTGCTGTGCGGGACGGCGCAGAGCTTCTTGCAGCTGTTCCTGGCCCGCGTCGGTGTCGGGTTTGGGGAGGCGGGCGGCAACGCCCCGTCGCAGGCCATTGTCGGCGACATCTTCCCCCGGCAGCGCCGCGCCACGGCCATGTCGATCCTGCTGCTGGCTTCGCCCATCGGCATCGGCACCGGCCTGCTGTTCGGCGGCTGGGCGGTAGAACAGTTCGGCTGGCGCGCCACCTTCCTGCTGGCCGGGTTGCCGGGGCTGATCCTGGGGCCGCTGGTCTTCCTGACCTTCCCCAAGGTCCGCAAGGGCATGGCTGACGGGGTGCGGGCAGAGCTGCCGCCGCTTTCCTTCTTCGCCACGCTGCGCCAGCTGTTCGCCATCCGCACCATCCCCTATCTGACGGTGGCCGGTACGCTGACGGCACTGCTCAGCATGGGGATATCCAGCTGGGTGCCGGCCTTCCTGCTGCGCTCCCACGGGTTGAGCCAATCGGAGATCGGGGCGTCGTTGGGCCTGGCGCTGGGCACGGGGTCGCTGATCGGGCATATCGTGGGCGGCCCGGCGCTGGACCTGTTGGGCAAGCGCGACCTGCGTTGGCATTTCTGGGTGCCGATGATCACGGTGCCCACGGCGGGCCTGCTGGCCGCCGCCGCCTTCCAGGCCCCCATCGGGCAGGTCTTCTGGCTGCTGGCGTGTCAGGTGATGCTGGCCGGCCTGATCGCCGGTCCCATGGTGGCCATCGTCATGACCCTGGCACCGGTCCAGGCCCGCGCCACCGCGTCCGCCTGCATCTTCCTGATCATCAGTTCGCTAGGCGTTGGGCTGGGGCCGCAATTCATCGGCATCGTCAGCGATCTGCTGCGCCCCGTTTATGGTGAGGAATCGCTGCGCTGGGCGCTGCTGTCCGCCACCTTGCTGGCGGTGCCGGCCCTGCTGTCCTACCTGATGGCCAGCCGCCATTACCGCGCCGATATCGCGGCGGCGCAGGAAAGGAACAAGGGGGTGTAGCGCTTACGCTACGCCCCCACGGCATGCAGGGCCGCGACATAGCCCCAGGTGAAGGAGGGGCCGATGCTGGACCCCGCCCCCGGATAGGCGCGGCCCATGACCGAAGCGGTGGAAACGCCCGTGGCGTACAGCCCCTCGATCACCGACCCATCGTCGCGCAGCACGCGGGCATGGGTATCGGTGACGACGCCACCATAGGTGCCGACATCGCCGGGCACCACGGGAACCGCATAGAAGGGGCCCTGGTCGATGCGGCCTAGCGACTTGGACGGGGCGTGGAACGGATCGCCCAGCCAGTCATCATAGGCGCGCTCCCCCCGGTGAAAATCCGTGTCCCGCCCCTGATCCACAAAGCCGTTGAACCGGTCGATGGTGGCGCACAGCGCCTCTGCGGGCACATCGATGCGGGCTGCCAGTTCCGCGATGCTGCCGGCTTGGCGCAGATAGTTCCGTTCGGTCCAGGCGGCCGGCTTCTTCTTGCCCGGCATGGTGCCGGCCAGCATGTAATCGGCGATGTAGCGGCTGTCAAAGATGGCCCAACTGGGGATGGCGGGCACGGTCCGGTTACGGGCCAGCATGTTGCGGCAATATTGCATGTAGGACCCGCCCTCATTCTGATACCGCACGCCTGATTGGTCGACCAGGATGGCGTGCGGCTTGGCGGTCAGGCTCTGGGCCGGGGGCTTGATGTCAGCTGCCTCTTGGCCCGGCGGGATGGTGGTCTGGTATCCCACCATCTCCTCCATCTGCGCCAGGGCGGCGCCGTGGCGCGCCATCTCCAGGATCATGCCGCCCGTATCGGTCTCGATGGCGTTGCTCCAGTCGGAGCGGGTACCGGGCTGGTACCGGTCGCGCATGTCCTGGTTGCGGGCGAAGCCGCCAGCATTGACCAGGATGCCCAGCCGCGCGCCCACGCGCCACGGCTTGCCGTCCCGGATGGTGACCACACCGACGGCGCGCCCATCCGCGATCAGCAGTTCGTCCACCGGGCTGTCGGTGCGGAGTTCCACCCCGGCTTTCAACGCCGCCTGCAGCATGCGCCCCTGCAGCGCCGCCCCGGCGGAGACATATTGTTTACCGGTCAGTTTTGCCCGGATGGCGCGCAGGATGACGCGGCCGATGACCTTCTTCGACGCCCAGCTCCTGCGCATCCAGGGGATCTGGAACGCCTCCTCCAATGTGGCCGGCACGGGCATGAAGCCAGGGCGCAGCTTGTGCTTCCAGGGGCCCAGTTCGTTGATGTCGAACAACTCCGCGATCACGGTGCGGCCCTGCTTCAAGGCGCCGGGCCGTTCATCATAATAATCCGGCCACTGGCCGACGCGGGTCAGGCGGATGCCCTTGGCCACCAGGAATTCCACCATGCGCGGGGCTTGGCGCACATAGGTTTCCCGCCGCTCGCGGGTGGCACCCGGCGCGTCTGCGGCGTCACCCACGACATTGTCCAGATAGGTGAGCGTCTGTTCGGCGCTGTCCCGGATGCCGTCACGTTTCAGGAAGGGATTGCCGGGGATCCACATGACGCCGCCCGATTTGGCCGTCGTACCACCCACCAGGGCAGCCTTCTCCAGGATCAGGACGGACTTGCCGGCATCGCGCAGGACCAGCCCGGCGCACATGGAGCCGCCACCGCTGCCCACCACCAGGAAATCCACGATCTCATCGAAGGCGCTGTTGGCCATTTCTTCTTCTCCCGCTTGACGCGCGCCCATGTTTTTCGGGATCGGGCGCAACTGGCAATGCCGATCGGGGCCGGGGGCCGCTCATATCGCCAGGGCGTCGTGCAGGCGGCTTTCACGGGTGGTGCGGCCGGGATAGGCTGGCGCCGATGATCGATCCCGACCCCCTGGATATCGCCGAATTCTCGGCCCTTGGCGCCCGGCCCTGCCTGGTGGTCGATGCCGCCCGCTTCCGGCGCGGGCGCGTTCCCATCCAGTCGGTGGTGATCGGCACCGATCCCGGCGGCGCGTTGCCGTCCGTCGATCCGGGAGATTTCGACCTGCTGCTGACCAGTGCCCCTGACCCGCCTGCACCCTGGGTCGGGGGGACGTCCTGCGTAAAGGGGGTGGAGCGGCTGGCCGGGCAGGTGGCCTCGTTCCCCATGGCGGCGACGATCCTGTGCCAGACAATGCGGCTGGTGGAACGGTTGCCGTTCAATGACGGGCTGACGGTTGAGTCTCTTGCCTATTCCACATTGCTGGGCGGGGCGGCGTTCAAGGCCTGGCTGGCGCGCCGCGGACCGCGGCCCGTCCCCCCTCAGCCCGCGGGTGAGCGGGTGCGTGTGGAGCGCGAAGAGGATATGCTGATGCTGACCCTGGACGATCCCGCCGGCCGCAACGCCATGAATGCCGGCATGCGCGATGCGCTCTACACCGCGCTCGCCAATGCACTGGCCGACCCCAGTGTGCCCGACGTGCGGTTGGTGGCGTCGGGCAAATGCTTTTCCACTGGAGGGGACCTGGCGGAATTCGGTACGGCCCGCGACCCGGCCGCCGCCCATCTGGTGCGCACGCTGCACGCCAATGCGCGGCTTTGTCATGAATTGGGCGACAGGCTGGAAGTGGTGTTCCATGGCGGCGCCATCGGGTCCGGGCTGGAGGTGCCCGCCGCCGCGGCCCGGCGTGTGGCCCGGGCGGGCGCTTGGTTCCAGTTGCCGGAACTTCGCATGGGCCTGATCCCCGGTGCGGGCGGCACCGTCAGCCTGTCACGCGCCATCGGCCGGCACCGGACGGTGTGGATGGTGCTGTCGGGCGCCCGCCTGCCGGCGGAGCGGGCGCTGGCCTGGGGGCTGGTGCAGCAGGTGCTGCCCGCATGAAGGCAGCGCTGCATACGGTCCTGCGGGACTTGGGCCGACGCTTGACGGTACCTGTCGAGCCGGAGACCCTGCTGCGCCGGGATGGGGCGCTGGGTTTGCAGCCACCCGGCCGGTCCTCCCCCAACGGCCACTGCCGACTGGTCCGGGCGCTGGATGGCTGGGTGGCCGTCAACCTGGCCAGGCCGGACGATCGGGAGACGGTGCCGGCCTGGCTGGAAGTGGATGCAGGCGGCAATCCATGGCGTATCGTTGAACAGATTCTGCCAGTCCGCCACAAGGTGGCGCTGCAGGAGCGCGCCGTGCTTCTGCATCTGCCCGTGGCATGTGTGGGGGAAGTGTTGGCGTCCTGGCCGGAACTGCGCCAGCCCGGACAGGGGTGGGGCAGACTGCGCCGGGTGGTTGATCTTTCGGCGCTGTGGGCCGGGCCGCTGGCGGGCGGGCTGCTGGCGGCGGCGGGCGCGGAGGTGGTGAAGGTGGAAGGCCCTAACCGGCCCGACCCCACGCCCATTCGCACCCCGGACCTGGACCGGCGGCTGAACGGGGGCAAGCGGCGGCTGGTGATGGCGCTGGACGATCCGGCATTGATCGAGCTGATCGCCGGGGCGGATGTCCTGGTCACGTCGGCCCGGCCCCGGGCGCTGGCCCGCGTTGGCCTGACGCCGGAGAGGTTGTTTGCATTGAAACCCGGCCTGCTGTGGGTCGCTGTCACGGCCCATGGCTGGGCGGGGGAGGGGGCGGCGCGGGTCGGGTTCGGGGATGATTGTGCGGCGGCGGGCGGGTTGCTGGCGTGGGAAGACGGTGTTCCGCGTTTCCTGGGCGATGCGCTGGCGGATCCCTGCACCGGCCTGATCGCGGCGCTGGCAACGTTTGAGGCGGTGCGCGACGGTCGCGCCGGGCTGCTGGATGTGTCCTTGGCCGGCAGTGCCGCATGGGTGGCGGCGCGCATGCGGGGATGCGCATGACCCGCGCCGACCTCGTCATCCGCAACACGCGCGATATTGACGGGCAGGCCCTGACGGTGGTGGTCCGGGACGGGCTGGTCGCCGACTGGGGTGACGGGGCGGGGTGGACAGGGCCGGAATTGGATGGGCGGGGCGGTTTGCTGCTGCCTGGCTTCCACGATCATCACCTGCACCTGCTGGCCAGTGCGGCACGGATGGCGTCGGTCGACCTGACGGGGCTGGTGACGGAGGATGCGGTCATCGCCGCTCTGCGGGCTGCGGACAAAGGGCAGGCACCCGATCGCTGGCTGCGGGCCGTCGGATATGACGAGCGCGCGGCGGGACTGCCCGATGCGGACCGGCTGACACACTGGATGGCGGACCGGCCCCTGCGTCTACAGGACCGGACGGGCGCGCTGTGGATGCTGAACCGGACCGGGCTGGACCGGCTGGGGCCGGCACCGTTTGCGCCGGGCGTGGAACGGGATGCCGACGGGGCGCCCACTGGCCGTATCTGGCGGGAGGATGGCTGGCTTCGCGACCGGCTGGGCGGACAGGTACCGGACCTTGCCCCCCTGGGCAAAGCCATGCTGCGGGCCGGGATCACGGGTGTCAGCGATGCCGGGGCCGGCAACGGGGCGGCGGAGGCAGCCCTGCTGTCGGCGGCCGGCCTGACCCAGCGCCTGACTCTGATGGGCAAGGCCGACCTGCCGCCGGGGGAAGGGTACCGGCTGGGGCCGGTGAAGATCGCCTATGATGAGCGCGACCTGCCACCGGTGGAGCATGTCGCCGACCGCATCCGGACCGCGCGACAGACCGGCCGGCCGGTGGCGGCGCATTGCGTGACTCTGACCGAACTGGTCGTCTATCTGGCGGCCCTGGATCAGGCCGGTGGCGCCCGGGCCGGTGACCGTATCGAACATGGCGGGATCATCCCGGCGGGCCTGATCACGGAGATCGCCGAAAGGCGGCTCACCGTCGTGACCCAGCCCTGTTTCATCCATGACCGGGGCGATCGGTACCGGACGGTGATTGATCCGGCGGAGACGGATGATCTCTATCGGCTGGGCAGCCTGCGGGCCGGTGGCATCGCCGTGGCCGCCGGGTCCGATGCGCCCTATGGATCGCTGGCGCCGCTGGACGGTGTCCGGGCCGCGATGGCGCGGCGGACCAGGGAAGGGGCTTTGCTGGGTGCCGGTGAACGGCTGGGCTTGCGCGCTGCCCTGGGCCTTTATCTAGGGACGCCCGATAATCCGGGGCAGCCGCGCTGGCGCTTGCGTCAAGGAGAGCCGGCTGATCTCTGCCTGCTGTCGGGCGACGGGGAGGGGCGACAGGTGGCGGCGACGCTGATCGGCGGGCAGGTGCTGCATCATTCAGACTGATTGCCTGGATTGGGCCGCGCGCATGCCGCTATTGGTACCCATCCAGCCATCGTGGCCGCGATGGCTGGGGCCGGCCCTCCCTCCCGATCTTGGCAGCGGACGGACCCTGCCCTTATGGAAGGAACCGCGCCGGCCGGGACCGGATGCATCATCCGCCGGAGAGGTGTCATGGCAGATTGGGGCGTGGCCCGCTGGATCGCCGGGAAGATTTTCGGCCTGCCACCCCGGCAGACGCGACGGGTCCGCGTAGAGCGCGACCTGCCCGTTGCCATGCCGGATGGCAGCATCCTGCTGGCCGACCGGCATTTCCCGCAAGGCCGGGTGCCGCTGGGCACCGTGCTGATGCGCAGCCCCTATGGCAAGGGGACCCTGTTCGGGCTGATGGCCGGCCTGCTGGCTGAACGCGGCTTTGCGGTCGTCGTGCAGTGCGTGCGCGGTACCATGGGATCGGGCGGGGTCTTCGACCCGCTGCGCCAGGAACGCAATGACGGAGCCGCCACCATCGACTGGCTGCGCGCCCAGCCCTGGTTCAAGGGCCCGTTCTTCACCTTTGGCCCCAGCTATTTGGGCACGGTGCAATGGGCGATGGCGGATGTGGCGGGGGATCGGCTGGACGGCATGGGCACGGCCATGACCCTGTCCAATTTCCGTGACCATATCCTGCATGGCGGCGGCTTCTCCCAGGCGTTCACCCTGGGCTGGGCGGAGCTGATGCGGCAGATGACCGATCCCGTTCCTGGCCGGAAGATGCGCCGTCCGAAAGAGGGCAGCCTGGACGCGGTGCACGGGTGCCTGCCCGTCGGCACCCTGGATGTGGCGGCGTTCGGCCAACCCATACCCTGGTGGCGCGACTGGGTCCTGCATGAGGACACGACCGACCCCTGGTGGCGGGCGGTCGATTTTTCCGGGGCGGTGACGCGGCTGGACGCGCCCGTGACCATGGTCGGTGGCTGGCAGGATGTGTTCCTGCCCTATCAGATCCAGGATTTCGAGGCACGGCAGGCGGCCGGCAAGCCCGCCTTCCTGACCATCGGGCCATGGCAGCACGCGTCCATGCGCGGCATGTTCGAGGGGCTGAAACTGTCGCTGGCGATGTTTGCCCGGCTGGCGGCGGGTGATCGGGCGAATGGTGGCCGGGCTCCCGTGCGGCTTTACCTGCAGGGGCCGGGGGAATGGCGGGATTATCCATCCTGGCCGCCGCCGGCAGCGCTTGGCGTTGATTTCTTTCTGCGTGCCCGCGGGGGGCTGGATCGGCAGCCGCCGCAAGCCGGCGAGGGGAGCGGCTGTTTCACCTATGATCCGGCCGATCCGACGCCCGACATTCACGGACCCCGCACCATCGGCGGCACCAGAGTGCGCGAGATGTCGGCGCTGGAACGGCGGGGCGACGTGTTGGTCCATACCGGTGCCCCCTTGCAGGGCGACATGGATGCGATCGGCCCGGTAACGGTGGACCTGCATGTCCGCGCGGACCGGGTACAGGCAGATTTCTTCGCCTGTCTCTGCGATGTCGATCCGAAGGGCCGGTCGATCCAGGTGTCCGACGGCTATCTGCGCCTGCGCCCGGACGCCCTGGTGGGGGACGGATCGGGCATGCGCCGCATCAGTGTTTCCTGCTGGCCCACGGCATGGCGGTTCCGGCGCGGGCACAGGCTGCGCCTGATCATCGCCGGCGGTGCCCATCCGCGTTTTGCCCGCAACAAGGGCACGGAGGGGCCGCTGGCCACCGCTACCGACCTGATGCCGACCCGGCAGGAAGTTTTCCATAATGACAATCATGCCTCCGCCCTGCGCCTGACCATTGTCGAGGCGCGCGGGGCGGACGGCAAACCAGTGAAGGAGAACGCGAGATGATCAAGACGAGACTGACGGAACTGCTGGGCATCGAACGCCCCATCGTGCAAGGCGGCATGCAGAATGTCGGCTATGCCGAGCTGGCGGCGGCCGTGTCCAACGCTGGCGGCCTTGGCATCCTGACCGCCCTGACGCAACCCTCGCCGGAAGCGCTGACGGTCGAGATCGCGCGGTGCCGTTCCATGACGGACAAGCCGTTCGGCGTGAACATGACCGTGTTCCCCACGACGCGCTCCCCCGATTACCAGGCCTATGCCCAGGCCATCATCGACAGCGGAGTCACGGTGGTGGAAACGGCCGGTACCTCGGCCGTGGCGCCGATATGGGAGATGTTCAGGGCCAATGGCCTCAAGATCCTGCACAAATGCACTTCCGTCCGTCACGCGATGTCGGCCGAACGCAAGGGGGTCGATGCCATTTCCATCGACGGGTTCGAATGTGCGGGCCATCCGGGGGAGGATGACATACCCGGCCTGATCCTGATCCCGGCCGCCGCGGACAAGGTGCGCATCCCCCTGATCGCGTCGGGTGGGTTCGCCGATGGGCGCGGCCTGGTGGCGGCTTTGGCCCTGGGTGCGGAGGGCATCAATATGGGCACGCGCTTCTGTGCCACCGTGGAGGCGCCGATCCATCCGAACGTGAAGCAGGCCTATCTGGACAATGACGAACGCGGCACCAACCTGATCTTCCGCAGGTTCCATAATACGGCCCGCGTCGGCAAGAACGCCGTTTCCGACGAGGTGGTGCGCCGCCTGTCAGCCCCCGAGGCGGTGTTCCAGGATGTGGCGGAACTGGTCGCCGGTGCCAAGGGCCGTGAACTGCTGAAGACCGGCGATATGGCACAGGGAATCTTCTGGGCCGGCATGGCCCAAGGCCTGATCCATGACGTGCCCACGGTGCGGGAACTGCTGGACCGCATCATGGCGGAAGCGGAAGCCATCATCGGCAATCGCTTGGCCGGGCTTGTGGAGTTATGAGAGAGCGTGGGATGTCCGAGGTGGCTGAAGTTGCGGCTGGACCGCAAAGGATGGTATCGGCCAGGGTGGGGCTGCCGATCAGGTCGTACCAGCGATCACCGGGATCTGGCTACGGCACTTTGATCCAGGTGTTTTGCCGTCCTAGGCGCTGAACGCTGCCCAGGTTGCGGCCGTGCTGCTACCGATGCAGGGGGACCAACGGCTGAGGAAGGAGGGTTTCCAAAGCTCGCTACGCGTTGTCACGGAATGGGCGACCCATCGGCCCACCGGGCTGACCAGATGGGAGCAGGTCAAACTGTATCCGCTGTGAAAACAGGCTCCTGCTGACCAAGGAGGGGCTCAGCCACGCCATGAAGCGGGCCGGTTCCCGCGCGGGAACCGGTTGTGTGGAAGGCAAACTGCTGTTGGGAAATGCAGGGAACCATCTAAAAGTCGGCCTGGCGCATAATCCAAGCGCAAAGAACCCTTATACGTGACTTGCGATTTGCATGACGTCGAGGGCTGAGCGTGTAACGAAGTCTGCCCCGATGCGTTTGAAGGCCGACGGTGCTGCGATGACGGCGGGGCCGCCAACGGCAATTTTTATCTGCCGACCCTTGGGGATTGCGTGAACGCGGCGTACAACCTCCGAACAGGTCGTAACCTCGTCGACACGGCTAACGGAAATCCCAAGAAGATCATAGGGTTGACTGGAAAGCCGCTTATACAGACCCTCATCAACCTCAAGATCGCTGCCACCATCGACCATCCAGCCCATGTCGCGAAAGCAGGAAGCAACGATCGACACACCCAGGGTGTGCTGAGCGCCATGCGTACGGGCGAGCAGGATGCGCCGCTGCGTACTCAGGTTGACGGACGATGCGGCTCCGGCGTGGGAGACATGGTTTACGATCATGCTCAGCCGTGTGGAGGCGACAGCCACCTGCATGAAATCGGCTTCATCCGAACACCAACGATTACCAAGCTGCACTGCGACGGGGGCGAACAGATGTACGGCAAGCGTTCGGACGGGAATGGAGGCGCGTATCAGCTCTTCGGTGATGCCACGATGCTTGCGTGGATCCGGGGCGATCAAACAGCTCAACAGGCTGCTGCGATAACCGATCGCCTGATCCACTCCTGGCATCTGGCGGGCAAGGGGGTGATGTTCTGGATAGAGCATCAGATCCTCACCACCACCCGAATGCAGGTCCTGGTGGTTGGATGCCGTGTCTGAATGGCTTGCACCGACGATGCTCGACACGGAACTCCTGATCGCACGCTCCAGCATGCGGTGATCATTAGTGTCCAGGTGGGCTTCTTCAGCCGAAGATTTCGTGTGTCGTGACGCCGGATGCCGTGCAGAGTTTGATAACCCGCCTGGCCGCTTGTTATCTTTGTTGGCCATGTCCCCCCCTGGTGATTGGCCTGGGAAGTATGGCTTCCTCATGGCGCGAGATTACCCCATCCCTACGATTCTGCAATTTTTTTCATCGCTGATTGATACGTGTCATTGACCCGGTTGTGATTGTCATTCCGCTGCGATGCCGCGCGCATCGGACCCTTGTCCCTCCCCAGCAGAGAAGGGCAGGAGGGATGCGCGGGTTCTATCGCCAAGGTCCAGGGCGCTGACGACCAGACGTTCAATATGCTCGGCGTTCAGACTGGCCATCCTGTACATTTCTTCAGGTGATGCGTGTGCCATGAAGCTGTCGGGCAGCGTCATGGTGCGCAATCCGCACCGGCCATCAAGCATCCCGCGTGCCGCGAGGTGATGCAGGACAAGTGCCCCAAATCCCCCGGTCGCCCCCTCCTCGATCGTCACGAGCAGGCGGTGCCGCGATATGAGATCTTCAATGAGGGCAGAATCCAGGGGCTTGGCGAAACGGGCGTCCGCCACGGTGACGGAGATACCCCGGGATGCGAGTGCCTGCCGCGCCGCCAAACACTGGCCCAGCCGCGCACCGAAGGACAGAAGGGCGACGGTTGATCCGTTTTCCACCAACCGTCCCCGACCGATCGGCAAGATCTTCCCGCGTGCGGGCAGCGAGGCGCCGGAGCCCTCACCGCGCGGATACCGAAACGCGATCGGCCCGGCATCATGGGCGGCCGCCGTGGCGACCATGTGGACGAGTTCAGCCTCGTCACTGGCGGCCATCACGGTGAAGCCGGGAAGATTGGCAAGATAGCCGATATCGAAAGCCCCGGCGTGGGTGGGGCCATCGGCGCCGACAAGGCCGGCCCTGTCGATGGCGAACCGCACGGGCAGTCTTTGCAGGGCCACATCATGAACGATCTGGTCATAGGCCCGCTGCAGGAAGGTGGAGTAGATCGCACAGAAGGGCCGTAGGCCGCTGGCAGCCAGTCCGGCGGCGAAGGTAACCGCATGCTGTTCGGCGATACCGACATCGAAAGTCCGATCTGGAAAGGATCGGGCGAAGATATCGATGCCTGTCCCCGCCGCCATGGCGGCGGTGATGGCGACAATGCGGCTATCGTGCTTGGCCTCCGCGATCAGCGCGTTGGCGAAAACTTTGGTGAAGTTGGGTGCTGTACTGGGGGATTTTGCCTGGGTCCCGGTGGCGATATCGAAAGGGGAAACACCGTGAAGCTTGTCCTCTGCCCTTTCGGCATGGATATAGCCGGCCCCTTTTCTGGTCAGCACATGCAAAAGGACGGGGCCGGCAGAATCGCTTTTCAAACGGCGCAGTGTGTCAAGCAGCCCTTTCAAATCATGGCCGTCCACGGGACCATGATAGGAGAAGCCCATCTGTTCGAAAAGGCTGGTCACACCCGTTGGTGCGCCATCACCGGTACCGGGCCGGGATGCCCCGGCGAGGTGACCCAGATGGGTGGACAGGGCGCCGGTGGGGGGCGAGATGGACATGGCATTGTCATTGAGGATGACAAAGAGGCGATGACCAAGCGCGCCCGCGTTGTTGATGGCTTCGAATGCCATGCCGGCGGAAAGGGCACCGTCACCGATGACACTGATGACATCGCCAATGTCAGCGCCCAGTTCCCGCGCCACCGCAAAGCCCAATCCAGCGGAAATGGAGGTGGAGGAGTGGGCGGCACCAAACGGATCATGTGCGCTTTCGGCCCGTCGCGTGAACCCCGAAGGCCCGTCCTTCTTGCGCAACTTGCGCATCGCATCGCGACGGCCTGTCAGCACTTTATGGGGATAGCACTGATGGCCGACATCCCAGATCAGCTTGTCATGCGGCGTGTCGAAGACGGCGTGCAACGCGATCGTCAATTCAACCACACCAAGGCTCGACCCCAGATGCCCGCCGGTTTCGGAGACGATGGAGATCGTTTCCGACCGAAGCTCCTGGGCAAGGCGCACCAGATCATCATCCGACAATGTGCGGAGATTCTCCGGCTCCCGGATGCCATCCAGCAACGGGGTCAATGAAGATATGGATAACTGGCCCATTGCGTACCCTCCCGCGCATGAGCATGCGCCCGCAGGTGATCCCTGCCGTCATTCTCTATGGGTGCCCCCAGCCATTCCGGTAGGGCGTGTCAAGATTGATTGTCGGGGAAACGGGCTAGAGTGTAAACTTTTATTTACACTTTCAGGGATTTTGGTGCTGATCGGTTTGCCGAGCGGCACCAAAGCCGTTTCACTTCCGGGGACTGAATTGTTTGAGATAGGCGATCAGGTCGATGATCTCCTTGTCCGTTTTCAGGCCGGGAAAGGCCATCTTGGTGCCGGTGACCAGGGTTTTGGGATTGGGAAGATACGTTTTCAGCAGCGTCTCGTCCCAGATCTTGCCTACACCAAACTCCACCATTGATTTGGAGTATGTATAGCCTGCGACCGTTCCCGGCTGTCGGCCGAAAAGCCCCAACAACGATGGCCCAACCTTGGGTTTTTCATTATCGGCGTTGTGGCAGGCCATGCATTTGTTGAACACCAGCTTGCCCGCTGTCGCGTCACCTTCCTCAGCATGGGCCGTCATTGGCAAGGCGATGAGCGCCATGAAGCCGGCGAGCGTCAGGAATCTAAACATGCTTACCTCCCGTGGAGAAGTTATAAGTTTTCCAATCGATTGAGCAGAAGCAGTCAGTTGGATCTGACTGTGTGACGCCGCATAGACCGGCGAGATCATTGCGGATTGCGTCCATTCGTTTAGTGTCTCAACTGCCCATCGGGTCGAAGGAGAATTTCATGGCGGTCCTTGTCTTCATTGGTATCGTCGTGATCGCCGCGTCCAGCGGGGCCATTTTCAAGCCCGGCGAATGGTATGAGGGGCTACGCAAACCGTCCTGGACACCCCCAAAATGGGCATTTCCGGTTGTTTGGACCCTGCTTTACGCGGCGATCGCCTATGCCGGCTGGCGGGTTTGGACCCTGTCGGGCTGGTCCCTGCCGATGGCATTCTGGGGCATGCAAATCATCGTCAACGCCCTGTGGTCATGGATGTTTTTCGGATTACGCCGGATGCGCCTGGCCTTGGGGGATATCATCGCGCTGTGGGCGTCGATCCTGGGCTTCATCCTGACCTCTTGGCCGGTCTCAGAAACTGCTGCCCTCCTTTTCCTGCCTTATCTGGTATGGGTGACCATTGCCGGGCTGCTCAATTACTCCGTCCTCCGGCTGAACAGCCGTTCCTGAGCGGGTCCGCGCGTCACGATGTCGATGGCATGCGCCACAAGGGACGCGGCCAGCAGGACCAGTATCCAAATGGGACCCTGTCCGCGCAGGGCCAGTCCCAGGGCGGCGAGAAGGCAGGTCCCGGAACCGGCATTGGCGCATAGGTCACGAAAGCGCCGCAGCGGGGCGCTGGACCGCAGCGAAAGGACCGCTGTTTCCACCCAGAGCACCAGAGTGGCGAAAAGGCAGACCCAGCCATGGTTGAGCGCGTCAAGCAACAGGGTCATGTCCACTCGCCCGAAAGCCCAGCAAGGCCCGCAGGTCCTTGAAAAACACCCGGACATGCGCCAGTGGATCGTGCCGCACCAGCGCCTTGTTCAGGTAGGATTCCCAGGTCAGACGTTGCACATCCGGGTCGGCGCACATGGCGACGAATTTTTCCCGAAAGCGGTCATTGCGGTACCAGACAGCCTGCATGATGCCCAGGATGAAGAACACGCGGCCATGGGCGCGCATGAAACGGCGCCGGGCCTGTTTCAGGTCGGAAGGCTTGCTGGTTTTCAAGAAGGAATCGATGGCATCGGCGCAGAGCCGGCCGCAGAGCATGGCATAGTGAATACCCTCCCCGGAGGCCGGGGCGACCGTGCCGGCCGCGTCCCCGCTCAGCAGGACATTGCGTCCATTGTCCCACCGCCGCATGGGCTTCAATGGCAGGGGTGCGCCTTCCCGACGAACGACCCTGCAGGCGGCGAGGCCGGCCGAGCGTCGTAAATCCGCCGTAGCACCGCGCAGATCATGGCCCTTTATACCCGATCCGCAGCCAACCGAGGTATGGCTGCCATGGGGAAAGACCCAGCCATAAAAGTCCGGCGAAATGCGGCCATCATAGATGACGTCGCAGCAGTCCGGGGCAAAGGCCCCGGTTTCGCCCTCTGCCGGGCTTTCGACAATCTCATGATAGGCGAAGACATAGGGAGGGCGCTTGTTTGCGGCAAACATCAGCCGGCGCACAGTGGAATTGGCCCCATCCGCGCCAATCACCACCCGGGCAAACAAGGTCAGCGGCGGGGATGCGGGATCGGCGTCGGCCTGCGCGATAGACAGCTGCAAGGTGCGGTCAACCCGCTCTTCCATCGCCACCAGTTTGCCCTTGAACAGGTGGGCGCCCGCCTGTTCCGCCCGGCTGCGCAGATAGGGATCAAAGCTGGCCCGATCGACCATTCCGACAAAGCCGATGTCACCAATCCGCATCTCCACCGTGCGGCCGGACGGGGCAATGATCCGGGCAGCATTGGCACGGGCCACCAGCATGTCCTCCGGTATGGCGAAATCCCGCAGGGTGCGCGACGGGATCGCTCCGCCGCAGGGCTTGATGCGGTTGCCAGGATCAACCAGCAGCACGCTGCGACCCGCCTTCATCAGACTTTCCGCCGCCATCGCGCCGCTGGGACCGCCGCCGATCACGGCGACGTCATACATCTCCGGCCACACGGTGGTGCCATCCGCCGGGTTGGATTGGGTCTGGGAGGTGGCCATGATTTACTCCGCTGCCTGGATGGCGGACGGTGCGGACCTCAACGCGACCGATGGCAGGCGCTGCCGTCCGATCCGTAGGGCGACAATCGTGGAGGCCAGGAAGAGCAAGGCTTCCAGGGCGAAAACCATGCCAAAGGCGCTGCCGTCATTGCCCGTGATCGCGCGGCCGATATCCAGCGCGACACTGCCCAACAGGCCGCCAAGCCCGAAGGAGATCGCCTGTGCCGCGCCCCATACGCCCATGCGCATGCCAGCATTTCCCGTCCTGCCCTGTGTCGCCAGCTGCATCATTGTGCCGATGGCAGCCACCGCGAACATTCCATTCGCGAAGCCCAGGATGAAAACATGCGGGTTGAGTGGCCAATGGGGGGCAGCCGCAGCCGCCATACAGAGGAACGCCAGTGCGGCAGCGGAACCGATACAGCCCGTGATGATGAACAGTCTGGGCAGGCCCGGCATCCGGCGGCTGAAGAAGAAACCGCCGAGACCGACGACAGCCATGCCCGCGAAAACCCCGGCATGCTGCATGCCGGATAGCTGCGTGGATTGGCCCGGCGTCATGCCAAACAGCATGCCAGCGAAGGGCTCCAGGATCAGGTCCTGGGTCGAATAGGCCAGCATCGACATGGCGATAAACAAGGTGAACAGGCGGGCCTCCCCGTCACACCAAACCTCGCGAAGGCTGTCGCTGAACCGCCCCGGTGGCGCAGCGGCGGCCAGGGCCGGCGTGATGGCCGGTTTGCGTTCGATACCCCGCACCGACAGCCAGGCGATACAGAACGCGACGGCGCCGGTTGCCGCTGTAACCTCGACAAGGCGCAGATGCGAATAGGGTTCCAGCGCGATGCCGGTGATGATCGAGGTCACAATGATGCCCAGGATCATCATCATCCAGGTGATCGTGGCCGCCGTGGCGCGCCGTTCCGGTGACGTGCGGGTCGCAATGAGCGCCAACAGGGAGGTGCCGCTGGCCCCGATGCCGATACCGATCAGCACATAGGCGATAAACGCAACGGCCAGCCCCAGCGCGTGGCTTTGCGTGAAGATCAGCGTCGTGGCCGCGGCCAGCGTGCCTGCGAATGCCAACAGCGCCAGACCGATCAGAATCCAGATGGTGCGTGACCCGCCGGTATCGGACCGATGTCCCCAAAGGGGCCGTGATATCTGCACACCATAATGCACCCCGACCAGCAAGCCCGGGATAACAGCGGCCAGTCCCAGTTCGACGATCATCACGCGGTTCAAGGTGGAGTTGGTCAGAACCACGATCGCGCCCAGCGCTGCCTGCACAAGCCCCAGGCGCAGGATGTCGGACCAGCCGAGCCCAACGCCCGCGCTTGATTTCCGCAAACCGTCGCGGTGGGAAACTGCCCGTGCATCGATGCTCATGACGGTGTCCTCAACCAAGAGAGTTGATGAGCGCAACGTTGCGCAGGCCAAAGGCAGCCACCATCATCCCGGTGACATAAAGACCGACGCCGACCGAGGAGTACCAAACAGCCAGACCCACCGGATCACGCAGGAAACGGCGCATGCAGGCCAATTGAACAGCCAGCAAAAGTGCTATGCCGACCGCGTGATAGGGCAGGGACCAAGAGGCCAGAAGTCCAAGCACGGCGAGTTGCGGCAACGCCATGACGATGCAGGCGATGCGCGCCGCCGCCGGCGCACCGTGCAGAACGGGTAGCGTGGAAATGTTCATTTCCCGGTCGCCGCGGATCGACTTGAAATCGTTCAGCGTCAGGATACCATGCGCGCCGATGCCATAGAGTGCGGCGACCAGAAGCAGATTGGTGTCCGGCATCAGCCCCGTCATGGCCGTTGCCGCCGTGATCCAGGGCAGCGTTTCATAGCTTAAGCCCACGGCGCTGTTGCCGATCCAGCCATTCTGCTTGAAGCGAAAGGGCGGCGCACTGTACCCCCAGGCCAGCGCCAGTCCCACCAGGGCCGCCATGAAGACGAGCGGCCCCAGCAGGGCCGCGACGGCGGCCGACAGCATGGACATCAGCAGGGCGATATAAAGACCCCAGCGCCCCGGCATCCGACCAGAGGGAATGACCCGGTCTGGTTCGTTGATGGCATCGACATGCCGGTCGAACCAGTCATTGACGGCCTGGCTGGTACCGCAGAGCAAGGGACCGGCCAAAAAAATACCCAGCGCTGCCGCGAGTGCGGCACTGCTCAATGATTGACCCGACGACACCACCCCGCAGGCATAGGCCCACATGGGGGGGAACCAGGTGATGGGCTTCAGCAGCGCGAGCACCGCGGAGGGGCCCGGCCAATCACGCTTCTGTGGGTGGGTGTGGGTGATCTCCATAAGGCGATGCTATGCCCGCCTCACCGGAAGTGTCAATCTGAATTGACACTATTAAAATTGACACTTATCTCGACAACACGCACCATCGCCGTGCGCGCCTGCACACAGCCAAACGATTGCCAAGGGGCGGAAAAGCAACGTCAATTCGACGGGCGGTAATCTTCCAGACCGTGCCGGCGCAGTTTGATATAGAGGCTCTGGCGGGAAAGGCCCAACATCTCAGCCGCGGAGGCGCGGTTATTGTTTGTCTGGTCCAGTGCTGCCTCGATACAGATTTTCTCGATCACTTCCAGCGACTCGCGGACGAGATCCTTCAGGGGCACGCGGCCGACCAGATTGGCAAACCCGTCGGCCTGATCGGGTGAGCCGGGGGCCGGAATCGCCCGCCGCTCAACATTGGCGGGCTGGGCGACGAAGATCACCTGGGTAAGGCCGGTTTCGGGATTGCGCCGGGCGGACATCAGCACCGGGCGGTCGCCGGAGAGATTGTCCGTCAAGGTCGTCGTAAAGCCCCGTACCACCTGCTCTTCCGCCAGCCGGGAATAAAATACATGCAGATCGAGCGAGGTTTTGGAGAACCAGGTTCCCAGGCTGCGGCCGACGACCTGTGAGATGGATGGTGCCTGCGTCAGGTCGAGGAAGAAGGTGTTGGCGCCGACGATCTGACCCTGATCATTTGTCTGTATAGCGGGTTCAGGGACATCAGCGAGATCGACCGGGCGCTCGTTGCGCCTTTCTACCTGCGTGAGGCCCGCTTCCTGGGCATCGCCGCTCTGCCAGGCGGAAATGATCAGGTTGGTGACGCCGTTCTCACGGTAGGAGCGCAGGCTGAGCGAGACGCCATCACCCTTCGCCGTTTTCAGCGTATCCAGCCGGACGGGACTGGCGCTGTGCCGTGCCTCGCTGATTGCATCCCCCAGCGCCTCCCGGTCCTGCTTGCGGAAAAGATCGCGGAACGGCTTGCCGACAATTCCACTGGCCCCGCCGCCGACCAGGCCAAGCGCGGCAGCATTGGCATCCAGAACGGTCTTGCGCTCCCCGTCGAGCATGACATGCGCGATACCGGACACCCGAAAGGCGGTACGGTAGCGGGCTTCGGCTTCCTGCAGCTCGCGATAGTCGGCTTCCAGTTCCATCTGGGTTTCGACCAGGCGCTGCTGATCCAGCATCTGCTGGCGCAGTTCACGACCGACGACGAGCGTATAGGCAAAGCCCTGGGCAGTGAAAGTGGAATAGAGTACCGGCAGGTCAGGCTTGCCCTCACAGCTGTGGTTGATCTGATATCCCCTGGCCTGCCGCGCGCTGTCGCGGCCGCAAAGCATGGCATCGACCTTCGTAACAGACTCGATCGTTACCAGATCCTGCAGGCGCTGGCCGACGGCCTTGTCCAGGCCACAGCGGCCAATTTCCGGATCGTTATAATGGATTCGGGCAATCTTCTGGTCTTGATCAATCAGCAGGACGATATCGGCGCCGAGGCCGACCAAAGCCACAATTGAATCGGCATCCAGCGACTTCAGCAGGCTGGCTGCAACTTCGGCACCATACATTGCGTTTTTACCGTTAGGGGGCTTCATTGTATCAGCCAATCAGGTCTTCCAGCATTGATAACGACCCGTTGGCCAACCGCTTCCGCCTTATGGCCGTGCGCTTCAAGTTCGCAAAACTTCTCGCATATCCTTGAGGCGGAGTAAACACTGTCACAAATGCAGTCAATCCCCAAACTTACAAGAAAATCAATGGAATCCAAGGCGGCTCTGCCCCCCACGACGATGGGTGGCCGCGCGCCGGGCGTCACGGACCTGATCGTCTCGACAACATCCTGGAATCCTTTTTTCAGACGTAGGTTGCTCCAGCCGATGCAGACCAGATCGGCGCGCTTGAGGGCAGCGCGTAGTACCGTTCCTTGAGATACCGTGCCGTCAATGATTTGGCATGACCAGCCCATGGAGTCGAAAAGAAGCCCGAGAATATGCGGGCCCAGCGTATGTTGTTCGCCCACGGGTGTCGTTATGACGACAAAGGGAGTCCATGCGTGCGACCGCTTGCCCCTGAATTCAAACGAAAGAAGCCGAATGATTTCCTGAAGACGCGCAGAGCCGATGGTGACATCAACGAAATTACAATCGTCATCGATCCATTTCTGACCGAGCAGGCGTGCTGCGGCTTCAATAAAAAGCACCGAGACGATTTCAGGCTGATCGGCCGGAATTTCGCGCCGCATCAGCGCGCGCAGGGCTGAGGCGCGTGCCGTCGGCTGGACGACCTGGGCACAAAAGGTCGAAAGAGCTGTGTCGTACCGACGATCATGCTCCAACCCCATTTCATACCGCATTGCCAGCTTTTCGGCCGTCATTGAAGCCACGGTCCTCTGGATGATGCGGCTGAGTTCTTCCCGTTCGCTTGATGCTAGGTACCCTTCTTGGCCTTGGCGGGCAAGCTTTACCACGCCTGTCGGTCCATCGAGCCTAAGGAAGGTGTGATCATAACAGTGGCCGTTGGCGTCGGCAAATATCCTGCCCATCTGCTCGCGCATGAACGCCCCCCTATCAACCCAGAGCTTGCGCGACGCAAGGTGCGGACGTGATGAGTGCGGCCGACACACGAGCGAGCCCTCAGACAATGGCCGGCTTAACGGGAGATGTAAATAAATATTTACGTCAACTTAGATTGACACTTTTGCCGTGACGAGGATACTCTTATCCATCTCGATGACCCTGCGACATGCGGGCGGGGAGAAGGAGAGAGCGTGATCGGCACGATCCAGCAACAGCGTCCCGGCCCGGCACTTTACAGTGACGAGGAAAGGCAGCGGCGCGATGCGAGCGGATGGACCCTGGTTCAGGGTGTTCTGGCTCCTGTCCAGTTCCTGGTCTTTCTGATCAGTCTGGGATTGATCGCCCGCTACCTGTCGACGGGTGACGGGCTGGCGATGGCGCAGATGTCGGTGGTGGTCAAGACGCTGACCCTCTACGCCATCATGATCACCGGCTCGATCTGGGAGAAGGAGGTGTTCGGCGTCTATCTCTTCGCCCGGCCCTTCTTCTGGGAAGATGTCTTTTCCATGCTGGTCCTGGCTCTGCACACCGCCTATCTGGTGGCGCTGTGGGCCGGCGCGCTGAATGCTGGCGGCCTGATGCTGTTGGCACTCGCCGCCTATGCCACCTACATCGTCAATGCTGGACAGTTTATCTGGAAACTGCGGCTGGCGCGGCTGGATGCGGCGCGGCGGGCGGTTGCAGCGGCCGGTGGCATGGCTGCCGGCCTGTCGGCGGCGGGGAGGGTTTGATGAGCCTGCCCCAACTTGCCACCTGCACCGAGCCGCCGGCCGTCGCTCAGCCCATCCGCCAGCGCGGTCAGCATGAGGTATTCTGCGGCCTCACCTCCATCATCTGGCTGCATCGCAAGGTGCAGGACGCGTTCTTCCTGGTCGTGGGGTCACGGACCTGTGCGCATCTGCTGCAATCGGCGGCGGGCGTGATGATCTTTTCCGAACCGCGCTTCGCCACCGCCATTATGGAAGAACGGGATCTGGCCGGGATGGCCGACATGCATGACGAGTTGGACGCGGTGGTGGCCCGGCTGCTGGAACGCCGGCCCGATATCCGCATGTTGGTGCTGGTCGGTTCCTGCCCGTCGGAAGTGATCAAGTTTGATCTGACACTGGCCGCCACCCGGCTCAACGCCGCGCACGCCCCGCGCCACCGCGTCATCGCCTATTCCGGCAGCGGCATCGAAACTACCTTCACCCAGGGGGAGGATAATTTCCTGGCCGCCCTGATCGCCGACAAGACGGCGATGCCGTCTGGTGCCGCGCCTGCCAAACTGCTGGTGGTCGGTTGTCTGGCAGATGTGGTGGAGGATCAGTTCTCCCGCCTGTTTGCCGAACTGGGCCTGACCGGCGTGTTGTTCCTGCCGGGCCGTGACGCCATCAAGGGGCTGGCGATTGGGCCGAATACCCGCTTCATCCTGGCCCAACCCTATCTGGGGGCCACGGCTGCCGCCCTGGAAGCGCGCGGGGCCCGGCGTATCGATGCCATTTTCCCGCTGGGTGCGGAAGGGACGTCGGCCTGGCTGCGTGCCATCTGCACCGCTTTCGGGGTGGATATGGCGCGGTTTGATGCCGTGGCGGCACAGCCGCGCCGTCGCGCGGCGCAGGCCATGGCCCACTACCGGCCCTGGCTAGAAGCACGCCGCGTCTTTTTCTTCCCCGACTCCCAGATGGAGCCGTCACTGGCCCGGTTCCTGTCGCGGGAGATGGGGGCGGACCTGATCGAGGTCGGCAGCCCCTATCTGCATCGCGAGCATGTGGCCGGCGAACTGGCCCTGCTGCCGGCGAGTGTGGTCATCTCCGAAGGGCAGGATGTCGATCGGCAGATCGAGCGCTGCCGCGATGCCAATCCCGATCTGATCGTCTGCGGCCTCGGCCTGGCCAACCCGTTCGAGGCGGAGGGGCGGGTCAGCAAATGGTCCATCGAGTTCAGCTTCACGCCCATCCAGGGCTTTGAGCAGGCCGGTGATCTGGCCGAGCTGTTTGCCCGTCCCCTGATGCGCAACGCCATCCTCAATGGCGGCGGCGACCGTCGGGAGGTGGTGCGATGAAGCTGTCCATGTGGACCTATGAAGGCCCGCCGCATGTCGGCGCCATGCGCATCGCCGCTTCAATGCAGGGTGTGCATTATGTGCTGCACGCGCCGCAGGGCGATATCTATGCCGATCTGCTGTTCACCATGATCGAGCGGCGGCAATCGCGTCCGCCTGTCACCTACACGACCTTTCAGGCCCGCGATCTGGCCGGATCGACGGCCGATGTGTTCAAGACCGCCTGCCGTGAGGCCGTGGCCCGCTTCGCGCCCGATGCGCTGCTGGTGGGCGCGTCCTGTACGGCGGAACTGCTGCAGGATGATCCCGGCGGGTTGGCCCGCACGCTGGATGTGCCGGTGCCGGTGGTGCCGCTGGAGCTGCCATCCTATCAGAAGAAGGAAAACTGGGGTGCTGCGGAGACGTTCTATCGTCTGGTCCGCGCCTTCGTGGGCCGTGCGCCGCGCCCGGAGAACATTCCGGCCAACAGCTGCAACATCCTGGGCCCGACCTCGCTGGGTTTCCGCTGCCGTGATGATGTGACGGAGATTGTCCGGCTGCTGGCAGAGGAGGGGCTGGATGTGCGTGTCGTGGCCCCGCTGGGTGCGACGCCGGCCGATCTGGCCCGCCTGCCGGAAGCGGCCTTCAACATCGTCCTTTATCCGGAAATCGCCGATGTCACAGCCCGCTGGCTGAAAACCGCGCATGGCATGCCGTTCATTTCCACCATTCCCATCGGCGTGGGGGCCACGGAACAGTTCCTGGCCGAAGTGCGGGCCCTGGCCGGCCTGCCGGCGCGGCAGGCCCCATGCCGCGACCGCCTGACCTGGTACAGCCGCTCCATCGATAGCAACTATCTGACCAACAAGCGGGTTTTCATCTTCGGCGATGCCACCCACGCCATCGCCGCTGCCCGCATCGCGTCGGAGGAGCTTGGGTTCCGCGTCTGCGGCCTGGGCACCTATATGCGCGAATTTGCCCGCGATGTGCGCGACGCGGCGGCCAGATACGGGGTGGAGCCGCTGATCAGCGACGACCATCTGGAGGTGGAGGCTGCCATCATTGCCGCCCGGCCCGAACTGGTGCTGGGCACACAGATGGAACGCCACATCGCCAAACGGCTGCGCGTGCCCTGCGCTGTCATCTCAGCGCCCACGCATGTGCAGGATTTCCCGGCCCGCTATTCCCCGCAGATGGGGTTCGAAGGGGCGAATGTCATCTTCGACAGCTGGGTCCATCCGCTGATGATGGGGCTGGAGGAGCATCTGCTGCAGATGTTCCGCGACGATTTCGAATTCAATGACGGTGCCGCCGCCTCGCACCTGCATCCGCAGGCACCCGCCGTCGAGCCGGCGGCAGTCGTGGCTGCCGCCACTGGAGCCATCGCCACCTGGTCGCTGGAGGCCGAGAGGGAACTGCAGAAGGTTCCGTTCTTTGTCCGGGGCAAGGCCCGGCGCAATACCGAGCTCTTTGCCAAGGGCAAGGGGATACACCCTATCACCGTGGAGACGCTGTATGACGCGAAAGCCCATTTCGCCCGCTGACAGCACCCCGGTTCGGGTGGTGCTGGTCACGCTGGATAATCACATTGTGGCGGCCGTGGATGCCGCCCGTCTGGCGCTGACGCGGGAATTGCCGGGGCTGACGCTGACGGTGCATGCCGCCACCGATTGGGCGGAGAATGCGGGCCGGCTGGCTGCCTGCCGGTCGGATATTCTGGTGGGCGACATCATCATCGTCTCAATGATCTTCGTGGAAGAGCATGTGAAGGCCATCGCCGACGTGCTGGAGGCCCGGCACGGTGAATGTGACGCCATGGTCTGCTGCATGTCCGTCGGCATGATCATGAAATTCACCACCATGGGCCGCTTCCGGATGAGCGGTGAGCAGAAGGGCCCGCTGGCCCTGCTGAAAAAGCTGCGCGGGTCCAGTTCGCGCGGCGGCAAGGACAGCGGCAAGACAGCGGGTGAACGCCAACTGGCCATGCTGCGCCGCCTGCCGCAGCTTCTGCGCTTCATCCCCGGCACCGCACAGGATGTGCGCAACTATTTCCTGACCCTGCAATACCGCATCGCCGCCTCGGAAGAGAATGTGGCCAACATGGTGCGGTTGCTGGTCGCCAAATATGCCAAGGACGACCGCAAGGGCCTGCAGGGCAAGGTCACCGTGGGCGATCCCGTCGAATATCCCGATGTCGGCCTGTACCATCCGCGCCTGAAGCCGCGTGTTACCACGCAATTGTCTTGCCTGCCGCAGCCGCCGGCCCATAAGGGGACAATCGGCCTGCTGCTGATGCGTACCTACATCCTGTCCGGCGATACCGCGCATTACGACCGGGTTATTGCGGCGCTGGAGGGGCGGGGATACCGTGTGGTGCCCGCCTTCTGCGCCGGTCTGGATATGCGCGGCGCCATCGACCGGTACATGGACCGGGCTGGCGGCGGGACATCCATCGACGCGCTGTGTTCCCTGACCGGGTTTTCGCTGGTGGGCGGCCCTGCCTATAGCGACAGTGCCGCAGCCGCGCGCACGCTGGGCAAGCTGGACGTGCCCTATCTCTCGGCCTTCGTGACGGAGTTCCAGTCCAAGGAAGGCTGGCAGAAGTCGAGCCAGGGCCTTACCCCCATCGAAACCACCCTGATGGTGGCGATCCCGGAACTGGATGGGGCCACGGGCGCCATGGTCATAGGCGGTCGGTCCGAAGGCGGAGCCAAGGCCAAGCCCTGCACCTGCGCCCGGCAATTGGGCGAATGCCCCGCCGCCCGCGCCTGCATGCAGCCGGATGAGGAACGTGTGTCCCTGCTGGCCGACCGCCTGGCCGCCCTGGTCGATCTGCGTCGCAAGCAGCGGCGGGAGCGGCGGATCGCCGTCACCCTGTTCAATTATCCGCCCAACAGCGGCAGCATCGGCACCGCCGCCTTCCTGGCCGTGTTCGAAAGCCTGCATGCCACGATGAAGCGGCTTTCCGCCGAAGGCTATGATGTTACGGTTCCCGACAGCGTGGACACGCTGCGCACCCTGCTGCTGGAAGGCAATGCCGTCTTTCACGGGATGGAGGCCAATGTCCATGCCGTCGTGACGGCGGACGACCATGTGCGCCGCGAACGCCATCTGGCCGATATCGAGGCGCAATGGGGGCCCGCACCGGGCCGCATCCTCAGCAATGGGCGCGGCATTTTCGTGCTGGGCCGGCAGTTCGGCAATCTGCTGGTCGGGCTGCAACCCTCCTTCGGGTATGAGGGCGACCCGATGCGGCTGCTGTTTGAGGGCGGGTTCGCCCCCAACCATGCCTTTGCCGCCTATTACACCTATCTGCGCGAAACGTTCCGCGCCGATGCCGTGCTGCATTTCGGCACGCATGGCGCGCTGGAATTCATGCCGGGCAAGCAGACGGGCCTGTCGGCCACCTGCTGGCCGGATCGTATCCTGGGCGCCTTGCCTAATTTCTATCTCTATGCCGCCAACAACCCGTCGGAAGGCTCCATCGCCAAGCGCCGGTCGGCGGCGACGCTGGTCTCCTACCTGACCCCGCCCATCACCCAGGCCGGGCTGTACAAGGGGTTGTCGGAGCTGAAGGCCGGCCTGGACCGTTATCGCGCGACAGAGCCCGATGCGGTGGCCGAACGCAGCCGCATGATGGCCCTGATCCGGGTGCAGGCCGAACAACTGGACCTCAGCCCCGCCCCGCCCGACGCCGACGAGGCGCAGGTGGTGCAATATCTGATGCAGCAGATGATGGAGCTTGAATATGCGCTGATCCCGCATGGGCTGCATGTCGCGGGCCAGGGTATGGGTCGCGCGGAACGCTTGGAACTGCTGGGTCATGTCGCCGCCGGCATGGAGGATGCGGCGTTCCTGCGCGACGATCCGGCCCTGGCCGCCGCCATTGTGGACCAGGATGGAAGCGCCATCGACAGGGCGCTGCGCGGTGCGAATGACGCCCGGAGCGCCACCGTGGCCCGCCTGTCGGTCCTGAATGCGGGCCTGCTGCACAATGAGGAACTGGACGGGCTGGTCCGCGCCCTGGATGGGCGGTTTATCATGCCGTCGCCCTCGGGCGACCTGCTGCGCACGCCCGATCTGCTGCCCACGGGCCGCAATATCCATGGCTTCGACCCGTTCGGCATCCCCAGTGCCTATGCGATGCAGGATGGGGAACGGCAGGCGGCGAAGGTGCTGGAGCGTTACCGTCAGATTGATGGGCGCCTGCCGGAAACGGTCGCCATCGTCCTGTGGGGGACGGACAATCTGAAGACCGGCGGTGCGCCCATGGCGCAGGCTCTGGCCCTGATGGGTGCGCGCCCTCGGCTGGATGCCTATAACCGGGTGTGCGGGGCGGAACTGATCCCGCTGGCGGAGTTGAAGCGGCCCCGCATCGATGCCGTCATGACCCTGTCCGGCATCTTCCGCGACCTGCTGCCGGTCCAGGCCAGCATGCTGGCGGAGGCCAGTTATCTGGCCGCCACGGCGGATGAGCCGGTATCGATGAACTATATCCGCAAACATGCCCTGGCCTATTGCGCGGCGCATGGCTGCGTGCTGGAGGCGGCCTCCTACCGCGTGTTCTCCAATGCCGAAGGGGCCTATGGCGCCAATGTCAACATGCTGATCGGTTCATCCGCCTGGACGGATGATGAGGAGATTGCCGAGACCTATACCCAGCGCAAGAGCTTCGCCATCAACCACAAGGGCAAGACCAGCAACCAGGCGGCCGTGCTGGACTCCATCCTCAGCGACGTGGACATGGCCTATCAGAATCTCGACTCTGTTGAGGTCGGTGTCACCACCATCGAACATTATTTCGATACGCTGGGCGGTCTGACCAAGGCGGTCTCAAGGGCCAAGGGTGATGCCACCCTGCCGGTCTTCATCTCTGACCAGACGCAGGGCGAAGGCAAGGTCCGCACGCTGGGTGAACAGGTGGCCCTGGAAACCCGCACCCGCACCCTGAACCCGAAATGGTTCGAGGGTATGTTGAAGCACGGGTACGAAGGCGTGCGTCATATCGAGGCGCAGGTGACCAACACGTTGGGTTGGTCGGCGACCGCCGGCGGCGTGGACCCCTGGGTATATGAACAGATGACCGAGACCTTCGTGCTCGACCCCCAGATGCGCCAGCGTCTGTCGAGCCTGAACCCCGCCTCCACGGCCCGCGTCGCGGCCCGGTTGATGGAGGCGCATGAGCGCAATTACTGGCAGCCGGACACCGAGACCCTCGCCGCCCTGAAACGGGCCGGTGAGGAGCTTGAGGACCGTCTGGAAGGCGTGGCAAGGGAGGCTGCCGAATGAACATACAGATCAACACAAAGACCGTGGAGCGCGATGCAAGGCTGATCCAGTCGTTGCGCGAACGCGCGGACGGGGAGGGCAGCGTTCAGGTCCATCTCGACCCGACCATGGAGATCGACGGCGCCAAGGTCTTTGCCGTCTATGGCAAGGGCGGGATCGGCAAATCCACCACCTCCTCCAACCTCGCGGTGGCCTTCTCCAAGCTCGGCAAGCGGGTGTTGCAGATCGGCTGCGATCCCAAGCATGACTCCACCTTCACCCTGACCAAAAGCCTGATCCCCACCGTCATCGACGTGCTGGAGAAGGTGGGGTTCCATTCGGAGGAGCTGCGGCCCGAGGATTACATGGTCCAGGGCTATAACGGCGTGCAATGTATCGAGGCGGGCGGACCGCCGGCGGGTACCGGCTGCGGCGGCTATGTGGTGGGGCAGACGGTCAAGCTGCTGAAGGAACATCATCTGCTGGATGATACCGACGTCGTGATCTTCGACGTGCTGGGCGATGTGGTCTGCGGCGGCTTTGCCTCACCGCTGCAACATGCCGAACGGGCCGTGATCGTGGCGGCCAATGATTTCGACAGCATCTTCGCCATGAACCGTATCGTGGCCGCCATCAAGGCCAAGTCAAAAAATTACGAGGTCCGGCTGGGCGGTGTCATCGCCAACCGGTCGCGGGAAACCGACCAGATCGACCGCTACAACGCCGCCATCGGGTTGAGGCGCCTGGCCCATATCCCGGACAGCGATCAGGTGCGCCTTAGCCGCCTGAAGAAAAGCACTTTGTTCGAGATGGGGGACAGCCCGGAGATCCTGGCCATTCAGCAGGAATATCTGCAACTGGCCGAGACGCTGTGGGCCGGAACGCCGGGGCTGTTGGTGGAGCCGATGAAGGATCGGCAGATCTTTGATTTCCTTGGGTTCGAGTGACGGGGAGCCCGCGATGATGCAAGTCGACCATATACGCCGGACCGGTGAGATCGAACATTACTTCGATCGCACCGCGCTGGACGCCTGGAAGAAGCTGACGGGTGAACAGCCGGTCAGCGGCATCCGTGCGACGGTCCGCCGGGGTCGCGACACGATGCGCCAGAACCTGATGGGCTGGCTGCCGAAGGATTTGACGGGCTGGCGCATCCTGGATGCGGGCTGCGGGTCGGGTGTGATGTCGCTGGAACTGATGGATCGTGGCGCCGATGTGCTGGGCATCGACCTGTCGGCCCAGATGGTGGATTTCGCCCGTCAGCGCGCGGCCGACCATCGCCCCGCCGGCGCGCGCGGGGGCACGGTGCGGTTCGACAGCGGCGACATGCTGGATGCGCGCCATGGCCGGTTCGATGCCGTGGTGGCCATGGATGTGCTGATCCATTATGACGCCGCACATGCCACGCAGGTGCTGGAACAGCTGGCATCGCGTACCGGTCGCAAGATGGTTTTCACTCTGGCGCCTGGGTCGCGCTTCCTGCGCACCATGCTGGCGGCGGGCCGCGCCTTCCCGCGTGGCAACCGCTCCCCCTCCATCTATCCGGTGGATACCGACGATCTGGTCGAGGCCCTTGTTGCCCGACCGGACATGAAGGGCTGGCTGGTCGGGCGGACGGAGCGGGTCTCCATCGGATTTTACAAATCCCAGGCGATGGAGATCTTCCGGCCATGAGCATGGGCGCCGCCAACCGCAGAATGATCGGCCTCTGGCAGAAGCTGGGGACCCGCTATATGCCGTTTGCGGATGCGGCGTCGGTGGACATGCCGCTGTCGCGCCTGCTGCGGCTGGCCCTGTTCCAGATCTCGGTCGGCTGCGTGCTGGTGCTGCTGAACGGCACCTTGAACCGGGTGATGATCGTTGAACTGGGTGTGCCGGTGGAACTGGTCTCGGCCGCCATCGCCATTCCCGTGCTGGCGGCCCCGTTGCGGCTGTTCTTCGGCTACCGGTCCGATGCGCACCGGTCGGTGCTGGGCTGGCGGCGTGTCCCCTATATCTGGCTGGGCAGCCTGTTGCAGTTCGGGGGGCTGGCCATCATGCCGTTTGCCCTGCTGCTGCTGCAATCGCAGACGGTGGGGCCGGAATGGGCAGGGGCGGCTGGGGCTTTCCTGGCCTTCATGCTGACCGGGTTCGGCATGCATATGTCCCAGACGGCGGGGCTGGCCCTGGCCAGCGATCTGGTCCCGGCGGAAAAGCGGCCACGGGTGGTGGCGCTGCTCTATGTCATGCTGCTGGTCGGGATGATCGGCGCATCGGCCTTCTACTCCGTAGCACTGGTGGATTTCTCCGCCATGCACCTGATCCAGGTGATCCAGGGGACGGCGGTCTTCACCATCGCGCTGAACGTCATTGCCATCTGGAAGCAGGAGGCGCGCAACCCCGCCCGGATTGCGGAGCGCGGCACCCGCGCCGGCTTCTGGGAAGCGCTAGGCCAGTATCGCAGCGATCCGGGCACCGTCCGCCTGCTGCTGGCCGTCGCGGTCGGATCGGCGGCCTTTTCCATGCAGGATATCCTGCTGGAACCCTATGGCGGTGAAATCCTGGGCATGTCGGTGGGGCGGACCACGCTGCTGACCGGCTTCTGGGCGGCGGGCACCATGGCCGGCTTCGCCTGGGCCGCGCACAGCCTGCAGGCGGGTGGGGAGATGTACCGTATCGCCGCGCGCGGCCTGCTGATCGGTATCACCGCCTTCTCCCTGATCATCCTGGCCGAACCGCTGGGGATGCGTGGCCTGTTCTATGGGGGCGCTGCCGCTGTCGGCCTGGGCGGCGGGCTGTTTTCCGTGGGCACGCTGCTGGGCGCCATGGCGCTGTCGGCGCGATCGGAAAGCGGCATTGTCGTGGGTGCCTGGGGGGCGGTTCAGGCCACGGCCATGGGCTGCAGCCTGCTGGCTGGCGGCATCATCAAGAACGGCGTCAATGCCCTGGCCCTGGATGGCCGTCTGGGCGAGGCGATGGTGACCCGGGCGGCGGGCTATCTCACCGTTTATGCGTTTGAAATCGTGCTTCTGTTCGTCTGCCTGGCCGTGATCGGCCCCCTGACGGGGCTGCGCTATCGGGCCAGCAATTCTGGTGACATGCGTTTGGGCCTGGTGGAGATGCCCGGCTGACCGCCGGTACCTGCGCCATCAATGGAGGGAAAAACATGACCGGTTCTCTCGGCGGCAACCTTGATGTGGCGCAGATGGTGCTCTACGCCTTCTGGATTTTCTTCGCGGGCCTCCTCTGGTATCTCCGCCAGGAGGACCGGCGGGAGGGTTACCCGCTGGAGGAGGATGCGACCGGGCGGTACAACAAGAAGCCGTTCCTGTTCATCCCGCCGAAGAAGACCTTCGTCTTGCCGCATGGTCAGGGCACCAAGCAGGCGCCGGACTTTGTGCGTGACACACGGCCGCTGTCGGCCAAGCGTTTTGCCAAGGCGCCCGGCTATCCGGTGGAGCCCGTGGGCAACCCGCTGCTGGCCGGCATCGGCCCCGGTTCCTGGGCGGAGCGGGCGGAACGGCCCGACATGACCGCCCATGGCGATCCCCGTATCGTGCCGCTGCGCCATGCCGAGGGTTTTGCCATCGCGCCAGGGCAGACCGACCCGCGCGGCCTGTCGGTCATCGCCTGCGACGGCCAGGTGGCCGGCACCGTCAGCGATGTCTGGGTGGACCGGTCCGAGCATCTGATCCGCTATTACGAGGTGGCGGTCGTTTCAGGCGGTGTGCCGCACACCGTGCTGCTGCCCAACAATTTCGTGGTGATCCGGACCGGGCGCGGCAACCGCCGTCAGCTCTATGTCCACGCCATCACGGCGGCACAGTTCGCCGACGTGCCGGCCACGGCCCAGGCGGCGACCGTGACCCTGCGGGAGGAAGACAAGATCGCCGCCTATTACGGCGCCGGTCTGCTGTACGCTGTCAGTGACAGACAGGAGTCGCTGCTGTGAAACAGTTCATCGCCCGTGAACATGAGATCGAGCCGGTTCCCGGCCTGCCGGGGCATCTTCCAGCGGGGGAGGACATCCTCTGGCAGGGGCGCCCATCGGCCCGGCTGGTGGTCAAGCATGTGCTGAAAGGCACCTGGATCGGTGGCTATTTCGTCGTGCTGGCGCTCTGGGCCGCGGTTGCCGGTGTGGCCGATGGCCAGCCGGCGGGCGGCATCCTGTTTTCGGTCGCCGTCCTGATCGGTCTGGCGGCACTGGCGCTGGGTCTGCTGGAACTGTTCGCCTGGGCGGTGGAGCGGACGACGCTGTACACCGTGACCAGCGAGCGCGTAGTGATGCGGTTCGGCGTCGCCTTGTCGATGACCCTGAACCTGCCTTTCGCCCAGATCGGCACGGTGGCGCTGGGCCGTCTGGGGGGCAGGAGCGGCACCATCGCCATGGCCCTGCGCAAGGGGTACCGCCTGTCCTGGATGGTGCAATGGCCGCATGTGCGCGGCTGGCGCTTCGCCTCGCCGGAACCCAGCCTGATCTGCCTGCCCGATGCCGAAGCCGTCGCCGCCATTCTGACGCTGGCCTATGGCCGGCATGCCAGCGCCCGGTCCGACCATCCGCGCCTGCTGGTGGCGGCCAATTCGGTTGCTACCGTCCTGCACACTGTCGATGCGGAATAGGAGGGGATGATGCGATCCGCGCTCAGCCTGGGTTATCTCGACAGCCGGAAGCGGCGGGGGACGAACCGGTTCCCGCGCTGGATATTGCTGTCCACCGCCACGCTTCTGATCTTCGCCACTGCCGCCGTGATGTTCGGTCAGGAGACCGGGATCGGCGTCGTGCGTGAGGAGGCCAGCCGCCCGGTCGCCATCCGTGACATCACCATCACCCGCGCACCGGGCGACAGGGTGATGGTCACGGATGCCGCAACGGGGGCGGTGATCGCCGATTATCCCGTTGACCAGGGTGGGTTCGTGCGGGGATCGCTGCGCGCCTTTGAACGGATGCGCGATGTGGCCGCAGCACCCAAGGACGCGCCCTACCGTCTGATCCGGTGGGAGTCCGGTCGGGTCAGCCTGTCTGACACGGCGACGGGTGAGCGCATCTATCTTGACGCTTTCGGCCGCGACAATGCAGCAGCGTTTGCCGCCCTGCTGGGCCTGCAACAAGGGGGACCAAAGCCATGAACCCTGTCTTTGCCCTGATGCGACGGCGCGAGATCGTCGATTGCACGGTCGAGATCAACAATAATTTCGAGGCGCTGGGTGCGCATCTGCGCTTCGACAATGGCACCATCATCCATCCGGGTGACGAGGTGCTGGTCCATGGCGCACCGGTGCAGGTCCCCTATGGCCAAAGCCGCAGCTTCCGCCGGCAGGCCACCATCACCCGGGCCGGCGCGCTGGAACGGGCCTGGACCCGGGCCACGGGCGACCTGGACATGCTGGAACTGTGCGAATTCAACTTCACGGAGAGGGCATTGTCATGAGCCACGCATTGAAGGCCGATCTCCAGGACCATGAATCCTCCATCGAGGAAAAGCTGGCGGCCGTGAACGACACCACGCGCAGCGCGCTGGTTTCCACCATGCTGGCGCCGCGTTTCTACACCACCGATTTCGACGAAATGGATCGGATCGATGTGGAGCCGGTGCGGGCGGAATGGGATGCCCTGATCGCCCAGATGCGCAGCGACCCCAACCGCGGACATTTCCGCCGCAATGCCGATTGGGACAATATCAATATCAACGATCTTGAGCCGGCGCTTCGGGAAGAGCTGATCGATTTCCTGGTTTCCTCCCTGACATCGGAATTTTCCGGCTGCGTGCTGTACAAGGAAATGAAGCGCCGGGGCACCAACAAAGAAATCTGTGAGCTGTTCGGCTATATGAGCCGGGATGAGTCCCGCCATGCCAGCTTCATCAATGATGCGCTGAAGGATTTCGGCATCGGCGTCAATATGGGCTTCCTGGCCAAGGCCAAGAAATACACCTACTTCAAGCCGAAGTTCATTTATTACGCCACCTACCTGTCGGAAAAGATCGGCTATGCCCGTTACATCACCATCTTCCGCCATCTGGAGAAGAACCCGGACCGCCGGTTCCACCCGATTTTCAAGTGGTTCAAGGAATGGTGTAATGACGAATTCTCACATGGCGAGGCCTTCTCCCTGATCATCCGCTCCGATGCGCGGCATATGCAGGGGGTCAACAAGCTGTGGATCAAGTTCTTCCTGCTGGCCGTCTTTGCCACCATGTATGTGCGCGACCATATGCGGCCGGCCTTTCACGCCGCCATGGGCGTGGATATCGATGATTACGATATGCGGGTCTTCCGCCTGACGTCGGAGATTTCGCGCCAATGCTTCCCGCTGGTCCTGGATCTGGACAGCCCGGCCCTGTGCGAGGGGTTCCGGCGCATGGAGCGCATCAACCGCCGCATGATGGCCGCCAGGCAGCGCGGCGGCGTGGTGGGCGCGGTCGGTAAGGCCTGGTGGGCGGCGGCGGCGGGTATCAACTTCCTGCGCATGTATGCGATACCGGCCAAGACGAACGCGATCCCCGCAACCTCGCGCCTGCTGCCGGTCTGGTAGGGCGCCATGGAAATCACCAACCCGGTCATCGTTGTGCTGATCGCCATCATGGTCTGGTGGCTGTCGACCGGGCTTGTGCTGGCCATGGTGCATCGGACCGAGCGCGGCAACTGGGGGCCGGGACAGGTGATGCCGTTGATGACACTGTTCGGTGTCGCCGGCATTGGCCTGATGTGGATCGGCGCGCAGGAGATGACGTCCTTCGGCTCCTATGCCGGGTTCTTCGGGGCCTTGCTGGTGTGGGCCTGGCATGAGGCGGCGTTTCTGACCGGCGTGCTGATGGGTGGACGGTCGGGCGAATGCCCGCCGGCCCTGTCGGGCTTCGCCCGGTTTCGGGCGGCGTGGGAAGCGATCTGCGATCATGAGATCGCCATTCTGATCACCGGGCTTGGGCTTTGGCTGCTGCTGGCAGACAACCCCAACCTGTTCGGTCTGGCGGCCTTCGGTCTGCTGTGGGGCATGCGGATTTCCGCCAAGCTGCTGATCTTCTTCGGTGCGCCCAACGCGGTGAGTGAGTTGATGCCAAGCCGCATCGCCCATCTGAAAAGCTATTTCAGGACGGATCGCCTGACACCGCTTTTCTACCTGCTGATGGCGGGGGCGGTGGGCCTGTTCACGCTGCTGGTCATCGCGGCCAACGAGGCGACACAGGATCATTCTGTGGTCGGGCACTCATTGCTGGCGACCTTCATGGCGCTGGCCATCCTTGAACATCTGGTTCTTGTCCTTCCCGTTTCCGATACGGCGCTCTGGCGCTGGGCGGTGCCGGGTGGGGGCAAACATGGCCGCCCGCCCATCGTCGGGCCGGCGGCCGACAAACGGCAATAAATCTGGGATACAGGGACGGAAAGGGGATTGAAAATGGACGTTTTCGCTCACATGCAACAGGCATTGCGCGACTTGAAGACAGCGGGCAATTACCGTGTCTTCGCCGAACTGGAGCGTCAGTGCAGTGCCTTTCCCAGGGCGACCGTCCATCGGGCCGAGGGCGAGACGGGGGAGGTCACCGTCTGGTGCTCCAATGATTATCTGGGCATGGGCCAGCACCCGAAGGTGACGGCCCGGATGACGGAGATCATCGCCAAATGCGGGGCGGGGGCCGGCGGCACCCGCAACATTTCCGGCACCAACCATTACCATGTCCAGCTGGAGAAGGAACTGGCCGACCTGCATGGCAAGGAGGCGGCGCTGATCTTCACCTCCGGCTATGTCTCCAACTGGGCCGCACTGGGCACCCTGCTGTCGCGTATTCCGGGGATCATCGTCTATTCCGATGCGCTGAACCATGCCTCGATGATCGAGGGCATCCGGCATTCCGGCTGTGAGCGGCGCGTCTTCCGGCACAATGACTACCGCCATCTGCGCCAACTCATGGCGGCCGACGATCCCAAGCTGCCCAAGATGGTGGCGTTTGAATCCGTCTATTCCATGGATGGCGATATCTCCCCCATGCGCGAGATCTGCGATGTGGCCGATGAGTTCGGCGCCATCACCTATCTGGACGAAGTGCATGGCGTCGGCATGTACGGGGCTCGCGGCGGCGGTGTGGCCGAACGCGAGGGGCTGATGGACCGGATCACGGTCATCGAGGGCACGCTGGGCAAGGCCTATGGCTGCATGGGCGGCTATATCACCGGTTCAGAGGTTCTGGTGGATTTCGTCCGCTCCTTCGCGTCGGGCTTCATCTTCACCACAGCCCTGCCGCCGGCACTGGCGGCAGGTGCCACGGTGGCCATCCGGCATCTGAAGGAAAGCCAGATCGAACGCACGCGCCACCAGGCCGTGGTGGCCCAGGTCCGTCATGCCCTTGATGCCCGCGGCATCCCGCATATGTCCAATCCCAGCCATATCGTGCCGGTGATGGTGGGTAACGCCGCCAAGTGCAAATGGATCTCCGACATCCTGCTGGATCAGTTCGGCATCTATGTGCAGCCGATCAACTACCCCACCGTGCCGGTGGGTACGGAACGGCTGCGCATCACGCCGACGCCGCTGCATACCGACGCCGACATTCGCCACTTGGCCAATGCACTGTCGTCGCTCTGGTCGCAATGTGCGTTGGCACGGCAAGTCGCCTGATCACGGGAGACAGCCATGGGCATGATCGAGAGGCCGATCGTCATTCCGGCGGTGGCCGCCGACGGATCGCTCTATCCGATCGAGAAGATGCATGCCCATATCACGGGCCAGCTTCATCTGGCGGTTTCGGTCTTCGTCTTTGACGGCGACCTGCTGCTGCTTCAGAGGCGGGCCCGGGGGAAGTATCATTGCGGTGGGCTGTGGGCGAATACATGCTGCAGCCATCCCCATTGGCGGGAGACGGTGGAAGATTGCGCCGCCCGCCGGCTGAACGAGGAACTGGGCATCTCGCTGCCGCTGAACCGGCACCTGACCGTCGATTATGAGGCCGATGTCGGCGACGGCCTGCGCGAGCATGAGCGGGTGACATTGTTCAGCGCATCGGCTGACCGCACCCGTCTGGTGCCGTCGCCCAACCCTGAAGAGGTTGAGGCGACGCGCTGGATCAGCCTGAGCAACCTTCGGCGCGAAATCGCGCGCGATCCGCAGCGTTTCACACCCTGGCTGCGGATCTATCTGGACCGGTTTCCGGACCTGTCCTTCGATCAGGCAGCCTGATCGCCCCTATTCCCGCCTGATGAAAACCGAAGACCTGTCAGCCGGACAGGTTCCGGACCCGCACGACATTGTGCGTTGTCTGCCTGACAAGCGCCCTGCAAAGAAGAAAAAAGGGGGAGCCACATGGGGCTCCCCCTTTGGAGTTGTCGCTGTCATGGGGGAACGACGCGGCCCATGACAGGGTCGCTGCGGGCCCGGCCCGCAGGTCCCTTACGGCTGGGTTATGGACGTTGTGGCGCCGCCGCCCAGCATCTCGGTTTTGCCAGGAATATAGGTGCTGAAATTGGGCACGTCGGTCGAGCCCTTGACCGCCACGGCGTCGATATAGTCCTTCAGCATGGACACGCCATAGAGCGGCTTCTGCACGCCATTGTGACAGGTCCCGCAGCCAATCTTCAGGACATCACCCTCCGGTCCCTTGCGGTTGGCGGGGAAGACGGGGGTTAGCCCTTGCATGTAATTGACATTCAGATGGCGGGCCAACTTGATGCCGTGCCAGGCGGTGACCCGCTGCGGCGGGCTCTGGTCCCAATCATTGAAGGCGCGGGTATTGTGGCAGGTCGTGCAGTTCACACCGAGGGATTCCGACATGTGCAGCATCAGCGACCATGTTTCTTCGGTTTCCTTGGTGCCGGCGGTGTTGCCGCCGGTGGGAAGGGCCGTGGTTGAATGGACCCGGATCGGCTTGTCGCCCACCAGATAGTCCAAAAGGGCGTTCTGCGACATGGCGGTTTTGCCGGCATTGACCGCGACGACATTCTGGCCGCTGCGGTTGGAGGTCATGTTGCCCGCCGGCTTCGGATCCAGGGTGGTGCTCCAGACCTGCGCCGGCACACCCTTGCCTTGGTGGCAGGTATAGCAGGTGACGCCGGTTTCGCCGACATGCGCCTTCCAGTCGACATTGATCGACTGGGTCATCTGGATCATGCGGCGGGCGACAACTTTTTGATAGACCTCATCCGACGCCAGGTTTTCCGGATTGTGGCAGTAGTTGCAACCCGCCTCCGGTGCCACCCATTCGGTGATGGAGGCCATGAACTGGTTGAACTGGTCGCCGGACAGATGGCCCAGAACCTGGACATTCTGATAAAGGGCGGAGGCCTTGTCGCCGAACGGATCGGCCTGCCATGGGGCGGGCGGGGCGACATTGGCAGCCTTCAAGGCTGCCTCCGTCTCCACGTCGCGATGGTGGTACATGCCGGTGCCGCGGAAACCGATCTGTTCGCTGGCCACGGGCGGTGCGTCCCAGCCGGCGCCGACGAAGCTGGCCACGGCCAGCAAGGCGCCGGCGGAGGTGGCGAATGGTAACCAGAGTTTCATGGTCCTCCCTCCCTTATTGCGCCGGATCGACGACGTTGGGCCACATGTCGGGCAGCGGTGAGACAAGCCCGTGGTTGACGCCCCACAGGTACCAATTGTCGACCACGGTGCCGGTCAGCAGGATGCCGATGCCGCCCGTCAGCGGGGTGAGGATGGCGAACCACCAGGCCCAGCGATGCACGGATTCCATGGTGGCGTTGAAACCCATCGTCCAGCGCCAGAACAGGGCAGCCCGTTCCGAGGCGGTGCCGCGGTCGGTGATCTGCTCCAGCTCCCGCTCGCCGCCATATTTGCCGACCGCCAGGATCGTCGCGCCATGCATGGCGAACAACAGGACGGAGCCATAGAGGAAGACGATGGAGAGGCAGTGGAACGGGTTGTAATAGAGATTGCCGTAGCGGATTGAGAAGGCCGCCGTCCAGTCCAGATGCGGGAAGATGCCGAACGGCACCGCCTCTGAGAAGTTGCCCATCAGCAGCGGACGGATGAAGCCCAGCACCAGGAACAGCCAGATGGCCGAGGCAAAGGCCCAGGCGACATGCGTGCCCATTTCCAGCTGCCGGGCGCGGCGATAGACCCGCACCCACCAGAGCAGCACGGACAGTGTCAGGAAGAAGCCGGCGATCAGCCACCATCCGCCTTCCGCCAGGGGCGGCAGCACCTTCAGCCCATATTTGGCCGCCGGCGGCTCCAGGCCCAGCCAGAAAAGCTGCCGGACGAATTCAATCGGATCCCAGCCGACCGAGGCCAGCATGTTGAGACCGATGATCTCAAACGCGATGAAGCCGAAGACCAGCGACAGGGTGCCCAGATATCCCAGATAGATCGGCCCGATCTGGGCATTGCCGATGATGCCGAACAGACGCACGAAGAATGGTTTTCCGCTACGCGGACTGTCCCCCCGGGGCAGCGGCATGCCTTCTTCGGCCGGGCCGCTGACTTGGATCGGGGTGATGATGTTCTGATATTGTGCCATCACACGTCCTCCTCAGCGCCAGATCGGAAGTTCAAGCCACCAGTTCCACCACTGGGGCCAGCCCTTGTTCCAGAAGGGCCCACTGATGATGATGCAGACCGCACTCCAGAACCCGGCATTCAGCGCCAGGATCAGGCCCAGCCGGTGAATGCCCAGCGTGCCGATCGAATAGCCGATGATGTCGCGGAAGAAGGTGTCTTCATATTCCGGAGTCTTCACCTCGGCTTGGCCGCCCGGTTCATCAAGGGCGGCACCCGGATTGGCGGCCGACAGGATCAAACCGCCATGCAGCGACAGCGCGAATGTCGTCGTGAAGAAGAACGACACGGCGATCATGTGCGCGGGATTATAATGGAAGTGCAGATACTGGTACCCGACATTCGACACCCAGTCGAGGTGACTGAAGATGCCGTACGGAAAACCGTTCCCCCAGGCGCCCAGCAGCAGCGGGCGGAAGACCACCAGCGTCGTATAGGCGAAGATGGCGAAGGAGAAGGCAAACGGTACGTGATAGCCGATCCCCAGCTTGCGGCAGATCTCCACCTCCCGCAATGCCCAGGAGATGAAGGCCCCCAGCGCGCAGACGGTGATCAATTGCCAGAGCCCGCCCTGTTTCAGGGGCGCCAGGGCCAGACCGTAGGAGAGGTCGGGTGGGGCGATGGAAATCTGCCAGATGTTCCAGGTGGGGCCGATGGCCGCGCCATACAGGATCAGGGCCGTGCCCAAGGTGGCGAAAAAGGCGGTGGTGACGCCGAAGAACCCGACATAGAAGGGCCCGACCCAGAAGTCGAACAGGTCGCCGCCGATCAGCGTTCCACCACGCACGCGATATTTGCGTTCAAAACTGAGCAGCGCCATGTACGTGCCCTCCGAGAGAGGCCAGCCAGTTGGTCATCCAGTTGGCGATGTCTTTTGATGAAGGTTGGCGGCGGGCGGGGCCGTCACCGGCCACGCCTGCTGCCGTCCTGGGTCTCAGCCGATGCTCTGTTGATCCGCATCCTGGAAAAGCGAATGTTCGATCGCGCTGGTCTTGAGGGGCTTGCCCTCCAGCCAGTTGAACCGTTCAGTGCTCAACAGGATGAAATGGATCAGGATGGCGAGCGTGAACAGAAACACGGACAGTGCGACCAGCGTCTTGCGCGGATCGAACATCAGCCAGATTCTCCACATGTCGCTTTCTCCCTAGCCGATCATCGGCAGAAGTGATTGTGCCGTCTGGGAAATGCCTTCGAGAGAGGCATAGCCATTCGGCCCAGGGATCCATGGACGCCACATCCAGACCAGAACATGCGCGGCGATCGCGATCACCGTGAAGATCAGGAAGCCTTGGATGAAGAACGAATGGACCTCGCGAGCTTCGCTTTCGGTCAGACCCGAAAGTGAGAGGTTTGATGAGTCAGCCATCAAATTCACCTCCTAGTCTCGAATGCCGCGGCACCCCCGCGGCGGGGTTCCGGCGGTGCCGCCGAAGCAGCGCTGCCGGGTTTTTGACGGTGTCGAGCACACCGGCAAGCAAGGAGTTACACGTTGAACGCGTAACCGATGGCGGCGTGGGCCGACGAGCGGGCCTCGGCAAAGATAGAGTGCGCGGGGTGTGCGCCTTCGCGGTCGAAAACCAGGGTGATCCGGCCCATCATCGCGGCGACCAGGCAGAGCGGGTAGAAAATCAGGAAGACGAGGCGCATTTCCACGCGCTCCAACTGGCGGTCCCTTGCCGCGCCGTGTCCGATGCTGAATGTCATCTCATCCTCCCGCTGCCGTCCCCCGACGGCATCTTGATTACGTCTTTACGCGTGTACGCTGGCGGCCCCTTTGACATGGCCCACCGTGACCAAATGCGCGCCATCCCGGCGCGCCTCGCGCTCCGCCGCCTCGCGCAGGCGCTTGGCCGCCGAAATCCGGACCAGGACGGGCTCAGCGCTGATCCGCTGTTCCAAAAGCGCCTGGGCATCCGGCGACCAGGGCAGCGCGCTGCCGGCACGTGTCGTCGTGGGCTCGATGGCGTCCAGTTCTCCCGCCCGGGGCAGGATGTCGAACAGCATGTCGAACAGGGAATTGCAGACCTCCTGGATCAACCAGGACGCCCCGGAATAGCCCATGACCGGCGTGCCGGTATGGCGGCGGACGATGGCGCCGGGATAGGAGAGCTGGATGAACTTGCCGCGCTGGCCGCGTTCGGCCATGTACATGCGCTCATTGAACGACCCGAACATGATCATCGGTGGCTTGCCCGTGACCATGTCCTGCACCGCATCATTGTCGGTCTTGACCCCCGGCTTTCGCTGTATCGCGAAGGCGCAGGGCAGGCCCATCTCCTCTTCCAGGAAATTGCGCACGCCCCGCGTATAGGTCTCGCCCGCCACCACGGCGAAACTGGCCGTACCGAAGAAATCCTGTGTCACCGAACGCCACAAATCCCAAAGCGGCTTCAGCGTCGTGTGCTTTTCACGGCGGATGAAGGGCTCCGGGTCCAGCCCCAGCATCTCGCCCAACTGGCGCAGGAAGGCCGTGGTGGAATGGATGCCGATGGGTGCCTGCAGATAGGGCCGGTCCAGGCTTTCGCACAGCAGGCGTCCGAATTCGCGGTAAAGGCAGATATTGGCATCGGCATCAGCCAGCTTACGCACATCATCCACATGGCTTCCCAGGGGGAAGACCATGTTGATCTCCGCCCCCAACCCCTCAACCAGCCTGCGGATTTCGGCTAGGTCGGACGGCATGTTGTAGGTGCCATAGATCGGGCCGATGATATTGACCCGCGGCTTGGCCCCTTCCGGGCGGCGGCGCGGGGCAGGGACCTTGCCGCCCTTCGGCCCGAACTCCGTCCACAGCCATTTCAGGGCGCGGTCGGCGCTCTGCCACTGATCCTCATCGATGGTGCGTGGCAGGAAGCGAACGATATTCGACCCTTCCGGCGTCACGCCACCGCCGATCATCTCGGCAATCGACCCGGTGACGACGACGGCCGGAAGGTTCGGGTCCAGCGCCAGCCGTGCCCGTTTCATGGCCCCTTCGGTGCCATGGCGGCCCAGCTCATCTTCCGACAGGCCGCTGACCACGATGGGCAGCTCATGCGGGGGCAGGGCGTCGGTATAGTGCAGGACGGAGGTGACGGGCAGATTCTCGCAGCCCACCGGGCCGTCGATGATCACCTGCAGCCCCTTGATCGCCGTAAAGGCGTAGACGCTGCCCCAATAGCCGCCGGCTCTGTCATGGTCGAGGATCAGCATCCGACGCTATCTCCATTCTCGACCGCATTGCGCGATTGGTTGACACGGGCGCCGTATTTGCGACGGAATGCGCTGCGGTCCTGGGGCACGTCTTCCCAGATGCCGGCGGCATCGCCCGTGCCGACCCCTTCGAAGAACGCGTTCATGGCATCGAAACGCGGCTTGTTGGCGATGGCCGCGTTGATGACCGACGGCAGGGACCCCGGCCCGGCCGGACCCATCAGGGGACGGGCGGAGATCAGGTTGGTGAAGTAAAGTGCCGGCGTTGCTGCCTCCTTGGCCTTCTGCACCACCGGCGTGGTGCCGATGGCCAGATCGGGCTTGAATTCCGCAAACGCCGCCAAATCCTGTTCCAGCGAGGCGCGAAAGCGGATGATCACGCCCTTGGCCGCCAGCCATTCCGCATCGTCACTGTTGTAGGGCGTCTTCGGACACGCCGTGCCGACATAGCGCAGGTCCGCACCCAGTTCGACCAGCAGGCGCCCAACCAGCAATTCCGACCCTTCATAGCCCGACAGGGTAATGCGCCCCTTGATGCGGTTGGCGGCAAGGCCCGCCGAAATGGCAGCGCGCATGGCGTTGCGGGTCTGATCGATCCGGCCCTGTGGCACTCCGCACTGCTGCCCGATGGCCGACAGCCAGGCGTCGGTGCCGTCCAGGCCGATGGGGGCAGAGCCGACGATGGGCCGGCCGGCAGCGGTGAATTCCCGAAAGGTCGCCGTATAGAACGGGTGGATGGCGGCCACGACCGCGCAGTCCAGCGCACCATAAAGGTCGCGCCATTCGCGCACCGGAATGGTCGGCCCCACGGCCAGCCCCATCGGGTCCAGCATGCTGCCGATCACCACCGGGTCGGCGGGGAACATTTCGCCCACCAGCGTCACCGTCGGCTTGTCCTTCAGGCCCGCACGTGGCATCTGCACCGGCCCGGCTTCCGCCTCCTGCCGTGCATAGGCCAGCATGGCGCCCGACAGCACATCCTTGGCCTCCGCATGCGTGGGCACACCGAAACCCGGCACGTCGATCCCGATGATGCGGACCCCGTCAATCTCCTTCGGCAGCATTTTCAGCGGCACGCCAGAGGCGGTGGGAACGCAGAGATTGGTGACGATGACGGCATCGAACCGACCCGGATCGGCCATCAGATGCACCGCCTCGACGATATCCTCGTACAGTTTGCCGGTGACCAGCGTCTCCGAGCTGAACGGCACATAGCCAACGGAGCGCTTGGCGCCATAGAAATGCGAGGTGAAGGTGAGGCCATAGACGCAGCAGGCTGAGCCCGACAGAATGGTACCCACCCGCCGCATGCGCAGGCCCACCCGTAATGACCCAAAGGCCGGGCACATGGATTGCGGCTGGTCGTGCGGCCCCTTGGGGTAATCGCGTTCCAGCCGGTCCATCACCTCGTCATTGCCGGCCGCACGGGCGGCGGCACGCGACAGTTCGACACCACCATGGCACCCGGCGGCAGTGGCAAAGTGTCCGTCGTCCCCCGAAAGGGCCGTCTCGCCGGCAGCGTCGCGTGTGAAGTCCAAAGGCTGGTCGTCCATCTTGTGTGCCCCTCAGACCCGGTCATAGATGACTTCGAGCGAGGCGCGTTTCAGCGCACCCGCAGGGCACATATCCTCCGGCGTCGCCGGCTCAAGCTGGAAACTGCCGCCCGTCTGGCTGGCATCGAACAGGCCCAGCAGGCCGTCCTGGTCCAGCGGGCGCGGCAGCACCGGCGGAGCTTCCGCCAGATTGATCGACAGCGCTTCGAACAGCGGACCCCAGCGATTGTCGGGCGTGCCGATGATCTGGTAATTGGCGCTTTTGCGTCGGATATCCTCGTCCTGCGGGATGGAGGCCAGGACCGGGATACCGACCGCATCCGCAAAGGCCTGCGCCTCACCGGTGCCGTCATCCTTGTTGATGACCAGCCCCGCCACCCCGACATTGCCGCCCAGATTGCGGAAATACTTCACCGCCGAGCAGACATTGTTGGCGACATAGAGCGACTGGAGATCGTTGGAGCCGACCACCACGACCTTCTGGCACATGTCGCGGGCGATCGGCAGGCCGAAGCCGCCGCAGACCACGTCGCCCAGGAAATCCAGCAGGACAAAGTCGAAATCCCATTCATGGAAGCCCAGCTTTTCCAGGGTCTCGAACCCATGGATGATGCCGCGCCCGCCGCAGCCGCGGCCCACTTCCGGCCCGCCCAGTTCCATCGCGAAGACGCCATCGCGCTTGAAGCAGACGTCGGAGATGGACACTTCCTGGCCCGCATCCTTGCGGCGCGACGCCGTCTGGATGATGGTGGGGCAGGCGCGACCGCCGAACAGCAGCGAGGTCGTGTCGCTTTTCGGATCACAGCCGATCAGCAGCACCTTCTTGCCCAGCTGTGCCAGCATGTAGGACAGGTTGGCCAGCGTGAAGCTCTTGCCGATGCCGCCCTTGCCATAGATGGCGATGATCTGGGTTTGCTTGGTGACCTTGCCGACATGCGGCGCATCGGGTTCGATGGCCGCCTCTTCACGCAGGCGCCTGCTCATGGTTTTCGGGCTGCTGCGGACGTCCAGATCAAGGCTCATGCGGCTTTCCTCCAGTCGATCACCATTTTCAGGCAGCCGAAATCGTTGAACGCGGTTGCGTAGGCCGATGACGCCTGGGCCGGCGCGGCCCGGTGCGTCAGCAACCCGTCAAGGGACAGGCGCCCGGTTTCCACCAGGCCGATAACGGCGGAAACATCCTCGGGACGGAATTCCGCCGCGATGGACAGGGTCAGTTCCCGCATGAAGGCGGGGGCGAAGGCATAACCGACCCGCTCCCCATAAAACCCGGCCAGGATCAGTTCCGCCGGCTTGCGCAGCCGGGTGATAATGGCGTCGATGGCGTCGGCATCACCGCTGGCATCGATGGCCGTGCCATAGCGGGCGTCGCCATCATCACCGGGATCCACCACCGCATAGCCGGTGGCGCCCGTGCGACGGGCGGCGGCGGTTTCCCAGACAACCGGGGCGGCAGAACCCAAGGCCATCACCGTGCGGGCGATCAGGCGGCCCAGCACGCCATGGCCCACGACCAAGCCAACCGGCCCCTGCGCCCGCCGCACCGCACGGTGCGCCGTTGCCGCCAGGGCCAGCAGCACCCCGTTATCCTGCAGGTCGGAACCGATCTCGAACACCCGTGCGCCAGGCACGACCAGGGTGGAGGCATTGGCCCCGAACAAGCCCGCCGCATCGGCATAGCAGCTGGCACCGGGAACAAAGACCAGGGTGCCGATCCGGTGGCCGGAGTCCGAACCGGCGTGGATGATCTGCCCGACCGTCTCATAACCCGGTACCAGCGGATAGGACATGCCGGGGAAGCGAGGCATTGTGCCCTGGAACAGCATCTTCTCCGTGCCCGTGGAAACACCACTGGCGATGGTTTCGACCACGACGTCTCCGGGGCCTGGAGCGTGGAGAGCCAGCCGCCGAATGGCGACCTCTCCCGGTTTCTCGAACACCACAGCCGTCGCGTACATTCCGGCGCTTCTCCAGGGCAAACGATCCGATTATGTTGATGTCATATTAAGTTGACACATAAAGCTGTCAATTAATATTTACACTTTTCGAGTTAGCGGTGCTTGGGCTTATCGGCGCGCGGTCACAATGGTGGCGATCAGCGGGTTTGGCGTGGCGAGGATGCGGATGGATTGAAAGCCGGTTGCTGACAGGAAACCGGCGATTTCCCGCGCACTGCGGCAGCGTCCCGATCCCATGGCCAGGAAATAAACACCAAAATACGCCGCTGACAGCCGGGCCCCCTCGCTGGGCCCGTCCATGGCTTCGGCAATGATCAGGGTGGTGCCGGGTCGCAGCGATCGGTGAAGATTGGCAAGGATGGTTTCCACCCGCGAATCGTCGTGATCACAGAGCACCCGGACCAGGGTTACGCAATCGGCATCGCCCGGCACCGCGTCGCGGCTGAAATCGCCGTCATGGACCTGCGCCCGTCCGCCCAGGCCCAGCGTGTCCAGGTGTTTTGCCGCGCGTGCGGCCACGGCGGGAAGGTCGAAGAGACGCAGACCAAGGCCGGGATGGGCATCGGCCGCGGCGGCCAGAAACGCGCCATCGCCGCCGCCCACATCCAACAGCACGCGGTAGGGACTGAAATCATGGCTGGCCAGGATGCAATCGGCCATCATGGCCTGGCTCTCCCGCATCAAGGTGGAATAGCCTTCCACCTCCACAGGCATTGGCCCGTCGGCACCCATCTCCCGCACATAGGCCCAGTACTGGCGCAACTCCGTCTGCGCCCCGCCTGTGCGCAGCAACTGGTCGGGATCGGTCAGGTCGCGGTAGAGCATGGCATGGTGGCGCACCATGGCATCCAGCCCCCGGTCGGCCGCCAGGATCACGCCGGCATCGTCCAGGACCCACAGGTCAGGGCTGATCTCGATCAGCAGGTCCAGCGCGGCATTGGCGCGCAGCAACAGGCGTACCCGTTCTTCCGGCAATGACAGCCGGTCGGCCAGGGAGGCGGTCTTCAGCGCCTGATTCAGCAGCGCCCTGTACAGGCCCAGCCGTACCCCGGCCAGTAGCACCTGGGAGAAGATGAAGCCACCGGTGAGGCGGAACAGCGTGTTGGCCTTGGCGTTGCCGATGGTGCGCAACAGCGGCAGCTGCGCGATCCATCGCCGGACCCCCGGCGCGGCGACCATCCGGTTGCGCCACAGCCGAAGGCGCAGCGCCAAAGGCATTCTTCCCGCGTCGGGCGCGTGCGTTGCCATGCCTCGTGTCAGGCGGCGCTGACAGACAGGGTCTTCGGCATCAGCCGCGTCGCCTCGTTCAGGATCATGGCGCGGAACGGCCCGCGTCCGGCACAGTCCGGGACACTGTCGGCGGCCGTCTCCACCAGGGTGCGCAAATGATGCAGGGCTTTGGGTATGCCCAATGCCGCGACGATGTTCGGCTTGCCGTTGCGCCCGTCCTGACCGGCGGGTTTGCCCATGCTGCCGGTAGTGCCCATCGCGTCATACAGATCATCGGCCACCTGATACGCCGAGCCCAGCGCATCGGCCAACGTCAACCAATCCTGCGGGTTGCCGCCAGAGGCCAAGGCACCGGTCGATACGGCACCGGCGAACAAGGATGCGGTCTTGGCCCGGTGATATTGGCAGATGTCGATGTCCGCCTCCGCCTCCCAGGCCTGGCCCGCGACCAGCCCATAGGGAGAGCCGACAGCCTTGGCGATGGTGGCGATCAGCGGTGCGGTCAGTCGGGGGGCGTGCATTGTTTCCCGCGCCACCGTTTCGAAGGCCGCCACGATCAGACCGTCACCGACCAGCAAGGCGATCTCCTCACCAAATTCCGCATGCACCGATGCTTTCCCCCGGCGGGTCGCCGCATTGTCGAAACAAGGCATGTCGTCATGGACCAGCGAGGCGCAGTGCAGCAGTTCGATGGCGACGGCGGCGGCATTGGCCGCTTGTGGGTCCCGGTTGCCACAGGCTGTGGCGACGGCCAGGCACAGGCGCGGCCTGATGCGGGCGCCCCCGGGAAACACCGCGTGGCGCAGCCCCTCGGCCAGCAGCGGCGGGCAGCCATTGGCGGTCGCAAGTCGCAGGGCGAGCTGCAGTCCGGCTTCAATGCGCTCAGGCAAATCCATTGGCTGACCTCCGTGCACATAATTGTCAATTCAACTGGACAATAAAATGTGTAAACATAAATTGACACATAGATATGAAATGTCAATCCACGAGGAAGGGGCGGGACGCTATGGGCTTCTGCACCGCGACAGAGGATGCCGTTGTGATAGTGGGGGCCGGGATGGGCGGTCTGGCGGCGGCCCTGGTGCTGGCCCATGCCGGTCACCGTGTCACCGTGGTTGATGCGGCGGCGGAACCGGGTGGAAAGCTGCGGCAGGTGGTGGCGGGCGGGTGGATGTTCGATGCCGGGCCCACGGTCCTGACCATGAAATGGGTCTTCGATGATTTGCTGGCCCGGTACGGTACCGCGCTGGAAGCCGAACTTCGCCTGACCCGCTGCGATGCTCTGGCGCGGCATTATTGGCGGGGTGGTCAACAACTGGACCTCTTCACCGACCCGGCCCGGACAGAGGATGCGATTGGCGATTTTGCGGGCGCGCCGGCGGCGGCGGGTTTCGCCCGCTTCGCGGCGGATGCCACCCGGATTTACCGGTTGCTGGAACGCAGTTTCATCGACGCGCCGCGGCCCAATCCGCTGTCTCTGTCGGCCCGCATCGGCCTGCACCGGCCGGCCGCCCTGATGGCGTTGCGGCCCTACACCACGCTCTGGTCGGCGCTATCGGGTTACTTCACCGATCCACGGCTGCAGCAGCTGTTCGGCCGCTATGCCACCTATTGCGGGTCGTCTCCCTTCCTGGCGCCGGCCACCTTGATGCTGGTGGCGCATGTGGAACAGGCGGGCGTGTGGATCATCGATGGGGGCATGGCCGCCCTGGCCCGGCGTCTGACGGCTTTGGCGCAGGCGGCCGGCGTGGAATTCCGGTTTGGTGAAAGGGTTGTGTCCATCAGCCGTGATCGGTCTGGGCGATCCGTCACCGGCGTGACGACGGATCAGCTACAGCATCTGCGCGCCGGTGCGGTCATTTACAATGGTGATGTCGCGGCATTGGACCCGATGCTGGCCCCGACGGCATCCCCGCCGCGCCGACCGGCGGAACGGTCGCTGTCGGCCCTTGTGGCTTGCGGTCTGGCAAGGCCCGACGGGGTGGCGCTGGCGCATCATACGGTATTTTTCAGCGATGATTATGCGGCGGAATTCGATGCCATCCGGCGCCACCGCCAACCACCGGCCGATCCCACCGTCTATCTCTGTGCCCAGGACCGAACCGACCGGGGCGATCTGGCGGATCCGCCAGCGGCTGGGAAGGGGGAACGACTCTACAGTCTGATGAACATGCCGGCGGACGGCGACAGCCATGCCTATACGCAAAGCGAGATCGACCGATGTCTGTCCTCAATGGAACGCCGCCTCGCCACCAACGGGTTGACGCTGAGCTACGACCGGCGGGCCCTGTCGGTGACGACGCCGGACGGATTCCACCAGCTATATCCGGGAACGGGTGGGGCCTTGTACGGGATGGCGTCGCACGGTGCGATGGCATCGTTCCGGCGCCCATCGGCGGCGGGTCCGATCCGGGGCCTGTATCTGGCGGGCGGCAGTGTGCATCCAGGGCCGGGGGTGCCGATGGCGGCCCTGTCGGGCAAGATTGCGGCCGCCAGGCTGATGGCGGATCGGGCTTTGATCGGCCGGTCACGCCCGGTGGCTATCACTGGTGGTATGTCGATGCGGTCAGCGACTGCGGACAATACGCGCTGACCATCATCGCCTTCATCGGCTCCGTCTTCTCGCCCTATTATCAATGGTCCGGGCGGGGGCGGCCGGATGATCATGTGGCGTTCAACATCGCGCTGTACGGTCCCGGCGGCAATGTCTGGTGCATGACGGAGCGGGGAAGCGGCAGCCTGCGTCGCTGTGCCCAAGATCTGCGGATTGGGCCCAGCGGCCTGTCGATGCGCGGTGATCGGCTGTTGATCGATTTTACGGAAACGGCTTTGCCCTGGCCGGGTCAGGGTCTGTGGCCGAAGATGGTGTCGGGACGGGTGGAATTGATCCCCGACATCTGCGCGGACCGGCTGTTCGATCTGGACCCGGCGGGGCGCCATGTCTGGTCGCCCCGCATGCCCCGCGCCACGGCCACCATTACCTGTGACGCGCTGCCCGGCGGGGGATGGCAGGGGCGCGCCTATCACGACATGAATTATGGGGACCGCCCGCTTGAGCAGGATTTTATCTGCTGGGATTGGGCGCGCGGCACTGAAGGCGCCGATGGCGATACCGTGATCCTGTATGACGCGCTTTTGTGTCAGGGCACCCGCCGCCGCCTCGCCCTGCGCTATGACGTCGGACAGGGGCCGCAGCCGCTGGACATGCCCGACCGTCAGGGCTTGCCGCGTGGCTTCTGGGGGGTGCGGGCCGGTATCGCCTGCGACCCTGGCAGCAGCCCGCGACGGCTGAACCGGCTGGAGGATTCACCCTTCTATATACGGTCGCGGGTGGAGACGGTCCTCGGTGGACAGCGGTTCGACATGATGCAGGAAACGCTGGATTGCCGGCGGCTGTCCCATCCGCTGGTGCGGTTGATGCTGCCCTTCCGCATGCCGCGGCGGGCACTTGGACCCTAGTCCTGGCGATCCTCCGGCTTTTGCTTCTCGCGGTCCTGCTGCTCATACCGGCGCAAGTCCCGCCGTTGCCAGATGTAAAATCCGACAGCCAGGGCAAAGACGAACCCCGCCTCAATCAGTCCGAAATAATCCTCAAACAAGGCGCCCCACTTTCTGCCATCGTTCCTGCCTTTGCGCCCGCCTTTCCTGGCGGCTGCGAAGCTGCAGGCGCAGGATGATCGACGCCACATTGTCCAGACTTGAAGGCTTGTATGGGCGCGGCTTCCCCATGGCCCCGGTATCCTGGGAGGACGCTGCCGCCACCGTCACCAGACCCTGCACGGCGGGGTCGGCCGGTGCGGTTGCCGCCGCGCGGGCGATATCGGGGGGCAGCAAGGCTGGTTTCATCGCCTGCAGCACCAAGGACAGCTTGCGGGGAAGGGTGGTACGGGCGCGTTGGCTCACGCTGTCAAACCCGTTCTGCGCGATGCTGCGGCCAATATCCTGATAGGTCAGGGCGGCGGTGCGGATGGCATGGCGGCAATCGGCGGGAAGCCGGTTGATCCCGGCATGACCCAGCTGATAATGATGATCGGCGGTGGTCAGCAGTCGCTGCACGACCTGGCCCAGCGCTTGGGTGAAACACGGGGCGGCCAGGAAGGCGTCGGCATCAATCCCGGCCTCCCGCAACCAGTCCAGCGGCAGATACAGCCGGCCATTGCGCGCATCCTCCCCCACATCGCGGGCGATATTGGTCAATTGCATGGCCAGCCCCAGATCGGCGGCCCGCGCCAGCGTCCAGGCATCGCCTTCATTCATGACCAGCGACATCATCAGGCCGACGGTGGAGGCCACCCGCGCACCATAATCCTTCACCTCGCCAATCGTTTGAAACCGCCGCCCCTCCATATCCATGGCGAACCCGTCGAGCAGGGCCAGCGGGATGGATTTGGCGATGGCATGTTTCTGCACGATCCGGGCAAAGGCCCGGTCACAGGCATAGTCACACGGAACCCCGTCATAAAGCCGGTCCAGCCGATCACGCAGCCGATCCAGCGCGTCGGCACGCCGCTCCGGATCGTCGATCAGATCATCGGAATGCCGGCAGAACGCATAGAGCGCGTGGGCCGCCTGCCGGGTGCGGCGGGGCAGCAGAAGAGAAGCGATGTGGAATGACTTCGACCCGCGCCGGATGGAGGCGGTACAAGTGTCCAGATCAATCCTGTCGCCGCTGAACCCGTAATTCTGTTGGATGGACCGGCTCAACAAGGGCCGCTCCATAGGGTTGCCGCCGGTTTTCTCGGCCATCCGCTCATTCATCACGGGATACTCCCCCTGGCCAAGGCGCCAGGTTCCGGCACCAGACCGGCGACAATGCGGGCCGACGACAGGACGCCGGGCAGGCCTGCGCCCGGATGGGTGCCCGCCCCGCACAGGAACAGATTGTCCAGTTCCTCGCTGCGGTTATGGGGCCGGAACCAGGCGCTTTGCAGCAATTTCGGCTCCAGCGCGAAGGCGGCCCCCTGCCAGGACAGCAGGCGGTCGCGGAAATCCAGCGGTGTGGCCATGTGGGAAACAGTGATATGGCGCTCCAGGTCGGGCAGGATGGTGCGTGACAGATGCGCCGCGATGCGTTGGCGATAGGTCTGCGCCATCTCCTGCCAGTCGACATCCCCGCCCAGATTGGGAACCGGGCTCAGGACATAGAAGGCATCGCAGCCATCGGGTGCCACGCTGGGGTCCACGGCGCTGGGCCGATGCAGATACAGGCTGAAATCATCGGCCAACCGCTGCAGGCAGAAGATATCGTCCAACAGGCCGCGATACCGAGGCCCGAACAGCATCGTGTGGTGATGCACGTCGTCATATCGCCGGTCGGTGCCGAAATACCAGACGAACAGCCCCATGGAATAATCGCCCCGGGCGATCTTGGCATCGGTCCAGCGTCGCCTTGGATGATGGCGCAGCAACTTTCCATAGGTGGTGGCCGGGTCGCCGTTGGAAATCACGATATCGGCCGCGATCATCTCGCCGCTGGCCAGGCGCACACCCGCGGCCCGTCGCCCCTCTGTCAGGATCGTCTCGACCGTTTCGCCCAGACGGATGACGCCGCCATTGCGGCGGACCAGCCCGGCGATGCCCTGCACCAGGGCATTGGTACCGCCCATGGCGTAATGCACGCCATACCGGCTCTCCAGATGCGCGATCAGACAATAGAAGGAGGTGGCGGAATAGGGGTTGCCCCCGATCAGCAGCGGATGGAACGAAAAGATGGTGCGCAGCCGATCATTGCGGAAATGCTTTGAAACGACCGAATGTACGGAGCGATAGCCACCCAGCCGCGCCAGCGACAAAAGCGTGCGGGCGGTGAAGGTCAGGCTGTGGAAGGGGCGATGGGCCAGCTGCTCGAACGCCACCTCATAGATGCGCCGGCTTTCCGCCATGAAACTGCGGTAACCCCGCACATCGGCGGGGTTGAAGCGGGCGACCTCCGCCTCCATCGCGGCCGGATCGCCGGAATAGTCGAACCAGGCTCCGTCATCGAAACGAATGCGGTAGAACGGGATGCAGGGCCGCAGTTCCACATCATCGGCCAGCCGCCCCCCGCAATCCCGCCACAGCTCCTCGAACATCCAGGGCGCGGTGATGATGGTCGGGCCCGCATCGAAGACAAACCCGTCCAGCCGGTGGGCATAGGCCCGTCCGCCCGGTGCATCCAACGGGTCGATGATGGTCACGCCATAGCCGCGGGCGGCCAGCAGGGCACCCGTGGACAGGCCGCCCACGCCGGCCCCGATCACGACGGCTTGCGGTCGCGACGGATCGGGGGCCTGGGCCTGTGTTCGCGGCCATGGATAGATCATGTTCATGCCGCGTCCACCGTGGTGGAAGGGCGGGCGGCGATGGCGTCGGCGACTAGACCGCTGACCAGATCGGTCCGTCCTTCATGCAGAAGATGGCCACCGCGATCCACCAGGATCAGGCGTGACCCCCTGGCATGCTCCGCCGCTTTGCGGCTGTCCTGGCACGGCACCATGGGATCATCCTTCGCGGCGATCAGGGTCGGCGGGACGGGCAGGGCCGCCAGCAACCGGCCGAACCGGCTCAGGTCCCAGGCCGCCATCATGCCCAGCGCGCCCTGCACATGCCCCGACGATGTCAGCAGCCGCCGATACAGCGCCGCCCCCTGATCATCGATGTCGGACCCGGTGGCGGCCAGCAGATTGTCCCCGAACCACCGCCCCCGCGCCGCCAGGGAGAACATCGTCGCCGTAAGGGGGGCGGCGAACAGCACCTTGGCCAGAGGGGAGAACAGCGTGTCGCCCCGGATGGGCAGAAAGGCGCCGTTGAAGGCGATGACCAGCGGCCCCCGCCGTCGCCCGCCTGTCACCGCCAGGCTGACGGCGATGGCGGCCCCGGCGGAATGGCCGATGATGGCGGCCGGTTTCAGGTCCAGTGCGGCGATCAGGCTCTGCACCGACCGGGTCATGCCGGTCAGCGACAGGTCCAAGGGGCGGCGCGGGCGGCTGAAACCTTGACAGGGCAGGTCCAGGGCGATGACACGGTGCGTGCCGGCAAGGGCGGGCATCAGGTGCCGCCAGGAATGGCTGGCCGCCCCTGTTCCATGCAGCAGCAACAGCAGCGGTGCCCCTTCCGGCCCCATTTCCTGTATGTGCCAGCGCAGGTCGGGGGCGTCGATAAAGCGGCTGGCCGACCGGTGGGGCCAATCCTGTCCATCCCTTTCCCAGTCCAGCCAGGCCCTGCCCATCATCATGGCAGCCCCTTATGCATCGTGGTCCGCACAATCTGCGACATGCGGGCGGCGTCGGCTTGGCGCAGCAGATGCAACTCGGCCCCCAGCATCCCGGCCAGGCTTGTCACGCCGTCGCGCGGCCGCCGCGCGATGTCGATGCAGATGCAGGTCAGGCCATGTTGCCGATACAGCCCGGCGATCCTTTCGGTCTGGCGTCCGGCCAGGGCGCGGTCGGCCGTGCCATCCAGCGCGATATTGCCGCTGCCATCGGTCATCACCACCACGATGGGGGTGCTGCCGCGCCGCCGCGCCGACAGGGCCATCTCCAGCCCGCGCTCCAGACCTGAGGCCAGCGGCGTCGGCCCCCCGCCGGGCAGGGCCGACAGCCGGCGCTTGGCCGACACCAGCGACCGGGTCGGCGGCATCAGGATTTCCGCCGCCTTGCCGCGAAAGGCAATCAGGGAGACCTCGTCACGTCGGACATAGCATTCGGCCAGCAAGTGCTCGATGGCGCCCTTGGTCTCACCCAGCCGTTCCAGGGCGGTCGATCCCGATGCATCCACGACGAAGATGGCCGTGGATGGTTGTTCATGCCGCCGCCGCCGATAGCGGAAATCCTCCTTGCAGATCCACAGCCGCGCCGTGCCCCTCGAACCGGCGGCCACGCGTGCCCGCAACCGTTGCCAGGGGATGGCCGCCCGCACTGTTTCCACCAGATCGGGCCGCGCGTCGGGGAAGGGGGGGCTGCTGCTGGCGGCAAACGGCCGGCCGCGCCTGGTATTGCGTGCTGTTGCACCGCCCTTGCCGGCCTTGCGTCCCTGGCGGGCGGCGCGCTCGCCACTGGTCAGCGACAGCCCGTCGACACGTCCCTGCTCAACAGCGGCCAGCAGTTCCGTCAGACTGTCCAGCGCCTGTTCCGCCCCCGTTTCTGTATCCTGCGGGGCCGGGTCGGCGGCGTCTTGATGCTGAGGGGATGGCGGCGGCGGGGCGGCCTGCTGATCGGGTTTGGGCTGGATCGGGGGTGGTTCCAGGCCCAGGCACAGCCGCAGCGCGGCGATCGCATCTTCGGCCGTGGCATCCTCACGGCCGGCGATGGCGGCGTGGATGCGGGCGACCCGCGCCAAGTGATGCAGGGTGCGCAGCGACCGGTAACCCGCTGCCGCCGCGATGGCCCCCAACGGTTCCAGCACAATGTCCGCGATGCCCACGGATCGCCAGTCGGCGCCGGGCTGCAAGGGGACTGCTGGTACAGCGCTGCTGGCTAGCGCCACCCCGTCCAGGGTGACATGCAGGCCCAGCCGATCCGCCAGTGCGGTGGGCAGCGCCTCTTCGGGATTGGCCGCTTCATCCAGGGCGACGAGTATGAAGCGGCAGGGAGTACGCCCCGCCGTCGTATCCGGGCCGGAGTGCCGGCCGGGGCAGACATGATTGTCCATCGCCTCGGCGATCACTGCGGCGGTATCCGGCTGCAACCGTTCGGCCATCGGGATGATCAGCATGCCGCCATCGGCGGTGGCCAGGATGCCGCTGTCCCAGACCAGCCGGCTGTCGGCTAGCGACCGCGCGATATCCAGCCGGCCGCCCAATGTCGCAGCATTGCTTCCCGGCGGCAGCCTTACGCTGGGCCCTGACGGGATCAGCGACCTAAGATGCGTCAGAAAGGCGTCGCGTATGCCGGAGGCGCGGGCGGTCAACCGCAGCCCGCCGATGGCCGTCCCGCCCACCGCCAGAATCCGGGCCGCCATCAGCGCCCGTTGCCACCGTTCCTCGCTTTGACGGCGCATGCTGGTACAGATGTTGCGATCATCCGCCTCATGCATGGCCATGTCCGGCATCCAGTGTGGCCATCGCCCGTTCAATGCGCGGTGCGGTGCCCGCCTCGTCCATCGGGTCGCGGCGCAGCCGGTGGCACAGCACCATGGGGGCAATCTCTTCGATATCCGTCCAGTCCACCATCAGGCGTCCGGCCAGTGCCGCCGCCGCACGCCCGGCGCGCAGCAAGGTCAACTCGCCGCGCATGCCATCAATGCCCAGCCGCATGCAAAGCTGGGACATGCGGAACAGGATCGCGTCCGGCACCTCAACCTTTTTCACGATCTTGCGTGCGGCGACAACCTTGTTGCGGATAGCGGCCTCATCCTTGGCCCTTCCGGCGACGAAACCATCGGGATCGGCTTCATAGGCATCCCGTCGGCGGATCACCTCGATCCGCATTTTCAGGTCCATGATCGTGTGTACTTCGACGGACAGGCCGAACCGGTCCAGCAATTGTGGCCGCAGGTCGCCTTCCTCGGGATTGCCACTGCCGACCAGCACGAAGCGCGCGGCGTGACGCACACTCATTCCCTCGCGCTCGACGACATTCACCCCGGATGCCGCCGCGTCCAGCAGCAGATCCACCAGGTGATCTTCCAGCAGGTTGACCTCATCGATATAAAGAAAGCCGCGATTGGCGGTGGCCAGCAGGCCCGGCTCAAACGCCCTTTCCCCCGCCACCAGCGCCTTTTCAATGTCGAGCGAGCCGCAGACCCGATCCTCCGTCACGCCCAGGGGCAGGTCCACCATGGGTGTGCGGATCTTGACCATGGCGGGCTTGTTCGCGCCGATTGCGCTGCAACGGGCGCATGCGGGCTGTGGATCATGGGGCAGGCAATTGTATCGACAGCCCGTGCGCGTCTCGATCTTCGGCAGAAGCTCGGCCAGTGCGCGGACAGCGGTCGATTTGCCCGTGCCACGGTCCCCCATGACCAGCACCCCGCCCAGCAGCGGCTCCACCGCTGCCATCAGCAGGGCCTTCTTCATATCCTCCTGGCCGACAATGGCAGAGAATGGAAATGGGCTGGGCATGGGGCGCGTTCCCTATGGGGATGTGTCAACATATATTGACACTATTTTGCGTCCGCACGAAGGGGAAATTGACAGTTCCTTAACTGCGACGCGGCCGCGGCCCCCGCCGGTGAACCGTCGCTGGTCTGAGGGCTGCATGCCCTGGCAAAGGGTAGCGCGAATTGCTTGTCTTCCAGCGTACGCTGCGAGCCAGGGATAAGACTGAGGAACACCAGATCGCCATGTGATCTTTGCCCGCGCGCACATGGTCAAAGTCCGCATGCCGCCCGACAGGGCCGCCTGGGCAAGCCACCCCAGGCGACGTGATCCGCAGCGTGCGACCGGTCGGCAGGTTTACGGGTGAAGATGATCGAAGTAAGTGATGGCCTGGGCCGCTGTCAGTTCCTGCTTCAGATCCCAGTGTTCCTGGATCAAGCCGTTATGCCAGCGGAATATGTCCACCACGGCGGCGCGTATATCGGCGCCGACGCGCACATCCAGCATCACAATGGACAGCGCGCCCTGCGTGATGGCGCTGACGGGATTTGCCGTGAAGTGCGGACGCGCGAACATCGGTTCCAACACAGTGATCGCTGCTTCCCGTCCCTGGGCCATGCCATTGCTGTGTTGAATGTAATCGGCGGCGACATAGCGTTCGAAGGCGATGCGAACCTGCTTTTGACGGTAGAACAGGGTGCAGAACGCTTCCAAACCCGATGGGGCTGCGGCTTGCGCCCTGCCGGCCGACACCACGGGCAGGATACCGGCCAGGGTCAGGAACTGTTTGCGGTCCAGCATGGTTTCAGATCCGGCCTTCCTTCAGCATTTTTACGGCGGTGTCGCAGGCCCTGGCCGTCATCGCCATATAGGTCAGGGACGGGTTCTGGCACGCGGACGATGCCATGGCCGCACCGTCGGTGACGAAGACGTTGGACACGTCATGCAATTGGTTCCAGCGGTTGGTGACCGAGGTGCGTGGATCGTGGCCCATCATCGCCCCGCCCATTTCATGGATGGCGCTGCCGCCCACGCCCGGACGGTTCAGCGATAGGATCACTTTGCCGCCGGCAGCGGTCAGCATGGCGCTGGCTTCCTTCCCGGCGTCGGTCAGGGCCTTTTGCTCATTCTCGCCATGGGTGAAATCCACCTGCAGCAGCGGCGCCCCGAACGGGTCCACCTTCACCGGGTCCAGGCGCAGGCGGTTCGTCTCCCGTGGCAGGCTCTCGGCGAAGGTGACCAGCACCATGCGCCAGCCGCCGACACTGCGCAGGTTCTCCTTGAAACCCACGCCGATCCCGGCTTCCCGCTTGCCCCGCGTCCAGGCACTGCGCAGTGCGCCACCCTGGAAACTATAGCCACGGACGAAGTCGCCCTCCGCCTGGTTGCCCAGATTGCGGAAACGGGGGATGACGATGCCGGCCGGCCTGTTACCGAAGGTGGTGCGGTCCTGGAAACTGTCGAACAGGGCGATGGCGCCCACCGTGCTGGCATGGTCCATGATGTGGGTGCCCAGCCGACCGCTGCTGTTACCCAACCCGTTGGGAAACGCGCTGGAGCGGGAGCGCAGCAGCACATGATTGGTGTTAAAAGCACCGGCATTCATGAAAATGATCCGGGCCGTGTAGCGGCGCCGTTCACCCGTCTTGATATTCAGAACGGAAACGCCGGTTGCCCGCTTTGTCTTGGCGTCGTAATCCACCGTTTCGACGACCGTGTCGGTGATCAGGGTCAGGTTGCCCGTGGCCTGCGCTGCCGGCAGGGTGGAGCTTTGCGTGCTGAAATAGGCGCCATAGGAACAGCCGCGCTGACAGATCATCCGGTTCTGACAGGCGCTGCGGCCTTCCTTCTCCTGGGTCAGATTGGCGGTGCGGCCGATGGTCAGGCGGCGGTCGGGCCACTGGCTTTCGATCACGGCCTTGGCATGCTTTTCCAGCACGTTCAGCGCCATCGGCGGCTGATAGATGCCGTCGGGCAGGGATGACAGACCTTCATTCTGCCCGGACACGCCGATGAACCGTTCGACATGATCGTACCAGGGCTTCAGGTCGGCATAGCGGATAGGCCAGTCAACGCCATGCCCGTCCTTCTTGTTGGCCCCGAAATCATGGTCGCTCATCCGATAGGATTGGCGGCCCCAGGTCAGTGAGCGGCCCCCCAGCTGATAGCTGCGCCACCAGTTGAATTCCGTGCCCCCGGCCACGGAATAGGGATTTTCGCGGTCATTGACGAAATGGTTCTGGGTATATTCGGTGAAGTGCCGGTTCCTGGACTGGACGGCAAAATCGCTCGCATAAAGCTGCGGATCACCGACGCCGCGGAACGGCATCTCCCACGGGGATTTCATTTCGGTAACATAATCGGCGCCATGTTCGATATGGCGGCCGCGTTCGACCATCAGAACCTTCAGGCCCTTTTCGGTCAGTTCCTTTGCCGCCCAGCCGCCGGTGATCCCGGAGCCGACGACGATGGCGTCGAAATCTGTGCTCATCCGAATTCCACCGCTGTCCAGTCGTTCGACCAGGCCCGATCCTGGGGGCCGACGGGGATGTCCGGGTCGAAACGGCCCGGCACCAGTTCAAAACGCAGTTCCTGGCTGGCGCCGATTTCGGACGTGTAATAGCCAGTGACGATCAGGCCCTTCAACGTGCGCCAGGGCGATTTCTCATTGCCGCGCGTATAGGCCTGGGCATCCAGGGCGGTCAGCCCCTTGAACTGCGCCTCTGGCTTGGCCGACAGGAATGGAACGCCCGCCTTCAGGTCCAGTTCGAAGGACAGCCAGTCCAGGATGCCTGCATCGGCCCGGGCCTGGCCGCCCGTGAACAGGGTGGCGGCGACCGGCGCCTTCGATCCAGACATGCCATGCGCGATGGCCAGGGCCAGAAAGGCGGGAACACCAGCCTTCACCGCCCCCGGCGTATCGGTATCCGGAATGACCAGATCGCAGACACGGGTGATCAGGGCATGGTGCCGGTCGGGATGAGGGGTGGCGCCCGCTGCCACCTGCGCCCACACCTCCGCCGGGGTTAAAGCCAGCGCCATTCCTGACAGAAGCAGGTTTCGGCGGCCGACGCCGATGGGTGATATCTCGCTCCGCATCAATACCTCTCCTTCTCCACCGAAGGTCAGAACAGGCCGAGCTTCCCGCCATTGGCAGCGAAGTCACTGTAGGCTTGGCGCTTGGCCGGGGACAGGGGCTCAATCACCGCGACCTTGTCGCCAAGGCTCATCACCCGGCCATTGACCAGTGCCGGCCATGCGGTCAGTCCGGCGCCGTTCGGATTGCCGGTCTTCACGAATTGGGTCCAGTAGGCGCCCATGGCGGCGGCGATGTCATGGTCCGCCTTTGTGAAGGGGCGGCTGGACTTGTCCAGCGTGGCAAAAACATAGGGCAGTTCGGCGGAATGGAAGGTGCCGAACCGCGCCGGATCGCTGCCCGGCTGCGCATGCTGGAACAGATAGGCGTAAACAGGGGCCGCACCCGGCTGCCGCGCCTGCGCCCAGATCAGCATGGATGCCGTCGCCTGTTCCCGCAACAGGGCCTTGGCCGCGTTTGACGCCGCATCCCCGTCGCTCCCCTGATAGAATGGCCGGAACAACGCCGCCTGCGCGCCGAAACGCCGGTCGATCAGGTCATTCAGCTGTGCCGTTGTGGTCAGGCGCCAGTCGGGGCCATTGCTGCTTTCATCGCTGGTCAGGCCGGTCAGAATCGGGATGTCCGGGCGCTGCCGCTCCGGGGCTGGCAGAAAAGCAGGGTCCGTGATGGGGGCAAAGCGCAGGCCCGGCGGTCCGACGGACGGGTCCTTTGCTGCCTTTGCCAGTTGGTCCGGCGACAGGGCGCGCAGGGCGCTGACGCTGGTGACACCAGCGGCCTCCATGACCTTCTGTCCCCGTGCCTCGGCTTGGGGCAGCGTCAGGCTGGGAATGCCCATGCCGGACCCGCTTTGCGCGATGGCGCGGATGAACAGCCCGTCTGCTTGGGGTGTGGAAAGCAATGCATGCACGGAGGCGGCGCCCGCCGACTGCCCGGCGATGGTCACCCGTGTCGGATCGCCGCCGAAATTCGCGATATTCTTCTGGACCCAGCGCAGGGCCGCCACCTGATCCATCAGGCCGTAATTGCCGGACGATCCGGCTTCGGCGGTGAGCCCCGGATGGGCGAGAAAGCCGTAGATGCCGACGCGATAGTTAATCGACACGACGATGATGCCGCGTGCGGCCAGCTTCTCACCATCATAAAGCGGCACCGAACCGGAACCTCCGGCGAAGCCGCCGCCATGGATCCAGACCATGACGGGATTGCCGGTACTGCTGGCCGCTGATGGGCGCCAGACATTCACCGTAAGGCAATCCTCGCTCATCGGCCGGGTCGGAAAATACTCCGCCGACCAGGGGGAACCACCCGGTGGTGTGTATGGCGGATCCTGTTGACAATCGGCACTGAACTGCGTGGCATCACGGACGCCAGACCATGCCATGACCGGCTGTGGCGGACGCCAGCGGTTGGCGCCGCCCGTGTCACCGGCATAGGGAATGCCCAGAAACCGGTCGATACCGTTCTGGGTAGCGCCTGATACCCGCCCCGCATCGGTCAACGCTTCCGGTGCTGCCGTCAGCGCCATTGCCGGGTTGGCACACAGGGCGAGCAATGATGCACCGACCCGCAGAATGGAGAAATTCCACCGCACTTTCCACCTCCCCTGTACTGAAGGCCGTCAAAGCCGGATGGGATGCCGGAGAGGGTGCCCCCCGGCATCCGTCATCACGACCAGGACGGCCTGTCGGCGATCAGAACCGGTAGGTGCCCTGGACGCCGAAGGTACGCGGCGGACCGTAGATGGCGTTGTAGATCAGCGAACCGGCGGCAGCATTGAAGTTCGCGAAGGCCAGCGGCTGCTTGTCCTCCAGATTGCGGACATAGGCCTGGACCGTGTAGTTGCCGTCGGCGGAATTATATTCCAGCGACAGGTCGGTCATCATATAGCCCTTCTGGCGCAGGGCGGCCCAATTGACGACCGACAGATAATGGGCCGATTTGTACCGGCTGAAAGCCGAGGCCACGACATTCGCGCCGTCGCCCAGGTCGAACGTATGGCTGTAACCGGCGGACAAGGTCCATTTCGGCGCCTGCGGCGGGCGATTGCCCTTCAGGTCGAACTGCTGGATGCCAGAGGTCACCGGGTCCGCATCATTGATCGGATTGCCGCTGACACCGATCAGCGAGGTGGCGAAGCTCTGCACCTTGGCATCCAGATAGTTGACGGTGAAGGACAGTTCGTCATTCTCCGTCAGCAGGATGCTGGTATCCGTCTCGATACCCCAGACGCGCGACTTGCCGGCATTCAGGGTGCGGGCGCCGATATTATTGTCGACGAACACCTGGATCTGCTGGTCCTTATAGTCATAGTAGAAAGCCGAGGCGTTGAACTGTACACGCCCGCCATTGAACCGGTTCTTGGTTCCCACCTCATAGGCGATCAGTTCTTCGGGCTCATAGGCACCGACGCTGTCGAAGCCACCGCTCTTATAACCGGTGCTGATCTTGCCATAGACCAGACTGTCACGCGCCGGCTTCCAATCGACGCCGATATTGCCCGTCACCTGATCAGAGGAAGAGCGCGGGTTCAGGATGGAGGCGCCGGCAGAGCCGAGAGCCGGGGGCGTGGTGCCTTCGCCGCGCCCGAAACGCGGACCGTAATTATAGAAGGTGGCGCTCTTGGCGTCGTCGGTATAGCGCAGACCACCGGTCAGCGTCAGTTCCGGACCCGCCACCGGCACCGTGACCTGCCCAAAGGCGGCCTTGGACTTGGACAGGATATCGGGGCGGTAGAAATAGTTCAGGAAGGCGCGGGGCAGTTCCAGATACAGACCGCGCGACAGATCGACCTTCTCATGGAAATAGAAGCCGCCGAGCTGATAGAACAGGCCGCTGTCCAGCGTGTTCGACAGACGCAGTTCATGGCTCTGCGTTTCCGAATTCAGCTTGTTGTTGCGGAAGGTGAAGGTTGCGGGCAGATAGCCGTTCAGCGGCAGGGCGCTGTTGGTGTCATTGTCGCGGTAACCCCCCAGATAGGCCAGCGTGCCCAGATCGAAATCAAACTCGACCCGGCCGCGCAGGGCGAACTGTTCGCTGTTGAAATTGCCCAGGTCGCCCAGCGGATAATTCCGGGTATTGATGCCACTGAAGGTCAGGTTGGCGGGGATGCCATTATTTTCCAGCGCGGCGGTAGACGGGATGGCATCGATCACGCCGGAGGCATAGGCGGCGTTGGTCAGCACACCGTTCTGGGCGACCAGGATGCCGAACTGCGACGGGGGCAACTGGTCAACATTCACGTACTCTCCGGCCAGATAGGTGCGGATGTTTTCCGTCGGCTCCCAGGCGATGGCGAGGCGGGCCGCATCGACATTCTGATCCTCGCCGCGGCCGACGGCGCCATGCTTGCGGTAGCCCTTGTGATCGGTATGCATGCCGGCGACGCGGACGGCAACCGTATCCCCCAGTGGTACATTGACTGCACCTTCGGCCCGCTTGGCGTCGAAATTGCCATAGCCGAGGGTCAGGAAGCCGGCGGTCCTGCCCAACTGCGGCTTGGCGGCGATGATGTTGATGGCGCCGGCCGTCGCGTTGCGGCCATACAGTGTGCCTTGCGGACCACGCAGAACCTCGATCCGCTCCAGATCGAAGAAGCTGGCATTCAGGGCGACGGGGCGGTTCACATACTCGCCATCGATACCGATGGTCAGGGCGGGGTCGGACGCCTCGGAAATGTCCTGGCTGGATACGCCGCGCACCGAAATCTTGGTGAAGATCGTGTCATTGGTGACGTTCAGATCGGGCGCCAGACGCGCCAGACCATTCACATCCGACACACCGGACTTGACCAGGTCATCGCCCGTGAAGGCGCGAATGGCGATAGGTGTATCCTGCAGGTTGGTCGCGCGCTTGGTTGCCGTCACGACGATTTCTTCCAGCACCAGGGTGCTGTTGTTCTCGGCCTGGGCCATGGCGGAGGCGGCATGAAAGGTAGTGGCCCCTGCGGCAAGCAGGAGCATCGAACGGATGCGCATTCTGTTTCCTCCCGATGAGGCCGGCACTGTTGACCGGCCAGGCTCTGGGTTCATTTCTAAAACTAGAACCCTAATTCTGAAACTATGTAATCGCAGGATCGTTTGGGCGTCAAGCCATTCTGTGAGAGATTCAGCGACAGATGTATGCGCAAGGGCGGGCAAGGGCCTGGCAGGGGTTTTTCCGCTGGCGTCACGGAGGCACGCAGCCTATGATAAACCATATAGAATCAGTACTTTGTTTTCAGATCGCGACGTTGTCGGACGATCGGGCGGAATGATGGGGCGTGAAAGTGTCGATGGTGGATGAGGATCAGGAAGTCGAACCGTTGCTGAACCCGGCGGGCCGCGAACCCAAACAGGGACGAAGCCGTGCCTCGTTCGAACGGATGCTGGCCGCCGCCACGGATCTGCTGATCGAACGCGGGAATGATGATTTCGCCCTGACCGATGTGGCCAAGCGCGGCAAGGTCTCCATCGGATCCATCTATTGCCGATTCGACAGCAAGGACGACTTGATCCAGGCGGTCCAGCGCCGCGTGATGGAAAGGATGGCGGAAGAAGAGGCGGAGATGATTGCCCGTCTGACCGAGAAATCCACCAGCCTGGATGTCCTTGTCCGCAATTTCGTGGATGAACTGGCGGAGTTCCTGAAACGTAACGCACCGGTACTGCGGCCCATGATGCTGCGTGCGTCGTCCGATCCCGTAGTGCGCGCCATGGGGCGCAAGGGATATGACACGCTGGTCGAAAAGGTGATGGCGACCCTGTTGTCGCGGCGAGACGAGATCGGCCACAACCTGCCGGAACTGGCCTGTGAAATGACCTTGCGGGTGGCCTATTCCGCCTTTGCCCGTTACCTGGGATTCGGCACCGTCGGCGATACCGGCACCAAGGCCGACTGGAAGAATCTGAAGACCGAGGTGGGTGTGATGTGTTCCACCTATCTGCGCAACGGCAACCGATGACCGGTTGACGAGGATGGCTTTCCGTTTATAAACAGAATTATGATTCTGTTCTGACCGACTCATGGTCAGACCTAACGGAAAGGCACATCCCATGGCATCCGCCGCCAGCCCGGAGGGCAAGCGGGGGCCGGCCCTATCCGCCATCGACCAGGCCGCCGCCCTGACGCCGAAACGGCGTCAGATGGCGCTGGTGGTGGTGGCCGGCGCCTTCATGATGGACCTGATCGACCTGACCATCGTCAATGTGGCCTTGCCGTCGATCCAGCGTGATTTGTCCGCCGACACCGCCCAGATGCAATGGATGGTCGCCGGTTATGCCGTAGCCTTTGCCATCCTGCTGATCACCGGCGGGCGGTTGGGCGACACCCATGGCTATCGCCGGCTGTTCATGATCGGCATGGCGGGCTTCACCCTGACCTCGCTTCTGTGCGGCCTGTCGGTCAGCGGGCCGATGCTGGTGGCAGCACGGCTGGCGCAGGGGGCGACGGCGGCGCTGATGCTGCCGCAGGTCATGTCGCTGATCCAGGTCATGTACCCGCCGGCCGAACGGATTGCGGCCCTGTCGGTGTTCGGCGTGCTGGGTGGTGTTGCTGCCGTGCTGGGGCCGGTCATTGGCGGTCTGCTGATCGAGGCGAACCTGTTCGGTCTGGGCTGGCGGCCCATCTTCCTGATCAACGGGCCGCTGGGCCTGATCGGCCTTTATGCCGCCTGGCGTTTGCTGCCTTCCGGCCGGTCGCCGCATGGCGGCGGTGTCGATCTGCCCGGCACCGCCCTGATCGCCGCCACCCTGCTGGCCCTGATGCTGCCACTCTTGCAGGGGCGGGAGGCGGGGTGGCCGCTCTGGTGCCTGATCCTGCTGGCCTGCGCGCCGCTGCTGGCGCTGCTGTTCATCCGCCATATCCGGCTGCGGGCTGGGGCCGGCACCGGGCTGGTCGATCCTGTCCTGTTCGTCAACCGCGGCTTCTCCATCGGGCTGGGCATGTCGCTCTGTTTCCAGGCGACGACGGCGGGGCTTTTGTTCATCCTGACGCTGACACTGCAATATGGGTTGGGCTGCACGCCGTTGGAAACAGCGCTTGTCCATGTTCCCTATGCGCTGGGCGCCTCCGTTGCCATCGGCGGCGTGGCCCGGCGGGCCTTGCCCCGTATGGGATTGCGCCTGCCATTGTTGGGCGTGGCGGTGATGCTGTCCGGCCTGCTGGCGTTGGCAGCCCTTATCTGGGCGCAAGGGGGGCTTGTGCCGTTGGGCGTTGCCCTGCTGCTGACGGGCACCGGCATGGGCCTGGTCGGCGGGCCCACGGGGCCGATCACCCTGTCGGATGTGGAACTGATCCATGCCGGATCGGCATCCGGCACGCTGAAGGCGGTGCAGCAACTGGGGGCGGCGTCGGGTGCAGCCCTGATCGGCGGCACCTATTTCGCGCTGGTGCAGGGGTTGACGGCGGACAGGGCACGCAACGCGTTCCTGACCACCATGCCGCTGCTGGTCCTGCTGCTGGTGGTGGTCGGCTTTCTGATCACGTGTCTGCCGCGCGATCTGCGACTGTTCAAGAAATGACGGGAGGAAATGATGAGTGAGCCTGTTCTGCGCCTGGGCATGATCGGCGGGGGTCCCGGCAGCTTCATCGGCCCGGTTCACCGCATGGCGGCGGAACTGGACGGTAAAATCCGACTGGTGGCGGGTGCCTTCAGCAGCGATGCGGATCGGTCCCGTCAGGCCGGCGCCGGTTACGGTGTTGATCCCGCCCGCGCCTATGCCAGCCATCAGGCCATGATCGCGGCGGAGGCCGCGCGGCCGGACGGCATCGACCTTGTCGCCATCGTCACCCCCAACCATCTGCATGTGCCGGCCAGCATCGACGCGCTGCAAGCCGGGCTGCATGTGATGTGCGACAAGCCAGCGGCCATATCGCTTGCGGAGATGAGGACGCTGGCCGGAGTCGCAGCGGGGGCCAAGGGGCTCTACGCCCTGACCCACACCTATACCGGCTATCCGCTGGTCCGCGAAGCGCGGGCGCTGGTGGCCGCCGGCCGCATCGGCCGCCTGCGCAAGGTGGTGGTGGAGTATAGCCAGGGCTGGCTGTCCACCGCCCTTGAGGAGACGGGCAGCAAGCAGGCCGGCTGGCGCACCGACCCCGCCCGGTCCGGGGCCGGCGGCTGCATCGGCGATATCGGGGTGCATGCCTTCAATCTGGCCGAATATGTCAGCGGCGCGCCCGTGCGGGAACTGTGCGCCGACCTGTCCATCCTGGTGCCGGGCCGCCGGCTGGACGATGATTGCAACATCCTGCTGCGGTTTGAGGATGGCAGCGAACGCGGCGTGCCGGGTGTGCTGAACGCCTCTCAGATCGCGGCGGGTGACCGCAACGGCCTGCGCCTGCGCGTCTATGGGACGGAGGCTGGCCTGGACTGGTCACAGGAGACGCCAAACACCCTGACCATTCATGGCCTGGATGGACGGACGGAAGTGTTGCATGCCGGCGCCGGCAATCTTGGTACTGCCGCCAGCAAGGCCACGCGCCTGCCGACCGGTCATCCAGAGGGCTATATCGAGGCCTTCGCCAACCTCTACCGGGACTTCGCCTCTGCCATCCGTGCCGGTGCCATGCCCGCTGATGGCAGCCTGCCGGGGCTGGAGGCGGGCCTGCGCGGCATGGGTTTCATCGAAACGGCGGTCGCCAACTCTGCCGCCCGCCCCGGCTGGGTCCGCCTGGAGATTTGAACCGTAGGTCAGGTCGAGCCGCAGGCGAGCCCTGACAAGCAACGGTGCCCATGAATGTCAGGGCTTGGGCTTTCGCTCTCGACCTGACCTACGAAAGGGAGGAAAAAATGCGCACAATCAAGGGGCCGGGCATCTTCCTGGCACAGTTCGCGGGCGATGCCGCCCCGTTCAACAGCCTGGACAGTATCGCCGACTGGGCGGCGGGCCTGGGCTATAAGGGCGTCCAGATCCCGTCCTGGGATGGCCGCCTGTTCGACCTGCGTCTGGCAGCGGAAAGCAGGACCTACGCGCAGGAAGTGACGGGCAAGCTAGCGGCCAGGGGACTAGCTGTGACGGAGCTGTCCACGCATTTGCAGGGCCAGCTGGTGGCTGTTCACCCGGCCTATGACGCACAGTTCGACGCCTTCGCCGACCCGTCGGTGCGCGGCAATCCGGCCGCACGTCAGGCCTGGGCCGTGGAACAGATGCGGCTGGCGGCACAGGCCAGCGCCAATCTGGGGCTGACGGCGCATGCCAGCTTCTCCGGTGCGCTGGCCTGGCCCTATGTCTATCCCTGGCCACAGCGTCCCGCCGGCCTGATTGAGGAGACGTTTGCCGAGCTGGGTCGCCGCTGGCGTCCCATCCTGGACGCGTTTGACGAGGCTGGGGTGGATGTCTGTTTCGAACTGCATCCGGGCGAGGACCTGCATGACGGCGTCACGTTTGAGCGGTTCCTGGGCGTGGTGGACAATCACCCGCGCGCCAACATCCTGTTCGATCCCAGCCATTTTGTGCTCCAGCAGCTGGATTATCTGGCCTTCATCGACCATTACCACACGCGAATCCGCGCCTTCCATGTGAAGGACGCGGAATTCCGGCCCAATGGCAAATCGGGCGTGTATGGTGGCTACCAGGGCTGGGTGGATCGTCCCGGTCGTTTCCGGTCACTGGGGGATGGACAGGTGGATTTCAAGGCGATCTTCTCCAAGTTGACAGCCTATGATTATGCCGGCTGGGCCGTTCTGGAATGGGAATGCGCCTTGAAGCATCCCGAAGACGGCGCGCGGGAAGGGGCCACCTTCATCCGCGACCATATCATCCGTGTCACCGAACATGCCTTCGACGATTTCGCGGCCAGCGGCGTGGATGACGATCTGAACCGCCGCTTGCTGGGTTTGTGATCGCAGACCCGAAAGCAGCTCCCCAACTTCATAGATCGGGTTGGGGAGCGGTTCCTTATTTTATATCAGACAGTTGTATAAAATCGCGGTGAATGCCGAACTCCGTTGGTCAGCGATTGATTTGTAAAAAAAAGAATGATAATTCTTATACTAATAAAAGGCGCTGCTGCGGTCTTGTCCTGATGATTTTGCCAGGTCGGACCGGCAGCGCTCTTCCCCCATCGGGCTTTGCCTGAGACCGCCGCCATCCTTGGCCCCCGGCGGGGCCGCACCTGACAGGACAGGACCGGTTCCATGTCGAACTATGACATCAAGAGAGGTGTGAGCCTCTACAGTTACCAGGAGGAATATTTCCTGGGCACCAAGTCGCTGGAGGACCTGATCAAGGTTTCCGCCGAGATGGGTGCCAAGGGGATTGAGTTCATCGGCGAGCAGACCTTCCCCAACTATCCCAATCCGCAGGACCAGTCCGTCTATGACAACTGGCATGCGCTGATGGCCAAGTATGGCACTACGCCTGTCTGCCACGACTTCATGCTGGATTATAAGAAGTACAAGGACCGGCCCATGCCGTTCGAGGAGCAGGTGGCCAGTTGCAAAGTCGATATCGACTTTGCCGCCCGCCTGGGCTGCCCGTTTACCCGCGCGCTGGTGTCGATCGATCCGAACGTGCTGGTCGCCTGCGCCGATTATGCGGAAAGCCGGAATGTCCGCATTCTGATCGAGGTGCATGCCCCCCTGCATTTCGACCATCCCTGGATCATCCGCCACGCCGAGGCGTTCGAGAAGTCGGGGTCGAAATATCTGGGCTTCCTGCCCGATATGGGCATGTTCCTGTTCAAGTTCCCGCCCGTCTGGAAGGAGAAGTTCATCCGTGACGGCGTTCCCCAGCATATCGCCGACTATATCTGCAAGGCGTACGAGGACCGCACGCTGAGCGAATATGTGATCCTGGAAGTGGAGAAGATGGGCGGCGTCGGTCCGGCCATCGGCATGGCCACCACCTTGCGCCACAATGCGGCGTTCGAGCCCAAGCGCATGCTGGATCATATGGACCGCATCTGGAACATCCATGCCAAGTTCTACCAGATGGACGAGGACCTGGTGGAACCCTGCATCCCCTATGACGAGATCATCCGGGTGCTGAAGAAGGGCGGCTACAAGGGCTATATCTGCTCCGAGTATGAGGGCAACCGCTGGATCCAGGATGCGTTCCCCGTGGACAGCATCGAACAGGTCCGCCGTCAGCAGGAAATGTTCAAAAAGCTGATCGGCGAACCCGCCGCCACCCCCGCCTGAGGAGCCGTACCCATGTTCGATAAATACATGATCTGTGAAGATGGTTACGGCAATGTCCAGCAGGATGGCCGCACCATCGGTTTCGCCTTCCAGGCCCGTCTGCCCTATTACCGGGGCATCGGCCTGTCCATGGTGGAAGATATCGGCGTCATCATCGATGGCGAGCCGGTCCCCCGCCAGGATATCCGCTTCACCGTCCGGGGCCGCACCTGGACCCTGGATGAGATGGAAACGGAATATACCGACCGCTGGAACTTCGCGGAGAAGGCGCTGGTGACGGTGCTGCGTGATGGCGGCCTGACACCGGGCCGGCACAAGGTCCAGCTGTCCGAGCGTATCCGCGTCTCCTATCTACCCTTCGTGCCCACCACGCGCGACACGAAGGAACTGGTGATCCCGGCCTGAACCTCCCCTCCATATCCCCCAGGTTCGGTAAACTGCGGGGCACAGCGATCATCGCTGTGCCCCGTTTTGTTTGGGTATCACCCCCGCCGTTCCGGCCAGAAGCCGATGCAGACGATCTGGGCCGCGATGGCCAGCATGGCGGGCGCGTAATAGAGGATATGGACCATGCGGCGCGCGTCATCGCCGACATTGGCCGGGTCATAGCCTGCCTGGGCCAGACCGAAGGCGACAATCGCCCCGCCCAGCGCCATGCCAATCTTGATCGACAGATTGACGCCCGCAGCCAGTAGCCCCTCATTGCGGGTGCCGAACTGCGCCTCGTGATAATCCACGACCTCCGCCGCCATGGCAAAGATGGCGGTCATGGAAATGCTGATCAGGATCGAGGACAGGATATAGACGGTCAGGAACAGGGCCGGCACCGCCTCGGTGAAGGGCAGGGCGGCATACAGGACCAGTGCCGCCGCCAGCGCCACCCGGTTGCCATTGCGCATACCCAGCCGCTTCAGGAAGGGTGGCGCGATGGCCGACCCGATCAGCAAGGTGCCCGACACGGCGGGCAGCAGGATGGAGATCATCCAGGGTTGCCGCAGGATATTGATGGCGAAATAGGCGGTGACCGACAGAACCGCGCCGAACCGGATGAAATTCAGGCAGGCAAAGCCGAAAACCACCAGCCAGGCCCGGTTGCGAGCCATGTCGCGGATAGAGGACAGGCTGGTTTCCTGCTGGCCTGCGGGCGGGGGCACCACCTCCCGGCAACTGGCAAACAGGTTCAGGGTCAGCAGTACGGTGACCGCCGCCATCAGGATCGAGACCCACAGGAAGCCCTGGGCCTGATCCCCGCTGCCCAGCGTCTGGACCAGCGGCATGGTCGCGGCTGTCGCGACGATCACCGACAGGGCGGTGCCGGCGGCCCGCAGGCTGCCCAACTGCACCCGTTCATCCTGCCGCACCGTCATCATCGGCATCAGGGCGCCATAGGGGATGTTGACGATGGAATAGAGCAGCCCCAGCACCACAAAGCTGACGCAGGCCCAGAGCAATGTGCCCGTTCCATCCAGCGGCGGAACATAGAAACTGGCCACACAGAACAGGCCGAACGGAACCGCCCCGAACAGGAAATAGGGGCGCACCCGGCCCCAGCGGCTGCGTGTCCGGTCCACGGCCAACCCGACCAGCGGATCGAACGCCGCATCCAGCAGGCGTGACAGCAGGAACAGCGTCCCCACCACGCCCACGGGCAGCAGCGCCACATCGGTGTAGAAATACAGCAAAAAGGCCCCGACCATGTTCCAGGTCAGGCCGAAACCGAAATCCCCCGCGCCATAGCTCAGCTTGGCACGCCAGGAAAGCGGCGGGGCGGCGATGCCGCCCCGCTCTTGGTTGATCGACATCGACGTCCCCTCCGCGTTTTTTAAAGGCCCAGCGTCTGTCGCGCCTGGGTCAGTCCGTCCAGTGTCGGGCCTGTCGGCTTGTATTCCAGGCCGATGGCCCCCTGATAGCCCAGGTCGCGCAGGATACCGATATAGCGGGGCCAGTCGATGGTGCCGCCGCCGGGCTGGTGCCGGCCCGGCACATCGGCCACCTGCACATGCCCGACCAGATGGAACCGCCCCGCCAGCACGGCGGCCGGGTCTTCCCCCATCACGGTGGAATGATACATGTCATAGAGCAGGCGCAGATTGGGGCTGTTCACGGCCTCCACCATGTCCAGCCCCTCTGTCGTGCTGACCAGATACATGCCGGGATGTTCGACACGGTCGTTCAGCGGTTCCAGCAGCAGCAGGATGCCGGCTTCTTCCGCCAGGGTTGCCGCCTGACGCAGCGCCGTGACGGCGGCATCGAAATGATCCTGTCGCGGCACGTCGGGCCGGGTAAAGCCGGATGCGATGACCAGCGCCGGTGATCCCGCTTCTTTGGCGGCGATCAGGCTGTCGCGGACGGCGGCCAGGAATTCCCCAAGCTGGGCCGGGTCCACGATGCTGCGGCGCGGTTCGACCACGAAGCTGGCCAGTTTGATCCCCGTTTCTTCAATGGTGCGGCGGATATCGGCCAGCGGCTTATCCCGCCACAGGTGGAATTCCACGGCGGTCAGGCCGGCTGCCTTGGCGGCACGGATGCGGTCAACAAAGGTTGGATGTTCGGCGGCGAACAGCCACTCGATACAGGCGGCGAGGTGCATGATGTCCTCCGGATGGGACATGTTTGACCGGCGACCGCCAAAGGGCGGTCGCCGGCGGCCCGCGCATGCGAACCTGGCGCCAAAGCGCTAAAACAGGGCCCGCGGACGGGGTCAGTACCGGGTGCCGGTATCGGCCTTGCCCTTTGCCAGGGCCAGCAGGGCGATGGCGGCACCGATCAGGGCGGCGATGCCCATGGTCAGGAAGGCGGCCTGCACCGTGCCACCCGTGACGGACTTGGCACCGGCCACAAAGAACGGGCTGGTGAACTGGCCCAGGAAGAAGCAGGAGGCCCAGATACCCATGCCGCGACCGCGATGGGCAAAGGGCAGCTTGCTCTGCGCCCAGGCGATCAGGATGGGGATTGTCATGCCAGCGCCCATCTGCTGGATTACCAGCACCACCATCATCGATTCATAATCCGGGGCCAGCCCGATACCGGCCAGACCGACACCCAGGAAGGCGAAGAAGCAGAAAATCTGCAAAGACATGACGCGCTTGCCGATCCAGCCGAAAATCAGGGCGCCTACAGGCACGCCCAGGCTGGCCAGCGCGATCAGGGAACCGACGCGGGCCGGGCTGTCCACCCCGACCTCCCGGAAGGCCAGACCACCCTGGATGATGAAGACATAGTAGAGGGTGGAGGCAAACAGGGTCACAACGCCATAGAGCGCCACGGCGCGGGTGGGAAAGGGGGGCGTGGGACCTTCATCGGCCTTCTGGGCAACCGGTGCACCGCCAGCGGTCTTGCCCGGTTCGAAGATCATGAAATGCATGCCCACAAAAATGGGCAGCGCGATCAGATAGATCAGGAACATGCCGTTCCAGCTCAATGTCGTCAGCAGGCCTGACAGGGCAATGACGCCCGACGCCATGGCCGGCCCCGCCAGTCCCTGGATCATCAGGACCCGGCGCCGACCCTTGGCGTCGTAATAGTCGGCGATCAGGGTGTTGACGATGGTCAGGATCGCCGCCTCCGTCACGCCCAGCAGCAGGCGCGAGGCGATGACCGCATGCAGACTGTCCAGGAAGAAGGGCAGGGAACCGGCGATCCCGTAGAAGAAAGTCGCCCATACCAGCAGCCGCCGGCGCCCGAACCGGTCCACCAGCATGCCGGCGAACGGTGCCAGGATGGCGATGGCCAGACCGGGGGCCGAGACCAGCACCGGCACCAGCAGGGAAGCATTCGCCACATCCTTGAAGTGATCAAGAATGGTGGGCACGGCAGGCGTCAGCGATACGATGGCGAGAATCGGCAGGAAGCCGCTGATCACCAGAATGATGGCCTGGGCAATGCCAGCCTTGCGCACGTCGCCGGATGCCGGCGCCGCGATGGCCTGATCAGCCATGGATTTCCTCCCCGATGGCGCAGGTGACGCCATAACAGAATTATGATTCCAATAATGATGCTGGTGGTGGAACTGTTTTGTCAATGCGGTAATTGCATCGCCTACGGTCTGACATGGCACGGGAAAAATGCGACAGCCCGGCGCGGGTTTCGGTTGACACCAAGCTATTTGGTCCGTTAGCTATTCAGAATAGCAATTCTAATTCGAAAGCCATTGACCCCGCAAACGCAGCCCGATGCGCAGCGAAGCCGGAACGGACCGATGGCCGCCACAGGAGGAAACCCATGCGTTTTTCGACCTTTCTGAATGCCCGCTGCACGGGTGAGGAACAGGACCGCGATCTGATGCTGGATCTGGTGGAGCATGTGGAGCGGGCGGAGGCGGCGGGATTCGACGCCGTGTTCCTGCCCGACCATCATTTTACCGGCTATATGCCGATCGCGTCCGATCCCATGATGTTCGCGTCATATCTGGTGGCGCGGGTCAAGCGCATGCATTTCGGCTTTTCCGTCACGACGGTGCCGCTGCACCATCCCGTGCGCTTCGTGGAACGCGTGAACATCCTGGATCAGTTGACGGAAGGGCGTCTGCTGATCGGTGTGGGCAGCGGCACCACGCCGGAGGAGATGATCGGCTTCGGTGTGAACTACAAGGACGCCTCACGTCTGGCGGAACAGAACCTGGCCATTGCTGAACAACTGTGGGCCAAGAAGATGGACGACGCGCCCGTCGCCTTCGACAATGGCCACTATAAGGGCGAGGTGGTGCAGCGTATCGCGCCCGTGGCCTATACGCCCGGCCATGCCCGCCTGATGCCGGTGGCAATGAAGGAAAGTAGCGCCCGCCGGGCTGCCGAGTTCGGCTGGCCTGCCTTCATCCCCGCCTTCACCCCGCCGCAGATCGGCGGGACGGAGCCGTTCAAGCATGTGCAGAAATTCTTCACGATTTATCGCGACCTGCTGCTGGCCGCCGGCCATTCCGCCGAACGCGTCGCCGATGCCCTGTCCTGGACCACCCATTCCTATCAGTGCGTGCATATCGCGGAAACCGATGCACAGGCCCGGACAGAGCTGGAAGACATTCTGACCGATTATCAGGCGGCGGTGAACCGTGAGGCGGTCTTCAACGCCAAGGCGGAAGCCACAGCCGCCAACAAGAAGACCGACCATACGCCCAACGCCCTGACCGAGGACTGGATCGGTACCTGGTGCCTGTATGGCAGCCCGGAGACGGTGATTGGGCATCTGAAGCCCTATCAGGAGCTGGGCATCGGCAATATCCTGTGCGGCCTGCTGACCGGTCCGCTGACGGCCAAGCGCAAGGCCTATGCGAACCAGACGATGGACTTCCTGTCGCGCATCGTCATGCCTGCTCTGAAGGAAGGTGCGTGATGGCCAAGCCGCTGATCGTCGGCTTCGGCGGCACCACCCGGCCGGGTTCGTCCGGGGAGCGGATGGTGGCGGCCGTCCTGGCCGCAACGGCGGAACTGGGCGCCCAAACCCGCCTGTTCGGGGGTGCTTCGCTGGCCGCCATGCCGCATTTCGCGCCGGAGAACCCTGGCCGGACGGTGGAGCAGATTGAGTTCGTGGAGGCCATACGCGCCGCCGACGGCATCGTCATCGGCAGCCCTGGCTACCATGGCGGCGTGTCGGGTCTGGTCAAGAACGCCATCGACCTGCTGGAGGATCTGCGCACCGACGCCCGCGTCTATTTTGACGGGCGCGCCGTGGGCCTGATCGTCACGGCGGCGGGGTGGCAGGCGGGCGGGGTCACCCTGTCGGCCCTGCGCAGCATCACCCATGCCATGCGCGGCTGGCCGACGCCGCTGGGTATCGCCATCAACACCATCGCGCAAAAGCCGTTCGATGCCGATGGCCGTCTGGTCGATGCCGACATCATCGCGCAGGTGAACGCCCAGGCCGCCCAGGTCATGGCGCTGGCACGGCGCTGATCAATCATAAGGTTCAGGGAAGAAGCCCCATGTCCACCCATCCGCTTGATCGTGCGGCGCTGACCAGTGGCCGCGACATGTGGTCCACGGCCGCGCTGCCGGGCATCCGTTCCATCATGATGGCCGATGGGCCGATGGGTATCGCGTCCGGCCGCGTCGATGAACGCGACGTCGCGGTGCTGACGCCGTGCGGCACGGCACTGGGTGCCAGCTTCGACGCCGATCTGGTGGCGCGGGTGGGGGCCATCGTGGGCATGGAGGCACGGCGCCTGGGTGTCGATGCCGTGCTGGCCCCCAACCTGAACCTGCAACGCAGCCCGCTCTGCGGTCGCGCGTTCGAGCTGTATGGCGAGGACCCGTATCTGGCGGGTCGCCTGGGGGCCGCCTGGATCCGCGGTTTGCAGGGCCAAGGTGTCGGCTCCGTTGCCAAACATCTGGTCTGCAATGACAGCGAAACCGACCGCGACAGCATGAATGCCGTAGCCAGCGAACGGGCCTTGCATGAATGCTATCTGCTGCCGTTCGAAATGGCGGCGGCGGCGGGCTGCGTCGGCATGCTGGCCGCCTATAACCGCCTGAACGGCGATTATTGTGTCGAGCATAAGGAACTGCTGACCGATATCGTCAAGGGCAACTGGGGCTTCACCGGTTTCATCGTGTCGGACTGGTTCGGTGGGCGCGACACGCTGCGGTCGGCCCAGGCCGGCCTGGATCTGGACATGCCGGGGCCGGACCGTGTGCTGGGCACAAAGTTTGCGGCAGCGGTGCGGGATGGCCAGGTCTCGCTGGAGCGGCTGGTCGATGCCACAGGCCGCGTGGCAAACGCGGTCGCCCGTATCGACGCGTTGCCGCGCCAGGCCCCCATCGCCGACCCTGATGCAACATTGCTGGAGGCCGCGGCCGCCGGCTTCGTCCTTCTGAAAAATGATGGCGAGGTGCTGCCGGTACAGCCCAAGCGGGTACGCCGCATCGCCATCATCGGCCCCAACGCCGCCAGCCCCTGCTTGCAGGGCGGCACGTTCGCCAAGATCGCCGTCCGTCCCGACTTCATCACGCCCTTGCAGGCCATCCGTGACCGGTTCGGGGACAGGTGCGAGGTGCTGTATGAACAAGGCGTGGAGCCGGAATACCGCCTGCCGCCAATCAGCGCCACGCCGGCCCGCGACCTGGGCGATGGGGCCACGCGCGGCCTGACGGTGGAATGGCTGACGGCAGACGGTGATACGCCCGTCCATGCCGAAACCCGCGACACCAATTCCCTGACCTGGTTCGTGGGCCTTCCCGGCACGGATGCATTGAAGCAACCGGGCCGTATCCGCGCCACCGGCTGGATCACCCCGGAACGCACTGGCCCGCACCGGCTGCATGTCGGCGGCACGGGGACCGTCACGCTGTCGGTCGATGGCGAACAGGTGTTTGCTGGCGGCGGCCCGGTATCCCCGTCCGACCTGATGGGCATTCTAAAGGGTGGCGACAGCCAGTCCGTGGTTACCGATCTTACGGCGGGGCAGCCGGTGCTGCTGTGTTTTGAACTGACCTACAGCCCCGCCCGCGCGCAGGGCCTCTGGTATGGGGTGCGCGGGCCGGACCTGCCCGAGGCGATGCTGACCCGTGCGGTGGCCGCCGCCGCCAAGGCAGATCTTGTGTTGCTGATGCTGGGGGAGACGGCGGATGCCGGCGTGGAAAGCAAGGACCGCACGGGCACGGCCCTGCCGGCGGCGCAGGTCGATCTGATCAACGGTATCCGGCATGTGAACACCAACATCATCGCCATCTGCAATGTCGCCCATGCCTTCGACCTGTCCTGGCAGGACAAGGTGCGGGGCCTGATGATCACCTGGTATCCGGGCGAACAATATGGCCCGGCCCTGGCCCAGGTGCTGGCCGGTGACCGCGAGCCCGGCGGGCGACTGCCGGTCAGCATCGCCGCGCGCGATGTGGATTACCCGGCCTTTGATTTGAAGCCGCAGGCCGGCGGTGATGTACCGTACCGGGAAGGCCCCTTGATCGGCTACAAGGGCATGCAGGCGGCCGGCACCGATCCGCTATACGCGTTCGGCGCCGGGTTCGGCTATGCATGCCTGGAGTTGCTGGATGTCGGCGTCTCCGGCGATCCGGCCCAGGGTGTCCAGGTGACAGGCCGTGTTCGCAACCAGTCAGACCGGCCGGGCAAGGCGGTGCCTCAGATCTATGTCGCCGCGGCCGATGGTGTGCGCCATCTTTGGGCCTTCGCCGCCTTGTCCGTTCCGGCCGGTGAAACCCATTCTTTTACCCTTTCAGTCCCGCCGCGCGCATTCCAGTCTTGGGACGGCGGCTGGACCAAAGCGGCGGGGCGACACCATGTCCTGATTGGCTGGAACAGCCGGGACCTGGCCTTCAGGCTACCGGTTGGGTGAGGGCGTGTGATCGCTGCTGGATGCGCGGCGCAAAGGGCAGAAGGTGCAGGCGATAGGGCAATTTCATTTCCTCCAGCGCCCAGAGCACGGAAGGAGTGCTTATCGGTACAATGCCAGAGTTCGATCATCGCCCGTTCTGGAGCTGCGTTTCGACCAGGCGCTGAAAGGCGGCGGCGGTCGTGACGACGCTGGCCGCGGATACACAGCGCGCATCATCCTCGGCAACATGGTGATAGCGGTGGACGCCGAACACGCCGGCGGCCGGGGTGTAACCGGCGGCGACGATCTCGGTCAGCTCCCCGGCGGTGAGTTCGTCGGTGGTCCAGGGCGCTTCCAGCCCGGCATGTCCGGCAAACACCGCGCGTGCCACGGGCAGCAATGCCGGGCTGACAGACAGAAAGCGCTGGGTGTCCGCGCTGGGCAGCGGCCGCATTTGGCCCGGCAACTCCTGCCAGTCGCGGGCGGCGACATTGGCACCCAGATGCAGCCAGAAGCGGGTCTGGGCAGGCTTGGGCGCGATGGCCTTCAGCGCCTCGGACGCGCCCAAATTCTCATATTCATGGCCACTGTGGCAGACGAAAGCCAGATCATGGTCCGTGACCGCCCGGCTGGCCCAGCGTGCCAGCCACAGCCAGACTGCGATGCCGGGCCCGCGTTCACCGGCGCAAATATACCAGCCCGAACGTGGCGTCGACACCGCCAGCCAGCGCCCCTTGCTGCGATCGATGCGGCCAATGAAATTGAAGGATGGCCGCTGCCCGGTCTCACCTTGCAGATGCAGCGTGGCGCTCTGCCTGCCGATCGCCGCTGCACGGAAAGGCTGGGCATCCTCCGGCGCCAGCAGGGCGACCGGACCCGCGAACATTGGCTTCTGGCCATCGGCATTGAGTGCGATCACCTTGCCGGTCGGGCCGTTCGTAATCACCACCACCGCCCGGGCCCCTGCGGCGAAGGCGGCATTGATCGGGTCACGGATCGGCTTGGCCAGCGCGCTGGACCAGCGGCCATGGGGCAGGTCCACCAATGCGACCGCCCCAGTCAGCGGTCCATCCGCCTGGCCATTCGCGTTGATGCGCACCAGCGGACCGGTGACCCCGCCCGGCCCTGTCGGCGTCACGATCGGCTGTGGCCATACACTGGTTCTGACCTCGCCGCACAGCAACTCGGCCCGCTGCGTCTGGAAGAAGGGCGTGGACACGCTTTGCCGTTGGACCGTGAAGCCTAGCTGTTCCAGCTCCGACACCAGCCACTCGCCGGCGGCATTATCGCCGGCACCGCCGGCCTGCTTGCTGCCGAATCCGATATATCTGGCAAGATCGGCGGCGACCCTCTCCTCCTGCCCCGGTTGCACATTGGTCACGGCCGACGCCGCAGGAAGGGCGGCGCCGGCCCTCAGGAAGCTGCGTCTGCTGGTCGTGAACATCAAAAATACCCCCCTGGTGAACAAGGTGAAACCCGGTCCCGATGACATTGCCAGCGGGACCGGGTTTGGCGGCGACGGCCGCTTAGCCAAGCCCATGGCTATGGGCACCGGCGATTGAAGTCGGCGATCGATGGCGATCACCCAGACAAGCTATCAGGACTGCCGGCTTTGGTCACCGCCACGGGGGACCCGGCATTGATCAGCGGGAACACCGCGAAGGCCCAGGCGCCGGAGAGGATCAGCGCCAGGCTGCCGGTCATCACTGCTGCCGGCAACAACTCGCGCTACAGGCCGGCCCTGGGCGATCTACCCCTGTCGGATCATGGTTTTGTTCGCCGTCCAACCGCCTGGTGGCGCCATTTCAGAGCCGTCGTCCCGGTCCAGCGCTTGAAAGCGCGCGAGAAACTGGCCGGTTCCTGAAAACCCAGCATGTCGGCGATCTGCTCGACCGTCAGCATCGACCGTTGCAGCAGGTCGCAGGCCCTTTGCTGCCGCACCTGATCCATGATGTCGCCAAAGCGCAGACCCTGCTGCTCCAGCCGGCGATGCAGGGTCCGTTCCGACACGGCCAGTTGCCGGGCGGTGTCGATAACGCTGGGCATGGTGCGGGCCGACCGCACCAGCACCGCATAGACACGGGCCACGAACGGGTCCGTCACGCGAGCCTGCCCGATCAACTGGGTGCACATGCGCTGATAGGTTTCCTCCAGCAACGGGCTGCCCATGGGCAGGGGTTCCGCGCCGATGCCGGGTTTGAATACCCATCGTGTCCGTCCCTGGCCGAAGGCCACGGGCACGCCCAGCAACCGCTCGCACTCCATCCAGTTGGGCGGGCGGACCAGGACGCTTTCGATCCGTTCCAGGGGAAAGGGTTGCTGGCGCATGTCGTGCAGGAACATGGTGGCCGATCCCAACGCCCGCTCATGCAGGAATTCCCACAGGTCGGGCGGGGCCATGCTGTCGTCGGCGACCATGGCGGTGGGCGCGCCATCCTGCGTCTCCACACGATAGATCATCAGCGAATAGGTCAGCGCCTGGAACGCGTCCAGCACCCGCAACCCCTCCGCAATATTGGCCGCCGCCATGACGGCCAGACCCAGGGGGCCATAAGACATCAGCCGATAGCGCAACCCGGTTTTCAGCCACAGGCCGGGCAAGTGCCGGGTCGCCGCCACGAATACCTGCTGGAACCGCAATTCCTCCGGTCCGCTGATCTCCCCATGCGGGTCATGGGCCAGAAGGGGGTCCAGTTCCGCCTGCCGGAACAGCGGCAGCAGCGGAATCCCGACCTCTGTCAGCACCGCCGACATGATGCGGATGCTCTGGTTGGAAAACCGCACGGTCAGCATCGAATCGCTTTTCATGGCCCCTCACGGCTGGCGTTGCATGCATGGCAGTTAAAAACAATTTTTTGGCAGTTACAGCCATTCTTTTTTGCCGTGTTTGGGCACAAACTCCGATCCGCCAATGACACCGCTCCCGGCAAGAGGAGCGAGGCAGGGAGGAAAAGATGGATCAGCGCCTGACGCTGCCCGACGTGCATGGTGCGACGTCCGGCCCGCGCCCCTTTGCGAAATGGGACAGCCCGCCCTCGGTGAAGCTGGGGCCATTGGGGGCGGAAGCGCCCCTGCCGGCCACCGTCGACGCCCTGCGCGACAGTCTGCACGGCCTGGCCGACAAGGTGATGCGTCCCATCGGCCGCCATCTGGACCGGCTGACAGCCGAACAGGTGGTGGACAAGGGCTCCCGCTATTGGGAATTCCGGCGTGAATACGCCAAACTGGGCATCGATGTCGCCGGCCTGGCCGATTTCCCGGCAGATGAATTGCCCGCCCTGTTCACCGTGCTGTTCGAGGAGCTGGGCTGGGGCGATGCCGGTCTGGCCATTTCCATCGGGGCCGGCATGCTGCCGCACTATATGGCGGCCAAGTTCGGCAATGATTTCGTGGCCAGGACCTATCCGGAAACGCTGACCGGATGCTGGGGCATCACCGAGCCCGACCACGGATCGGACATGCTGGACAGCAATGGCGCCATCGCCCATGCGCGGGGCGTCTATGGACGGCCCAACTGCGTGGCCCGCATCGGCGACGGCAAGGTCACCATCCGGGGCCAGAAATCGGCCTGGGTCTCCAACGGCCCCATTGCCGACCTGTGCATCCTGTACTGCGCTGCCGAAACCGGGGATGGCATTGTCGACCCCCAGCGCGGGGCCGTCATCATCGTGCCGCTGGACCTGCCGGGCGTAACCAGGGGCAAGCCGCTGGAGAAGATGGGCCAGCGCGCCCTGCCGCAGGGCGAACTGTTCTTTGACGGGGTGGAACTGGATATCGACCACCTGCTGCTGGCGCCGGAGGATTACAAGAAGGGCGTCTATGCCATCCATACGGAAGCCAACGCTCTGATGGGGGCGACCTTCACCGGTTGCGCGCGGGCCGCCTATGAACTGGCGTTCCAATATGCGCATGAGCGTAAACAGGGCGGCGTGCCGATCATCCGGCATCAGGACGTGGCCAAGCGCCTGTTCCATATGGCTCGCAAGGTGGAGCTGTCGCGGGCCATCACCCGCCGCGTCACCAGCTTCAACATGGTCAACGACATGCCCGCCCTGCAGGCCGCCATGTTCGCCAAGGTGACATCCACCCAGCATGCGCTGGAGGTTGCCAGCGACGCGGTACAAATGTTCGGCGGCAATGGTGTCACCCTGGAATATCCGGTGGAGAAGATTTTCCGCGATGCCCGCTCCTCGCTGATCGAGGATGGCTGCAACGAAATCCTGGCCATCAAGGGCGGCACACTGATGGTCGATCCCGATCTGCTGCCGGCCACGGTGTGAGAATTGTTCGTAGCACGGATTAGCAAGGCGTAATCCCGCGGAAAACCCGTTCGACGTTTGCCCGCGGATCACGGCGTTGCCAGTCCGCACTGCGGCCTGCTGTCCCAATTTTCCAAAAGACCAACGGACCTTCAAGAAGGATTCCGCCCATGAAGCAGCACGCCCTTATTGCCGGCGTGGGCATGACCCCGTTCGGCCGGCATCTGAACCGGACCTTGCCCGATCTGGCCCATGAGGCCATCCGCGAAGCCGTGGCAGAGGCCGGCATCGACATCGCCCGCATCCAGGCCGCCTGGGTCGGCACGGCCGGGGCCGCCATCGTCACCGGCCAGGCGCTGGTCGCCGGACAGGTGGCTCTGCGCCAGATCGGCCTGGGCGGGATACCGGTGGTCAATGTCGAAAATGCCTGCGCCACGGCATCCACCGCCTTTCATCAGGCGGCCAGCATGGTGACGCTGGGCGCCTATGACATCGTCCTGGCCGTGGGCATGGAGAAGCTGTACCACGCCGACAAGGAGCGGGCGATGCGCGTCTATATGGGCGCCACCGACATCGACCATCCCGAGCGGCTGGACGCTTATCTGACGGGTGACCTGTCGGCAACGGAACGCGACGCGGCACCCAAGGACCGGCGGTCGGTGTTCATGGATATCTATGCCCGCATGGCGCGCGACTATATGGCCGCCAGCGGTGCCACCCAGGCCGATTTCGCCGCCGTGTCGGCCAAGAATTCCCGCCATGGCGCCCTCAACCCCAATGCGCAGTTCCGCGAGGTGCTGACGGTGGAACAGGTGCTGGCGGCCCGGCCCATCGCCTTTCCGCTGACCCTGCCCATGTGTTCGCCCATCGGCGACGGGGCAGCGGCGGCGGTGATCGTGTCACCAAAGGCAGCCGCCGAACTGGGCCTGTCGACGCCGGTTCATATCCGCAGTTGCGTGCTGAACAGCGGCTTCGACCCCGAGCCCGGCCGGGCCGGGGTGACGGCGCAAACGGCGGGCAATGCCTTCGCCCTGGCAGGCATCACGCCCGACGATATCGACTGTATCGAGTTGCACGACGCCACCTCGCCTGCCGAGTTGATCTACTACGAGGCGCTGGGCCTGTGCCCACCCGGCGGCGGGCCCGACCTGTTGCGCAGCGGGGCGACGGAACTGGGCGGGCGTATCGTGGTCAATCCGTCGGGCGGGCTGGTGCGCAAGGGCCACCCCATCGGGGCCACCGGCCTGGCGCAAATCCACGAACTGACCCGGCAATTGCAGGGAAGGGCGGGCGCACGGCAGGTGGAGGGGGCGAAGGTCGCCGTGGCGGAGAATGGCGGCGGCTGGATCGGCACGGATGCGGCCGCCATCGTCATGACGGTGCTGTCCCGATGAGCGCGCTTCGATCCCCCTTGCAGATGGTGCTGGACGGCGTGGCCTCATTTCCGGACCGCGATGTCCTGACCTTCGTCGACGTCCGGCCCGACGGGACCCTGGCCGAGGAGGTTCGGACCTATGCGGGCCTGCTGGACCATGGAAAGCGAATGGCCGGGGCCCTGCGTGCCGCCGGGATGCAGGAAGGCGACGCTTTCGCCCTGGTCATGCGCAACCATCCGGAATTCGTCGATGCCATGGTCGCATCGGAAATCGCCGGCACGGTCTTCGTGCCCATCGATCCGCGCACCCGCGGCGACAAGCTGGCCTTCATGCTGCGCTTCGCCGATTGCCGGGGGGCCATCGTCACGGCCGATGTTCTGCCGGAACTGGTGCCGTTGCTGCCCAATCTGCGGCATCTGCACTGGGTCTGGGTGCTGGACGGTGTGCAGGCGGCCGGCATCGAGAGGCCGCTGGCGGCGGTATTGGCCGCCGCCGCCCCCTGGACCGATCCGCAGCCCCGGCCGCTGACCGATCCCATGCAGATGCTCTATACCTCCGGCACGACGGGCGACCCCAAGGCCATATTGGCACCCTATGCGCGGTTCGCCGGGGTGGCGTCGCTGGGGCCGGTCATCGGCTTGCAGCCCGGCGACCGGCCTTATACCGGCTTGTCGCTGACCCATGCCAATGCGCAATTGATCACCTTGGGCAATGCCCTGTCGATGGGGTTGCGGCTGGTGATCAGTCGGCAATTCACCAAGTCGCGGCTGTGGCCCATCCTGCACCGCTATGGCTGCACCATGTTCAACCTGTTGGGCGGCATGGCCACGGCGATCTTCGCCGAGCCGCCGGCCGCCCATGATCGCGGCCACAAGGTGCGCTATGTGCTGAGTGCGGGCATGCCCGCCGCCATGTGGCGGGAGTTCGAGGCGCGGTTCGCCCTGCGGGTGTTCGAATTCTATGGCGCTGCCGAAGGCGGGCTGACCCTGAACCCGCCGGATACCGGCCCTGTCGGTTCCATCGGCAAACCGCCGCCGGGTACCGTCTGCGCCATCCTGGATGAGGACGGGGGGGAGGTGCCGGCCGGCGAGCAGGGGGAAATCTGCTTTCGCAACGAGGATGGCAGCGTCGCCCCCGTCGCCTATTTCTGCAATCCCGCCGCCAGCGCCGCCAAGACACGCGGCGGCTGGTTCCGCACCGGTGATGTCGGGTTCAGGGATGGCGATGGCTGGGTCTATTTCTGCTACCGCGCCGGGGACAGCATCCGCCGCAATGGCGACTTCATCAATGCCGTGGAGATCGAGGCGGCGGTGGCCCGCCGGGCCGATGTGGCTGACGTCCATGTCTATGGCGTCGCCACCGACGGCAATGCGCCGGGGGAGAAGGAGGTGGTGGTGGCCCTGGTGCCACAGCCGGGTGTCGATATCGACCCCATCGGCATCTTCAGCCATTGCGCCACGGCCTTGGGATCGACCAGCATACCCAGCTATGTTCAGGTGGTTGGGGAAATACCGAAGACGGCATCGGAAAAGCCGCAGGCCCGTCATTTGATCGCCCTGCTGGGCGGCGAGGACGCGGTGGTTTTCGACAAGAACGGGCCCTGCACAGTGGCCGTGACCGGGAGGAATTCGAAATGAGCGCACCTGTCGTCGTCTATGGGGCCAGCGGCTATACCGGCAAGCTGATCATGTGGCATCTGGCCGAGGCCCGCATCCCCTTCATCGCCGCCGGTCGCAGCCTGGAAAGACTGCGCGAGCAGGTGGCGCTGGTGCCCGAGCTGGCCGGCGCCCAGTACGAGATCCGCGCCGTCAACCATGACGAGGCGGCCCTGACCGACCTGTTCCGGGGTGCGCGCATCGTCTACAACGTGACCGGCCCGTTCATGCAGCTGGGAGAGCCGGTGGTCCGCGCGGCGCTGGCCGCCGGTTGCCATTACCTGGACACCACCGGCGAGGCGGACTGGATGACCTTCATCCGCGACACCTATGGAGAGGCGTTCGCAGCCAGGGGCCTGCTGCTCTGCCCCGCCGCGTCCTACATGTGGGCCGCTGGCAACATCGCGGCGGAGATCGCCCTGGAAACGCCGGGCGTGGATAGCCTGGACATCCTGTATCTGGCGGACAGCAACACGTCGGTGGCGTCCACCAAATCCTTCCTGCGCATGTGTACCAAGCCGCAATATTATCTGGAACATGGCGAGAGGGTGATGTGGCCCTATGCCACCGCCTATGATGTGCGTGGGCCGGATCAGCATCGGCTGTTCAAGGCCCTGCCCTGGTCGGGCGGTGGCGAGCCGGTCTGGTACGAACAGGACCCGCGCGTGACCAATTGCCTGACGCTGGTCGCCTTCAAGAACCAGGCGATGTTCGGGGCCGTGCTGTCGGTGTTGCAGGAATTCGAGGAGAAGCACCGGCACCTGAGCCTGAAGGAGCAGGAGCGCCTGACGAATGAGATCGGCGGGGCCTTGACCAGTGTGGAACCGGGGCGTGAGGACCCGGACCGCAACCGCTCGGTCATTTCCTGCATCGGTCGCGGCAACATGGCGGGCGTCAGCGTCATTCTGCGGGGCAATTCACCCTATATGCAGACAGGCGCGCTGGCGGCCGAAGCCTGCCGCCGCATCCTGGATGGACGCCTGCTGGCCGCGGGCTTCCAGTCCCCGGCAAAGGCCATCGGCGCCCGCGCCATCCTGAATTGCTGGGCCGAACGCGGCTACCACGCCTGGGAAGCACGGCCGACGTAACGCCCGCCACTGCCGCCTGCGGAACTGAACCAAACCGGACGCCCCACCGCGACCAGGCTGTCGCAGTGAACGGAGAAGCGTGTCCCGGTCAAACAATCATACGGGAGGTTTCAACCATGAAGGCATCTTTGCTGTCCAGTTCGGGCACGGCGCTGCTGCTGGCCCTGCTGGTCACTGGCGCCGCCACGGCCCAGGAAATGCTGACGCTGGAGGAGATTGTGGTGACGGCGCAGAAACGCGCCCAGAATTTGCAGGAGGTGCCGGTGGCCGTGTCGGCCGTCGGCTCCGAAACGCTTGAAAGCCGGGGCATCACGGAAACGTCCGACCTGATGGGCGCCATGCCCAGCCTGCAGGTGACGACGCCCTATGGCAAGACGCAGCCCAACTTTTCCCTGCGTGGCATTTCCGTGGCCAATGAATTCTCCGCCTCCACGGCGTCACCGGTCGGCGTCTATGTCGATGAGGTGTACCAGAGCTTCCGCGCCAGCCATGGCCAGCAGCTCTATGACCTGGATCGGGTGGAGGTGCTGCGCGGGCCGCAGGGCACGCTCTATGGTCGCAACACCACGGGTGGTGCCGTCAGCTTCTTCACCAAGCGTCCGTCGCTGACGGGCAGCGAGGGCAACCTGACCCTGGGCTACAGCAATTTCGACACCAAGACGGCGGACGGTGCGGTCGAAGCGACGCTGGTGCCTGACCAACTGGGCATCCGGCTGGCCGGCACCATCGCCAAGGGCGACGGTTTCCTGTTCAATCCGGTGCAGGACCGGGATGTCGGTACCACCAATTCCGCCGCCGGCCGCGCCACCCTGCGCTGGCAGCCGTCGGAGGATCTGGACATCACCTTCAAGGCCTTTGCCGCCCGCGACAATCCGGTGGCCGCAACCCCCTATGCCCAGGGGCAGCTGGGCGGCGGACAGGACGCGCTGGGCTATTCAAGGTTCGATCCGCAGCCTTTGCTGGGCGGGCGGCGGCTGGGCGAGGATGAGGTGGCGGCCGATACCGGCGGCAATTACTTCACCTCCTCACGCGGGGCCTCGCTGACGGTGAAGTACGACCTGTCGGACGCGCTGTCGCTGACCTCCATCACCGGCTATGACACGGGCAAGTACCGCAACGCCCCGTTCGATTGCGACGGGTCGCCCAATGACCTCTGCTCCATCCGCTATTATTCTTCCAGCAAGAACGTCAATCAGGATCTCCGCTTCGCCTACGAGGGCGATGGTCTGAACGTCATCGGCGGCGCCTATTACGGGCAGGACAAGGTCTATACCCATAACCAGCCGGACTTTTTCGGCGTGCTGCGGCCGCTGCTGCTGGGGGCGGGGCTACCGGGCTCCTACGGCAACCCGGCCATCGCCACGCCGGACAGCATCGGCATCGTGCCGGCCTTCGCCGTCAACCCCTCGCTGGCGCCCACCGATCCCGGCTTCTGCGCCCCGGTGGTGGTGAACCCGACCGGGTTCCTGGACGCCCGCTCCCTGATCGCCCTGCTGGGCGATATCGCCGCCAACAACAGCGGCGGCGGCGGGTTCGGCGGGGCGCTGTCGGCGGCCTGTCGCTCGGCGGGCGCACCGCCCTTCGGCCCCATCCTGGGTGACCAGTATTTCACCGTCAAACGCCCGTCCAAGGCCATCTATGGCGACGCCAGCCTGGACGTCACCGACCAGCTGACCTTGGCCATCGGCCTGCGCTATACCTGGGACAAGGTGAAATACCTGAACGGCCGCACCACCATCCGCGACCTGTCGGGCAATGGCGTGATCGCCAGCACCATCCCCTATAGCTACCCCTACAACGCGGCTTTGCCGGCCGTGAACCAGGTGGAAGGGGCCAACCGGCTGACCGGCCGCGCCAATGCCAGCTATGATTTCACCGACGATGTGATGGGCTATGTCAATTACAGCCGCGGCTACCGTTCCGGCAGCTTCAACGGTCTGGCGTACCAGGGCACCAATCAGGTCTATTACATTCATCCGGAGAAGGTGGACGCCTATGAAACCGGATTGAAGACCCGCCTGTTCGCCGGCCGTGCCCAGGCCAACCTGTCGGCCTTCTATTACGACTACGCCAACCATCAGGTGACGCAGATCATCGGCGCCACCGCCTTCACCCGCAGCGCCAATGGCCGCCTGTTCGGGGCGGAGGCCGAGGTGACGGTGCAGGCGGCAGACGATCTTCGCCTGGACGCCACGCTGGGCCTGCTGAACACCAAATATAAGGGCAACCGCATCGACGCGGCGAACCCGGCCAGTCCCACCATCAATGTCAATGGCAACCCGTTTCCCAATGCACCGGAGATCACCTTTTCCGGCGGGTTTGACTGGGATATCGCCAGTTTCGGGCCGGGTGATCTGAAACTGCGCGGCGACACCTCCTACATGGGCAAATATTATTTCGATCCGTTCAAGGATTACGGCCAGAGCCCCTGCGACAAGCCTGCGCCCGGCTTCAACACGCTTCAGGCCGGCCCCGCCATCGCCTGCGGCAATCCGGGATATTGGCTGTTCAACGCCCGGCTGACCTATGACACGCCCGACTGGTCGGTAGCCCTGTGGGGCAAGAACCTGACGGACAAGTACTATTACAATTACGGGCTGAACATCAGCGTCTTCGGCCTGGACTATCTGAACCGGGGCATGCCCCGCACCTATGGCGTGGAATTCACGGCGCGGTTCTGAAGGAGGTCAGGTCATGAACAGGTTTCAGGACAAGGTGGTGCTGGTGACGGGGGCCGCCAACGGCATCGGGCTGGCCGCCGTCGCCGAGTTCGCCCGCGAAGGGGCGCGTGTCATCGCCAGCGACCGGGACGCGATGGCGCTGGACCGCGCGCTCGCCCCCATCCGGGCCGGTGGCGGAACGGTGGAGGGTTGCTTGCAGGACGTGACGGACGAGGGGCAGTGGAACACCCTCATCCAGGATATCGTCAGCCGGCATGGCCATCTGGACGTGCTGGTCAATAATGCCGGCATCGGCATCATGGCTGATGCCGAACATTCCAGCCTGGATGTCTGGCGGCGGACCATGGCGGTCAACCTGGAAGGCGTGTTCCTGGGCACTCGCATCGGTATCCAGACCATGAAGCGGCGCGGCGGCGCCATCGTCAATGTCGCCTCCATCGCCGCCAATGTCGGCGAACCGCTGCTGGCCGCCTATAACGCGTCCAAGGGCGGGGTGGCGCAATTGACCAAGGCGGCGGCGCTGCATTGCGCAGCACAGAAATATCCGGTCCGCGTCAACTCCCTGCATCCGGGATACACGGTGACGCGCCTGGTCTCCGATGCCATCGCCAGTCTGGCGGAAGGGGAGGCGGCCAGCTTCTCCGCTGCCGTGCTGTCCAGGATCCCCATGGGCCGCATGGCGGAGCCCAGGGAAATTGCCCGTCCCCTGCTGTTCCTGGCCAGCGACGATGCCAGCTACATGACAGGTGCTGAACTGGTGGTGGATGGCGGCTATCTGGCGGCCTGATGTTCAACCGGCGAACAACAATGAAGGAGGAAGCCCATGACCCCGGAACTGCGCGGCACTTGGCTCTATGATGCCCATGTCGATCTGGGCACACCCTTGATGGTCGGCCCGACGCCGGAGGGGGTGCGGGCGATCTTTCCCGTCACCGGCGGTACCCTCGCCGGACCACGCCTGAAAGGGCGCTTCCTGCCACAGGGGGGAGGGGACTGGGCGCGCATCCGTCCCGACGGATCGGTGGCCCTGGATGTCCGCGCACTGGTGGAAACCGATGACGGCGCCCTGATCCACCTGACCTATGGCGGCCGCATCATCATTCCGCCCGACTTACAGGGCCGGGTGCTGGATATCGGCAATCCCGAACCGGTGGACCCGTCGCTCTATTATTTTCGGGTGCTGCCCTTGTTCGAAACGGCCAGCCCCGCCTACGCCTGGCTGAATGGCATCTGCGCCGTGGGTATCGGCCGGGTGGTCACGGGCGGCGTCGCCTATCGCGTCTACGCCATCGATTGAGGGGGGAAAAGACAGCCATGGTCGATACCATCATGCCCGCCGCCGCACCCGTGCGCGCGCCGATCCCCGCCTGGGCCCGGTTGATGCTGTGGATACACAAGCATCTGATCTTCGAGGCGGCGGGCCGGCCGCGTGTCAAGATCGCCCACGCGGTGAATCTGCACAAGATATTCACCGTTTTCATCATCTACGCGATGATGGACCATTACGACAATTTCAGCACCGGCGCCTGGATCTATCTCTCCCTGCACGGCGTCTACGGCTATTGCTGGCTGATCAAGGATCTGGGCTTCCGCGACCATCAGCTTGACCGTGATACGGCCTGGTGGGGGGCGCTCAACATGTATCTGGCGCTGGTCGCCTGGTACTGGCTGATCCCGTGGCTGTTCATCGCCCGGCATGTGGAGCCGTCGGGACCGGTGCTGGCCGCCGCCGTGGCCCTGCACACGCTGGGCGTGGTCACCATGATCGCCGCCGACGGGCAACGGCATTTCACGCTGAAGCACAAGGCGGGCCTGTTCACGGTCGGGCTCTACGCTTATACGCGCAACCCCAATTATCTGGGCGAGATCATGCTCTATTCAGCCTTCGCCCTGCTGGCCGACCATTGGCTGGCCTGGGCCATCGTCGGCTGGGCCACGCTGTCGACCTTCCTGCCCCGCATGTATCAGAAGGACCATGCCATCTCGCGCCATCCCGGCTGGGCCGATTACAAGGCGCGAACCGGCCTGCTGATCCCGTGGGGATTGCTGAACGGCCGGGCGCTGGTTGAGCGCCTGCGTCGTTCCTGACCCGAAACAAACTGTTCCAAGGAGCCGGACCCATGTCCGATTTTCAAGCCATCCTGATCGATCAGGATGAAGCCGGCCGCCAGCATGCGACCCTGACCCGCCTGACGCCGGCCGACCTGCCCGATGGCGAGGTTACGGTCGCCGTGGAATATTCCACCTTGAACTATAAGGATGGTCTGCTGCTGACCGGCGCCATCCCGCTGATCCAGCGCTTCCCGATGGTGCCCGGCATTGATCTGGCCGGCACCGTGGTCGATAGCCGGGACCCGCGCTGGGCGCCCGGCGACCGGGTTATCGCCAATGGCTGGGGCCTGGGGGAACGGCACTGGGGCGGCTATGCCGGCATGGCCAGGGTCAGCGGCGACTGGCTGATCCCCTGTCCGCCGGCCTTCACCAACCGCCAGGCCATGGCGATCGGCACGGCAGGCTATGCCGCGATGCTCTGTATCCTGGCGCTGGAGCGTCAGGGGGTGGCGCCGGGCGACGGCGACCTGCTGGTGACCGGGGCAGGCGGTGGCGTCGGTTCCATCGCCATCGCGGTTCTGTCCCGCCTGGGTCACCGCGTGGTTGCGTCCACCGGCCGACCTGACGAGGCAGACTATCTGCATCGCCTGGGGGCGGCGGAGATCATCGACCGTGCCGCCCTGTCGCAACCGGGCGCACCGATGCAGGCCGAACGCTGGGCCGCCGCCATCGACACCGCCGGCAGCCACACGTTGGCCAATATCTGCGCCAGTCTGCGCTATGGCGGGGTGGTGGCGGCCACCGGCATCGCCCAGGGCGTGGACCTGCCGGCCAGCATGCTGCCGCTGGTGTTGCGCAATGTCACCCTGTGCGGTGTCGACAGTGTCCATGCCCCCGGACCCTTGCGCCGCCGGGCCTGGGACCGGCTGGCCACGGACCTGTCCCCGGATATTCTGGAGGGATTATCGACGGAGATCGGCCTTGCCGACACCCTGGCGGCGGCCGGCGACATCCTGGGTGGACGTATCCGGGGCCGTGTCATTGTCAGAATTTAACCGAGCTTTCGTGTGATGTCCGCATGTATCCCCTGGGATTCGCGCCACAGACGACCGGTTTTAGGGCCAGCGGCACAAGCGATCCCGGCGGCCCAGCGCGGGGGTAACGCCGTCGTCCTACCCGCATCTTTGCCGCACCCTACCCTGGCAGGGGCATGGCGGGGGCGACGGGGCGTGGCATTGATGGTATCTGCGGATATCGACTGCCGGAACCGTCGAGGCCCATGGACCCGATCCACGATATCCAACTTGCCGCCAAGCTGACGCCGCCGCGCCAGATGGTGGCCCTGGTGGAAAGACCGGAGCTGGCGCCCGTGGCGGCCGGCTTGGTTAACCGCGCCTTGACCCTGGTCCGCACGCCCGCCGGTTACGGCAAGACCACGCTGCTGACCCAATGGTGGGCGGGACTGCCGGAGGCGGAGATCCATCGCTGCTGGGTCACGCTGGAACTGGAGGACCGGGAACCGCTTGCCTTCCTGTCCGGAATCACGGCCGCCCTGCGCCGCGGCGGTCTGGCGGTGGGGGAGGTGGCGTCGAACGCCCAGCGCACCATGCGCGACCTGTCCCCCAATTTCGTGCTGCGCCTGCTGTTGCGCGATATCGAGGCGGCGGATCGGCCCGTGCTGCTGATGCTGGATGATTACCATCTGGTGGAAAGCAGCGACAATGACGCGCTGATGGGCTTTTTGCTGCGCAACCGGCCGGACCATCTGCATCTGGTGGTGGCCATGCGGTCGCGGCCCGGCTTTCCCGTGTCGGCCCTGCGTCTGGCCGGCACCCTGGCGGAGGTGACGGAGGCGGCCCTGCGTTTCACCGCCGCCCAGGTGCAGCATTATTTCGCCGGCCGCCTGGGCCCCGATGACATCGCCCATCTGGTGGAACGCACCGAAGGCTGGCCCGTGGCGGTACAACTGGCGCGCCTGTGGCTGGACCAGCAGGGCGATGTGGCGCAATGGGTGCGCGCCTTCACCGGATCGCGCGACGAGATGGCTTCCTATATTGCCGAACAGGTGGTGGCGGGCCTGCCGGACCATCTGCGCTCCTTCCTGGCCACGACCGCCATCCTGGAGCGGGTGAATGGCGATCTGGCCGATGCGGTCTGCGGTACCACCGACGGCTGGTCGCGGCTGGAGGAGCTGGCGCGGCGCAATTCCCTGATCTTCCCGCTGGACCGGGAGGGGCTCTGGTTCCGGTATCACCAGTTGCTGAGGGAATTCCTGTCCGGCTGGCTGCGCCGGCACCGGGGCCGCGACCTGCCCGCCCTGCATGGCGCCGCGTCGCGCTGGTACGAGGGTAAGGGACAGTTGGTTGATGCCGTGCGCCATGCCGCCCTGGCCGAGGATATGGACCGGGTCGTGGCCCTGATCGGCGGCAATGATTGTCTGCTGGTGCTGCTGTCGCGCGGTGCGCATGTGGTGGATGCCATCCTGTCGCATGTGCCGCCGGCCGTGGCCGCGCGGGAGCCGCGTATCCAGGTGGCCCAGGCCCTGCGCGCCGCCAAGCGGGGGCAGTTGGCAGAAGCGCGCAGCCTGTCGGACGCCATTCGCGCCCATCATCAGGCGGCCGGCCCCGCCCGCCCCGACCCGGTGGAGGCCGACCTGCTGGTCATGGAGGGGCTCTTGTCCGCCTATCAGGACATTCCCCTGCTGCCGGCCCGGCTGGAGGTGCTGGAACAGGTGGGGGCGCGGCTGAACAGCAGCGATTACTACCAGGGCTTCGTGAACAACATCCTGTGCATCATGCATTACCGGCAGGGCGACGTGGCCTTCGCCGCCGCCACGGCGGCCACCGCCGACCGGCTGTTCGTGAAGGTCAATTCCATCTATGGCCGCATCTTCATCGCCATCCACCAGGGTTTCTTCCATATCGAGCGGCTGCGGCTGGAGGCGGCGGCCGAGGCTTTGGACCGGGCGCAGTCGCTGCTCAATGCCGATATCCCCGATGATCGCGGCCTGCATGCCATCATCCAGCTTTTCCGCGCCGCCCTTTACCATGAACGCGGCGAGCGGGAGCCGGGCGACGAGCTGATCCTGGAGGGGCTGCGCGGGGTGGAGGAGGGGGAGGGCTGGGTGGAGGTCTTCGCCATCGGCTACCGCACCGCGTCCGGCCTGGCCTTTGCGCGGGCGGGTCTGGCGGCGGCCCTGGCCATTCTGGACAGGGGCGACCATGTGGCCCGCGACCGCGCCTTGCCACGCCTGTCGGCCCTGCTGCTGGGCATGCGCATCGACCTGCTGCGCCGGGCCGGCAACCTGGCGGCGGCGCGCGCCCTGGTGACGGAGACGGGCTTTTCCGTAACCGGTGCTCATTGTGCCCAGCCGGCGCTGATCCAGCGGCTGGAAGCGGTGGAGGCCGGCCTGACACTGGCCGCCCTGGCCCTGGCGGAAGGCGAGGCGGAGGCGGCCCTGGCCATCCTCGCCCCACTGGAACAGCCGGCGCGGACCAGCGGGTTCGAGCGGGGGACGGCACGCATCCAGTTGCTGCGCAGTCTGGCGCTGGCGGCGCTGGGCCGGCTGGCCGACGCGGTGCCCGACCTGCGCCAGCTTCTGTCCATGACGCGGGAGGAGGGGGCGCGGCAATTGTTCGTGGACCAGGGCGCCCCCGTGGTCGGCTTGCTGCGTCAACTGGTGGCGCAGGTGGGAGCGGCTGGCCTGGCGCGCGCCAATCTGGACTGGATCGCGGATTTGCTGGTGGCGCTGGGCGAACATGATGGGACGGGCGAACGCAGCCTGCCAGCCCTGCTGCTGACCCCGCGCGAGCGGGAGATATTGCTGGCCCTGACCGGCGGCGGGTCCAACAAGGTGATCGCGCGCCGTCTGGACATGACCGACAATGCCGTGAAGTTCCATCTGAAGAACATCTTCCGCAAGCTGGGCGCCAATGACCGCAAGCTGGCCCTGGCTATTGCCGAGCGGCAGGGGTTGCTGGGGTAACTCCCTGCCTGGTTGCGCGCCCGCTACCCAACGCCGTTTCCCACCCTACCCCCGACCCCTGTCGCTGCCGCCGTTCCCCTTCGCCATGATCAGGCACAACACAGAGGCCGCGAAGGGAGTGTCCGCAATGCGCATTGGGGTGGATGTCGGGGGAACCAATACCGATGCCGTGATCATTCATGAAGGGCGGGTGATCGCGGCCCTGAAGACGCCGACGACGGATGATGTGGGCACGGGCGTGGTGCTGGCGATAAGGGGCGTGCTGGCCCAGGCCGACGTGCCGCCGGCCGCCATCACCCAGGTCACCATCGGCACCACCCATTTCACCAACGCCTTTATCGAGCGGCGACGGCTGATGGAAGTGGCGGTGCTGCGCCTGTCGCTGCCGTCCAACACTTCGGTCCGGCCCATGATCGACTGGCCGTCGGACCTCACATCCGTCATCGGCGACCATATCTACTGGGCCCATGGCGGGTACGAGTTCGACGGGCGGGAGATCGCGCCCTTCAGTCCGGCGGAGATCGAGGCGGCGGCCCGCGACATAATGCGCAAGGGGCTGCGCCATGTCGCCATTTCCTGCGCCTTCTCCCCCATCAATGACGCGATGGAACAGCGGGCAGCATCCATCCTGCGGGAGATGATCCCTGATGTGCATGTGACCCTGTCCTGCGAGGTGGGTCGCATGGGCATCATCGAGCGGGAGAATGCGGCCATCATGAACGCCGCCCTGTCCGCCATGTCGGTCACGGTGGTCGGCGCCTTCCGCTCGGCGCTGCAGAAACTCTCCATCGCGGCACCCTTCTATATCTCCCAGAATGACGGGACCATCATGGGGGCTGACCATGTGGAACGGTTCCCGGTGCTGACCTTCGCGTCGGGCCTGACCAACTCCATGCGGGGGGCGGCCTGGCTGTCGGGGCTGCAGGATGCCATCGTCGTCGATATTGGCGGCACCACCACCGATGTCGGCGTGCTGGCGCATGGCTATCCGCGTGAAACCTCCATGGCCATCGATGTCGGCGGGGTGCGGACCAATTTCCGCATGCCCGACCTCCATTCCATCGGCCTGGGCGGCGGCAGCCTGGTGGTGCAGCAGCCGGATGGTCGCGTGACCGTCGGCCCGCGCAGCGTCGGCTATGACCTGATCACCAAGGGGCTGGTCTTCGGCGGCGACGTGCTGACGGCCACCGATATTGCGGTGGCGGCGGGTCGCGGCGGCATCGGCGATGCGTCTGCCGTAGCCGGTTTGGACCGGGCCCTGGTCGCGGGCGCCGTCGACGCCATCCATGCCCTGGCGGAAGCCGCCATCGACCGCATGAAGACCAGCGCCACGGCCGTTCCCGTCATCCTGGTGGGAGGCGGCGGGGTGCTGATCTCCCGACCGCTGGCGGGCGTGTCGGACCTGCATATCCCAGAACATGCCGGCGTGGCCAACGCTATCGGCGCCGCCATGGCCCAGGTGGGGGGCGAGGCCGACCGTATCCATTTCTATGACCGCGTGGGCCGCGACGCCGCCCTGGCCAGCGCCAAGCAGGAGGCTATGGCCGCGGCAGAGGCGGCCGGTGCCGACCCCGCAACCGTGCGGGTGATGGAGGTGGAGGAAACCCCCGTCGCCTACATGCCCGGCAATGCCATGCGCGTGCGCGCCAAGGCCGTGGGCGACCTGGCCACCGTGACCGCCGCCTGAAGGGAACCGAAAATGCAGATCACCATCAACGACCTGGTCGATTTCACGCGCGGTGCCGCCTTCCTGGGCACGGGCGGGGGCGGCGATCCCTATGTCGGCCGCCTGTTGCTGAAGCAGGAGATGGAGAATGGCCGGACCATCACCATCATCCCGCCCGACCAGGTGGCCGATGACGCCCTGGTCATCCCCATCGCCGCCATCGGCGCCCCGTCCGTGATGCTGGAACGCGCGCCGAAGATCGAGGCGCTGGAAAAGGCGCTGTCGGCGCTGGAGGCCAAGCTGGGCCGCAAGGCCGATGCGCTGTCCTGCATCGAAAGCGGCGGCATCAATGCCACCCTGCCGCTGATCCTGGCGGCGCGCACGGGCCTGCCTGTGGTCGATGCCGACGGCATGGGAAGGGCCTTTCCCGAATTGCAGATGGTGACCTTCAACATCTACGGGCTGAAGGCATCCCCCTTCGTGATGACCAATGACCGGTGCGAGACCGTGACTTTCGAGGTGGAGAGCAACCATTTCGCCGAGCAGCTGGCCCGGTCCACGGTCATGGCCATGGCGGGTGCCGCACACCTGGCCATCTACCCCATGTCGGGCCGGCAGTTGAAGGAAGCGGGCGTGCCCGGCACCCTGTCGCTGGCGCTGGATATCGGTCGTGCCATCGCCCAGGCGCGGCGGGGCCGGGCCGACCCGGTACAGGGCCTGCTGGACTTTCTGTCTTGCATGAAGGAACCGCGCCATGCCGTGGTGCTGGCCGAGGGCAAGGTGGCCGACATCAAGCGGGAGACGCGCGACGGCTTCAATTTCGGCCGCGTGCTGGTGCAGCCCTTCGGCGATGCCGGGGCCACCCCGGCGGAGATCGTCTTCCGCAACGAATATCTGACCGTGAAGCGGGGCGATGCCTTTCTGGCCATGGTGCCGGACCTGGTCTGCGTGCTGGATGCAGAGACGGCGGAGCCCATCACCACCGAGACGCTGAAATATGGCGCGCGGGTGAAGGTGGTGGGGGTCAGCGTGCCACCGGTCATGCGCACCGACGCGGCATTGGCCATTTTCGGCCCGCGCGCCTTCGGCATCGACAGCGATTACCTGGCCATCGAGGGGCTGGTGCCGGGATGACCCACCCACCCGGCGCTACCCGATTTCGCGCCGGCCGCTACCCACCCCCCGCTTTGACGGTCGGGCGGTTGTTTCAGGAAGATGATAGTGGAACGCGGCAAGATCAAAAGCTTCCAGGCAAGCCATACGCTAAGATGTGGATTGCCCATGATCGTTAAGCCGCAAAACAAACCAATCGGAATGGGGATGCATCATGGGACGGCTTCTTGATCGACGGGCTGCGGCGGCGCGGCGGCTTCTCACCCTCTCCGTGGCGGGCCTGGCCCTGGCCATACCGGCGGCGGCCCAGGAAGGGCTGGTGCTGGAGGAAATCATCGTCACCGCACAGAAGCGTGCGGAAAAATTGCAGGAGGTGCCGGTCTCCGTCACCGCCTTCTCCGCCACGGCCATCGAGGATGCGGGCATCAAGACGGCGGAGGATTTTCTGTCGCTGACGCCCAATATCCGCATGGTGCAGTCCTTCACGGTGGGCAACAGCTTCGTCACCGTGCGCGGCATCTCCCAGATCAACAATAACGACCCGTCGGTGGCGGTCGTGGTTGACGGCGTGCCGCAGTCCAACCAGAAGCAGTTGACCCAGCAATTCTTCGATATCGAACGGATCGAGGTGCTGAAGGGCCCGCAGGGCGCGCTCTATGGCCGTAATTCCATCGGCGGCGCCATCAACATCATCACCCGCCAGCCCAAGGACAAGATGGAGGGCTCGGCCGAGATCGGGTACGGCAATGGCGATACCTGGTCGGCCATAGCGGCCGTGGGCGGGCCGGTGGTGAAGGACAAGCTGCTGTTCCGCGCCGCCGCCTCCTATCAGGACAGCGACGGGCTGATCACCAACACCTTCCTGGATCGCAAGGCCGATTTCTACCAGGACAAGACGGGTCGCCTGCAGGGTACCTGGCTGGCCACGGAGAACATCTCCGTCGATGCCCGCGCGTCCGTCTCCCGCACCGAGGGCGGGGCCGTGCTCTATAGCCAGTTCGGCACCACCGGCCTGTCGAACGCCACCTATATCAAGCCCAATGAGAATGTGCTGGGTGAGAGTCAGCGCGACATGGATGACCTGTCGCTGAAGATCGACTGGGATTTCGGGGCCGCCACCCTGACCGCCATCACCGCCTACAGCACGGTGGAGGAGATCTATCGCGGCGACCTGGATTTCTCCTCCGCGCAGGCCGTGGGCCAGGGCCAGGATCTGGATGTGGAGATGTTGAGCCAGGAGGTGCGCCTGACGTCCCCCAACGACCAGCCCTTCCGCTGGATCGCCGGCGCCTATTACCTGCATACCAACCGCGACCTGACCACCACGGTGTTTGCCGATACCAACGGCACCATTCCCGGTTTCGCCCCGCTGATCGTCTTCGGTAACGAAAGCAATTCCAACGACGCCTATGCCCTGTTCGGGCAGGGTGCCGTCGACCTGACGGAGAAGCTGGAACTGTCTGGCGCCCTGCGCTTCGACAGCGACCAGCGCGAGCAGACCGACCTGCTGCGCAACAATGCTGTGCGCGAGCGGACCTTCAAGAAGTGGCAGCCGAAAGTCACCGCCAAATACAAATGGACTGATGCGGTGATGACCTATGCCACCCTGTCCACCGGCTTCCGGTCGGGCGGGTATAATGCGCCCACCGTCAACCCGGCCATCTTCGCCAAGGAAACCACGACCAATTACGAGGCCGGGTTCAAGGCCACCATGGCGGACGGTCGGGTCGTGCTGAACGGATCGGCCTTCCACACCAAGCTGAAGAATGCCCAGATCTTCAAGGTCGATCTGGTGGCCGGCGCCCAGATCATCGACAATATCCGCCGCGCCAACCTGACCGGCCTGGAACTGGAGATGCAGGCGCGCCTAGCCCTCGGCTGGGATCTGTTCGGTGGGCTGGGCATCACCGACAGCGAGATCAAGAATTTCGATGGTACCGCCGCCTACAAGGGCAACCAGCTTCCCAGTAACACCAAGATGACCCTGAATGCCGGCAGCCAGTACAGTTTCGATATCACCGATAGCGTCGGCGGCCTGTTGCGCTTCGATATCGATCATCGTGGCAAGCAATATTACACGGCCGACAATATCGACTTCCGCAAGTCGATCACCCTGATCGACCTGCGCGCTGGTTTGACCTATCAGGACTGGTCGCTGACCGCCTATGTCAAGAACCTGACGGACAAGCAGTATTTCAGCGAATATGCGGATGCCAAATGGTCCGGCTCCGCCACGGGCCAGGACCTGGGCCAGCTGTCCCGCCCGCGTACCTATGGCGTCACGGCCAAGGCCAGGTTTTGATCTTGGGTTGACTGCTTTGACTGATCTCCCCGCCCGGTAGGCGGGGAGTTTTTTCGATTTGGGGCCGGGACAGGCATGCAAGCAGGGCAGGCCCTCAACACGCCCGGAGCTGTCGTCGGTTCGGCGTGCGGCAGGGACACCGAACCGACGTCTGGAACGCACCCCATGTCACGACTGGCGCCGGCTCTAGATATAATTCTATTGTGATATCTAAAATCAAAACAATAAATTTTAAGAATGTATTCGCCGAGCGCATCATCTGTTCATCCAATCAGGGGGCGGCAATGTCAGGAATGCCTTGTCCCCCGCCGAATGCGAGAGGACAGGACAATGGCGCTCCAAGACATTCTTTCCAGCCGTCTGGGCTTCGGTGCAGCCCCGCTGGGCAACATGTTCCGGGATATCCCGGAAAGCGAAGCGCACGCCACCGTGAATGCTGCCTGGAATGATGGCATCCGCTTCTTCGACAATGCACCTTTCTATGGCGCCGGCCTGGCGGAGATCCGCATGGGGGAGGCGCTGGCGGGCCGTCCGCGCGGCGACTATGTCATCGCCACCAAGGTCGGCCGCCTGATCCTGGACGAGGTCGAGGATGTCAGCGCCCGTGACCTGGGCGAAAAGGGCGAGGTGTTCAAGCACGGCCTGCCCAACAAGATCGTCAATGATTACTCCGCCGACGCCACCCTGCGGTCGATCGAGGACAGTCTGAAGCGCCTGAAGACCGACCATATCGACATCGTCTGGGTGCATGACGTGGCCCAGGATTTCTATGGCGATGAATGGCTGAGCGTGTTCGAGACGGCGCGCAAGGGTGCTTTTCCGGTGCTGGACCGGTTGCGTGACGAGGGTGTGATCAAGGCCTGGGGTCTGGGTGTGAACCGGGTGGAACCGATCGAGCTGCTGCTGGGTCTGGAGGGTCCGCGTCCCGATGGCTTCCTGCTGGCCGGCCGCTATACGCTGCTGGATCATGGCAAGGCCCTGCAGCGGGTGATGCCCACCGTGGCCGAACGCGGCCTGGGCATCGTCGTGGGCGGTCCCTACAGCTCCGGTGCCCTGGTCGGCGGCCCGAACTTCGAATATGCGCCCGCTACGCCCGCCATCCTGGACAAGGTGGCAAAGATCAAGGCCATCGCCGATCGCCATCGCACCAGCATGAAAGCGGCCGGCCTGCAATTCGCCCTGGCCCATCCCGCCGTTGCGGCCGTGATCCCAGGCGCCAGCCGTCCGGGCCGCATCGCGGAGGATCGCGCCGCCTTGAACGAGGTGGTGCCCGCCGATTTCTGGCGCGAACTGCGTACCGCCGGCCTGGTCGATCCGGCCGCCCCGCTGCCTGTCCTGGGCTGATCCTTTTCACATTTGGCAGACGGAGATGAAAATGACTGATCATCTGATGGCTGACGCGGCCGATCTGGGTCGCCGCGATGTGATGCGCAGTGCCGGTGCCGCCATGCTGGCGGGGTTGGCCGTGGCCGGCACCAGTCCTGCTGCGGCCCAGACGGCTGGCAGGATGTCGGCGGCGGCACGCAACAGTGGCCCGCTGGGCGCCCGGTTGCAGGGCGTGCAGCATTTCGGCCTGACGGTCCAGAACATGGACCGCGCCTACGCTTTCTATACCCAGGTCCTGGGCGGCACGGAGGTGATGCGCGACGGTGATTTCCAGGGCGAGCGCATCCACAACACTTTGCTGACCGACCAGGAGATCGAGGCGCGCGAACGGCATGTCAACCCACGGACCTTGGGCGTACCCGATCTGCGCGGCGGCGCCCAGCGCCTGGACGTGCGGTTCATCCAATTCGACAATGTGGTGATCGAGCTGCTGCAATATCGCGATGCCGACCAGCCTATGGGGGGTGGCAACAGCTTTGCCGAGCCGCTGGACCCGATGAGCCCGGCCTTTCCGCGGATGATGCATATCTGCTTCCATATCCACGACGATGTCGACTTCAACACCTTCATTCGCGACCTGGAAGCGGAAGCCGCCAAACGCGGCATGACCCAGGTGCGCGCCAACCGGGTGGTTACCGTGAATTCGGAGCCGGAGCGCCAAGCAGCCCCCCTTGAAGCTAATTCCAACCCGATCACCGAGGGTAAGTCGAACGGCTGGCGCTTGATCTATTGCAAGGGACCGGAGGGTGAGCAGCTGGAATTCGTCCAGGCGCTGGGCCCCGTGAAGAAGACCTTCGATGACGCCCTGGCCGCCCGCCGCCACCTGACGGCCGGCTGAACTTACCCCCCACCAATCCGACCTTGTGAACGGCGGCTGGCATGAGCGTGGCCGCCGAATGGAGACGATCATGTCCAAATCCAAGCGCCTGCGCGCCGGTATCGGCGCCATTATCACCACGGCCCTGCTGGGTGGCACGCTGCCCGCGATGGCGGAGATCGTGGCCTATCCCCGGATTCCGGACGGCGCCTATGCCGTCGTCGCCCAGATTCGTGCCAAGCCTGGCAAGGAGGCTGCCTTACGCGATGCCTCGAAGGATCTGATCCCGCTGGTTCGGGCGGAGCCGAACAATCTGGCCTATTTCCTTCATGAAAGCCGCGACGCGCCAGGCCGTTTCACCTTCTATGAAATCTTCGCCAGCCAGGCGGATTTCGAGGCCCATGTTGCCGCGCCCCATGTCCAGGACTGGTTCGCTAAGCTGCCCGAACTGGCCGATGGCACCGTCCAGGTCACGCCCCTGCATATCCTGAATGAACGCCGCTGAGCATCAGCGTGCTCAAGACACAAGGATCACCGAAATGTCCACCTCTCCTGAAACCGCCCTGTTCACGCCGACCAAAATCGGCGCCATCCATGTCGCCAACCGGATCGCCATGGCGCCCCTGACCCGGTCGCGCGCCGATATGGACGGCAACCACACGCCCCTGGCCGTCGATTATTACCGCCAGCGCGCCGGCGCCGGCCTGATCATCGCGGAAGCCACTAACATCTCCCGCCAGGGTCGCGGCTATGCCCTGACCCCCGGCATCTATACCGACGCGCATGTCGATGCCTGGCGTTCCGTGACCCAGGCCGTGCATGAGGCGGGCGGCAGCATCGTACTGCAGCTCTGGCATGTCGGCCGGGTGTCGCATGCCAGCCTGCAGGCCGGCGGTGCCGCCCCCGTGGCCCCGTCCGCCATCCAGGCCGGTGGCATGGTTTTCACCCTGAATGGCAATGAGCCGCCGACCATGCCCCGCGCCCTGGCGACCGGGGAGATCGCCGGTCTGATCAAGGACTATCGCAACGCCGCGACCAAGGCCAAGCAGGCCGGCTTCGACGGGGTGGAGGTGCATGTCGCCAATGGCTACCTGCTGGAGCAGTTCCTGCGCGACAGCACCAACCATCGCACCGATCAGTATGGCGGCTCCATCGAGAACCGCGCCCGTCTGCCGATCGAGGTGGTGACGGCGGTAGCGGAGATTTGGGGGGCGGACCGGGTGGGTGTGCGCCTGTCGCCCATGTCCACGGCCATCGGTGACACGCCCCTGGACAGCACGCCGCAGCAGACCTACGGCTATCTGGCTGAACAGCTGGGCCGCCTGGGCCTTGCCTATCTGCACGCCATTGAGGGCCAGACGCGCAGCGAAAACGCCGTCGCCGCCTTCGATTACAAGGCACTGCATGCGGCCTTTGGCGGCGCCTACATCGCCAATAACGGCTATGATCGGCAGATGGCGATGGATGCCGTGGCCTCGGGCCATGCCGACATGGTGTCCTTCGGCCGCCATTTCATCGGCAATCCCGACTTGGTGGAACGGCTGCGCCGCGATGCGCCGCTGTTCCAGGCCCCGGCCGACAGCTATTATGGAGGGGGCGCCAAGGGCTACACCGACTTTGTGACATTGGATGCCGCTTAATCCTGCCTTGGCCCGTTCAGCCGCCTTCGCGCATCTGGTAAAGGCTGGGCGGCACGCCGAAGGTGCGGTGGAACATGGCGGTGAAGGCGCTGGGGCTGTCATAGCCGACATCGAAGGCCACCAGCGTCACCGGCCGGCCGCTGGCCAGCAGTGACAAGGCCGCCATCAGCCGTACCTGCTGGCGCCAGACGGCCACGCCCATGCCGGTTTCCTGCTTGAACAGGCGGGTGAAGGTGCGCCGGCTCATCATTGCCACCTGCGCCCAGTCGTCCAGGTCGCGATTGTCGGCCGGGTCGGCCAGGATGGCGCGGCAGACACGCAGCAGCCGCTCATCCGCCGGCATCCGCACCTCGTAAGGCGCGTTGGGCATGCGCTCGATCTCGTCCAGCAGCAGGGAGACGATGCGCCCCTCGCGGCCATTCATGTCGTAATCGGGCGGAAAGCCGACGCTTTCCAGGATCAGGGCGCGCAGAAAATCCGACACCTCGATCACCCTGCAGGCGCCAGGCTCCCGGTCGCGGGCCGGGTCGATATAAAGCGTGCGCAGCGACACGGGGCCCCGGCATGACACTTCATGCGGGGTGCCGGCCGGCAGCCACAGCGCCCGCTGCGGCGGCAGCACGAAGGAGGTGCAGTCCGTCACCACCGACATAACCCCGGCTGAGGCATAGAGCAGCTGCGTATGCTGGTGGCTATGGAATGGATCGACGAAGCCGGCGGGATATTCGTCCTGCAGCGCGATGACCGGCCGCTGCGTCACCAGATAATCGGCACTGCGCTTCATCGCCCGTTCCTTCCCTGCGATAGTCCATGGCCCGGATGCGGCAATGAAAAGGTTATCACGGTATCCGGGTCAAGATGCACGGGATGGATCGGCCCATGCGCTGCAGTGATTGGCCCGCCCCGGCAAGCGGTCTTTCCACCGTCTCCCGTAGCATCATCCCCATGGATATTGCCGGGAGAGTTGCCTCGTGAGTGACGACATCAAAGCCGCCGCCGACCTTGCCCCGGAAATCCGGCGCTTCCATGAAGCCATCAATGGCGGTTATGCAGCCCACCCCCCGCGTCCGGGCCAGACCCTGGCCGACAGGCGGCAGGTGGCGGAGATTGTGCGGGCGCCCTGGACCCAAGGCGGCCCGGTCATGGCCCGGACGCGCGAGATGCGCATCGGTGCGCGCAATGTGCGCGTGCGCATCCATGAACCGGTGCCGGGTGCCGATCTGCCCGTGCTGATCTATGTCCATGGCGGCGGCTGGATGCTGTTCAGCCTGGATACGCATGACCGTCTGATGCGGGAATATGCCGCCCGTGCCGGCGTCGCCGTTGTCGGCGTCGATTACAGCCTGTCGCCGGAGGCCAAGTTCCCGACCGCGCTGGAGGAGATCGTCAGTGTCATCGACGCGCTGCGGGCCGGTGAGGCGGGGCAGGGTCTGGACGCCACCCGTCTGGCCATTGCCGGCGACAGTGTCGGCGGCAACATGTCGGTGGCTTCCAACCTGCTGCTGAAGCGGCAGGGCAAGAAGGTGCTGGACGCCATGGTGATGAATTATGGCGCCTTCGACCATGCTGTGACCCCGTCACATGCGCGCTATGGCTCCGACGGTTATATGCTGAACAGTGCGGAGATGGTGGTGTTCTGGGACGCCTATCTGCGCGGGCCCGACGATTACCGGGACCCGCTGGCCGCTCCCCTGCGCGCTGATCTGTCGGGCCTGCCGCCCGCCTTCCTGGCCATCGCCGGCTGCGACATTCTGGTGGATGAGAATATCGCCATGGCCGATGCCCTGCGCGCCGCCGGGGTGGCGGTGACGGCGAACCTGTATGAAGGCGCCAGCCACAGCTTCTTGGAAGCCGTCTCGATCTCTCCGCTGGCCGACCGGGCCTTCACAGAAGCGGCACAATGGCTGGTGGCGCGGATCGGCGGGCACAGAAGAGGCGTGTGACGCACTGCAAAAGGGCTGGAAATCTCCATGTGCGGGGATGCAGATAAATCTCAGGTTTATCAATCCTGTCGCTCTGCGACTGACCGGCAGGGCCGCACGCTGCGGCGCATCAGGGTATTTTGTTGCTAACCATTCCTAATTGGCCCGATCGCGTCAGTAAATGACCTACCCGGGTGTGCCGGGCCGGCGCGATGGGCATAGGCTGAATATGAACAGAGGCTGGATCACGGCCCCGACCTTCACCAGAACAGGGAACCTCGACATGACCAGAACCCATTGGCACCGTACGTTCCTGCTGACCGGCATCGCCGCCCTGGCGCCCCTGTCGGCCACAGCGCAGGAAGCCGCCTCCGACCGGGGCATCCTGCTGGAAGAGATCATCGTCACCGCCACCAAGCGCCAGCAGAGCGTGCGCGACGTCTCCGGCTCCGTCTCCGCCGTTTCCGGTGCGCAGCTGGAAGCCATCGGCGCCCAGAGCTTCGCCGACTATATCCAGCGCACCCCCGGCGTGGTGTTCAACGAATTCCAGCCCGGTACCTCGCATGTCGTCATCCGCGGCGTGGCCACCAATTCCGGCAATGTGCAGGGCCAGGGCACTACGGGCTATTACATCAACGAGGTGCCACTGACCGAACCCGGCTGGACCATCGTCATCCCCGATATCGATGCCTTCGACGTCGACCGGGTCGAGGTGATGCGCGGGCCGCAGGGGTCGCTGTTCGGCTCGGCCTCCATGGGTGGTGCCGTCAACTACATCGCCAACAAGGCCGACGCGTCCAAGGAGGATGCGGCGCTGGAAACCACCATCTCCCGTACCCGCAATGCCGATATCGGCTGGACCGGCAAGGCCATGGTCAACATGCCGCTGGTCGATGACAAGCTGGCGGTGCGCGCCGTCGGCACTTTCCGCCGCGATCCGGGATATCTGGACAATGCCGGCACAGGCGAGAAGGGCTCCAGCGATATCGATGTGGGCGGCGGCCGCCTGTCCGTGGTCTGGACGCCGGACGACCTGACGGAACTGTCCTGGCTCAGCCTCTACCAGAAGACCGAGGCCGATGACGCGCCCTACCGCAACCCGGCCTATGGCAGCTTCGGCCGCTATAGCGAGTTGCCGGAAACCAATGACACGGACGTGGAAATCCACAGCCTGCGCCTGGACCGCGACCTGGGCTTCGCCACCCTGACGGCACTCGGCGCCTATCAAAAGAAGAACCAGGGCTACCTGTTCGACTACACGGCGTGGCGCGGCGCCTATAATGCCGATCTGGGCCTGAACCTGACGAACCCGCTCTATATCCGCTCCGGCGGCGACAGCGACGGCAAGAGTGCGGAGCTGCGCCTGGCGTCCAATGGCGGCGGTTCCTTTGAATGGCTGTTCGGCGGCATGTATTTCGAGAGCGACAAGCATCTCTACGAACAGCTCGGCTCCCGCGGTGCCGCCGCCGCCTTCGACGCCTCGCCGCTTTTCGGGCCCGGTTCGGGTGCCGTCATCGCGCCCGATGATGCGATCTTCAACGCCTTCTATACCGACCTGACCGGCAAGGAGAGCGCGCTGTTCGGCGAGGCCTCCTACTATTTCACACCGGAATTCAAGATCACGGCCGGTGGCCGTCTCTACAAGACCGAAGTGACCAGCACCTCCAGCTCCGTCGGTTTCTCGACATACCCCGGCAACCCGACCTCTGATCGCACCAAGACCAAGGAGGATGGCTTCTCCCCCAAACTCTCGCTGACCTATAAGCCCAGCGAGACGTTGATGGTCTATGGGCTTTATTCCGAAGGCTTCCGCTTCGGCACGCCCAATACTCAGGGCCTGTCCACCTATCCGGTCCCCAGCGGATCGAAGAGCGACAGCCTGAAGAATTACGAGGCGGGCCTGCGCACGACGCTGGCCGATGGCGCCTTGCAGTTGGACGCCACGGCCTTCTATGTGGACTGGACCGACATCCAGCTGCGCCTGCTGACGCCGGATAATTTCAACTATGCCTCCAACGGGGCGTCGGCCTCCATCAAGGGGCTGGAATTCTCCGGTTCCTGGCACGCGACGGCCAATCTGGACCTGCAGAGCACCGTCACCTATATGAAGGCGCGGCTGGAGGAGGATTTGTTCATCCTGTGGTACGGTACGGCGCCGAAGGGCTCGCAACTGGCGGGTTCGGCCGATTGGTCCATCTCCAACACGGCGATCTACAGCTTTGATGCGCAGTATGACCCGACCATCACGGTGGCCCATCGCTATCTGTCCAAGGGGATCAGCGACATGAACTCCGCCGTGCCAGGTATCGCGGTCAATGAACAGGGCGGGTACAACCTGTTCGACCTGCGCATCGGTGCCACCTTCGGCACGACCAAGGCCACGATCTTCGCCAACAACATCACCGACAAGCGCGGCATCACCCGCACCTTGCCGGAGGCGAACGGCCTGAGCCAGGGTCTGGTGCGGCCGCGCACCTATGGCGTGACCCTGCACTGGTCGATGTAAGCGTATAAAGGAGCAAGGTGATGCAGCGTCGTTCATTCCTGATGGCGGCCGGTGTCGCCTTGCTCCCCTTGCCCGGCTTTGCGGCCGATGGCTTGCCATCGCCGCCGCGTCCACCGAAAAGGCCCAAGCGCATCGTGCAACTGGGCCGCACGCGCATCGACGATTACGCTTGGCTGCGTGATCCCAACTGGGCCAGGGTGTCGCGCGACACGTCCCTGATGGACCCGGAGATCCGGGCGCATCTGGATGCGGAGAACCGCTACGCCGACGCCCTGCTGGCCCCGACCAAGGGCACGCAGGCCGGGTTCGTGACGGCCATGCAGGCACTGACCGGTGCCGATCTGGCCAACCCGCCCGCCGCTGACGGACCGTGGGAATATTACACCTATGTCCGGCCGGGCCAGGACCATAAGGTCCATGCGCGGCGCCCGCGCGGCGGCGGGGCGGAGCAGGTGCTGCTGGACGCGCAGGAACGCGCCAAGGGCCATTCCTATTTCCGGATTACCGAGGCGGAGCACAGCCCCGACCACACGCTGTTCGTATGGGCGGAGGATGTGGAGGGCGGGGACCGGCACCGTATCTGCGTGCGCGACCTGGAAACGGGATTGGTCACCACCACCCCCAACGCCGATGCCTATGGCTACCATGCCGTCACCTTCTCCCCCGACAGCCGCCATGTGTTCTGGATCTGGCGCGATCCGCTGTCGCGGCCCGTCAAGGTCTATCGCCGCCCGGCGCGCGGGGGTGATGATGTGCTGGTCTATACAGAGCCCGATCCCGCCCTGTTCATGGGCCTGTCGCGCACGGCATCCAACAGCCATGTGATCATCCATATCCTGGGCCCGGACGTGGACGAGGTGCGGCTGATCCCGGCGGCCGACCCCACGGCGGAACCGATGCTGGTGGAGCCGCGCCAGCCCGGCCTGCATTACAAGGTGCAGGAATGGGCAGGGGAACTGGTCATCCTGACCGATGCCGACAATGCATTGGATGGCAAGCTGATGCGGGCCGATCCGGCCCGGCCCGGCCGCGCCCACTGGCGGGACTGGGTCCCGCACCAGGCGGGCCGCCATATCCTGGAAATGCTGGGTTTCCGCGACCATTTCGTGCGCCTGCAGCGTGTCGATGGCCGGCTGGAGCTGGTGGTGGCGAGCCGGGACGGCAGGGAGGAGACGGTCGGCTTCGACGAGGCCGCCTATGCCCTGACCCTGGCGCCGGTGCAGGAACAGGATGGCAGCATCCTGCGCCTGATCTATGAAAGCCCGCGCACCCCACGGCAATGGCTGGATTACGACATGGCCAGCGGCACGCGCCGCGTCGTGCAGGCCCAATCGGTAGGCAAGGGCTTTGATCCCGACCGCTATGAGGTGCGGCGTCTGATGGCGCCGGCCCCGGATGGGGAGTTGGTGCCCGTCACCCTGCTGATGCGCAAGGGGCAGCGGCTGGATGGGTCATCCAAGCTGTTGATCACCGCCTATGCCGCCTATGGCATCTCGTCGGAAGCGGAGTTTTCCATCCCGGCCCTGGCGCTGGTGGACAAGGGCTGGATCTTCGCCATCGCCCATGCGCGCGGCGGGTCGGAGAAGGGGCGGCGCTGGTTCCTGGAGGGGCGGCGCTTCAAGAAGAAGAATACCTTCACCGACTTCATCGCCTGCGCCGACCATCTGATCAAGCAAGGCTATACCTCCCCCCGCAAGGTTGTGGCCTATGGGCTGTCGGCGGGCGGGTTGCTGATGGGCGGCATCCTCAATCTGCGGCCGGACCTGTGGGGCGGGGCCATCGCCCAGGTGCCGTTTGTCGACATGCTGAACACGATGAGCGACAAGGACCATCCGCTGGTCCCCGCCTTCCGGCCCGACTGGGGCGATCCGCTGGCTGATCCGGAGGCGTACGATTACATCGCCTCCATTTCACCTTACGAGAATGTGAAGGATGCCGTCTACCCGCCGGTGCTGGCCACCGCCGGCATCCGCGACGACCGCGTCTCCTATTGGGAGGCGGGCAAATGGGTGGCAACATTGCGCGACCATAACCAGGGCCCGGCCCCCATCCTGTTCCATGTAGACATGGCGGCAGGGCATCAGGCGGGGGCGGGCCTGACCGATCAGTTCAAGCAGATGGCCCTGTTCTGGGCCTTCGCCGAACAGAGTCTGGTCTGGAGCAAGGGGCTGAAATGAAGCTGGAAGACGCTATTGCCATCGGCCGCCTGGATGCGCATGGCCAGGCGGAACTGGTGCGATCGGGCCAGGTATCGGCGCCGGAGCTGACGGAGGCGGCCATCGTGCGGATCGAGGCGCTGGACCCGGCGCTGCAATCGGTCAGTTGTAAGGCCTTCGAACTGGGCCGCGCTCGGGCGGCTGGTCCCTTGCCCGATCATTCCCTGGCCGGCGTGCCGGTGGATTCTATTTTGAAGTGCGACTCTCTTTTATAATCAGATGGTTAGCAATGGAGGCTGCCATGGGAGAGCATT
>NZ_JBXAFZ010000008.1:0-347208 GCF_058793615.1 Niveispirillum sp. GW835-FHT14G11
TTCGGTCACTACGATGAGCCAGAAATCCTCCCTTACGCAATCAGCCACTTCTGTCCCAAAGGGGCTGACGGCGGACATGCCAAGTACACGGGGGCTTTGCTGCTTTGGTTGGAATGGGTGGTCATGGTCATCTCCTTTGGTTTGATGGTGGATGTCCCGAAGGACGGTCATCAACAACCCGGCGATGAAGCCGCACCTGTCCCCCCTAACACGGGAGCGCACGCGAATGGAGCGGGCCGGGGTGGACAGGAAGGCGCGGCGGGTAAGACCGGCCTACACTGAGGGCACCACGATCATGCCAAAGGGTGGATGCTCCTCCACCCACGACCATAGAAGCCACCATGCCCTGTCCCCGGTACAGCGTTCCGGGCATGGTCGGATAGACCTAACTCAGGAAGGTCAATAGCAACAAGAGGCCCAAGGCCAAGGAACGGGGCCAAGCCCCAAGGGGGCGCACCCGCAGGGGGTGCGCCCACCGAACCGGCGGGCGGTTCGGATAAAGGGGATTACAGGTCGTCGTTCGGTGAAGTGGCTTTGCTGGCGGCTGCCGTCGTCCGCTTCTTCCGTTTCGCCGCCTTCGGCTTCATCACGTTGATGGCCGACGTATCCAGTGTGTGTTTGAGATGGATGGCATAGTGCTTCTCGATCATCTCGACGCTGGTTCGGCAGTTCTTGGCGATCTGGTAGATGTCCGCGCCTTCCATCAGGCGCATGCAGATATAGGTGTGCCGCAAGCTGTAGGCCGTGCGCGGCTTGCCGTCACGGTCAAGCTTGAGGCCGGTGCGTTCGAGGAGGTTGTTGAACAGCTTGATATGGTTGCCGGGAAACACCTTGTCGGTCGGCTGCGGGAAGGCCTGGACGGGAGAGGGGGGTGCCTCGCCACCTTCCTTCCTCCGTACCTGGCGCTTGCGCCGTGCCTCCTGCTGCACCGGCTTGGCGCGTGCCAGCAGGCGGCGATAGACGCGCACCGCCCCCGGCATGCTCTTGCCATGCCCGACACCGCGTTTCCCGCGCACCTCGATTTCAAGGATCTCTTCGCCGCTATGCTCGTCCTCGGCAATCCGCACATCGCGGTGTTCGAGGTTATAGGCCTCATCTGGACGCAGCCCGGTGTTGGCCATGAACAGGATGAAGTCGTACACCTGCTCGGCGTTCCAGCGGTAGAAGTCGGAAACGTCCTCGCGGGCGTATTTCCGGGCCGCTTCATAAAGCTGCTTGTATTCCTCTGGACTGAACCAAGGCCGGTGCGTGCGCTTGGCCTGTGTCTTGTAGGGAGCGGAGAGGTTCGGCAGATGGTCGATCCACCCATGGCGCTGCGCGGTCTGTAGCACCAGGCTGAGGGTGATGATCTCATTGTGAAGGGTGCTGCGCGCCGGCGGCTTGGTCTTGGGCTTGTGCTTCCCCTTGGAATGCGGGTTGGGCAGCATGTAGGTGGTCATGCGATGCACCCGGTATTCCTGCACCTTCCCCGCCGTCAGTTTGTTGATGGGCAGGTCGCCAAAGAACGGCACCAGATGCACGCGCAACCGCAGCTCATGGCCTGCCGTCCATTTCGGGCTGCGCTGGCCATCGGTGATAAGGCCATATTCCTTCTGGAACTGGCTGGCGGCCTTGCTGAAGGTCGGGCCGCTATCGAGGACACCGACACGGTCTTTGGCTTTGAGGGTGATGTACCAATCCTCGGCGGCCTTCTGGGCCTTCTCCAAGGATTCCTGGCGGGTGCTGAATTGGCGCTGTTTTCCGCCAACAGACGCGCGGGCTTGCCAGAAACGGCTGCTGCCACGCTGTTCGAGCTGGAGTTTACCCCCCAGCATTTTGATTGTCGTCATAATCGACCATTCCTTTCGCGTTAAGCGAGCGGAACGGCAATTTTACACGCATTTTTGACCAGCGACCATCAGGTTTTGCCTGAGGGGTCAAAACTGCCCTAAAACTGCCCTAGGGGTTTTGGGGCCTTTTTGCCCTTCCCCTAGCAGGTCACTGTCATTGATTTTGTTGGGAAAATTTGGTTGCGGGGGCCAGATTTGAACTGACGACCTTTAGGTTATGAGCCTGACGAACTGCCGGGCTGCTCCACCCCGCGTCAGACCGCATTTCTCTAGCGCTGGGGAATGCCTGTTTTGGTGACCGGCGTACGGCTTTGTTTATCGTGAAGTGGTTTTCCTGTTACAAGCGGACTTGGCAGCGCCCTACTCTCCTGTATCTTAAGACGAAGTACCATTGGCGTGGAGGGTTTTCACGGCAGAGTTCGGGATGGGATCGGGTAGGGGCCCCTCGCTATTTATCGTATAACCCCGATCAGGAACCATGCACAAACGAATGAATTACGCTGCTTTCTTCATTCCGTGTTGGTCAATTTTCCATATATCTTTCGATACGGATCAACAATATCAGTTCTATCAGCTTCAATAAGCAAGTATTCAAGATACTCATCCATATCCTCCACCCCAGATAATTCTTTAGAATAGTGATTAATAAGACATGACCACGCCCATGCGGCGTCTCCTTTACATACCTTCAGGAAATATCTGTAGTAAGATCTACAGCCAACCGCCGTTGAACGAAGCTCTTCGTAGTTTTTCACAAGCTTGGCAAAATGGAGACTTGCGCGTGCACAGTCAGCGGCGCGCGGCCAATCAACATCATGCGGTTGATTTGGAGCTGCAACAGCAATTGCGGCAAAGTCTACTAATTGGAAGATCGCATCAGATGCTGATATGTCAGGGTGCCGTGATTTAACGCCCGACATAATAGTGGAACAGTCAAGACAAATAAGATGATGCTCGTGTCGATCAATGCATGGATCGATCAAGAACTCTTCATTTTCATTTATTGAGATATATTCTATATGACGAACTAATTTTCCTGCCCAATGGCGATTAGGGTTCTTAGAACGACGTAAGATGTCTATCCGGTTACGTTTACAGCCTGGGCAACACCAGTCTGACGGCGCAGCTTTCCATAGGTCAGGAGCCCCTCCACCGTCATAAGTATCAACCTCCTCTGGTGTCGGACGGGCAGCAGGACGCTGCGTAACCTTCTTCGAATTAGATGCGACACCGTCGCGAGATACAGATCGAGCTTGGAATCCCCTCAAATCTTGAGAAACACTGGTGTAATCTTTTGGACACGATCTTGAGAACCAGCTGTGCAAATGCTTGTAAACTAATAGCTCATCTGACCCATGCACCAACCATGGATTTCCGCGCTCACAAGTGATATTTCCCTTAATCATTATGTCATAAAGCATATCAACAATAGATATACGGATATTGAAATCAGGTTTAGCTTCCTCGAATATTATTAAAGCAGAATGTACGTCAACTTCGTGCTCCATGTTTGGATGTGCGCGGATAAATCTTCTTATCTCACTGGGACGAAAACTGAACGAGCGAGGTATATCGCGAACTCTAGCCTTGATTATTCCATCCGCACTATTGCAATCTATACAAACAACGGTCGGTTCGAATCGTGCGACCATCTGCGCACCAAGCTTCTCGATATGAATGGTATCTGGGGGAATAGCTTCTGGCCATTTCGGGCCAAAATGTCCATACAGCTTTGATTTTAAAAGATCTGTAAGATGATCATGATGAATATCCAGACGAGCAAGTAAAATTCCCGCTTCAGATACTCTGAGTAGGTCCCGCTTTACCCGGTCGCACCCCGGACATCTCCAATCAGGAGCCTGTGAAGCCCAATTATCGTCCAGATCCAGTTTTTCAGCTTTAAAGCGACGCATTGCCGCCTTCATCTGAGGTGACCAACGTCCATCCCTTGAGAAATAGAGCTCTCCAAGTTGTTCGTCAGTCAGCGAACTCAGCACTGGGATGCCGAACTGAATGCTGTGCCATTCTACCACGTTCGCGGTCCTTCACATTGTTCTTTAATTGTTCTCGCGTACACGGAGTGACAAATCAAGCTTTGATGCGGAATTTCTCGATGAGCAGTGGACTTCCTGCCGCCAACACCCACAATTTTCTGTGAGACTCGCGGGATGGCAGAATTGTACTGCCGATCAGGGCCGGTCGATTCCGGCAACCTTCAACGAAGCCGCGATGTCCACAATGGAGCGGAACAGCGTCAGCGGATCGCCCTTGGAAGGGAGAAATCCGCGCCGCTGCTAGAAGGACGCAGCCTCATAGTTGATGGCGTTGACGATCAAGGCCCGCCCACCGATTGGCCGTGCTCCCTGGACGCAACGCGTCAGAGCGTGGCTCAGCAGGGCAGTGCCTATGCCGTGGTAGCCCATTCCAGGTCAGTTACCATGGGCTTACACGGAACGCGACCGGAAAAGACTCGCCCTCTCCAGTGCGCAACTGCTGCCTAGCAGCCGAACGGCAAGGCATTTGAGCCAAGCTTTGCGATCATAGGCAAATATGCTATAAATAGGAACCGAACTCGCGCACCAGCCTTCAGTGTTGGTACCGATGTTGGTGTTATATCGATGCAAACAGTCAATAAGGGTGTCGAATCAGTTGCTTACCCAACAAGTTCGATTCCGTCCCTGGGCACCACTTCCCGTACTATCGACTACGATCTCCTCGCATTTATACCTGAATTTCTGCGATCCAGTCTTTGAAGTGACGTGGCTATCGGCCTTCAGGTCGCGATTGGGCATAGTTTGACTGATATTGGCGTGGTTGGTCCAACAAGGCGACCTGATGGACAACGTGTTGGTATGAGCTGATCCTCTGACATCCTGTACCAACAGGCGTACGGATCGTGGCCCTGTCAGACGTGAAATGGCGAAACACCCGGTCCCGTGAAAAGATGACAAAGCTCTCCGATGGCGAGGGGCTTCAGCTCTGGGTACAGCCCACTGGAACCAAGCTCTGGCGCCTAGCCCGTCGCTGGATGCGCTGGCGGTTTCGGGGTGGCTGCCCTGGGACGCGTTTGTAACCGGGGATGAATGGGCCGGAAGCGCACCCGCCGGACCGCGTTCGGAAAGGTGATCAAACGGCAAGTCCAGGTCCTTGTCCGTCGCGACAAAACCGGGCGCCGGGAAGGCTATACGGAATATAGCGGCATCACGCCGATAAAGCTCTTGCCGGCGTAGCTCAATCAGAGAACACAAACATCGACCTTTGGTTTGGATGAGGCTGCGCCGGTCTTTGAGCAGTTGCTGGAAATCATGCCGATCGCCATCTGGCAGGTGGATGCCAGAAGCTCGGGCGCCGTTTTCGGTAATCTGAAAGACAGGGGCGTCGTCGATGTGGCAAGCGGCTTTCAGGCCAGCGAGGTCATCGCCCGTATTCAAGGCATTGCCTCGAAAGGCGCGCTGGTCTGGTCACCAATCTCACCCCACAATATCGGGCGGGAGGCCGTGCAGTTTGGTCACCATGAAAGCCGGGATCGCGATATCGAGATCAAGGCATTGTTCGGGGATAGCATGCCGGCATTCAAGGGAGACCGGGTTCAAATCCTCCAGGTTCTGATCAATCACATCATGAACGGCATGCAGACGATTTCCAGCGCCGACTCCTCCGACCCCAAAGTCATCTTGTCGACATTGGCCACCGCCGGCACCGTCAGCATGATGGTCCGCGATACCGGGCCTGGGGCGCCTGAAAATATCAGGGCCCGGATGTTCGACAGTTTCTTGACCACCAAAGTGTCGGGGAGAGCGATGGAGATTGTAGGGGAAATCGCCATCTTGGTTAACGCCCCTATACCATCGTCTTAGCGACCTGAGATGCACGGATAATTGGCCGCGATATCGTCCGGCGGCATTCTGCAACGGTCTTTCCGTTGAGAAACCAGACCCAAACAGCCCGTTCGCACCTGTCGGACAAATGGAGCCCGCGTCATGAAAAGCTATACGACCCGCGCCGCCATCGGCGCGACCCGCCGCGACGTCCTGACGGGGGGCCTGACCCTTTCGATGTTCGGCACGTTACCACTCTCCCTCCTCTCATCCGCGCCGGCTGCGGCCGCCGCACCCACAGAAGGAACGCGTATCATGGGTACGATCAAGACCAAGGACGGCACGGAGATTTTCTACAAGGACTGGGGTCCGCGCGATGCGCAGACCATCGTCTTCCACCATGGCTGGCCCCTATCGGCGGACGACTGGGACGCCCAGATGCTGTTCTTCCTGGGCAAGGGGTTTCGCGTCATCGCCCATGACCGGCGGGGCCATGGCCGGTCCAGCCAGACCGACACCGGTAACGAGATGGACACCTATGCCGAGGATGTGAAGGCGCTGGCCGCAGCGCTCGACCTGAAGGGCGCCATCCATGTCGGCCATTCCACCGGCGGCGGCGAGGTGGCGCGCTATGTGGCGCGGGCCGAGCCGGGCCGGGTGAAGAAGGCCGTGCTGCTGGGTGCCGTGCCGCCGATCATGGTGAAGTCGGACAAGAATCCCGGCGGGCTGCCACTGGAAGTGTTCGACAGTTTCCGGGCCGCCGTGGCCGGCAACCGGGCGCAGTTCTACAAGGATGTGCCGGCCGGCCCCTTCTATGGCTACAACCGGCCCGGCGCCAAGGTTTCCCAGGGTGTCATCGACAATTGGTGGCGCCAGGGCATGATGGGCGGCATCAAGGCCCAGTATGACTGTATCAAGGCCTTTTCCGAGACCGATTTCACCGAGGATCTGAAGAAGATCGACGTGCCGGTCCTGCTGATGCATGGCGATGACGACCAGATCGTGCCCATCGCCGACAGCGCGCTGCTGGGCATCAAGCTGCTGAAGAAGGGCAGCTTGAAGGTCTACAAGGGCTTCGACCATGGCATGGCCACCACCCAGGCCGACACGATCAATGCCGACCTGCTGGCCTTCTTCAAGAACTGAGGTTTCGCGTTTCCTGAATCGATAGGACCTCTGCGAAATCTGGGCTGACAGGGTTCTCAACCCCTCCACCGTCACCTCACGCGAACGCCGGAGTGACAGTGGAGGGGGCGGAACCGGGAGCGGAGAATTTCGCCGTCGTCTTGCAGCAATGGAGGTCGCCATGCTCCGTCCCGCCTTTGCCCCCGAACAATCCCCCATGGCCCGTCGCGCTTTCCTGGCAGGGGCCGCCGCGCTGACGGTGACGGCGGGCGCGCTGGATACCGGGATCGGCGTGGCGGCCCCGCCGCGCCGCTTCGGGCATGGGGATTTTCAGATCGATATGTTCAGCGATGGTTTCATCACCCTGTCGGACACCATCATCGCGCCGGATGCAGGCCCCTCCGAACGGGCCACCATCATCCGCCGCCTGGGCGGGCGGCAGGGCACGGCCGACCTCTCCGTCAACATCCCGCTGATCCGGGCCGGCAAGGCGCTGATCCTGGTCGATACCGGATCGGGGGACAAATTCCAGCCCACGGCCGGGCGGCTGCGTGACAATCTCCGGGCGGCTGGAATCGATCCGGCTGACATCACCCATGTTGTGCTGACCCATGCCCATCCCGACCATGCCGGCGGCGTGCTGCTGCCGGATGGCGGCCTGTCCTTTGCCAATGCCGCCTATCACATATCGGCGGCGGAATGGGATTTCTGGATGGGGCCGGACCCGGGCGCCCGCTATCCGGGCCTGCGCGACTTCGTGCCCGGTGCCAGGCGCGACCTGGGCGCCGTGGCCGACCGGCTGGTCCGGCTGCGCGACGGAGACGAGGTCGTGGCGGGCCTGCGAGTCCTGGCCACACCGGGCCACACGCCGGGCCATATCTCCCTGGAACTCGCGGGGGATGACGGCCTGCTGATCACCGGCGACGCCATCACCAATGTTGTCGTGTCCTTCGAACATCCGGGCTGGCGCTTCGGCTTCGATACCGACCAGGATCTGGGGGTGATCACCCGTCGCCGCCTGATCGACCGGGCGGCAGCGGAGAAGCTGCGCATGCTGGGCTATCATTGGACCAGCCCCGGCTTCGCCATCGCCGAACGGCATGGCGCCGCCTACCGCCATGTGGCACTGGCCTGAGGAGGCCTGGAAGTGGCCGGTCGGACGCCCCTGGCCTGCGCGGCACGCCGTCATCGGTGCTGATCGGCCGCGACGGTCGCATCCGCCACCATGGCTCCGGGCAGGAGGATGACATGGCCGTGGGTGCCCGGATCGCTGCGGCCATCGCGGAAAAGCCCTTCAACCCGCCATGCCGGCTGCCGGCAGTACCGACGCCTGCACGGACGAACCTGTCCCGTCCCCTGACATCTCCCGATCCCTGACATCTCCCGATCAAGGAGCGCACGCCATGACCAAACCGACCCTGACCCATGCCACTGGCGCGCCGGTGGCCGACAATCTGAACATCCAGACCGCCGGCCGGCGCGGGCCGGCGCTGCTGCAGGATATCTGGCTGATCGAGAAGCTGGCCCATTTCGACCGGGAGGTAATCCCCGAGCGGCGGATGCATGCCAAGGGCTCCGGCGCCTATGGCACCTTCACCGTGACCCACGATATCTCCCGCTACAGCAAGGCCAAGATTTTCGCGGAGATCGGCAAGCAGACGCCCGTCTTCCTGCGCTTCTCCACCGTGGCCGGGGAGCGCGGGGCGGCGGATGCGGAACGCGACATCCGTGGCTTTGCGGTCAAGTTCTATACCGAGGAGGGCAATTGGGACGTGGTGGGCAACAACACGCCGGTGTTCTTCTTCCGCGACCCGCTGCGCTTTCCCGACCTGAACCATGCCGTCAAGCGCGATCCCCGCACCGGCATGCGCAGTGCCGACAATAACTGGGATTTCTGGACCCTGCTGCCGGAGGCGCTGCACCAGGTGACCATCGTCATGTCTGACCGCGGCCTCCCCCGCACCTATCGCCACATGCACGGCTTCGGCAGCCATACGTTCAGCATGATCAACGACGCCAATGAACGGGTGTGGGTGAAGTTCCATTTCCGCAGCCTTCAGGGCATCGAGAACCTGAGCGATGCCCAGGCCGAAGCCGCCATCGGCAAGGACCGCGAGACCCACCAGCGCGACCTGTATAACAGCATCGAGGCCGGCGATTTCCCGCGCTGGACCCTGTGCATCCAGGTGATGAGCGAGGCGCAGGCGGCGGCCCATTATCACGACCCGTTCGACCTGACCAAGGTCTGGCCGCATGGCGAATACCCGCTGATCGAGGTCGGCGTGCTGGAGCTGAACCGCAATCCGGAGAACGTGTTCGCGGAGGTGGAACAGTCCGCCTTCTCCCCCGCCAACATCGTGCCGGGCATCGGATTCTCGCCCGACCGCATGCTGCAGGCCAGGCTGTTCTCCTATGGCGATGCCCAGCGCTACCGGCTGGGGGTTAATTTCAACCATATTCCGGTCAATGCGCCGAAATGCCCGTTCCACAGCTACCACCGCGACGGGGCCATGCGTACCGATGGCAACCTGGGCGGCACCCCCACCTATTTCCCCAACAGCCTGGGCCATTGGGCCGACCATCCGGAAGCCAAGGAACCGCCGCTGCCGCTGGACGGCCCGGCAACCCATTGGGATCATAGGGTGGCCGATGACCATTGGCAGCAGCCGGGTACTCTTTTTCGCCTGATGGCTCTGGCGCAACGGCAGGCTTTGTATGACAATACAGCCCGTTCCCTGGGCGCTGCCGCACCGCATATCCAGCGCCGCCATATTGAAAACTGCACAAGGGCCGACCCCGCCTATGGCGCAGGTGTGGCCAAAGCCTTGGGTCTTGATGTTTCCGCCGCAGCCGCAGAGTGAGGAAACCCATGCTTACCCGCGCCGAGCGGCAGTTCGCCCTTACTATCCTTGGCCTGCTTGCCCTGTGCGGTCTGCTGATGGCGGCCGGGGCCAATGACGATCTGTTCGCCCTGCATGGCGGTGTCATCCTGGTCTTCGCCGTGGGGCTGGGGTTCGTGGTCCTGTCGGGCCTGCATGCGCCGGAACCGTCCGACAGCCGTCTGGCCGACTATTACGACGATCCCAGCCGGGTGGGCATCGTGCTGACCATGGGCTGGGCGCTGTTCGGGCTGGCGGTGGGCGACTGGGTGGCCTGGATGCTCGCATATCCAGACCTCACCTTCGATGCCGCCTGGGCCAGTTTCGGGCGGATACGGCCCATCCATACGACAGCGGTCATCTTCGGCTTCGGCGGCAATGCCCTGATCGCGACGTCGTACCATGTCGTGCAGCGCACCTGCCGGACCCGGCTGCCGGGGCAGTTCAGCCCCTGGTTCGTGCTGCTGGGCTATAACCTGTTCTGCTTGCTGGCCGTGACCGGCTATCCCCTGGGCATCACCCAGTCCAAGGAATATGCCGAGCCGGAATGGTATGTGGATTTGTGGCTGTGCGTGGTCTGGGTCACCTATCTGGTGCTCTATATCCGCACCCTGGCGCGGCGGCGGGAGCCGCATATCTATGTGGCCAACTGGTATTATCTGGCCTTCATCGTCGTCGTGGCCATGCTGCATATCGTCAACAATATCGCCATGCCCGTAGCCTGGAATCACAGCCGGGCCTATTCCGCCTTTGCCGGCGTGCAGGACGCCATGACGCAATGGTGGTACGGGCATAACGCCGTGGCCTTCTTCCTGACCGCCGGCTTCCTGGGCATGATGTATTATTACCTGCCCGTGCGCGCCCAGCGGCCGATCTTCAGCTACCGCATGTCGATCATCAGCTTCTGGGGCATCACCTTCATGTATATGTGGGCGGGCTCCCACCATCTGCATTACACGGCCCTGCCGCATTGGGTGCAGACGCTGGGCATGACCTTCTCGCTGATCCTGCTGATCCCTTCCTGGGGGTCGGCAGCCAATGCGCTGCTGACCTTGAACGGCGCCTGGCACAAGGTGCGCGACGACGCTACCCTGCGCTTCATGATGGTGGCCGCCATCTTCTATGGACTGACCACGTTCGAAGGCTCCTTCATGGCCATCCGGGCGGTGAACTCGCTCTCGCACTATACCGACTGGACCGTTGGCCATGTGCATGCGGGCGCCCTGGGCTGGGTGGCGCTGATCAGTTTCGGCGCGCTTTACAGTCTGACGCCGGCCCTGTGGCGGCGGGAGCGGATGCATTCCGCCTGGGCCGTGGAGGCGCATTTCTGGCTGGCCCTGGCCGGGACGCTGATCTACGTCTTCGCCATGTGGAATTCGGGCGTCATCCAGGGCCTGATGTGGCGCACCTATGATACCGGCGGCACGCTGGCCTATTCCTTCGTCGACAGCCTGGTGGCCATGCATCCCTATTACATCGCGCGCGCCATCGGCGGGGCGCTGTTCCTGGCCGGGGCGGCGATCGGCGCCTGGAATGTCTGGATGACCATCCGCGGCCCCGCCGCGGTCCCGCAACCGGCGGGTGACGATAGGCCGCTGTCTGTCCTGGCGGGGGAGTGAGCCGATGTTCGGACTGCATTACAAGCTTGAAAAGCACTCCATGGCCCTGGTGCTGGGCATCATGTTCGTGGCTTCCATCGGCGGGCTGGTGGAAATCGCACCCTTGTTCACGATTGACGAGACGGTGGAGGACGCGCCCGACCTGCGGCTTTACACGCCGTTGGAGCTGGCCGGGCGCAATATCTATATCCGGGAGGGCTGCTACGCCTGCCATTCCCAGATGATCCGCACGCTTCGCGACGAGGTGGAACGGTACGGCCCCTACTCCCTGGCCGTTGAGTCCAAGCACGACCATCCCATGCAATGGGGATCGAAGCGCACCGGCCCCGACCTGGCCCGCATCGGCGGCAAATATTCCGACGAATGGCAGGTGGCGCATCTGGTCGATCCGCGCGCCGTGGTTCCGCAATCGATCATGCCATCCTACAAGTTCCTGGCGCGCACGGCCCTGCGCACCGACGATCTGGGCCTGCATCTGACGGCGTTGCGCCGGGTGGGCGTGCCCTATACCGACGCGATGGTGGCCAACGCCACCGCCGACTCCATCGCCCAGGCGGGAACGGAGGGTAGCGAGGGGCTGACCGCCCGCTATGGCGAGGCGACGCAGGCCCGGGTCTTCGATGGCGATACCGCCAAGGTGACGGAGATGGACGCACTCGTCGCCTATCTCCAGATCCTGGGCCGCCTGACCAATGCCGCCCACACCAACAGCCCGCCGCCGGAGGAATGAGATGCCGGAGACAGGCCACGCGCTGACCGTTTTCCTGGCCAAGGGGTTCGGGCTGTTCTACCTGCTGGCCCTGTCGGCCGGGGTCTTGATCTATACGTTCTGGCCCGGCAGCAGCAAGCGCTTCGACCATGCGGCCCGGTCCGTGCTGAACAAGGAGGACCGGCCATGAGTGAGGGGGCCGAGCGTGATCCGGTCACCGGGCACATGACCACGGGCCATGAATGGAACGGCATCAAGGAACTGAACACGCCGGTGCCGCGGATCGTCTGGTTCTTCCTGATCAGTACCTTCCTGTTCAGTCTGGTCTGGTGGGTGCTGATGCCGGCTTGGCCGCTGGGCAGCACCTATACCAAGGGTGTCCTGGGCATCGACCAGCGGCAGGTGGTGGCCGACGATCTGAAGCAGGCGGCAGAACAGGCGCCGGCCTGGGTGGCGACCGTCGCCGCCACCGACTATGCCGCCATCCAGGCTGATCCTGCCCTGATGGAACAGGTGCGCCGGCACGGGGCGGTATTGTTCGGCGATAATTGTGCGGCCTGCCACGGGGTGGGCGGCAGTGGCGGGCCGGGCTTTCCGGCGCTGGCGGCCGGTTCCTGGCTGTGGGGCGGATCGCCCGACGCATTGGCGGAGACCATCCGCGTCGGTATCAATTCCGATCATCCCGACACCCGCGTCTCACAAATGCCGGCCTTCGGGCGCGACCAGATGCTGACGCGGCCGGATATCCTGGCGGTGCTGGCCCATGTCCGCTCCCTGTCGGGTGCCGGGCCGGAATCGTCGGCCGGAAAGGAACTGTTCACCGCCAATTGCGCCGCCTGCCATGGCGAGGAAGGGCGCGGCATGGTGGAGATGGGGGCGCCCAACCTGACCGACGCCACCTGGATCTATGGCGGCAGTGCGGATGCCATCTTCACCACCCTCTTCTACGGGCGCCAAGGACACATGCCGCGCTGGGACCAGCGCCTGGGCGATCTGGATCGCAAGGTCCTGGCGCTCTATGTCGCCGATCTGGCCGCCGGAAGCGCCCATGCCGGTCCTTAGCCACTGGCGCATTATCCTGCTGGTCACCGCCGGCATCGCCCTGCTGTTGGGCGCCAACATCCATCTGGTGATGGTGGCGCTGGACAGCCAGCCGGAATGCGTGCCGCACCAGAAACCGGGTGTGACGCCGGCCGCCACCGGCTATAGCGCCGCCAAATCCGCCTGTTAGCTTTGGTTTTCCGTGTGATTCACGTTGCAAACGCACCCGTTTGAAACGACCACACTCTGGAGGCACCGAACATGATCAGTCCTGCCGACAGCCTGCCACCCACCGTCCCGCCTCTGCCCCATGTCAGCCCGCATGCGCGCGGCCTGCCCGCCGGGGCGGCGTTCGACTGGCTGCGCGCCGGCTGGCGGGATCTGTGGACCAATCCGGCCTGCAGCCTGGCCTATGGCGTCGTCATGCTGCTGGTCTCGCTGCTGGTGGTGGCGGGACTGGTCGGGCTGGGACGCGATTATTTTCTGTTCCCGGCCCTGGCCGGTTTCGCCATTGTGGCTCCGGCCTTTGCCACCGGGCTTTACGAGAAAAGCCGGCGGCTGGCGGAGGGTGAACGCATCGGGCTCGTCACCATGCTGCATGTGAAGGCGGCGTCTGGGCGGCAGATCCTGTTCGTGGGCGTGCTGCTCTGCCTGCTGATGCTGGTCTGGATGCGGGCGGCGGTGCTGCTCTATGCCCTGTTCTTCGGCTGGAAGCCGTTCCCGGGGCTGGAACATGTGTCGGCCATGCTGGTGACGGAACCGCTGGGCATCTGGCTGCTGCTGGTGGGCGGGGCCGTGGGCGGCCTGTTCGCCGCCTTCGGCTTCGCGATCTCCGTCTTCTCCCTGCCCATGCTGCTGGATGAGCGGATCGATGCGCTGACGGCGATGGGCACCAGCATGACCATGGTCTGGCACAATCTGCCCGTCATGCTGACCTGGGGTGCCATCGTGCTGGTGTCGCTGGGTCTGGCACTGCTGCCGGGCCTGCTGGGTCTGGTGCTGGTCTTCCCCCTGCTGGGCCATGCCACCTGGCATGCTTATCGCACCGTTCGAGGGAGGTCACACTCCGCCTCATAAAGCAGCTTTCGTCGCAAGACAGATACAGAACATCTATCAGTGATATCAAAATATGATAATTATTTTTCCAATGTATTAACACACCTCAAACAAATCTCATAGATTTCCAATAAATTTCGGATATTCGTGAGATAAAAGTTAAAAATTTTTACACTATTATTGGGCGAAGAAACATTACTGCCACTCAGATATAGATGGTCTCTTCCCTTGGGCCGCGAAGGCGGAATGGAGGGCTTGGCCCCTATCTGATCGCCCCAATGGTAACGGTCGATCACCATCAGGTTTGACCGGTACGGGCCGAAGAACAATGATCGGCCTGTACCGGTTGCAACTGAGCGTCCCCATAACGGGCACTCAACCGATCGGTCAGAGCGGACGGCGAACCCTGGCACAATGGGGTGCGCTGATCGCTTAACGGAAGATCCAGACGATGACACTGGTCAGGGCCAGCAACGCCAATGCCTGCACCCGGTAATTCCGCCACAGCGGCGTCCCGGCCAGTCCCGCCGTCTCCGCATCATAATCGGCGCGCGTCCACATCAGGGGCAGCACCCGGTCTTTGGGTGGGGCAGCACTGCACAGGCTGCCCAGAATGACCGCGGACAGCGATATGGCGAACAGCAAGGTGGCTGCCAGCAGGAAATGCATCTGGATATCTCCCGACACCTGGATGCCATGGAACAGCACCCCGCCGGCAATGAGCCCGACCACCACCCCGGCCCTGGCGCCGGTGCTGTTGGCGCGCGGCCAGAAGATGCCGGCCAGGAACAGGGCCACCACCGGCGGCACGGCATAGGCCAGCACGGCCTGAAGATACTGCCACAGGGTTTCGCTGAAACTTTCCACCACGGGCACCCAGGCCACCGACAGCACCATGAAAATCACCGTGGTGATACGCCCAATTCGGACCAGGGCCCCCTGACCGATATCCGGGTTGAACCGGCGCACGAAATCCATGGTGACCAGGGTGGAGGCGGAATTGAAGGTGCTGGCGATGGAGGACATGATCGCCGCCAGGAACCCGGCTACCACCAGCCCGACAATCCCCGCGGGCAACAGGTCGAAGATCAGGGTGGGATAGACCAGATCGGGACGGTCGAGATTGGGATAGAGCAGGATGGCGACCGACCCCGGCAGCACCATCAGGAACAGCACCGGCAGTTTCAGCAAACCGGCAAACAGGCTGCCCCAGCGGCCATGGTCAAGGTTCCTGGCCGACAGCACACGCTGAACCATGAACTGGTTGGTGCACCAAAAATACAGGCCGATCAGCGGCACGCCGGAGATCAGTCCCGTCCAGGGCAGGTCCTTGTCGTCGGCGGGGCGGATCAGGCTCATCTTCTCCGGCGAGACAGCATTCATCACCGCGTCCCAACCACCGGCCTTGTCGAAGGCGAAGATCGCCACGAACACCGACGCGCCCATCAGGATGACGGCTTGCACCACTTCCGTCACCAGCACGGCCTTCAGCCCGCCCGCCGCCGTATAGGCGCACGCCGCCAGCGCCAGCAATCCTGCGATCTGCCATAAGGGCACATCGGGCAGGATCAGCTTGAACATCAAGGCACCACCGAACAGGGTGCCGGCCGTGTCGACGATGATGTTTAGGAAGATGGTCAGGCCGGAGAAATACAGCCGGATGGAGCCATCATAACGCTGCTCCAGGAATTCCGGCATCGTATAGACTTGGCTCCGCAGGATCACCGGCAGCAGGAACAGGCAAAAGAACACCAGCACGACGCTGGCCATCCACTCGTAATTATAGACGGCGATGCCGGCGGCATAGGCTGCCCCCGCCAACCCGATCAGGGTGGTGGATGAGATGTTGGAGGCCAGCAGGGCCAGACCGATGGTCGGCCAGGTCGAACTGCGCGCCGCCAGGAAATAATCCGTGGCATTGCTGGTCTTGCGCGCGGCCAGCAGGCCCAGTGCAATGACCCCGACCAGATAGATCCCGATGATGGCGGCATCCAGCCCCGCCAATTGGCCCAGCCCTTGCGGCATCAAACCCCTCCCGATTGCTTTATGGGGCGGTGGCGCCGCCCGGTGTTTGGGCGATCATACGCAGGGTTTTCGAGTTTTGCAAACGATTGCATGACGACCATTGTTGCGACCCCTTTCCTTTGTCGGACTGCGTTGTTTCATATCTATCGGCACGGGCCTGTCTCACCCGCCCACTTAACGCTGAAGCACCGGAATTCTGGGCGCGGGACCGTCGGCCGGCGTGTCGGCCCCACCGGCCATTGAGGACTGGCGGGCGACGAAGCGGCCGGTTGAATTCAACCTATATAAACAGGGCACAAATAGCTTCCTGACGCCGAAAGCGTGACCGGCAGCCCCAATGCTGCGCCGCAAACGATTGTAGCCGGGGCGACACAGGATCCGGGTTCTTTCCTGCTTAAATCCCTTTGATCACAGTCGGCAGCGCATCATTCGACACTGGTTCCCGCGAAAACCAGCTTCTGACACTACAAAAACCTATTGCAAACGATTGCATGTGATCTATCATCACCCTCGAAGCAAAGGGGGCCGGCAAACGGCACCCCCGTGAATGGCCAAATCCGGCTTTTGAGGGAGAGAACCCAAATGAAAAGCATTCTGTTGCGTGCGTCCGCCATGGGCGCGGCGCTGGCGGCCTGCGGCCTTTCCATGGCCCATGCCCAGGAAACCCAGATCGCGCAGGCCCCGGCCGCCGCCGATGCGCCGGCCGCCAGCGATGATCTGCAAATGGAGGAGATCGTGGTGACCGCCGTGGTCAGCCAGACCTCCAAGATGCGCAGCTCCGTCTCCATCTCCGCCCTGTCGGCGGAGGACCTGATGCAGTCCGCCCCGCGCAGCACGGCGGAGATTTTCCGCAATATCCCTGGTGTGCGCTCTGAATCCACGGGCGGCGAGGGCAATGCCAATATCGCGGTGCGCGGCCTGCCGGTGGCCGCCGGTGGGGCCAAGTTCCTGCAACTGCATGAAGACGGCCTGCCCGTCATGGAGTTTGGCGATATCGCGTTCGGTAACGCCGACATCTTCCTGCGCGCCGACAGCAATGTGGCGCGGGTGGAGGCGATCCGCGGCGGTTCGGCCAGCACGCTGGCCAGCAACTCACCGGGCGGCGTCATCAACTTCATCTCCAAGACCGGTGATAAGGAAGGCGGCAGTTTTGCGATCACGCGCGGCCTGGATTACGACACGACGCGCGGCGATTTTGAGTTCGGCGGCGCCATCGGCGATAACTGGAACGCCCATATCGGCGGCTTCTACCGCGAGGGCGAGGGTGTCCGTAACGCCGATTACAATGCGGAGAGCGGCGGCCAGATCAAGGCTAACCTGACCCGCAAGTTCGAAAACGGCTATGCCCGCGTGTACTTCAAGTATCTGAACGACCGCGCCATTTCCTATGCGCCGCAGCCGACACTGGTCACCGGCACAAACAGCGACCCGAAGATCCGCTCTGTCGCGAATTTCAGCCTGCTGACCGACAGCCTGCACACGCCGAATTTCCTGACCAATGTCGGGTTGGACGGCGACAATAATGTCCGGACCAGTAGCCTGAAAGACGGGATGCGCCCGGTTTCCACGGCGGTGGGGGGTGAGTTCAAGTTCGATCTGGCCGATGGCTGGTCGGTCGCCAACAAGCTGCGCGTGGCCGATACCGCGGGGCGTTTCATCACACCGTTCCCGCAGGAAGTGATGGGCGCGCAGGCGCTGGCGGTGGCCATCGGCGGCACGGGCGCCACCCTGCGCTATACTGATGGGTCGTCGATTGGCACGCCATCGGCGCTGAACGGCAATGGCCTGGCCACGCGCATTGCGCTGTTCGATGTGGAGATCAATGATTTCTCCAACCTGGCCAATGATTTCAAACTGACCAAATCCATCATCAGCGGTGACAGCGCCATCGATCTGACGGCCGGTTACTACAAGGCTCGCCAGAATATCGAGATGGACTGGCTGTGGAACACCTATGTCATGGATGTGAAGGGCCGCGATGGTCGCCTGCTGGATGTCTATAGTGCGGCGGGAGAGAAGCTGACCAGCAATGGTCTGCTGGCCTATGGCGTGCCGCTCTGGGGCAATTGCTGCACCCGCCGCTATGACGCGCAATACACGATCGACGCGCCCTATGTCTCGGCGGCGTGGGAGATGGGGCAGTGGAACCTGGACGCCTCGCTGCGCCGGGATGAGGGGCAGGCGCGCGGCAGCTACACCGCCAGCCGTCAGGCCCAGGTCGATGTCAATCGCGACGGCGCCATCAATGTTCCCGAACAGTCGGTGTCGGTGATCGACAGCGCCAACCCGCAGCCCATCAATTATGACTGGGGCTACTGGTCCTGGTCGGTGGGTGCGAACTATATGATCGATCCCGATCTGGCGGCCTTTGCCCGCGTCAGCCAGGGTGGCCGCGCCAATGCCGACCGTTTGCTGTTCGGTCGTCTGCGGGCCGACGGGTCGGTCGCCAAGCAGGATGCGGTCGATATGGTCGATCAGTATGAAGCCGGCCTGAAATGGCGTGGGGAGGATGTCAGCGTCTTTGCCACCGCCTTCTATGCCAAGACCCAGGAGCAGAATTTCGAGGCGACCAGCCAGCGCTTCTTTGACCGCACCTACACGGCCAAGGGGATCGAGCTGGAAGCCACCTACCGCTATGAAGGCTTCCTGTTGAGTGGTGGGGCCACCTGGACCGATGCCGAGATTTCCAAGGACGCGCTGACCCCGGCGGTCAAGGGCAATATGCCCCGCCGTCAGGCCAAGCTGGTCTATCAGGTGACCCCTTCCTACAGCTATGAGGGCTATACGCTGGGCGCCAATATCATCGGCACCACCAAATCCTATGCCCAGGACAATAACGAACTGGTGATGCCCGGCTATGCCCAGGTGAACCTGTTTGCCGATTACCGCATCACCGATGGCCTGTCGCTGTCCATCAATGTCAACAACCTGTTGAATGCCAAGGGCCTGACGGAGTCCGAGGAGGGGTCGATCATCGCGGATCAGGACAATATCATCCGTGCCCGGTCGATCAATGGCCGGACCAGCAGTGCCACCCTGAAATACAGTTTCTGATCCTCCTTGCCCACCCTGGGGCTCGCTGAATAAGCGGGTCTGAGGGTGGGCTCAAGATGCCGTGCCGCCGGCACGGGCTGGCACGGCATCCTTTTCTTTGATGTTGCCCAATTCTGGAACCAAGATGATGACCGGCTTCCCCCTGCCCCTTCCCACGGATGATGCCGACCTGACGGCCCGGTTGCAGGCACGCATCGATGCCCATTGGCCCGCTGCGGTCGATGTTTTGCGTCGGCTTTATGCCGGACGGGATGATCTTTGCCTGTGGGAGGAACGACTGGCCGCCCGTCTGTTGAGCGCTGCCCAGGCCCGACCAGACGATCTGCGCGCCCTGGATGTGGTGCGGGAAGCCCGGCCCGACTGGCTGCTGGCGCCCGACATGATCGGATATTGCACCTATATCGACCGGTTCGCAGGCACCCTGGCCGGGGCGCGGGCGCGGATCGACGAATTGACACGGTTGGGCGTGCGGTATTTCCACCCGCTGCCGCTGCTGTGCCCGCGTGACGGCGACAGCGATGGCGGCTTTGCCGTGGCTGATTTCCGGCAGGTTGATCCAAGGCTGGGCAGCATGGAGGATCTGCGGGCCCTGTCCGGCGATCTGCGGGCCCGTGGGATCAGCCTGTGCCTGGATATCGTGTGCAATCACACCGCCGATACCCACGCCTGGGCGGTGGCCGCAAAGGCCGGCGATCCCGCCTTCCGGGATTTCTATCATGTGGTGGCCAGCGCCAGCGAGGTGGCGGCGCTGGAAAGCCATCTGGGTCAGGTGTTCCCGCAAACCGCACCCGGCAATTTCACGCCCATGCCGGACATGGGCGGGTTCGTCTGGACCACCTTCTATCCATTCCAATGGGATCTGAACTACGCCAACCCGGCCGTGTTCATCGAAATGCTGGACGTGCTGCTGTATCTGGCCAACCAAGGGGCGGAAGTGTTCCGTCTGGACAGCGCGCCCTTCCTGTGGAAACGCGCCGGCACCGATTGCCGGGGGCTGGAGGAAACGCATCTGGTGGTGCGGGCCTGGCGCGCGCTGTTGTCCATCGCCGCCCCCGCCGTGGCGTTGAAGGCCGAAGCCATCGTCGGGCTTGAGGAGGTTCTGCCCTTCCTGGGCACGGCCGCGCAGCCGGAATGCCATCTGGCCTATAACAACGCGGCGATGACCGCCCTGTGGGCGGCCCTGGCCACGGGCGACACAGGCCCCCTGTTGCATTGCCTGAACGCAGCGCTGGCCCGGCCGGCGGGGGCCGGGTGGCTGACATATGTGCGCTGCCATGATGACATCATCTGGGGGGCGCTGAAGGGTGTCATCGACGACGAAAAACTGGCCTGGATTTCGGATTTCTATGCCGGCCTGGTGCCGGGATCGTTCGCCGATGGAAGCGCATTCCAGGCGGAGCCAGGGGCCGTGCGTTCCACCAACGGCATGGCGGCATCGCTGTGTGGGGTGCGGGACGGGCAAATGGATGCCGACGCCCTGGCCCGGCTGCGCCTGCTCTATGGCGTCACCTTTGCGCTGGATGGCATTCCCGCAATCTATATGGGCGATGAACGCGCGCTGACCAATGATGCCGATTATGCGGCGGAACCCGATCATGCGCTGGATGGCCGCTGGCTGCACCGCCCGGTCATGGACTGGAACCGGCCTGCCGGCCCGATGGCGGTGGCGCTGGAACAGTTGGCCGGCTTGCGCCGCGGCCGGGCGGTTATGCATGGCGGCAATCCCGCCCTGCCGCTGCCAATGCCCGATCCGGCGATACTGGCGTTCGAGCGGACGGATGGGCAGGATCGGTTGGTTTGTCTGGGCAATTTCAGCGCACAGTCCAAATCCGTCGATCTGTCGGCCCACGGCCTGACCGGCGATTGGGTTGATCTGCTGGATGCTGTCGGCATTATGCCGGAAAATGTGACGATGGCCCCCTGGGGCCTGCGCTGGTTGACGATCAGGGGGTAAGGCGATGCGCTATGCCGGGATTGAACTGGGTGGAACCAAGGTGGTGGTCGCGGCGGGCAGCAGCCCGGACGACCTGACACCCCCCATCCGCATTCCCACCACGGATCCGGCCACCACGCTGGACGCCATCCTGGCGGCGCTGGCGACGGTGGGCCCGTTCGACGCCGTCGGGGTGGCCAGTTTCGGGCCTGTCTGTCTGGACCCCGATGATCCGGGTGGATTGCGCATTACCAACACGCCCAAGCCGGGCTGGTCACAGACGCCGATCGCTGCCCCCCTGATGGCGCGGTTCGGTGTGCCCGTTGTGCTGGATACGGATGTCAATGGTGCGGCCCTGGGCGAAGGGCGATGGGGTGCTGCACGCGGATTGACCGATTTCGCCTATATCACCGTGGGGACCGGCGTCGGTGTCGGGCTGGTGGTCAATGGCCGGCCCGTGCATGGGCTGCTGCATCCCGAAGCCGGCCATCTGCTGGTCCGTCGCGACCCGGCGGCAGACCCCTACACCGGCCATTGCCCGTTCCATGGCGATTGCCTGGAGGGGCTGGCCAGTGGTCCTGCGATCGCCGCACGGGTGGGACGACCGGCGGAGGAGCTTGGAGAGGATCATCCGGTCTGGCCGCTGGTCGGTGATTATATCGGCCAGCTTTGTGCCAGCCTGGCCCTGGTCACCTCACCGCGCCGCATCATTCTGGGCGGCGGTGTGGGGCAGCGGCCCGGCGTGCGCGCAGCGGCGGAAGCCGCCATGCGCCGCCATCTGGCCGGTTACATCCCGCTGCCCGGCCCCGACGGCTTCATCGTGGAGCCGGGCCTGGGCAACCTGTCCGGTGTGCTGGGCGCCATCGCGCTTGCGGCGATGGGTTAAGCCCCGCAGGATTTGCGGATGACCAGTTCCGCCGGCATGGTGGCCGACGGGGTATTCTCCCCGTCCATGCGCCGGAACAATAGATCGACCATCACCTTCGCCCCATGCGCCAGGTCCTGACGGATCGTGGTGAGCGGCGGGTTCGTATAGGCGGCAATGTTGATATCGTCGAAGCCGACGACGGCCACATCCTGGGGCACGCGCAGGCCGGCGGCGTTCAGTGCCTTGATGGCGGCAATGGCAATGACGTCGGACACGGCGAAGACGGCATCGAAGGCGGCCCCGCTGTCGATCAGGCCGCGTACCGTGTCATAGGCCGTATCGACGGTGAAATGCGCCGGTGCCATCAGGGCCGGATCGGGGTCGATCCCGGCGGCTTTAAGGGCCCGAAGGTACCCCTCGCGGCGCAACCCCACCTCCGGCAGGTCGCCCACGCCCAGAAAGGCGATGCGTCGGCGCCCCAGACGCAACAGATGTTCCGTCGCCGTGCGGCCGCCACCGATATTGTCCGACCCGACGGAGCAGTAAAGCTGATTGGGCAGATGCGCGCCCCACACCACCAACGGCAGATGGGTGCGGGCAGCGGCGTTCAGTGCTGCATGCTGGTCGCTCTGCCCGATGATTAACAGCCCGTCGGTGCGCTGCGACTGGATCAGCCGTTCCTGCCAGCCGGGCTCCGGCCGCGCCACCTTGGACAGCAGCACGGTATAGTCGCGCGCCGTGATCTCATCGGCCAGCCGGCCGAACAGTTCGATGAAGAACGGATCGGAGATGAGCTGCCCCACCTCATGGCCCAGCGGAATGACGACGCCGATGGTGCGGGTCCGTTTCAGGCGCAGATTGCGCGCCTGTTCATTGACGACATACCCTTGTGACTGGGCGATGGCCAGAATCTCGTCACGCTTGGCCTGTGGCACCAGGCTGCTGCCGGCCAAGGCGCGTGAGACGGTGCTGACCGACATCCCGGCCAGCTTGGCGATATCAGCCATCTTGATCGGCTCGGCCATGCGCATCCAACCGTTTGTAATACCAGGGGGCAAAAATTCTGCCCCCTGGTACCCGCGCCGACTGGCGCGGCGGCGACCCAAGCCGCGGAAGCCATCAATTTCCGACCTGCCGGAATTCAATGGCACTCGTATAGGGGGCTGGCTCAGGTCTGGACGAACCGGGCAGCACTGTCAACCGGCTTGGCGGCGCATCAACGCCGCCGGGTTCCAGCCGCCCTTGACGCGTTATTCACCATCCAGATCGAACAGGGCCGGGACATTGGGCCCCTATTGAACGCTGCAATGGTGTGTCCTGTCGACCGGTCGCGGCCGTGTGGGGCACCAACTTGACCGTCCTGCAATTCGGTAGCTTTTTTCGGCGGAAATTGGAATGTCTCATAACAAAATAAACGCCGGGGGTGACAGACACGGAATTCGTGCAGCACCCCCGCAAAGGGGAGGTTAAACAAAATGAAGTCGAAACTGTTCGCGACCGTCGCCGTCGCGGCCATCGCCTGCCTGCCAATGCCTGCCGGGGCGCAGGCACCACCGGCCCCCGCCGCCGCTGAGCCCTTTGAGGGGTTGGAGGAGATCGTGGTGACGGCACAGCGCCGGTCGGAAAACCTGCAAACGGTTCCGATTGCGGCGACGGCCCTGACGGGGGATGCGCTGGCGGATAAGGGGGTGGAGCGGCTGGCCGACCTGCAATTCGCAGCACCGTCCCTGTCCATCACCGATCAGGGCCTGACCCAGTCGGTGAATATCCGCGGCATCGGCATCGCCAGCGGTTCGCCCGCCGTCGCGAACGGTGTCGCCACCTATATTGATGGCGTGTTCCAGCCCCCGATCCTGACCACCAGCAGCTTCTACGACATTCAGAATGTGGAGGTGCTGCGCGGGCCGCAGGGCACGCTGGTCGGCTCCAACTCCACCGGCGGCGCCATTTTCATCAATACGCAAAGCCCCTCGACCGACCGCGTGAAGGGCTATGCCCAGGCCAGTTACGGCACCTATGACGAGGTGACGGGCCAGGGCGCCGTGAATGTGCCCCTGTCCGACACGCTGGCGTTCCGGGTGGCCGGCAACTACCGCAAGCGCGACAGCTACTACGATGATGTCGGCAGTTTCGACAACAAACCCGACCGGCTGAATGAGAAGGCCGGCCGCGTCGGCGTGACATGGGAGCCGGGCAGTTTCCAGGCCCTGGGCAAGATCGAAATGATCGACAAGCAAACGGGCGGCTATGCCTATCGCCCCATCCAGAGCACGACCTTTGCCGCCAACCGCCGCGCCGATTTCCGGGAACTGACCTATAACGCGCCCACGAAGAACCATGAGCGGGCGTTCCTGTCGAGCCTGGAACTGCGCCAGGAATTCGACAATGGCATCACGCTGCGCTCGGTCAGCGGTTTCACCAACAAGCGCATCAATAATCTGTATGACCTGGATGGCGCCATCACGGCCCCACCGGGTGAAAGCGCCACGCAGACCCAGGACCAGTATGTCCGCGAACGGCAATGGAGCCAGGAATTCAACCTGATCTCCCCCACCGATGGCGACTTTGACTGGATCCTGGGCGGGTATTATCAGAAGAACAAGATCGATGTGGATATCCAGAACCGCAGCCAGATCATCACCGATCCGACCGATATCGACCAGCAGCAGGACAAGGTGACCACCGGCGTCTTTGCCCAGGGCAATTATGAACTGGCATCGTCGCTGGAGCTTCAGGCCGGCCTGCGTTACTCGCATTTCAAGGCCGAACAGGAAGGCAGTGTGGTGATCGGGGCCGGCTCCCCCATTTTCGGCCCGGCAGGACTGCAGGTCGCGGACCTGAAGGGTGGCCATCCGGATGGCCGCGTCACGGGCAAACTGGGTCTGAACTGGCAGGCCGATGACGACACCATGGTCTATGCCTTCGCCGCGCGCGGATACAAGCCGGGCGGATCGAATTCCGCCGTGTCGGAATTCGGGCCCGAGACGGTGTGGGATTATGAGGCGGGCGTGAAATCCACGCTGCTGGACGGGCACCTGCGCACCCAGGCCGGCCTGTTCTACATGAATTACAAGGGCTTCCAGTTCGATGCCCGCAACACCTCCACCGGTGAGTCGGGCGTATCCAACATTGCCAATGCCACCATCAAGGGGGCGGAGCTGCAGGTGCAGGCGCGGGCGGGCGGCTTCTCCGTCGATGGCGGCTTCGCCTATGTCGACAGCAAGCTGGACACGCTGACGCTGGTCAATACCCGCACCCTGCCCTCGCTGTCGCAATATGGGCCGCAATGCCCGGCCGGCACCCCGTCCAACCCGCCTGTCTGCTTTGACTTCCAGCCCTACCTGACCAATGCCGGCGGCGGGGACAACCTGTTCTCCCCGAAATGGAGCTACAATCTGGGTGTGCAGTACGAGATGGATGTGGCGGCGGACATGGTGCTGACCCCGCGTCTGAACTATGCCTATGTCGGACCGCGTTGGACCAACCTGCTCTACACCCCGACACTGGATTACCTGAAGGCCCGCGGCCTGCTGTCGGCGCAGCTGTCCCTGACCATGGGGGATTGGACGCTGGAGGCCTATGGCAGCAACCTGGCCGACAAGGATTATGTCAGCGGGCAGAGCGGCAATAACGAACTTTACGGGCCCCCGCGCGAATATGGCATCCGCGCCTCGGTCCGATTCTAAGGGAAGAGAAACGACATGCAACGCTTGTTCACGATGGGGGTGGCGGCCGTCGCCCTGATGGCCGCGCCGGCCGCCTGGGGACAGGAAGGACCGCTGGCACCGTCCGACCCTGCCGGCCGCTGTACCGCTTTGGCGGGGTGGAAGGGCGCTGACGGGCCGGGGGTGCGCATCCTGTCAGCCACCTATAACGAGGCGGGACCTGTGAAACTGCCGCCGCCCAACCCGATGGGGCCACCGCCGGGTCCGCCGCCGCAACTGCCCGCCCATTGCGAACTGGTGGGCGTCATGAAGGAACGGACCGGCGTTGACGCCCAGCCCTATGCCATCCGTTTCCATCTGCGCCTGCCCGCCGCCTGGAACCGGCGGTTCCTGATGCAGGGCGGTGGGGGCACCAATGGGGAGTTGGGTGACGCGCTGGGCCGTACGGGACCGGGCGCACCGGCCCTGGCCCAGGGCTATGCGGTGCTGTCGCAGGATTCCGGGCATGACAATGCCGTCAACGCCGCCCCGGAACGCGGTGGCGCGCCCGCCTTTGGTTTCGATCCGGAAGCGCGCGCCGATTATGGCGGCACTTCCCTGCCCCTTTCCGTAGGGGCCGCGAAGACGCTGATCGGCGCCTTCTATGCCGCCAACCCGCGCTACAGCTATTTCGCGGGATGTTCCAAGGGCGGGCAGGAAGGGATGATGGCGGCACAGCGCTATCCCGACCTGTTCGACGGGATCGTGGCATCGGCCCCCGGCATGTCGCTGCCCCGCGCCGCCGTGGCAGAGGCCTGGGATACGCAAAGTCTGGCCGCCATCGCCGCCAAGCCCGTCACCCCCGCCAGCCTGGCCGCCAGCTTCAGCGACAGCGACCTGGCGCTGGTCACCCGTGCCGTTCTGGATGCCTGCGATGCCGATGACGGGCTGGCAGACGGGCTGATCGGCAACTACCCCGCCTGCACCCAGCAGAGGGTGGTGCCGGTGCTGCGCAAAACCATCTGTACCGGTGACAAACAGGCCGGATGCCTCAGCACTGCCCAGGTCGATGCCCTGATCCGGGTGCAGGAAGGGGCGCGCAACAGCAAGGGGGAACCCTTATACGCATCCTTCCCCTGGGATGCGGGCTGGGCCGACATGGGGTGGCGCATCTGGAAGCTGGGTTCCGGGGACGGGCGCATTCCCGCGATCAATATCATGATGGGCGTACCGTCCCTGGCCATGGTCTTCACGACCCCGCCCACCCTTCCCCCACCGGGCCCGGCGGGTTCACTGGATTATGTGATGGGGTTTGATTTCGCCCGCGACGCGGCGAAGATCTACGCCACGGGCGGGGCCTTCACCCGCACCGCCTGGAGCGATATCGGGGCGCGGTCACCCGATCTTGACGCGTTCACGCGGCGGGGCGGGCGGATGATCGTGCCGCATGGCGTGTCCGACCCGGTCTTCTCGGTCAATGACACGCTGGCCTGGTGGCGGGAGGTCGATCAGCGCACGGGCGGCAAGGCCGCGCAGACGGTGCGTGTCTTCCCGGTACCCGGCATGGCCCATTGCGCAGGCGGCCCCGCCACGGATGGGATCGATGCCTTCACCGCCCTGGTATCCTGGGTGGAGCGGGCCCAGGCGCCGGACCGGTTGACCGGTGTCGCCAACCCCATGTCGCCCTGGCCGGGCCGCACACGGCCCCTCTGCGCCTATCCGACGACGGTCCGATACAAGGGCAGCGGCGACGTGGAAAAGGCGGAGAATTTCACCTGTCAGGCGCCGTAACCGCAAGCAGGGGGCGTTTCGACCGGAACGCCCCCCTGTCCGGTTCAGCAGGTGCCCAACTCACGGCTGATGACCAGATTGATGGCGCGGGCCACCACCCCGCAATCCACCATGGATTGGCGGGCTTCGTCCGGCTTGCCGGCCAGAATGCCGGCCACCATCCGCTGCGTGGCCTCAATCATCTCCTGCGCCAATGACGTGGGCAGGATCACCAGGGGCAGGGCGTTGCGCATGATCTTATGGTACCAATAGTACCAGAGGCAGCGCACCAGCATGTGCAGCACCTCATCACCGGCACTGGTCGCCACATGTCGCAGCAGGGCCACATGCGTGGCCACATGGCCACGCAGCACATCCTCCACATCCAGGCGGTCAGTCAGAAACCGCAACCGTTCCGGGTCGCGTTCATGCTGCGCCGCCAGCCCGGCATTGATCTCATTCACAATGCCGATCAGTTGGTTGCAGACCCCCAGATCCATGTCGTGCGCCACGAAATGCGGCAGGGTGGACCGAACCAGCGATCCCGGCGTGGGATCAATCCGCCGGAAGCCGCCGGTACGCCCCCGGACGGAGACGGCAACGCCCAGATTTTCCAGGATCCGCAAGGCCTGGATGATCACGGCCCGGCAGGCGGAATGGGCTTCCATCAGATCATCGATGGTGCCCAGTTCGGCCCCGCCATCCCACCCGTCCCGCAGGATACGGTGGGCGATGCGAAGCGCGCGGTTGTGTGAGGGCTGGGCCGATTGCACATCCTGCCACGCCGCTTCGATATGCCCGAAAAGCTCCACCACGAAGGCCCGCGCCGCCGCCAGATCGGCCCGTTCCGGCGGCAGATTCAGCAACAGGGTGGCGCGGGCGGCCCGCACCGCCTCCACCGACACCCCACGCGCCATCAGGTGCAGCGCCATCAGCCGGCGTCCCGTGACGGCCAGGGACGGCGCATGGATCAGCAATCCACCCGCCGCACCCCGCCGCATCTGGCCCAGACCGCGCCATTCCAGAACGCGCAGCGCCTGCCGCATGGCAGGGGGCGTAGCGCCATGCTCACGGGCCAGATCGATTTCCGATCCCAGGACATGGCCGGCGGGCCATCCCTGGTCCATCAGCGACATTTCCAGACGGTCGGCCAGCAGCAGCGCCCGGCTGGTGGGGACATAGTGAAGGATGCCCGTCGCCTCTTGCAGTTCCGGCGTCATCAAGGTCGCATCTCCCTCTTGCCGCTTTCTTCATTTGATATGAATCATAACATTTTGCGCGGGACATTAAATCCCATTCCCGCCACCGCGTCCGCCCCCTCGTATGATCGCCGCCAACCATTATGTACCCTGAGGCCCGCCTGCCCTTTTCCGGCATCATATCGCGGAAATGCGCTGCTTGACACCTGGATAGTGCAACCGATTGCAGATACCATTCCGTTCAGGCGCGGGGACGGCCATCGTCAGCGCGCCATGAAGGCTGCGGCGGCTAATCATATTGCGCCGCACCCGGCATTTTGGTCGCCAAACAGGTGAAAAATGGATTTGCAATCGTTTGTAATATGTGAGCATCATTATGCACAAGAACTAAGCGTAAAACGGATCGGCGCAAAGTCGAATGGGACCTGCGCCACCGGAGCATCAAGCCGCCAGAAGGTCCGGGAAGAACCTTCGGCGCAGGGAGGACGAAGATCATGAAGCTCAATGGCTTGCCGAAATGGCTGGGCGCATCCGCCCTTATCCTGTTGCCCCTGACGAATGCCATGGCGGCACCGGATGGAAACTGGGTGCAGAGCTGGGCGTCCAGCCCCTCCCTGGCGACTGAGAAGCTGCCCTTTGATTTCTGGCGGCCGCCGGCCGAAATCCAGGGCACGGTCCGCTACAAGATGCGGGTCAGTGCGGAAGGGGACGCCGTCCGCGTCCGCCTGTCGGCGGAAACGCTGCCCAAGGACGTCAAGATCGGCGCCGCCACCATCGCCTTGGCCGACGCGTCCGGGCGCATTGATACGGCAACCCTGATGTCCCTGAGCTTCAGTGGCGCCAGGCCCGCCCATATGCTGGTGGGCACAGCTTTGCTAAGCGACCCGGTGGCCCTGCCGGTGAAGGCCGGCAGCATCCTTTATGTCACCCTGTTCCTGCCCGACGCTGTGGCCGTGCCGCAGGCCGATCCGCTGCATGTGGCAGAGGTACTGCCGGGACCGGACCGGACGGCTGGCGGCCCCTTGGCCGGGGCGCAGGTGGTGACAGGGCGGGAGGTCGTGTCGGCCATCCTGGTCCGCTCCGCCAAGGACGCGCGCACCATCGTCACCTTCGGGGATTCCATCACCGATGGCGCCGGTGCCCAGGACCCGATGATGCGGGGCTGGCCGGATCAATTCGCCGCCCTGTTGCGCCAACGCGGCCTGAACCAGGTGGCCATCGCCAATGCCGGGATCGGCGGCAACCGCGTCCTGCGCCACGAGGTGGGGGAAGCCGCCTTGGCCCGGTTCGATCGGGATGCGCTGTCGGTGCCCGGCGTCACCGATATCGTGCTGCTGGAAGGCATCAATGATCTGGGCCTCAGCGGCCTGCCAAACCCGCGAGGCCCCGGCAACCACCCGGAAGTGACGGCGGCCGATCTGATCGCCGGATACCGGCAGTTGATCGCGCGGGCCAAGGCGCTTGGTGTCAAGATCCATGGTGCCACCCTGACCCCGTTCCTGGGATCGCCGTTCCCCGGTTACGCCACCCCTGCCAAGGAAGTGATCCGGCAGGAATTGAACCGCTGGATCCGGGAAAGCGGGGAATTTGACAGCGTCATTGATTTCGATGCCGCCCTGCGCGACCCGGCGAACCCGCAGATGATCAAACCGGCCTTCGACAGCGGCGACAAGCTACACCCGTCCGACGCGGGGTACCGCGCCATGGCGGAAGCGGCGGCAGCCATCCTGTTGAAATAACGCCCCCGGAGAGCGGTCCCCATGACGACAACCCGCGCATCACCGCGCGGGAACGGGGGCTGCTGCCCAGAAATCCAACCAACACCGAACAACCGGCCCATCGGCCGTAAGCAAAAAGACAAGGGGAAGGGAAAATGAAACAGTCCTGGAATACCATCCGTACCGCGCTGCTGCTATCGGCCAGCGCCCTGCTGATCCCACCCGCTGCGACGGGTGCCGAAGTGGCAGAGGATGTTCTGGCCGAAATCATCGTCACCGCACAGAAGGTGAAGGAAACCCTGGCCAAGGCGCCAGTCGCCATCTCCGTCCTGGGTGCCGACGCGCTGGACCGGCAGAATATCAGCACAGCCGACGACCTGATCACCACCGTCCCCAACCTGCAATTCAGCCAGAACGGTTTTGCCATGCGCGGCATCGGCAGCAATAACGGCTTCAGCGGCTATTCCACCGTCGCGACGCAGATTGACGGCATCTATGCCCCCTTCCCCACCACCCTGACGCTGGGCCTGTTCGATGTCGCCGCCATCGAGGTGCTGCGCGGTCCGCAGGGCACGGTGCATGGCCGCAACGCCACCGCCGGTGTGGTCAATATCAATACCGCCGATCCGGGCCGGGACATGGCCGTCGCCGGTGACGTGCAATATGGTACCCATCAGGACCTGCAGGTCCGGCTGAATGCCGACCTGCCCGTCAATGACGATCTGGCCATCCGGCTCTCCGGTTTCCGCCGCATCAATGACGGGCGCTATGCCCGCCTGTCGGCGCCGGAACGGTTCGACAAGACCGATCAGACCGCCCTGCGCCTGACCTCGCTGTGGAACCTGACCGACAATATCACCTGGCGCCTGTCGCTGAGCTATGGCGCGGATGAGGGCACGACGCCGTTCCTGTTCCTGTCCAGCTACAATTACTATCCCAACGCCAATCTGACGACCGGCAGCTTCGGCCCTGTGGAGATCATCAAGACTCACGAGCCCAATCCCGGCATCTGGAACGTCAAGGAGAACCGCAAGGATATCCAGGACTACGCCGCCCGCACGCGACTGACCTGGGAGATGTCGGACGCCGTCACCGCCACCTATATCGGCGGCTTTTCCGTCCTGAAGAATGACGGTCTGGAGGCGAGCACCGGTGTCTTCTCCCAGGAATATCTGGACCTGCGCCAGGAATCCAGCTCGCATGAGATCGACATCAATTACGAGAGCGAGGCACTCTCTCTGGTCGGTGGCGCCTATTATTACTGGGATGACAAGCCGTCGGGGCAGCGCCTGCTGCATGCCGGCAACACGGCCCCGGCCCCGTTCGGCAGCGTTTTCAACGTCTTCGGTCCCCTGTTCGCCGGCACGGGCAAGCAGATTTCCACCATCAACGCCGTCGATGTCGTGAACACCTACAGCGACTGGGGCAGTGAATCCACCGCCCTGTTCGCCCAGGGCACACTGCGCGTCACCGACCGGTTCCGGCTGCTGGCCGGTGTGCGCTCCACCTGGGACACGGTCCATGGCGGGCAGGAGGAACTGGTCTGTTTCGGCGGCACCGTCACCCGCCAGAACATCGATAATGCCACCTGCCCGGCCGGCGGCCTCAGCTATTCCGACGACCGCAACCGCGCGTCGGAAAAGTTCAGCAAGATCAGTTGGAAGGCCGGCCTGGACTATGACATCACCGACGAGGTCATGGGCTATGCCACGGTCAGCACCGGCTATCGCGCCGGCGGCCTGCAATCCTCCACCAACCCCGCGCCCTATACCGGGTACAAGCCGGAAACGGTGACGAATTACGAGGCGGGGCTGCGCGGCAACCTGCTGGATCGCAAGCTGTTCCTGTCGGCCACCATCTTCAACATGGATTACAAGGACCTGCAGGTCTCCAGCATCATTGGCACCGCCACCGGGCCGACGGCCGTCACCACCAATGCGGCCAAGGCCAAGATCAAGGGTGTGGAACTGGAGACATTGTTCCGGCCCACGCGCAATGATCGCTTGTCGGCCTATGTCTCCTTCCTGGATGGCAAGTACACATCCTTCCCCAGCGCGTCGGACAACATGAACAGTGCCGATGTTGTGTATAATATCTTCGCCCCGATCCTGGGCTATGCCGCGATCCCCAGCGCCGTCGCCGATTTCTCCGGCAACCGCCTGGCCAATGCCCCGCGCTGGAGCGCGCGGGTGGGTTATGAACATATTGTCGATCTGGCTGGCGGCAGCACCCTGACCCCGTCCGTCGACTTCTATGTCCAGTCCAAAACCTTCAGCGACAGCGCCAACTATGTCCAGGGCATCAATGGCAGCTACACGAAGACGGATGTGAACCTGCGCTGGGACAGCCCGGATCAACGTTTCTACGTGAATGCCTTTGTGAACAATCTGGAAGATGAACGCGTCGCCAGCCAGACCAGCGTGGTCTGGAGTTCCACCACCGCCACCTACAATCCCGGCCGCACAATGGGTGTGCGGGTCGGCGCCAGCTTCTGACTTCTCCCTCACCCCGCCATCCCGTTCGCCGGATGGCGGGGGCTTTTTTTAGGTAGATAACGGCCCGAGCATCCGCACGATCGATCGATCACCCTACTGTCGATCCCCCGCCCACTGGCTCGTCGGCCGGTGAAGGTCGGTTTTCCGTCAACCTCAGGATCATTGGTTTGCGTCCAGACCCATCCTGAGCCTGGGTCGCGCCATTATCCTGTCAGATCGCGGTGATGATGCACTTCGTCTCCAAAAAGGCGGCCAGGCCTTCCGCGCCGCCTTCACGTCCCCAGCCGGATTGCTTGAACCCGCCGAACGGCAGCGCCGCGCCGACGATCATGCCGCTATTGACCGTGATCGTTCCAGCCTTGACGGTGCGGGCCAGCCGGTAGGCGGCGGTGACATCCCGGCTCCAGATATTGGCCGACAGACCATAGACCGTGTCATTGGCCAGCCGGGCCAGATCGGCCGGATCGTCAAAGGGTGTCACCACCAATACCGGCCCGAAAATCTCCTCCCGCGACACCGTTGCTGTCGCCGAGCGGTCAAGCAGGATGGTCGGCTCCACGAAATAGCCCCGGTCGCCGGCGGCATGCCCGCCGGTAATGACCGCCACCCCCTCCCGCCGCGCACCGTCGATATAGGACAGGACACGCTGCTGCTGTGCCGCGGAGACCAGCGGGCCCAGCGTGGTCGTCGGGTCCATGCCGGGGCCAATCCGCAGGGCATGCGCCTGCTGCACCAGACCCTCCAGCACCTGATCCAGCACGGCCCGTGCCACCAGCAGCCGGGAACCCGCCGCGCACATCTGCCCGGCATTGCGGAAGATGCCACCGGCAATACTGGGAATGGCGCGGTCCAGATCGGCATCTTCCATCAGGAGGGTCGGCGACTTGCCCCCCAGTTCCAGCGTCAGGCGCTTCAGATTGCCCTGCGCCGCAGCCAGCAGCGTCTTGCCGACGGGGGTGGAGCCGGTGAAGGAGATCTTGTCGACATCCCCATGCGCGGCCAGCGCCGCACCGGCGACGCTGCCCAGACCGGACACGATATTGACCACGCCCGGCGGCACCCCCGCCTCCAGCAGCAGCTCCCCCAGCCGCAGCAGGGTCAGCGAGGTCTGTTCCGCGGGCTTCACCACCATCGTGCAGCCGGCCGCCAGTGCCGGCGCGATCTTCACCACGGCCTGCACCAGGGGGAAATTCCAGGGCGTGATGATGGCGACCACGCCCACCGGCTCACGCAGCGTCATCGCCATGAAATGGCCGGGCATGTCCACGGCCGGCGTCTCGCCGCTGATCTTGGTGCACCAGCCCGACCAGTAGCGAAAGGCCCCGATGGCCAGGGTCAGGTCCACCGCGCGGGCGGCGCTGACCGGCTTGCCATTGTCCAGCGTCTCAAGCTCGGCAAATTCCTGGGCGCGGGCCTCCAGCAGATCGGCGACCCGCCACAGGATCTGGGCTCGCCGGCCGGGCATCAACCCCGACCAGGCGCCAGTGACGAAGGCATGGCGGGCGGCGGCCACGGCCCTGTCAATATCATCCGCCGTGCCCAGGGGAATGCTGGCGAAGGGAAGTTCGTCGGCCGGATTGATGACCTCGGCCCGCGCCCCATCGGCGGCCTCACGCCATTCATCCCCGATCAGCATCCGGAACGGGCGGGCAAGCGACGCCTGCGTTACCTCGGCAATATCCGTGATCATCCGGCTTCTCCCTTGAACGCTTCCAGCAATGGTTGGGTTGATGGGTCACCCGCGTTCAGGGTGCCATCCGGATTTCTAAGGGAAGCCGGCGGTCATTCCGCAATTCCTTCTTGGAGGTCGGTATTCCCGCAAAGCATGGTGGCGACCGCCATGCGCACAACATTCCTGGAAGGAATAAAGGGCCAGGAAATTGAATTTTACAATCAGCTGCCCGCCCCCTTTCCTCTCAGGAACAAATCGATGAACAAGCAGCCCGCCGGCCCGTCGCCGAAGGGCTGTGGCATCACCGGCCACCGGTCGGGGTGCGTCAAGGGAGGAAGACATGAAGCATAACCGTGCCCGCCGATCCGTGCTGCTGATGGCGACGGCGTTGAACTCCGTCCTGTGGCCGGCCGTCGCCATGGGCCAGACGGCCCCGGCACCCGTCGCCGCCGGCGGGCAGGACAGCCCCATCGTGCTGGAAGAGATCATCGTGACCGCGCAGAAGCGCGAGCAGTCGCTGAACGACGTGCCCATGTCGATCACCGCCATCTCCGGCGATGATCTGGCCGCCCGCGGCATCACCGATGTCGAAGATCTGGCCAAGGTGACGCCGGGTCTCAGCTTCACGGAAAGTGGTTCCGGCACCCCGGTCTTCACGCTGCGCGGCGTCGGTTTCTTCGACACCACCCTGGGCGCCAAGCCCAGTGTCGCCGTCTATACCGACGAGGTGCCCCTGCCCTTCTCCATCATGGCGCAGGGGGCTGCCCTGGACCTGGCCCGCGTGGAAGTGCTGAAAGGACCACAGGGCACCTTGTTCGGCCAGAACGCCACGGGCGGCGCCCTGAACTATATCGCGGCCAAGCCGACGCGTGACTTTGCCGCCGGGATGACCGCCAGCATCGCGCGTTTCAACAGTTTTGAGACATCGGGCTATGTCAGCGGCCCGCTGGTGGACGATGTCGTCACCGCCCGCCTGTCTGCCCGCGCCGTGCGCAGCGGCGACTGGCAGGAAAGCTACACCCGCGACGACAGCCTGGGGGCCAAGCGCTTCTACCAGGGTCGCCTGCTGCTGGACGTGACGCCGTCCGACGACCTGACATTCACGATCAATGTCAACGGCTTCAAGGACAAGTCGGACACCCAGGCCGCGCAGTTGATCGCGCGGGTCTATTCCGCCCCGACCGCCACCGGCAACATCCCCAACATCGTCAACTACCCTGTCGCGCCTGACAATAACCGGGCTGCCGACTGGGACCCGGACCAGTCGCTGCGGCGCGATAACGACTTCTACCAGGCCTCCTTGCGCGGTGATCTGGATATCACCGATAACTTTCAGGTGACCTCCATCACCGCCTATTCCGACATGAATGTGGACCAGCTGGTCGACCAGGACGGCACCAATCAGCGCGCGTCGCTGACCAATGTCCGGGGCAGCGTGTCGGCCTTCTCCCAGGAGCTGCGGGTGACCGGAGAGGTGGGGCCAGCCGTCATCGTGGCGGGCGGCAGCTATGCCAAGGAAAAGTCGGACGAAGACAGCCTGTACCAGTTCCCCTATACGACCAGTTCCTTCACCACCATCCCCGGCATGCGCACCCTCAGTTCCGGGCTGCGGGGCCGCCAGGAATTCGACAACAGGGCTTTGTTCGGCAATATCGACCTGGACCTGACCGACGAGATCACGGCCCATGGCGGTGTGCGTTATACCAAGGTTGATCTGGATTACCGGTCCTGCGCCGTCAGCGGCGATGCCACATCGGCCGCCACCTATAGCGTGCTGATCAATGTCGTGCGCGGCCGTTCCGGTCTGGCGCCCATCGCCCCCTTGCAGGCCAACCAGTGCGTCACCCTGGACGCCACCGCCACGCCCAACGAAGTGCGGAAATCCCTGAACGAGGACAATGTTTCCTGGCGGGCGGGCCTGGACTGGAAGCCGCTGCCGCGCATCTTGTTCTATGTGAATGCCAGCAAGGGCTACAAGTCGGGCAGCGCCCCCACCCTGCCCGCCATCGAGGCCTCGACCCTGTCGCCCGTGACGCAGGAATCGGTGATGGCCTATGAAGCCGGCTTCAAGACCACGATTGTGCGCGGTGCCTTGGATGCCAACGGTGCCCTGTTCCATTACGATTATGATGACAAGCAGTTGCTGGCCCGCCGCCCCACGGTCCTGGGCAATCTGCCGGGCCTGGTGAATGTGCCGAAATCGCGGATCCAGGGGGCGGAAATCCAGGTCAATGCCTATCCGGTAGAGGATCTGCGGGTCAGTCTGGGCGGCACCTGGCTGGACAGCAAGGTGACGGGCAGTTTCACCAACTCCACCATCCTGGGCGTCACGGCGGATTTCAAGGGTGACCCCTTCCCCTATACGCCGAAATATCAGCTTGTCGGGGATGCGGAATATCGCACGCCGGTCAGCGACAGCCTGGATGGCATTCTGGGCCTGAACGCCAGCTATCGCAGCGCCACCAACGCCGGCTTCGGCGGTGATCAGCGCCTGCGGATCGATGCCTATACGCTGGTCGATGCGCGGTTCGGCATCGCCGCCAACGACGACAAATGGGCGGCGACCCTGTTCGTCCATAATGTCTTCGATGAATATTATTGGAACAACGTCGCCCGTCTGTCCGACGTGGTCCGCCGTTACACGGGCATGCCGCGCACCTACGGCATTCAGCTCAGCGTCAAATACTGAGTGTCTGCCGGATTTAAATGGAAGCGCCCCTCTCCATCATCCCGGTGGGCCCGTCAGCGCCACCTTCGTCCCTTCCAATAACCTGCCTCCCCCGCGAAAGCGGGGGTCCAGGGGCCAAGGGCACTCAAACGTGGTTCTTGTGGCCCCTGGATCCCCGCCTTCGCGGGGAAAGCACGTAAGGGGCAACGGGTTAAGTTTGCGCCATAGGCCAAAGCTGGGGCCTGGAGCCACAGGATCAAACCCCGCGGCAGCCCTAATCGAGGCGCCGGCGCTTGAGGAACAAGAACGCATGGAGGCGGCATGGAAGCCTATATCTACGACACAGTGCGCAGCCCGCGCGGCCGCGGCAAGCCCGACGGTGCGCTGCATGAGGTGACGCCGGTGGCCCTGGCCGCACAGGTGCTGCGCGCTCTGCCCGACCGCACCGGCATCGACAGCGCGCAGATCGGGGATGTGATCCTGGGCTGCGTCACCCCCGTGGGGGAACAGGGCGCCGATATTGCCCGCGTCGCCGCCCTGATGGCCGGCTACCATCAGGATGTGCCGGGCGTACAGGTCAACCGTTTCTGCGGCTCCGGGCTGGAGGCGGTAAATATCGCGGCGGCCAAGGTCATGGCCGGCGACGTGGACCTCGCCATCGGCGGCGGCGTGGAAAGCATGAGCCGCGTGCCGATGATGTCGGACGGCGGCGCCCTGGCCAGCGACCCTGCCGTCGCCTATCAGACCTATTTCGTGCCGCAGGGGATCGGGGCCGACCTGCTGGCCACGTTGCACGGCTTCACCCGCACCGACTGCGACGCGTTCGCCGTGGAAAGCCAGCGCCGGGCCAAACGGGCCTGGGACGAGGGGCGGTTCGACCGCTCCATCCTGCCGATCCGCGATGTCATCGGTCAGGTGCTGCTGGACCGTGACGAGCATTTGCGGCCCGATGCCGACCTGCAGGCATTGGGCAGCCTGAAACCGGCCTTCGAGGAGATGGGGCGGAAAATGCCCGGCTTCGACGCCGTGGCCATGCTGCGCTATCCCACGGTGGAACGGATTGAGCATGTCCACCACGCCGGCAACAGTTCCGGCATCGTCGATGGGGCCGCCGCCGTGCTGGTGGGCTCGCGGCTGGCAGGACAGCGGCTGGGCCTGCGGCCCCGCGCGCACATCCGGGCCATGGGTTCCATCGGGTCGGAGCCGACCATCATGCTGACCGGGCCGGAACGGATTGCGCGCAGGCTGCTGGATCGCACCGGCCTGTCCGTCGCCGATATCGACCTGTGGGAGATCAATGAGGCGTTTGCCAGCGTCGTGCTGCGCACCATCCAGGCGCTGGACCTTGATCCCGAGCGGGTGAATGTCAATGGCGGGGCCATCGCCATGGGCCACCCGCTGGGCGCCACCGGCGCCATGATCCTGGGCACTGCCCTGGACGAGCTGGAACGCACGGGCCGGCAGAGGGCGCTGGTCTGCCTGTGCGTCGCCGCCGGCATGGGCACCGGCGCCATCATCGAACGCGTCTGATATTCGGTCACGGAGCCCTGACAATGACCCAATCCATCCGTTATGCCGTGGACGGAGATGGCATCGCCACCCTGACCATCGATGTGCCCGGCCAGTCGATGAATGTCATCGGTGCGGCGTTCCTGTCGGACCTTGGCGTGCTGCTTGACCGGATCGGCGGTGACACCGGCGTGAAGGGCGTCGTCATCGCGTCCGGCAAGCAAAGCGGCTTCATGGCGGGTATGGACCTTAAAGCCATTGAGGCGCTGCTGACCGGAGGTGGCGACGGCCTGGGGGGCCTGTTCGAGCGGGTGTTCGAGTTGAACCGTCTGCTGCGCCGGCTGGAGACCTGCGGCAAGCCGGTGGCCTGTGCGATTGAGGGGGCCTGCCTGGGCGGTGGGTTCGAACTGGCGCTGGCCTGCCATTACCGCGTCGCGGGCGACGATCCCAAGACGCAATTGGGCCTGCCGGAATGCCTGCTGGGACTGATCCCCGGCGGGGGCGGAACCCAGCGCATGCCGCGCCTGACCGGCGTGCAGACGGCCCTGACCCATATGCTGCAAGGCAAGCTGTTCCGCCCGGCCGACGGGCTGGCCCTGAAGCTGCTGGACGCGGTGGTGCCGAAAGGCACGGCTCTGGCGGCTGCACGGGCATGGGTCATGGCCAATCCCGACGCGCATATCCAGCCCTGGGACCGCAAGGGCTTCAAGGTGCCGGGTGGTGCCGGGGCCATGAACCCGGCCTTTGTGCAGAATTTCATCGGTGCGGTACCGATAATGGTGAAGCAGACCCAGCACAATATCCATGGGCCGGCGGCCCTATTGTCCGCCGTCTATGAAGGGCTGCAACTGCCCATGGACCGGGCCATCGCCGTGGAATCCAAATATTTCGCCAAGGTCCTGGCCGATCCGCAGGCCCGTTCCATGGTCCGCACCCTGTTCGTGAACAAGCAGGCGGCCGAACGCGGCGCCCGGCGGCCGGCAGCGGTGGCGCCCGCCCCCACGCGCAGGCTGGCCATGCTGGGCGCCGGCATGATGGGGGCGGGCATCGCCACCGTGGCCGCCCAGGCCGGGATAGAGGTCGTGCTGCTGGACCGCGACATCGCGGCGGCGGAGAAAGGCAAGGCGCATGCGCAGGCCGAACTGGTCACCCGTGTTGCCAAGGGCGGCCTGAGCGAAGAACAGATGGCGCAGACCCTGGCCCGCATCATTCCCGCCACGGATTTCGCCGCCCTGGCCGGATCGGACTTCGTGATCGAGGCGGTGTTCGAGGATCCAGGCATCAAGGCCGAGGTGACGCGCCAGGTGGAGGCGGTGCTAGGCCCCGATACGATCTTCGGCTCCAACACCTCCACCCTGCCCATCGGCACGCTGGCGGGGGCCTGGTCAAAGCCGGAGAATTTCATCGGCATCCATTTCTTCTCGCCTGTGGAGCGCATGCCACTGGTGGAGGTGATCCTGGGGCCGCAGACCGGCGACAGGGCATTGGCCAAGGCGTTGGACTTCATCGCCCAGATCCGCAAGACGCCCATCGTCGTCAATGACAGCCGCGGCTTCTACACCTCCCGCTGCTTTGCCACCTATGTCGGCGAAGGCACGGCTATGCTGGCCGAGGGCATCCATCCGGCCCTGATCGAGAATATGGGCCGGCAATTGGGCATGCCCGTGGGCCCGCTGGCGGTGTCGGACGAGGTGTCCATCGAACTGGGCCTCAAGGTCATGCAGGCGACGCGTGATGCCCTGGGCACGGCCTATCGGCCCAGTGCTGCCGACAATGTGCTGGAAAAGATGGTCATCGACCTGGACCGCCGGGGCCGCAAGAATGGCCGGGGCTATTACGATTATCCGGCCGATGGCGGGCCCAAGCGCCTGTGGCCCGATCTGGCACAGCATTTCCGCCCTGCGCCCGAGCAGCCATCACCGGCGGAGGTGCGCGAGCGGCTGCTGTATCGCCAGTTGATCGAATGCGCGCGCTGCCTGGATGAAGGGGTGCTGACAGCGCCGGAGGATGGCGATATCGGCGCCATATTCGGCTGGGGCTTCGCGGCCTATACGGGCGGGCCGTTCAGCCACATGGACACTCTGGGTCTGGAGAATGTGGTGCGGACACTGGACCGTCTGGCCGCCATCCATGGTGACCGGTTCGTGCCGACGGCGCAGTTGCGGGAGATGGCGGCCAATGGGCGGCACTTCTATCCCGTGCCCGCGCTAAACGGATAAGACGCTCACCCCTGCGTTTCCTTCACGGCCCGGATGAAGGCGCGCACGATGGGCTTGGGGTCCCACCGTTTGCGAACCGCACAGCACATGGTCGATGGCGGCAGCAGGTTCATATCCTCCAGCGCCACGAAATCCGTCTGGAAGGCGGGAGTGCCGGCGAAGAACTCCGTCGTGACGCCGATGGCATTGGTCTGGGCCACGATCTGGCGGACCAAGGGGAAATAATCCACGACATGCACCCGCTTGTGCCATTCGATATTGGCATCCTCATAGATCTTGCGGACGGCCACACCATAGGGTCGGCCGTCCGACGGGCTGACAAAGTCGAATTCCGCCAGATCGGCGGCCGTGATCGTGGGCCGTTCCAGCAGCGGATGCCCCTTGCGCACGAAGTTGACGGACCGGACGGCGCGGATCGTCTCCCGGTGGATATCCGGCCAGTCGGCATAGGCGGCATCGAAACCCAGGGCGACATCGACGGTGCCGGCGCGCAGCAATTGCACCGTGCGCTCGAATGTCGAGCCGCTGACATCGACCTTGATACCGGGATGGCGTTTCAGCAGCAGGGACAGCGGCGCCAGCAGACGCCATTCCAGCGAGGCAGGCCCCACCCCGATGCGCAAGGTACCGGCATAGTCCCGGTCCTGCTCGGCGGGCCGGCGCAGCAATTCGCGCGTGTCATCCACCAGCCGCGAGGCCCGGTCGATGAAGTCACGCCCCTCCGCCGTCAGGAACGATCCGCGCGGCGTGCGATGAAAGATCGAATAGCCGATCTGTTTTTCCAGGCTGGCCACGCTTTTGGTGATCGCCGACTGGGTCACCCCCACCGCTTCGGCCGCCGCCGTGATGGAGCCGGTGCGGGCGACAGCGACGACATAATTCAGCCGGAGGTCCATGGCGGGTCATTCCATCAAGGCATGTTGATCATTTCAAATGAATTTGACGCTTATGTCGGTTCGATCCAAGCTGCAAGCAGAAAATGGAGATGCGTATGCTGACGGGAAAAACCATCGTGGTCACCGGCGCCGGTCGGGGGATTGGTGCCGCGATCGCCCGGCTTTGCGCCCAGGAAGGCGCGCAGGTGCTGGTCAATGACCTGGGCGTTTCGGCCGATGGCGACGGTACCGATGCCCGCCCCGCCGACCATGTGGTGGCCCAGATCCGGGCGGCGGGCGGCAGGGCCATGGCCAACCATGCCAGCGTCGCCGATCCGGAAGGGGCGGCATCGATCATTTCGGATGCGATCGGACATTTCGGGCGTATCGACGCCGTCATCAACAATGCCGGCTTCCTGCGTGACAGTATCTTTCACAAGATGAGCCTGGCCGACTGGACCGATGTGCTGAGCGTGCATCTGACCGGCTGCTTCCTGGTTTCCCGCGCGGCGGCGCCGCATTTCCGGGAACAGGGGTCGGGCGCCTTCGTGCATTTCACCTCCACCACCGGCCTGCTTGGCAATGTCGGACAGGCGAATTACGCGGCGGCCAAGGCCGGTGTGGTCGGCCTGTCCACCGCCATCGCGCTGGATATGCATCGGTTCGGTGTGCGCTCCAATTGTGTGGCGCCGACCGCCTGGACAAGGCTGGTCGACAGCGTGCCACTGGACAGCGTGAACCGCGAGCGGGCGGAAAAGCTGAAATCCCTGACGCCGGAGAAGATCGCCCCGCTGGTCGCCTATCTGTGTGCCGATGAGGCGGCCGACATTACCGGCCAGATTTTCGGCGTGCGCGGGGATGAGGTGTTCCTCTATTCGCGGCCGACCATCCTGCGCACCATGCATAATGCCGCCGGCTGGACCCCGCAAAGCTGCGCCGACACGCTGATGCCGGCCCTGCGGTCCAGCATGCAGCCGCTGCGCAGCGCCACCGACATCATCAACTGGGACCCGCTGTGATGGCGGCCGGAAAGATGAAGGTCGGCATCAGTGCCGTTGGCGCCTATCTGCCGCTGCTGCGCCTGCAGCGCCGGGCCATCGCCGCCGCCACCGCCTGGTACAATCCAGCACTGGCTAGCCTGGGCAAGGGCGAACGGTCCATGGCCAATTGGGATGAGGATGCCGTCACCATGGCGGTGGAGGCAGCGCGCGACTGCATGACCGGGCGCGACCGGGGGGTACTGAACCGCCTGATCCTGGCCTCCACCACCCTGCCCTTCGCCGACCGGCAGAATGCCGGGATCGTCAAGGAGGCGCTGACCCTGCCCGATGCCGTCGGGTCGATGGATGTCGGCGGGTCGCAGCGGGCGGGCACCGCCGCCCTGCTATCGGCGCTGGATGCGGCACGCGCGGCCGATGCCCCCGTCCTGTGCCTGGCCGCCGACAAAAGGCCGGCGCGGCCGGCATCCACGGATGAATTCCTGAATGGCGACGGGGCGGCGGCCCTGCTGACCGGTACGCGCGACCTGATCGCGGAACTGATCGGCCATTACAGCGTCACCGTCGATTTCGTCGACCATTACCGGGCCAGCGACCGCGACCATGATTATGCCTGGGAAGGGCGCTGGGTCCGGGACGAGGGCTATCTGCGCCTGCTGACAGGGGCCATCCGCGACGGGCTTGACCGCAATGGCCTCAAGGCCGCCGATATTGATCACCTGGTCCTGGCCTTGCCCGCAGCGGGGATCGACGCACAGGTCGCCAAGGCCGTCGGCGTTCCGGCCGACCGGGTGGTCGACGGGATGCATGCGGAACTGGGTTATACGGGCGTGGCCCACCCGCTGCTGCTGCTGGCCCGCCTGCTGGCCCATGCCGGACCCGGCAAATGCATTGCCCTGGCCGCCTTCGGCCAGGGTGTCGACCTGCTGCTGTTCCGCACCATCAACCGCGGGGGCCAGGGGACAAGCGGCCTGGGCGTCGATGGCTGGCTGTCCCGGCGGCGGCCGGAGGAGAATTACCTGAAGCACCTGCATTTCCGGGGCGAGGTGAGGCTGGAGGCCGGCATGCGTGCCGAACTGGACCTCAAGACCTCACATGCCGCGCTCTACCGCGACCGCAAGACGGTGCTGGGCTTGGTGGGCGGCAAGTGTCGCGTGACCGGGACGGTGCAATATCCGAAAAGTGCCATCTCCGTCGCCCCCAATGCGCGGATGGTGGATACACAGGATGATTATCCGCTGGCCGGCCGGCCGGCGCGGCTGGTCACCGTCACGGCCGACCATCTGGCCTTCTCCCCCGATCCGCCCAGCCATTACGGCATGATCGATTTCGACGGCGGCGGGCGGATGATCGCCGACATCGTGGATGTGGGCGACACGGTCCCGCAGCCGGGTGCGCGTATGCGCATGATGTTCCGGATCAAGCGCGTCGATGCCCGTGGCTTCACGCAATATTTCTGGAAAGCCGCCCCGGATTTCCAGGCGCGAGCAGGGGAATAAGATGGCCAGCGGGATCAAGGACAAGGTCGCCATCCTGGGCATGGGATGCGCGAAATTCGGCGAACGGTGGGATGCCGATGGCCCCACCCTGATGGTGGAGGCGTTCGAGGAAGCCATCACCGATGCCGGCATCGACCCGTCGGAGCTGGAGGCCGGCTGGTTCGGCCATGCCGGCAATGCCGTGGGACCGGGCGCCATTCCGCTGGCCCTGGCGCTGCGGCTGCACAACATCCCCGTGACGCGGGTGGAAAACGCCTGCGCCACCGGGACGGAGGCGCTGCGCGGTGCCGCCTATGCCGTGGCCAGCGGTGCTTGCGACATCGCCTTCGCCCTGGGCATGGAAAAGTTGAAGGATGCCGGCTATAGCGGCCTTCCCGCCGCCTCCCGCGGGCCGTTCTATGATGCCACCAACGCCAACCTGACGGCGCCGGGCGCCTTTGCGCAACTGGCCTCGGGTTATGCCGCGCGGCACAAGGTGGCGGCCGACGATCTGAAGCGCGCCATGGCCCATATCTCGGTCAAGAGCCATGCCAACGCCACGAAGAACCCCAAGGCGCATCTGCGCAAGCCGATCACGGCCGAACAGGTGATCAAGGCCCCCATCGTGGCCGCCCCCCTGGGCCTGTTCGATTGCTGCGGCGTGTCCGACGGGGCGGCCTGCGCCATCGTCACCAGGCCGGAGATCGCCCGCGCCCTGGGCAAGAAAGACATCGTCACCATCAAATCGCTGCAACTGGCGGCGACCGGCGGGTGGGAGGCACAGGGCAGCGGCTGGGACAGCAGCTATGTCCCCACCACCCGCGCCGCCGCCGCCCGCGCCTACAAGGAGGCGGGGATCAGTGATCCGCGCGCGGAACTGAGCCTGACGGAGGTGCATGATTGCTTCTCCATCACCGAACTGGTGACCATGGAGGATCTGGGCCTCAGCGATGACGGCAATGCCTGGCGCGACGTGCTGGACGGCCGCTTCGATGCCGACGGCGCCCTGCCCTGCCAGATCGATGGCGGCCTGAAATGTTTCGGCCATCCGATCGGCGCCACCGGCATCCGCATGGTCTATGAGAATTATCTCCAGCTGCTGGGCCGGGCCGGGCCGCGCCAGCGTCAGCAGCCGGTGGTGAACGCGCTGGCCCATAATCTGGGCGGCGCGCCGTTCCACGGCATCTGTTCCATCTCCATCGTCGGGTTGCTGTAAAGGCATTCCCAAACAAGTCAAACCATGAACTGACAGGATCCGGCCTTGAGCACCCCAACATCCGAACCGGACGCGCGCTACCGCTATGTGGTCGTGGCGGCGCTGGCCTTTGCCTACATGCTCAACTTTGTGGACCGGCAATTGCTGTCGATCCTGGTGGAGCCGGTGAAGCAGGATCTCGGCCTCAGTGACACCCAGATCGGCATGCTGACCGGATTGATGTTCGCGCTTTTCTATACATTCTTCGGCATTCCGGTGGCCATGATCGCCGACCGGGGCAACCGCACCCGCCTGATCGCGGCCGCCTGCGGCATCTGGAGCATTTTCACCGCCCTGTCGGGACTGGCCACCGGCTTCATCAGCCTGGCCCTGGCCCGCATCGGTGTGGGGATCGGGGAGGCCGGCTGTTCGCCGCCTTCCTATTCCATCATCGCGGATTATTTTCCGGCCCATAAACGCGGGCGGGCGCTGGCGCTCTATGTGCTGGGCGTGCCGGCCGGCAGCTTTGTCGGGGCCGTGGCGGGTGCGGCGATCGCCCAGGCCTATGGCTGGCGGGTGGCCTTCATGGTCATCGGGGCGGCCGGCCTACTGTTTGCGCCGCTGCTGCTGCTGATCGTGCGGGAACCGGTGCGCGGACGGTTCGATGCGGATATGGCGAAGCCGGAAACGGAGAAGGCCGCCCCCAGCCTGACCGCGGCCCTGGGCTATTTCTGGCGGTCGCCGGTCTTTATCCTCACGGCCCTGGCCTGTGGCCTGACGTCCTTCTGCTCCTTTGGAATTCTCAACTGGACGCCGGCCTTCCTGACCCGTGTCCAGGGCATGTCGCTGGGCCAGATCAGCGGTTATTTCGGGGTCATCGTGGCCGGGTCCATGGTGCTGGCCGCCTGGATCGGCGCCATGATCGCCGACAAGGCCGGGGCGCGTAACCCGATCTGGTACACATTGCTGCCCGGCCTGGGCATGCTACTGGTGCTGCCCTTCCTGTTCGGCTTCACGATGGTGCAGGATTGGCGCCTGTCGCTGGCTCTGCTGGTGCCGCCGATCACCCTGACCTCCACCTATCTGGTGCCGGCCCTGGCCCTGTTGCAGAACCGCACCCCGGCCCAATACCGGGCGACGGTCAGTTCCATCCTGCTGTTCAATCTGAACCTGATCGGGCTGGGCTGCGGTCCGCTGTTCGTGGGCATGGTCAGCGACCGGCTGACACCGGTTTATGGCAACCAGGCATTGGCCATGGCCCTGCAATGGCTGACACCCTTCATCATCCTGGCCTTCCTGTGCCAGGCGGGGGCGGCGTGGATGATCCGGCGGCAGAAGCAACGGTGACGTGAAAGAAATCTCCCGCCGTCCCGACGAAAGCCGGAACGGCGGGAAAGGATCAGACGCCTACCGCCGCTTCCAGTTGCCGGCCCGCCGCTCCTGTACGGCCAGAATGCCCTCGGCAAAATCCTCGGTCACACGCAGCTCGTGCTGCTTGCGCGCCTCCGTGTCGGTCTGGCGGCGGATGTCCTCCAGCAGGCCCTCGCGCAGCGTTGCCCGTGTAGCTTCCACAGCCAGCGGTGCATTCTCGGCGATCTGCCGGGCCAGCGTCAGGGTGGTGTCGAACAATTCCCCCTCCTCGACCAGGCGGTCGGCCAGACCGATCCGCAGCGCCTCCTCCCCATTGATGCGCCGACCGGTATAGAGCAGTTCGGCGGCCTTCTGCTGTCCCACCACACGCGGCAGCAACAGGGTGATGGCGAAGCCGGGATGGATGCCGATCTTCACGAAATTCACCGCCATGCGCGTGCCGGGGGTAACCACGCGGAAATCGGCCACCAGGGTCAGGCCCAGCCCGCCACCGATGGCCGCCCCCTGCACCGCCGCCACGATGGGCTTGCGGATGGCGAACAGACGGTGGGCCGCCGCATAGATCTGCTCCGGCTCCTCATGCGCCTGGGTCAGTTCGGCCCCGGCACAGAAATTCCGGCCCTCGGCGGCCAGAACGATGGCGTGGATGTCGGGATCGGCGTCAACCTGCTCCAGCGCGCCGGCAATGGCCGTGATCAGCGGAATGCTGAAATAATTGCTGGGCGGACGGGCGAAACGGACAACCGCGACATGGCCTTGCATGCGCGTCACGCTGATGATGTTGCCATCCCCATCGGGTTCGGCCGACGGACCATGGTCCGGAGAAACTGGATGCTCGGTCATTTTCTGCCCATGCTTTCCGGGGAAAGACGTTCCTGGCGGAACTGGCTGCGGCGGGCCTTGCCCACCTCGTCGCGCAGGTCGGTGGTGACGAATTCGAAACTTCTGGGGACCTTGTAGCGGGCCAGTTGGCTTGCGAGGTAAGCCGCCAGTGTCTCCGCGTCCAAGGATGGTTCCGGACCGGGTGCGACCTGCACGATGGCATGGACACGGTTGCCCAGATCATCGTCGGGCAGCCCGATGACGACGCTGCCGCGCACATCCGGGTGCCGCTCGATGGCCGCCTCCACCTCCGCCGGATAGATATTGACGGCGCCGGAGATGATCAGGTCGGTGCGGCGGTCGGAGATGTACAAAAAGCCGTCATCATCGGTGTGGCCCAGGTCCCCCAGGGAGGTCCAGCCGTCGGCTACCTTCATCTCCGATCCGATATAACGGAAATTGGGACCTCCACCGGAAGCCTGACGGAAGAAAATCTCCCCCACCTCTCCGGGCGCGCAGGGTGAGCCGTCAGGACGCTGGATGCGCATCTCCGTACCGGGCGCCGGGCGCCCCACCGACCCGCGATGGGCCAGCCAGTCCGTGCCGTTGATGATGGTGGCACCAATCCCTTCAGTCCCCGCATAGATCTCGAACAGCCGCTCCGGCCCGATCCAGCCGATCCAGCTTTCCTTCAGCCAAGGCGAACAGGGGCCGCCCAGATGCACCAGGGTGCGCAGGCTGGACAGGTCGTACCGGCCCCGCACCGCTTCCGGCAGGCGCCAGATGCGGCCCATCATGGTCGGGACCATCATCACATAGGTGACGCGGTGCCGCTCGATCAGCGCCAGACAGGCCTCCGCATCGAACCGCTCCATATTGACCACATGGCCGCCGCCGAACAGGCACTGGTGTGCCGCACTGAAGGCGGCATTGTGATAGAGCGGGCCTGGATTGAGGATGGTGTCACCGGGCCGTTGCAGGGCATAGCCGGCCCCCGCGGGGTCGGCTCGCCCGTCGACGCCCGTGACGATGACCTTCGGCCGGCCTGTCGAGCCACCGCTGGTGATCGCCTTCCAGGAAGGGGAGACGCGCGCCGGCAGGGGCTGGTCGCCATCCTCCGGCCCTGGTTCGGCATCCGGCGCCAGGGTCGGGCATTGAGCGAAGCACAGGCCGGGCGGCCCGATCACCAGACGCGGCGACACCGCCTCCACAATGGCGGCGCATTCGGCGGCCGGCATCTTGGGAGAGATCGGGCACGGCACGGCCCCCAGCTTCCACAGGGCAAAGCTGGTTTCGAAGAAGGCGATGGAATTGGGCAGGGCGAAGATCACGAAATCCCCCTGCCCCACCCCATGACGGGCCAGCAGGCGGGCGCGGCGGTTGGCACGGGCCTCCAGTTCGGCCCGGCTCAGCGTCACGCCGTCCTGGGTCAGCGCCGGCCGTTCGGGGTCGATGGCGGCATGATAGGAGAGGATCAGACCCAGCGGAATGCGGGCGGCGGCAGGGGGGGCCATGCTCATGCGCCCGATCTCCCCCATCCCGCCCCAGACCGCGACACGTTCCTGCTCGACATTCCACCAGGCACGGGATGCCCCTCTCCGCTTTGAAAGATTGAACCGGGAAAGCCTGCCAAGGCGCGGCATTCCCGTCTAATGCTTTGCGGGGTATTTGCATTCCCATGAGGAATGTTGGGCCCAACATTCCTCATGGGAATGATAAGCCACCACAAGTCATTTGACGCATGATCGACCGCACGCGGACAGTATCCGAAAGCCGAACCGGTGACCGGGTCGCATCAAGAATAACGAAACCAGGGTGGAATGATCAGCATGGAACATTTCCTGCGCAATCGCTGGTACCAGTTCGGCTCCAGCCATGAACTGGCCGACACGCCGCTGGCCCGCACGATCATCGATACGCCCCTGGTCGCCTTTCGCGCGGATGGGAATGTCAGCATCCTGCTGGACATGTGTCCGCACCGCTTTGCCCCGCTATCGACGGGCAGGGTCGACCAGGGGCGCATCATCTGCGGGTATCACGGGCTGGCCTTCGACGGGGCCGGGCACTGCGCCGCCAATCCGCACGGCAAAATCACGACGGCGCTGCGTGTGCGATCCTTTCCGGCGGCGGAGCGGCACAGCGCCCTGTGGGTCTGGATGGGAGAGGCAGCAATGGCCGATCCGGCCCTGATCCCCGACCTGTCCTTCATCGATGAGACGCCGGAGACGGCGCGCATCCATTTCACCATCGCCATCCGGGCCAGCTATCGCCTGGTCACCGATAATCTGCTGGACCTGAGCCATGCCGATTATCTGCATCCCGACACGCTGGGCGGGGTCATGACCGGGGTGCGGCCCACCGTGATCGATACGGATAATGGTGTGGCCGTGGAATGGGAGAACCGCAATGTCGTACCACCACCCCGCTTCCGTGAACGTGTGCCCGCCACACAGCGGGCGAACGCCTGGACACGGGCGGAATGGCAGGCTCCCGCCATCATGGTGATCAAGACCGCCCTGACCCAAAGCGGCCGGGACCGCAGCCGGGAGGATGAAGTCTGGGCCTTGCACAGCATGACACCGGAGACAGCGGGGAGTACGCATTACTTTGTCTGCGGCACGCGGCGCGACCGGATGGATGATGTCGATTATTCGGCGCGGCTGCGGACGATGCTGCAACACGCGTTCGAGCGGGAGGATAAACCCATGCTGGAAGACCAGCAGAAACGCATCGGCACGGCCGATCCCGACAGAATGCGGCCCACACTGCTGTCCATCGATGCCGGTGCTGCCCTGGCGCGCCGCAAGCTGAACCGGCTGATCACCCAGGAACATGGTGCGGGCGCATGAGAAGCGGGAATGATGGGAACCGGCATGACTTCATCGTCGTCGGTGGCGGATCGGCCGGGGCCGTGGTGGCGGCACGGCTGAGCGGGAATCCCGATATCAGCGTCCTGCTGCTGGAGGCCGGTCCCCGCGACCGCAGCCTGCTGATCCATATGCCGGTCGCCTTCCGCGTGCTGCGCCAGCGCATGCTGTTCGACTGGGGCTATGCATCCGAGCCAGAGCCGCATGCGGCGGACCGGTCGATCCCGGCCGCCCGCGGCAAGGTGCTGGGCGGATCGTCGGCGGTGAACGGCATGATGTATTCGCGCGGCCATCCACGCGATTATGACCAATGGGCGCAGATGGGGGCCAAAGGCTGGTCCTTCGACGATGTCCTGCCCTATTTCCGCAAGTCGGAGCGCAGCGAGCGCGGGGCCAGCCACTGGCATGGCGCCAACGGCCCGATGAGCGTGTCGCGCATGTCGCACGACGATCCGCTGGTCCGGGCCATGCAGGCCGCCGCCCGCGCCCTGGGCCATCCCGTCACCGATGATTTCGAGGCGGGCACGTCGGAAGGCTTCGGATTGCCGGACCTGACGGTCGGGCGCGGACGCCGGGCCAGCACCGCCAGCGCCTTCCTGGCACCTGCCCGCGGCCGGCCCAACCTGACGATCAAAACCGGGGCGCAGGCGACCCGCATCCTGTTCCAGGGTGCGCGCGCCGTGAGCGTGGAATACCGGCAGGCGGGCCGGACCCTCACGGCGCATTGCACCCGTGAAATCGTGCTGTGCGGCGGCGCCTATGCATCACCGCACCTGCTGATGCTGTCCGGCATCGGTCCCGCCGATCATCTGCGCGCGCATGGGATCGATGTGGTGGCGGACCTGCCCGGTGTGGGCAGCAACCTGCAGGATCATCCGCTGGTGCCCATGGGGTTCCGGGGCCGGCGCCCTTTCCCGCTGCGCGCAAAACTGCGGGCCGACCGCATTGCCCTGTCGGCGCTGCGCTGGGCGCTGACCGGCCAGGGCATGATGGGCACACAGCCCCTGACCGCCATCGCCTATTACCGCTCTCGCCTGGGCCTGGAACGGCCGGATCTGGAGAATATCCTGATGCCGACCAGCCTGAACGCCCATGTCTGGTTTCCCGGCATCCGGCGCTCGCATGAAGATATGCTGACCTCGCTGAACTGCGTGCTGCGGCCCGGCAGCCGGGGAAGCGTCCGCCTGCGGTCGGCCGATCTGCTGACCTCCCCTGAAATCCGCTTCAACCTGCTGTCCGATCCCCAGGATGTCGATCTGCTCCGCCATTCGATTGCGTGGACGCGCGATCTGATGGAAACGGACCCCATCCGCGATTTTGTGGGCGAAGAGGTGTTTCCAGGGCCGAAGGTGACAGACCGTGAGGCCATGGATGCCTATATCCGTGCCATCGCCGTCACGGCCCAGCATCCGGCCTGCACCTGCCGGATGGGCACGGACGATGAGAGTGTGGTCAATGCCGCCTTGCAGGTGCATGGCGTGGAAGCACTGCGCGTCGCCGATGCCTCCATCATGCCCACCTTGATCGGCGGCCATACCAACGCCCCCAGCATCATGATCGGGGAACGCGCCGCGGATTTTCTGACGGGCGCCGCAGTTCCTGTTGCAGGCTGACCCCTCGACCAGGGTCGGGTCGATCAGCGATTTGGCAATGATCCGTTCTCCGACGAAGACGCTGAACGGGTCGAGATCATAGGTCGCCTGAAGGCGGACCAGACTGAGGCCAAAGCGGTTCAGGCCGCCCGGCCGGCTGGCTTCCAATAAGCGGTTGAAAGTGATCCCGCGGATGCTGAATAAGGGCTGTCCGCGATGCCGTTCAGCCGGAGGAAAGATGCCCCGCGCCCGTTTGCCTGCCTTGCGCCGAAACCTGCTGCCCATGACCATCCTTGCCACCCTGCTGGCGATGCCGGTAGCGGCAGAGATCGCTGTCAGCCGCGAGGTCGGGCTGCCATTGCAGGCGGCGCGCCAAGCGCTGGACGGCAAGCGCTATGACATGGCGCTGAAGGAGGTGGACAAGGCCCGCGCGGTCGCCACCATCACGGCGCAGGAGAAATGGGCGGTCGAGCAGATGCGCGCCGCCATCTACAAGGCGCAGGGCCGGTTCGATCTGGCCGCCACCGCGTTCGAGGCGGCGATCACCCTGGTGCCGCTGTCGGCCGCCGACCAGGGCGGAGCACTGGAAACCCTGGCGCAGCTCTGGTACCGCGCCGGCGATTATGGCAAATCCACCGCCTTGGGGGAAAAGGCGATGGCCGCCGGCCGGCGCAGCGACGGGTTCCGCCACATGGTGGCGGAGGCCTATTATCGGGCCAAGGAACCGGCCAAGGCCGCCAGGCTGCTGCATGCCTGGGCCGATGATCTGCGCAAGACCGGCGGCAGCCTGCCGCCGGAAGCCCAGCAACTGCTGGCCGCAGCGGAGTTCATGTCCGGCAATAATGAAGGCTATATCAAGGCCCTGCGCCAGCAATTGCAGGTGGAAAGCACCAGGGAGAACTGGCAACGCCTGCTGGACGCCATGGCAAAGGGCAAGCCGATCCCGGAGCGGCTGGACCTGGACTGGGCCCGGCTGAAGCTGGCCGTCAATGCCTATGACAATCCGGATTCCCTGACCGAGATGGCGCAGCGCGCCATGGTGGAGGAATTGCCGGCCGAGGCGGCGGCGGCCCTTGACCAGGGCTGGGCGTCCGGCCTGCTGGGCAAGCCGGGTCCCAAGCTGGAGCGCCAGCAACGGCTGCGCGACTATGCCACCAAGCAGCTGGCGGCGCAGAAACATGAACTGGAGGAATGGCAGCGCCAGGTGCTGGCCGGCAAGGATGCCAACGCCATCGCCAAGCTGAGCATGGTCCGCGCCTCCCTGGGGCAAACAGATCAGGCCATCGCCCTGCTGCAGCAGGCCTTGAAGGGCAAGCTGATATCGCCGGCGGCGGTGCGGCTTCGGCTGGGCATGCTGCAATACCGCGCTGGACAGGACCAAGCGGCAGCCCATACCATCGCGGCATTGCCAGCCGGCAGCGATGAGGCGCGGCTGGGCGGCGTATGGGCCCTGATCCATCAGCGGCGTTGACAGGGCAAGGAGACGGACATGACGGAACGCTTGGCATCCTGCAGCTGTGGACAGCTGCACCTGACCTGCACGGGCGAACCGGTGCGCATTTCCATCTGCCATTGCCTTGAATGCCAGAAACGCACCGGCAGCGTCTTCGCCACGCAGGCGCGCTTCCCCCGCGCGCAGGTAACGATCACCGGCCGCACGACCGCCTGGACAAGGCATGGCGACAGCGGCCAGACGGCCACTTTTCATTTCTGCCCGGTGTGCGGCTCCACGGTTTACTGGGAGCCCAGCGCGATGCCAGATTTCATCAGCGTGGCGGTGGGCGCGTTCGCCGACCCGCAATTCCCGCCGCCCTCCGTTGCGGTCTATGAGGATCGCATGCATCCCTGGGCGCTGGCCGTGGGCCAGTTGCCGATGGAGCCTATGGGTTAAACCGCCTTCCGCCGCCCCGGCATGGTCATGGCGATGACGGCCGCCACCACGCAGACCAGCCCGACCAGGGCCGTGGGCGCCAGACTTTCGCCCAGCAACAGCATGCCCAGCCCCACGCCGATCGGCACGCGCAGATAGGCCTGTGACGTGGTGCCGATCGACCCCAGCGTCTGCATCAGCCGGAAATAGATGGTGAAGGCAATGGCCGTACAGAAAACGGACAGGCAGACCAGTGCCCCGATGGAAGGCAGCGACGGCGACAGCGTCCAGGGCCGGTCGACGACAAGGCTGACGGGCAACAACAGCACCGCCCCGCAGATCATCGATCCCGCCGCCGGCACAATGGGCGTCAGCCCCTTGAAATTCTTCCCATAGATGGCCGCCCCGGCATAGGAGATGGTGGCCGCCACGATGGCCAGTTGCGCGCCCAGCTGATCACCCAGGCCGTTCAGCGCCTCCATCCCGATGATCAGGCAGATGCCCAGCAGGCCGGCCGCCACGCCGAACAGCTTGCGCATCGTCACCGGCTCATGCCGGGTGATCAGCGCCGTCAGCAGGAAGGTGAAGATCGGCGTGGTGGAATTCAGGATGGCGGCCAGACCGGCATCCGTCTCCTGCTCGCCCCAGGCGACCAGGGTGAAGGGTACGACGCTGTTCATCACCGCCTGGAAGGTGAATTGCCGCCAGACCTTGGGGTCACGCGGCAGCCGCACCCCCTGCCACGCCATCACTGCCAGCAGGACGGAGCCGGCGATCAGCGTGCGCACGGTGATCAGGGTCACGGGCGGAATGGTCTCCACCCCCACCTTGATGAAGGTGTAGGACGACCCCCACAGCGTGGCCAGGACCAGCAGCAGCAGCAATTCCTTGATCATCAACGGTCGATCGCCCATCACCCAGCCCATCCGGCATCCATGCAGTGCCCTTTCAATAGCAGAGGCCAGCCGCAACCGCTTCGGCCGGCACCGAAGCGGTGGCATGCGTATGGAGAACTTTATTCCGGCGTGTGGCAGACGAATTCCACCAGCCGCCCGTCGGGATCGCGCAGGAAGCCGGCATAATAGTTGGGATGGACATGCGCCATCAGGCTGGGCGCGCGATCCAGGGCCAGGCCGGCCTCCACCCCCACCGCATAGATGCGGTCCACCATGGCCCGGTCGGGACTGGTGAAGGCGTAATGCACGTCGCGGGCGGGCACGTCTCCCGGCGACAGGAAGAAATCCAGGGTCTTGCCGTCACCGAACCCCTTCACGGCCCCATCCACCTCCAGCCGGTAACCCAGCGGCGCCAGCAGGGTGGCGTAGAAATGCAGGCTGGCCGGCAAGTCGGCGGTCTTCAATTCGATATGGTCGATCATGTCGTGTCCTCAGTTTCGGATATTGCCGCCACAGAGCGGGATCAGGATGCGGCGCCCGCCCCAGGCCGCCGGGTCGGCCAGCAGGGCCGCCAGACCAGCAGCGCCGGCCGGTTCCACCACCCGCCCCAGATGCTCGCGCAGCAGATCCATGGCGCGGATGATGGCCGCGTCCGGCACCATGATGGCGCCGTCCAGCACGCGGCGCAGGCTGTCCACGGCATATTGGATGGGCACGCGCACGGCGATACCGTCGGCGATGGTGTCCGCCCCCTCCCGCCCCGTGACGGGCAGGCCGCGCACGGCATGGGCCATGACGGGGGCACCGGCCGCCGCCACGGCCAGCATGCGGGCATCAGGTGCGGCATGCCTCACCCAGGTGCCGATGCCCGACGCCAGTGCGCCATTGCCCAGCGGCACCAGCACCAGATCAATATCCGGCACGACCGCCATCGCCTCCAGCGCGATGGTGCCCGCCCCTTCGGCGATCAGCACCTCGGCCCCGTCCACGACCAGCCGATGGCCCTCCCGCGCCGCATAGCGCCCGGCCTCCGCCTTCGCTTCATCGAAATCGTTTCCGTGCAGACGCACCTCCGCACCCAGGGCACGCATGGCCTCGATCTTCCCGGGCACGGCGGTTTCAGCCGCAAAGACGGTCAGGCGGCGGCCATGGGTGCCGGCCGCCCAGGCCAGACCCTGGCCGAAATTCCCGGCCGACCCGCAGACCAGGGGCCGGTCATCATCGCCCAGCCCGGCCACGAAATTGGCCGTGCCGCGGCCCTTGAAGCTGCGGATGGGGTTGGCGGTTTCATCCTTGAACCACAGGCTGGCGCCGAACAGCCGGTCCAGGGCGGGTGATTGTCTGATCGGGGAGCCGCGGAACGCCGGATCGATCCGATCAAGGGCGGCCTCTATGCCGTCCGGTGTGGGGTATCGCATGGAAGGGATTCTAGCGTCCCCTGCCGCAGGTTTTCGGCGAACTGATCCGGCTTCGCGCTTTTCTCCCGCATTTCATGCTGCCATTCTGCAGGGATCATGCGCACGCCCGACCTCGACCTGTTCGATCGCAAATTGCTGGCCCTGGTGCAGAAGGATGCCGACCAGACGGCCGATATGCTGGCCGACAAGGTCGGCCTGTCGGCATCGGCCGTATCGCGCCGGCTGAAACGGCTGAAGGCCGAGGGCGTGATCACCGCCACCGTGGCTCTGGTCGATCCGGCCAGGGTGGGGCGCCCCACCTTCTTCATCGCCGGGCTGGAGATCGAAGGGGAACGGCCGGAGATGCTGGCCCGCCTGCGCCAGTGGCTGGCGGGGGAGGATCAGGTGCAGGAGGTATTCTATGTCACGGGCGGCACCGATTTCATCCTGGTCATCGCCGCCCCGGACGTGGAGGCCTATGACGCGCTGATGGGCCGGCTGATGGCAGACAATCCCACCGTCCGCCGTTTCACCACCAATGTGGCGCTGGGCATTTCCAAGCGCGGGCTGGCCGTGCCGATACCGATGGCGGATTAAGCGCGGATATCGACGGATACCGGTGGCGGAGCGGTGACGTTGGGAAGCGAGACGCCCGGCGGGCCAAACGCGTCGGCCATGGCGCGGTCGCCCTCCGCCATGTCCTGGCTGGCCCGTTCCATTTCCGCCTTGGTACCGGGGGAACCATCCTTGCGGGCCAGGTTCTTCATCTGCTGATGGATGGCGCGCAGCTGGTCCATCATGGTGCGCAGCTCATCCTCCTCCCGCGCGTCACCGGCGCGGGCAGAACCGTCGCGGATGATGGCGTCACGCTGGGCCTGGATATCCGTGTTGGACGGGGTGCCGGCGGCTTGCTCCTGTCCGGCGGCGGCCGGTTCTTCCGGCGGTGCCCCACCCTGATCTGCTGTCTGGCCGGCCTGCTGCGCCACCGCCTGCGCTTCGGCACTGGCCGTCGCCGCCTCGCCCGAACCGGCGGCCTGGGTTGTGGTGGCACTGTCGCCGCCGCTGGCATCCTTGGCGGCCTGACCCAGTTCCTTGGCCACCGTCGCCGCCTCCTTGGCGATACGGGCGGCGGCCTTCTTGTCGCCGCTGGCGGCGGCCAGCTGGGCCTGGAGCTTCAGCATCTTCAGCTTCTGCTTGGCCTCCTCCTTCTTGCGGGCGGCGGCCTCCTTGGCATCCTCCCCGCCGCTGGCCAGCTTCTGGACCAGGCTGTCGGTGTCCTTCTTCTGCGCCTCCAGCCGGGCGCGGGTGTCAGGGTCGATGAAATCCTGGATGCCGGCTGGCTTAGGCGCGGCACTGCTGCTGGCAGCGTCCTTCTTCAGGTCCTGCCAGATGCCTTGCGCTTTCGATTGGAACTGACGGGCCGAAACGGCGAAGACGCCGCTGGCCGAACCCAGGACCGACACCATGATCCACCTCATGTCCGCCACAGGATCGCAGGCCGCCCCAGCCCCAAACCCAATAGATCAAATTTTACCCATTCCGGCTCGGTCGCGCAACCTTGTTTCGGTCCGCGCCGAAGCATCGGGGCCAGAGCGACCTCTATGCTAGACTGGAGTAACCGGAGCGGGAGGGACCATGGTCAGCACGGCGGATTTCGCGGAGATAGCGGCGCTTGCCGGCGATCCGGCGCGGGCCTGCATGCTGCAGGCGCTGATGGATGGCCGTGCCCTGACGGCGACGGAGCTGGCGCGGGTGGCCGGGATCGCGGCGCCGACAGCCAGCGGCCATCTGTCGCGGCTGCTTGCCGCCGGGCTGCTGCGGGTGGAACCGCAGGGGCGGCACCGTTACCACCGGCTGGCGTCGCCCGCCGTGGCGCGGATGATGGAAAGCATCATGCAGGTGGCAGCCGACCGCGCACCCTCACCCCGCCCCGTCCGCACGGGCCCACGCGACAAGGCGCTGGCCGATGCCCGCACCTGCTATGACCATCTGGCCGGAAAACTGGGTGTGGCCCTGGCCGACGCCATGGTGGCGGGCGGGCATGTGGAACTGGCGGAAGAGGCGGGGCTGGTCACGCCGCAGGGGCAGGATTTTCTGGCGGAACTGGGCCTGGCGCTCCCCACCATCGGCACGGCCCGCGCCTTCTGCCGCCCCTGCCTGGACTGGAGCGAGCGGCGGCCGCATTTGGCTGACGCGCTGGGCCGGGCCTTGTGCCACCACGCCTTCGACCGGGACTGGGTGCGGCGGGTGGAGGGGACACGCGCGGTGAGCGTGACGCCGGCCGGCACCATGGCCCTGCGCCGGTACTTCGACATCGACCTGACCGGCTTGTGAAGGTCCGACGGTGGTCAGGGACTATGCCGGCCCCTGATCCTCCGGCTTTTCCGGTTGCTTGTCCGGCATCAAGAACATGAAGGCGATCACACCGACCGCCACCATCGTGAAGGTCCCCGGCGAACGCAGCAGGATCGGCACCAGGGCCGTGACGGCCATACGCATTATTTCCGCAACCGCGTCCTGCTCCTTGCGCTGCCGTTCCGCCCGTCGCCAGACGGCCATCAGGCCCAGGATGATGGGAATGGGCAATAAGACGGCGCCGGCCACCGCCAGCAAGGCGGGGCCGGTGCCGATCAGGCTGGATAACCAGACGACGCTCCCGGCGACAACCAGGGCGAAGCCGGTCAGGCCCAGGAAGACCATAACGGCATAGAGGATGCCGTCGCGGCCCACCTGTCGCGCCGCAGCGCCGATGTCCCGCGTGACCAATGGCATCAACAGCGGGACAAGCCGGTCCAGCATCTGTTAACGCCGAGCCAGCAGGGCCAGCGCGAAGCCGGCGACCACAGCGATACCCAGCGATTGCAGCGGACGCTCACGCACGCCGCCTTCCACCTTCTTCTCCAGCGAAACCAGTTCCTCGCGCAGGTTATGGATCGCGGTGGCGGAGGCATCCTTGACGCTGGAGGCCATTTCGCCGACGCGCGCCTTGTAGCCGTCAGCCTTCTCGGAGCCGGCGGCAGCGACGGTGGAGGCCAGGGCGGATAGGTCGTTGCGCAACTGCTTCAGCTGCGCCTCAATATCACCCGCAGCAGCGGCACCATTGCCGGACTTGATCGTATCCGATTGCATCGTAGCCATCGACGTTCTCCTTAACATTCAGGTTGCTACACCCGGCGGTAACAGCCGCAGCAAGGAAAAGGTTCCAAACGATCAGCCGCAGGCCTGCTGTTCCACCAGAGAGCGCTGCTTGTCATCGAGCACCGCCACGACCCAGATCCCGAAACCGCCCAGGGCCAGCCCCGCACCCACCCAGCCGGTGGAGGCCCAGCCATGGCCGGCGGCGATGGCCAGACCGCCCAGCCAGGGGCCCAACGCGTTGGCGAAGTTGAACGCGCTGTGGTTCAGCGCTGCCGCCAGGGTCTGCGCATCCTGGGCCACATCCATCAGCCTTGTCTGCAAAGCCGACCCCAGCGCCCCGCCGCAGCCGATCATGAACACCGCTGCCAGCACAGCCCAGACGTTGCCCACGGTGAAGGTGAACAGCGCCAGGGACGCCGCACTCCACAACAGGATACCGCCGACCGACGGCATCAGCGCCCGGTCGGCTGCCCAGCCGCCCACCAGCGTGCCCACCGTCAGACCCACGCCGAACACGGCCAGGGCCAGCGGCACCGTGGCCGGCGCCACCCCCGTCACCTCCAGCAGGGTGGAGGCCAGATAGGTATAGACGCAGAACATGCCGCCGAAACCGATGGCGCCGATACCCAAGGTCAGCCACACCTGCCGCTGGCCCAGCGCACCCAGTTCCCGCAAGGGACTGGCGCCCGGTACCGGCCGGTCCTTGGGTGCGTACAGCACCAGCAGGGTGACGGTCAGCAGCCCCAGCACACCGACCAGCGCGAATCCCCAGCGCCAGCCCACCAACTGCCCGATGGCGTTGGCCAGCGGCACGCCGATAATGGTGGCGATGGTCAGGCCCAGCATGACGCGGGACACGGCCTGCGCCCGCTTGTTGTGCGGCACCAGACCAGTGGCCACCAGGGCGGCGACGCCGAAATAGGCGCCATGCGGCAGGCCAGACAAGAAACGGAAGACCAGCATCCATTCATAGGAGGGCGCCAGGGCCGACGCCGTGTTGGCCACCGCGAACAGGCCCATCAGCGCGATCAGCAGGGTCCGCCGCGACAGCTTTGCCGCCAGCACCGCGATGGTCGGCGCACCGATCACGACACCCAGCGCATAGGCGCTGATCACATGGCCGGCCGTTGGCTCATCGATGCCCAGGCCAGGGGCGAAATAGGGCAGCAGGCTCATCACCGCAAACTCGGTGGTGCCAATGGCGAAACCACCCATGGCAAGCGCGAACAGCACGAGGCCGGGGCGGACGGTCGGGGCGGACATGGGCTCAATTCCGGACAGCGGAGCGGCACCTTCGGCACCGCACAATCAGCCACTATGTGATCATTCAGAACATTGATCGGCAACGCCGTTACCGTTACCGCAGCGCGGCATAAAATGCATGGCTGAATGAAAGGTTATCTCAACCACTGTTTGCCCGCGCATAGTCGCGCGGCGGGCAGCCCAGCACCCGCTTGAAGGCGGTGCTGAAGGCGCTTTCCGATTGATAGCCCACGGACAACGCGATGGCCGATACCGCCTCCCGCCCCGTCAGCAGCCGGTCACCGGCCAGCAGCATGCGCCAGCGCGTCAGATACGCCATGGGGGCCATCCCCACCAGGGCCGTGAACCGCTGGGCGAAGCTGGACCGGGACATGCCGGCATGGCGAGCCAGTTCGTGCAGGGTCCAGGGGTACGCCGGATCGGCATGCAGGGCACCAATGGCCGCCCCCACCTGCCGGTCGGACAGGGCGTACAGCCAGCCCGCACCCTGCGTCGGCCCTGTCGCCAGATGCAGGCGCAGGGCTTGCACCAGCATCATATGGGCCAGATGGCGCAGCACCAGAAAGGCGCCGGGTCGATCATCGCGCAGTTCCACCATCATCCGTTCCATGGCCCAGCGCAGGTCGGGCGCGTCGGTCAGATGGACCATGGGCGGCAGCGTGCCCAGCAGGATGCCCGCATGCCGGCCTTCCAGGCAAAAACGGCTGCTGACACAGAAGAAGTCCTCTCCATCACCCAGCCGCAGGATACCGCCGCGCCGGAACGCCGGAAAGATTTCTTCCGCCCGCAAGGCCGGCACGCCGGGAGCACTCGCCATGCGGAAGGGACGGCCTGCGGGCAGCAAGAAGCAATCCCCCTGCTCCAGTTGCACCGGCTCATCCACACCCTCCACCCACAGCAGGCAACGGCCCCGGACGATGGCGCCGGTTTTGATATTCTGCTGCTGATCGGGGAACTGCACGGCCCAGTCGCCCCCGGCCTCAAACCCTGCGGACAGCAGGTTGCGCGGCTTCAGCAGCGACAGGATGTCGGATAGCGGGTCCACGGCCGCACCTTTCGGACGATCACGAAGATATGCCGGACTTCATAGCATGGATCGTCCGCCCCGTCCGCGCCATCATCGGCGGGCAAACAAATGAGGAATGATCCCATGCATGTCTTCGTCACCGGCGCCACGGGCTTCATCGGCAGCGCCATCGTCAAGGAACTGATCGGTGCCGGCCACAATGTGACTGGTCTGGTGCGCAGCGACGCCAATGCCCGCACCCTGGCCGATATGGGGGCCCGGCCGCACCGGGGCGACCTCGGCGACCCGGACAGCTTGCGCCGGGGTGCGGCGGCGGCCGATGGTGTCATCCACACGGCGTTCAACCATGATTTCAGCACCTATCGCGACAATTGCGCGGCAGACCGGGGCATCATCGCGGCCTTGGGATCGGCCCTGGCGGGCAGCGACCGGCCGCTGCTGGTCACGTCGGGCATTGGCATCCTGCCGGCGGGGTCACTGCTGACGGAGGATGCGCTGCCCGCCACGGGGGCAGCCGCCCATCCCCGTGCCGCGTCGGAACAGGCGGCGATGGCCCTGCTGGACCAGGGCATCAATGCCGGTATCGTCCGCCTGCCGCCCAGCGTGCATGGTGCCGGCGACCATGGCTTCGTGCCGCACCTGATCGCCACCGCCCGGCGCACGGGTGTCTCCGCCTATATCGGCGATGGCGCCAACCGCTGGCCTGCCGTGCATCGGTTCGATGCCGCACGGCTCTATCGCCTGGCGCTGGAGAAGGCCGTTCCCGGTGCGCGCTGGCACGGAGTGGCGGAGGAAGGCGTGGCCTTCCGCGACATCGCCGCAATCATCGCCCGGCGGCTGGCCCTGCCGCTGGTTTCCACCGCCGGGGCAGCGGCGGCAGCGCATTTCGGCTGGATGGCCGGCTTCGCCGCCATGGACGTGCCATCCGCCTCGCAACGGACCCGGCAGACGCTGGGCTGGCAGCCCGTGGAGGTCGGGCTGCTGGCGGACATGGAACGGGCGGATTACTTCTCGGCCTGATCCTTGTCCCTGTTCCGTCGTCATGGCGCTACGGCACTGGCGACGGAACACGGACAAGGGGCCGATCAAGCGGCCACCCCCTCGCACCAATCGTCGATATGGGTATCGCACGGCCAGGGACTGGCGGCGCGGCCTTCCAGCAAATCCTTCAGGCTGACCAGGAAGACGCCCCATTTCGTGCTGCAATGGTGCATGAACTCCACCGGCTCCGCCCAGCCCTCATGCCGGAACAGCAGGATGGTGAAGGCACCCTCAACCCGCAACTGCCAGTCGATATGCGTGCCGACCCACTCCGCCGGCCCATCGGTGACCAACCAGCGCAGATGGGCCGGCGCCTCGGCCACCACCACCTTCATGTCGAAGAAGCCGCGCTCGCCGAAGCGGAAATGCAGCATGCCGCCCTCGGCATCGCCCTTTCCCTTGGTATCCTGTGTCCACCACCGCGACAGGCCCTCGGCCGTGGTCAGGGCATTGAACACAATGTCCGCAGCGACGTTCTTGAAACCGATACGGTGCAGGATGTCGGGCATGATGGTTCCTTTCAGGCAAAGGGGGAGCATTCCCGGCGCGCGGGAATGCGTGCCGGGGTGAGGGAACGGATAATCGTCGGGGGGCTTCAGCGCGGACCGGGTTCCGTGTCCGAGACGGCGTCTTCCAACTGGCGGACGACCTTCTTCCAGCCATCGCCCATGTTCTTGAAGGCGGTTTCATTGCGCGGCAGTTCGAAGCCGGCATGGACGACGCGCATGCGCGTGCCCCCCTCCACCCTGGTCAGGGTGAAACTCACCACCGTGTCCAGGCGGGAGCCGTATCCGACATTGCCCTCATGCCCGCCACGCCAGGCATAGGACAGGCGCTGGTTCTCCACCACCGCCAGCACCTCGCACCGGATGGTGCCGTCCCAGGCGCCAGCCGGGCTGGTCTGGAAGGTGAAATGCTGCCCGACCACCGCCGCGAAGCCGGTGGGCCGCATCATCCACCGGGCCATCAGGTCGCCATCGGTCAGGGCCCGCCAGATCCGTTCAGGCGGATAGGGGTATGTCGCCTCCTCCACGATCTCTCGTGTGCTTGGCTTGGTCATGCTGACGCTCATGAATCCATTTCCTCCAGGACGGTGTGCAGATCGGCCAGCCGGTCGCGCCAGAAGGCGCGATAATGGTCCATCCAGGCGGACAGGGGTTCCAGCCCTTCCGGTCGGGCGCGGTAATAAACCTTGCGCCCCTCCGGCCGTTCCAGCACCAGACCGGCCTGTTTCAGGGCCTTCAGATGCTGGGAAACGGCGCCCTGGGTCACGCCACTGCCGCGGGTCAGGTCGATGACGCTGATCTCCCCTGCGGTGGCGATCCGTTCGAACATGCCGCGCCGCGTCGGGTCCGCCAGCGCGCGCATGATGTGGTTGATGGCTTCGGCTTCGATCATGGGAAATCATTAGCTCAGGCTAAAACATGAGTCAACACTAATGATTTCTCCCCCCCGCTTCAACAGCAGGCCCAGCAGGGCGAAGCCACCACCCAGCAGGTCAGGCGTTACTGGACAGCGAGGCAATTGGACCTTCATTGCCGACGGCGTGGAAAGACATGTGCGCCTGAACAGCCGCTTCACCGCCAGTAATGTCCAGGGCTGCCGCGCCGTCGCCCACGCCGGAGGCGGTATCACCCTGCTTTCGGAATGGAATGTGGCGGAAGACCTCGCCCATGGCCGGCTGGTCCGGGTCGAACTGGCCGATGCGGCACCGGAACCCATCAATATCTGGGCCGTCTATTCCTCCACCCGCCTGCTGCCACAGAAGGTGCGGGTGTTCATCACGGAACTGCGCGCCGCCCTCACCGCCGACGGGATGAATGTCACGGCAGAAAAATAAACACGGACTAATTTAATCCGCGTTTTTCTGCTTGACGCGCCAAACGCGGATCGATACAGTCCGCGTTATGGCACACATCACCGCAAGCGTTGAATATGGGATACATGGCCTGCTCTGGCTGATCGGGAATGAGGATGCGGCCCTGTCCAGCCGCGACCTCGCCGAGCTTCAGGGTATTTCGCCCAGCTTCCTGGCCAAGATTTTCCAGAAACTGGAAAAGGCCGGGATCGTGAGGGCGAGCGAGGGGGTCAGGGGCGGTTACCGCCTGGCCCGCCCCGCGGACGAGATCACATTCCTGTCGATCGTGGACGCGATCGAAGGGGACAAGCCCCTGTTCGACTGTCAGGAAATCCGGGGCCGCTGTGCCTTGTTCGGCAATAACCCGCCGGGCTGGGCCACTGCCGGCGTCTGCGCGGTACATGCCGCCATGATGCAGGCCGAAAAGGCCATGCGTGACAGTCTGGCGTCGCAGACCCTGGGCGGTGTGGCCCAACGGTTCGGGTCGAAGGCGCCGCAGGAATTCTTCACCGATGTCCAGGCCTGGATCGGGGACCGCATGCAGGGGCGCACCGCACGTGGCGGCCGCCCAGCCCGCGACGACCAGGACTGATCTGATTTCCATCTGAGAAACCGACGGTGGGTCATCGCCCGCCGACGCCACCCCCTTGCCCGCTGTTCCCCGACCCGCCCACCCGGCGGGAACGAACCCCCATGCCCATCGACGAGAGGATACAATCATGAGCAAGCAGATCATCATTGCCGGTTCCGGCTTCGCCGGCCTCTGGGCCGCCCTGTCCGCCGCCCGCGCCGTGCATCTGGCCGGCAAGGGGGAGGAGGTGGCGATCACCATGATCTCCCCCACCCCCAACCTGATCATCCGGCCCCGCCTGTACGAGGCGGTGCTGGACAACATGGCCCCCGACATTTCCGCGCTGCTGGCCGCCGTCGGCGTGACGCATCGGGCCGGCATCGTGGACAGCATCGATGCCGACAAGAAGCTGATCACCTTCCTGCCCCGAGATGGCGCGCCGCAGACCCTTTCCTATGACCGGTTCGTGCTGGCCACCGGCAGCCGCCTGTTCACGCCCGACATTCCGGGCCTGAAGCAACATGGCTTCAATGTCGACACGCTGGATGGGGCACAGGCCCTGGATGCGCATCTGAAATCACTGGCCAGCCGGCCTGAAAGCCTGGGGCGCAACACCGTCGTGGTCGCCGGCGGCGGTTTCACGGGCCTGGAAACGGCCACCGAAATCCCCACCCGCTTGCGCGCCATCCTGGGTGAGCAGGCTGCCATCCGCACCATCATCGTGGATGCCGCACGGGAGATCGGGTCCGAATTTGGCACCGGCCCCCTGCCCGTCATCCGCGAAGCCTTGGCCGAAACCGGCGTGGAGCCGCGGGCCGGTCTGCGCGTTGCTGCCATCGATGCCGACAGCGTGACCCTGTCGAACGGCGAACGGATCCCCACCCAGACGGTGATCTGGACGGCCGGCATGCGCGCCCATCCGCTGGCGGCACAGGTACCCGGCGACCATGACAATCTGGGTCGCGTGGTGGGCGATGCATATCTCCGCGCACCGGCCACCGACGGCATCTTCGTGACGGGCGACACGGTGCGGGCTGCCACCGATGATATCGGCACTATCGCCCCCATGACCTGCCAGCATGGGCTGAGCCTGGGCCGCGTCGCCGGCCACAATGCGGCGGCGGAACTGGTGGGCCTGCCCACCCATCCTTACAGCCAGCCGAAATACGTGACCTGCCTGGACCTGGGCCCCTGGGGTGCACTCTACACGGAGGGCTGGGACCGGCAGGTGCGCTTCACGCGGGAGGAGGGCAAGAAGATCAAGCAGGAGATCAACCAGATCTGGATCTATCCGCCGGCCCCGGACCGGGATGCAGTCTTCGCCGTGGCCAATCCGGATTACGTGATCGTCCCATAACATCCAAAGGCGTGGGGGCGGTTTTGTCCGCCCCCTTGTCCGATCCTGTCCCGTCGTCGCAAGGGTCAGCCTTGCGGACGCGTGGCTTGTCGCGGGCGGGCGGGTTGGTTAGGTTGCGCGGCATTCTCCGCCCCCCGCCAGGAAGATGCGCCATGGCCGCCGCCTCCACCGCTCCCGCCGCCCATCCCGACCGTGTCCTGATCCTGGATTTCGGATCGCAGGTGACGCAGTTGATCGCGCGCCGTGTGCGCGAGGCCGGCATCTATTGCGAGATCATCCCGTTCAGCGCCGACGAGGCGCGCATCCGCGCCTTCGCGCCCAAGGCCATCATCCTGTCCGGCGGCCCCGCCAGCGTGACGGAGGCTGGCGCCCCTCTCGCCAATGACGTTGTCTGGACCCTGGGCGTGCCGGTGTTCGGCATCTGCTATGGTCAGCAGATCATGTGTGAGCAGTTGGGCGGCAAGGTGGAGCCGGGTGCGACCCGCGAATTCGGCCGCGCCTTTGTCGAGGTCAAGGATGATTGCGCCCTGTTCGAGGGCGTGTGGAGCATCGGCGCGCGTGAGCAGGTGTGGATGAGCCATGGCGACCGCGTGACGAAGCTGCCGGAAGGCTTCCGCATCGTGGCCACGTCGGAAGGTGCGCCCTATGCTATTATCGCCGACGATGCCCGCCGTTTCTATGCCGTGCAGTTCCATCCCGAAGTGGTGCATACCCCGCATGGCGACGCCCTGATCCGCAATTTCCTGTTCAAGGTGGCGGGCCTGAAGGGCGACTGGACCATGGCCGCCTTCCGCGCCGAAGCCGTGGCCCGCATCCGCGCGCAGGTAGGCAGCGCCAAGGTGATCTGCGGCCTGTCGGGCGGGGTGGACAGCTCCGTCGCCGCCGTGCTGATCCATGAGGCGATCGGCGCCCAACTCACCTGCATCTTCGTCGATACCGGCTTGATGCGCACGGGCGAGGCGGAGCAGGTGGTGACCCTGTTCCGCGACCATTACAACATCCCGCTGGTGCATGTGGACGCGGCCGACCTGTTCTTAGGCCAGTTGGAAGGCGTGTCCGACCCGGAGCAGAAGCGCAAGATCATCGGCCGCCTGTTCATCGAAGTGTTCGATGGCGAGGCGCACAAGATCGGCGGTGCCGAATTCCTGGCCCAGGGCACGCTCTATCCCGACGTGATCGAGAGCGTGTCCTTCACCGGCGGCCCGTCGGTGACGATCAAGTCGCACCACAATGTCGGCGGCCTGCCCGACCGTATGAAATTGAAGCTGGTCGAGCCGCTGCGCGAACTGTTCAAGGACGAGGTCCGGGCGCTCGGCCGTGAGCTAGGCCTGCCCCACAGCTTCGTCGGCCGCCACCCGTTCCCCGGCCCCGGCCTGGCCATCCGCGTGCCGGGCGAGATCACCCGCGCCAAGCTGGACATCCTGCGCCAGGCCGACGCCGTCTATCTGGACGCGATCCGCAAGGCCGGCCTCTATGACGAGATCTGGCAGGCCTTCGCCGTCCTGCTGCCCGTGCGCACGGTGGGCGTGATGGGCGACGGCCGCACCTATGACTACGCCTGCGCGCTGCGCGCCGTCACGTCGGTGGACGGCATGACCGCCGATTACTACCCGTTCGAACACAGTTTCCTGGGCCATGTCGCCACCCGCATCATCAACGAAGTGCGTGGCATCAACCGCGTGACCTACGACATCACGTCCAAGCCGCCGGGAACGATCGAGTGGGAATGATCCCCAACCGCTGTTACAGGCGCAATCACCGCCTGTAACCGCTAAAACCACAAATCGCGGACACATCGCCCGTCACGGGGCAAGTCGTCGAACGTGTCCAGGCCGTCGAAATGGTCGATGGGCAGGTCGGCGACCGCTTCCGGCAGTGCCAGGCGGAGATTGACGGCCATGCGGCGGCGGCCATCATTGTCCAGGCGCAGGCCGCGCCAGCACATCACACAGCCGCAGGTCGCGCAGAAGCGGATTTCCAGCGCCGGGTTGGCCTTGCCCGCACGGGTATAGGCGCTGCTCGGCCCCGATATCCGGATGCGCTCATTCTCGTAATCATAGGCCCAAAGCGCGCCATAACGGCGGCAGAGTGTGCAGTTGCAGGCCGTGGCGGGACCCGGGTCGCCGTCCAGGGTCCACTGGACGGCGCCGCAATGGCACGTACCGGTCAGCATGGGAGCATCACGTTCGGGCTGTTGAATTGGCACCCATTGAGCCACCGCGCCGCCATCCGGTCAACCCGCCCGTGGGGCCTTGGCGTCAGCCGTAGAGCCCATTGCGCATCGCGTGATCATAATGCGCGTCGATGGCTTCGGCCACGGCATCATCCTGCTGGTTCATCGCCGCCGCCATCTTGCCGGGGCTGGGCACGGTCTTGCGATCGATCATCGAGTCCGGAGACCAGAGCCTGGCCCGGTTGATCGCCTTGCCGCAATGGAACAGCACCTCGTCCACGGCCACGATGGTCGCGGTCTTGGGCACCTTGGTGCCTTCCGCAAGACTGGCGCACAGGGCCGCATCGTCGGTGATGCGGCCACGGCCGTTGATGCGCATGAAAATATCCAGGCCGGGGAACAGGAACAGCATGGCCAGGCGGTCATCGGCCACGATGTTGCGCAGGGATTCGATGCGGTTGTTGCCCGGCCAATCGGCGAAGACCACCGTCCTGGCATCCAGCACCTTCACGAATCCCGGCGGTCCACCGCGCGGCGAGGCATCCAGGCCCGCCTCGCGCCCGGTCGCCAGGCAGAAGAAGGTGGCCTTGGCCAGATAGTCGCGGTGGAAGGGCATCAACGCCTTCACCACCCCCTTCACAATATGCTCCATCGGCGGGTCGTAGAGTTGGTCCAGGTCGGGCGTTTGCGGGGTGTCGTGCGGGATCATCCATTCCTCCTGTCAAGGATCATCCTACCCCTTCCGGCGCGGCGCCGCTAAGCTACAGCAGCCAATCGATAGCGGGTTTACGCCATGTATGAGGAGAGATTTGCCCGCGCCGCCGCCGATCCCGGCAGCCCGGTGATCCTGGCCATCTATGAGACCCAGGCCGAACACCGTGACCTGGGCATGCACAGCCATCCGCGCGGGCAGCTGTCCGGCATCCGTCGCGGCCTGCTGACCATGGGGACCGAGGCCGGCGCCTGGGTGGTGCCCGCCGATCAGGCGGTGTGGCTGCCGCCGCACCAGCCGCATTACGGCTACACCCATGGCGCGATCGAAGGCTGGGTCTGCTACATCGCCGAGGCCGCCTGCACGCAACTGCCGGACCGGCCCTGCACGATCCGGGCGTCGGGTTTGCTGCGCGAGGCGGTGATCCGGGCATCCGCCTGGGAAGGGACGCAGATGGACGAAGCCCAGCAGCGCATCGCCATGGTCATCCTGGACGAGTTGCGCACGGCCCCCATCGAGCCGTTCAACCTGCCCATGCCCAGCGATCCGCGCCTCATCCTGATCGCGCGGGCGCTGCTCCGCAATCCGGGGGAGCGGCGGGGCATGGATGAATGGGCCAGATGGGCCGGCCTGTCGGAACGCACCCTCAGCCGCCGCTTCGTGGCGGAAACCGGCTACAGCTATACCGCCTGGCGCCAGCGGGCCTGCCTGATGCGGGCGCTGGAGATGCTGGCGGAGGGGGTGCCGGTCACCACTGTCGCCATCGACCTGGGCTATGACAGTGTCAGCGCCTTTATCGCGCTGTTCAAGCGCACCCTGGGCGTGACGCCATCGGCCTATTTCAATCGCACCGCCATACCATAAACAGCCACTTGACATATCCTTTCATATGTAAGAAAAACCTTACACATGAAAGACGCGATGCAGATAGCCGATGTGGCGTGTGACGGGGGGCAGGTCCTGACGGCCCTGTCGGCGCTGGCCAACCCGCACCGGCTGCGCATCGTGGCGCTGCTGGCGGGCGGCGGGCGGCATTATGTCAGCCAGTTGGCCCGCGAGTTGGGGATCAGCCGGCCGCTGCTGCATCTGCATGTGCAGAAGCTGCTGGAGGCGGGGCTGGTGACGTCGCGGCTGGAACTGTCCGATGATGGCAAGGCCTTGAACTATCTGGAACTGGCGCAATTCCACCTGGACCTGACGGCGGAAAGCCTTCGTCAGGCCGTGGAGACCCTACCGGGACCGGGCGATACGGGGAACTAAGGGGAACGTGAATGGCCGATGATACCTATCTCTACTCGATTTTCTGGTTCGTGGTGCTGATCGTGTCGGTCTTCGCCATGCGCATGGTCACCACCCTGATCCAGGCCCGCAACACGCAGGCCGAGGAACAGAGCTATCGCACGCTGGCCGAACGCGCCGTGGCGGCGCTGGAGGAGCAGACGGGCACCATCACGGCCATGCGCGCCGAACTGACAGCCGCCCGCGTCACGCTGGCCAATGTCGAAAAAATCCTCAAGCAGGTGGAGTAAACCATGCGCGACATCGCCGTCTGGCGTCTGAACCTTTTACGCGCCGTCTATCTGCTGATGGCCGTGGGCGCCGGCTATCTGAACTGGTCGCAGATCCTCGACCCGGCCCGCAGCTGGGAGATGATGGAAGGCGTGGTGGTCGCCATGCTGGGGGCCATGTCGCTGCTGGCCCTGCTGGGTTTGCGCCAACCGCTGCGCATGCTGCCGCTGCTGTTCTGGGAAATCGCCTGGAAGCTGATCTGGCTGACCCGCGTCGCCCTGCCCGCCTGGCAGGAGGACCGGATCACCGAGGCGCTGGCCGCCAATATCGTCGCCACGGGCATGGTGGTGGTCATCATCGTCGCCGTGCCGTGGGACCATGTCTGGCGGCAGTATGTGAAGGGGGCGAGTATATAGAAAAGTGGACTAAAAATCCCACTTCCTATGGATATTTTTCTATTTTCTCGCTATTTTTCTATCAAGGTGATCTACACTTACAAGAGTTTTGAAAATTAAACCCATGACGAAAATTATGACGAGCAATATGATACACTTTTTCGGCAGAGTAATGCCCGAAAGGTACCCAATCACAATCGAACCAGCACTAAAAAGCAGGACTGTTTATGTTGAATTCCTTTTCGAAATGGAAATTGAGGTGTGCATATTTACGAGCAATGTTCATTGTTTTGTAAAAATAATCAGGGATGAAAATAATATAAATTTACATACTATAAGAAATTTTGTCAAAGACACCGTGCATTCTATTGTTGATTTAGTTGGATATATGAATGGAATGCGATTTCAAGTTGAGATAACATCATATACTGACAGCAACGGAGATTGGCATGTTTTTGGCATAAACGAACCATGTCTACAAAAACGGGGATTTTTGGGAACTATAGATCCAACTTATTTGCGTACAGTATTAGGAAGTCAAGCCATGTCTTCCATAGTACTTAGCGACTTTCGATCTGCGATGGATAACCCTGCATTAACAGGGTTCTTCTGCTACCGCGCCATTGAAGGCATAATGCACGAAGCAACAAAAGGGATAAGCGGCAACGACAATGCAAAATGGGAAGCCTTCCGAAAGCTCTTAAATGTAGAAAAAATCGAAATACTGGAAATAAAGAAACATGCAGATGCCCCTCGCCATGGGAAAATACAGTCGATGACTGGTGAACAACGAGAAGAGACGTTAGTACGATCAAAAGAGATCATTGAAAAATACATAGAATTCCTATTGTCGGCCACCGCCAAGTAATCTTCTGATTCTTAACAAACCAACCATTCAGACCACTTATCCCTTCGTCGTCAGCACCGTATACGCCACCGGCCGGCTGACACTCAGCATCGGGTTCTCCTTCGCCAGCGTCTTGTCGTTGGGGATGTTCACCCGCCCCCTGGCATCGGCCGTCAGAATGCGCGGCCCCTTGGTCCCCTCCAGCGTCACGGTACAGTCCAGGCCGCAAAACAGGCGCAGGGTCTTGGCCGAGGGCGCCAGGAAGGAGGCCACCCCCGCCTCCTTGTCGATCAGCCGGTCGAACTGGTCGAAAGCGGACTTCACGTCGGCATAGGCGAGACGGGTGGCGCCGGCCGGCAGCTTCATGCCGATCTGCGCCTTCATAGTATAGGTGCCGGGCGCCTGGTTGATGATGACATTGGCGCCGGCCGCCAGCCAATCGGAACGGTAGGGGATGTCCACCTCGTTCTCCGGGCCGATGGCAAGCGGCACCGACCCTTCCGGGGCCGCCACCACCATGCTGACCGGCTGGACCAGCGGCTGGTCATCCTTCACCGGCTGGACCGACAGGCGCAGGGCCAGCCTGTCATGGCCGGCACCATAGAACCGGGCCATCTGGTCGTGAAATTCCTTGTAAGGTGCCGTATGGCTGCCGGGTGCGGCCAGAGAAGCAGCCGGCAGCAGGGACAGGACAAGGGCGAACCAGGAGGACCGGCGCATATCGAGGGGCTCCGTCAGCCGAGCGGGTTGAAGCCGAGCGGGTTGAAGCCGAGCGGGTTGAAGGATTGTACCGTGACGCGGCCGCCTTCGGCCACCAGGAAGCTGCCCTCGTCCACCTCGTTCCAATGGCTGGCATCCTCGTCCAGCGGTTCGGACAGGACCATCACCGAATCATCGCCCTCCTCCAGGCAGATGCGGCCGTCGTGGCAGCCGTCGATATGGCCCTTGGTCCAGAACAGGCTGGGCGACCGCCCGTCGCAGGACCAGCGCACAGCATAAAGCCGTTTGCCGTCCGACAAGGCCGCCGTCATGCGGAACGGCTCCGTCACGCCCTCGCGCCGCATCTTGCCCACGATCTGCGCCACGGTCAGGGCGAAGGCACTGGCCGGGTCCTCCATCAATCCATTGCCCAGGGCCAGATAGAAGAAGGCCTCGCTGTCGGTGGAACCCTCGCGGTGGCGATACAGATCCTTGCGAATCACACCCTCCACATCCTGGCGCACCTGGGGCCAGCCGCCGATCTGACCATTATGCATGAACAGCCAGTCGCCATAGCGGAACGGGTGGCAATTCAGGCGCGAGGTGGCGGTCCCCGTCGAGGCCCGCACATGGGCGAAAAACAGGGGCGAGCGGATCTGTTCGGCCAGGGAGCGCAGATTGGCGTCCGACCAAGCTGGCATCGTGTCGCGATAGAGGCCCGGGCGTGCCAGGTCCCCGTACCAGCCCAGGCCGAATCCGTCGCCATTGGTCGGCGCCACGCTGCGCTGGGCCGACAGTGACTGCCGGATCAGCGAGTTGCAGGGCTGGAACAGCAGCGTGTCCATCGAAATGGGAATACCGGCATAGGCCAGCCAACGGCACATTCGAACCACCTTCAAAGGCTCAGGCAAAGGTTGGGGCCCCGAACCACGCCCACACAAGTGTTAAATCAGGCGCCCATGGCGGAACAAGGGCAATCCCATGGCATTTTGAACATCGTTCGAAATCGATCGTGCTGTGACATTTCTCCCTTCGCCTGAAACAAAGCGCGCCTCACGCCGTTGTCCTGTCGAAGGCCGCCCTGATGGCGCGCCTGTTTCCCCAAGCGCAGAGGTATGCGATGAGCATGGATAATGTGAAGGGCAAGCTGAACGAGGCCAAGGGTGCGGTGAAGAAGGCCGTGGGCAAGGCCACGGACGATCCGGCCCTGGTGGTTGAAGGCCAGGCCGACAAGGCCAAGGGCAAGGCGCAGCAGGTGAAGGGTCACCTGAAGGACGCCGTGCGCGACGCCACCCGCTGACCCGGTTCCGCCCCCCTTCCGGACCCAACGGAAGGGGGGCGGGTGTCTGTTGCATCCCACCCCTCCATGTGATTGCCGACTGCCACACCGTTGTAGGCTGCAACGGTCGCGCCGTTTACAGGCGGGGGGTCGGGGGTTATGGTGCGCCCGCCTTTGTGAAGGTTCGGCGACACCGTCAATGGTGCTGCCGCTCACCCCTGGATCTCCACCAAAGACGGGCAGCACGAACATGAAGCTGATCGCCGGTAACAGCAATCAGCCTTTGGCTGAAGCCATTTCGCACTGCCTTGAGGTCCCGCTGACCAAGGCTTCGATCCGTCGCTTCGCCGACAACGAGATTTTCGTCGAGATCAACGAAAATGTCCGCGGCGAGGACGTGTTCGTCATCCAATCGACCTCGTTCCCGGCCAATGACCATCTGATGGAACTGCTGGTCATCATCGACGCGCTGCGCCGGGGTTCGGCCCGCCGCATCACGGCCGTGGTTCCCTATTACGGCTATGCCCGTCAGGACCGCAAGACCGGCCCCCGCACGCCGATCTCCGCCAAGCTGGTGGCCAACCTGATCACCACGGCCGGCGCCAACCGCGTGCTGACCATGGATCTGCATGCCGGTCAGATCCAGGGCTTCTTCGACATCCCCGTCGACAATCTGGTCGCCGGCGGTGAGTTCACCAAGGACATCCAGGAACAGGTCAGCGGCGGCAAGCTGATGGTCGTGTCGCCCGACGTGGGCGGCGTGGTCCGCGCCCGCGCCATCGCCAGCCGGCTGGAAGCCGACCTGGCCATCATCGACAAGCGCCGCGAACGTGCCGGCGTGTCGGAGGTGATGAATGTCATCGGCGACGTGTCGGGCCGCGACTGCATCCTGATCGACGATATCGTGGATAGCGCCGGCACCCTGTGCAACGCCGCCGTGGCCCTGAAAGCCCGCGGCGCCACGTCGGTCCGCGCCTATGTCACTCATGGCGTGCTGTCCGGCGGGGCCGTGGCCCGCGTCGGCGGCTCGCCGCTGGATGAACTGGTGATCACCGACAGCATCGTGGCCACCGACGCCGTCAAGCAGGCCCGCAACATCCGCCAGCGCTCCATCGCCCGGCTGATGGCCGACGCCATCGACCGGATCAGCAATGAACGCTCGGTGTCCAGCCTGTTCATCTGAACGGGTTGTACGTTTCCCGTTAAAAGGCGCCGACATTCCCGGCGCCTTTTTCATTTCAGGGCTGCAACGGCATATCCGGGTGCAAACAGTTACACAGCCGTTACATGCTAAGCCGTTGACACAAAATAGCCATGATCCCCACACTCCAGCCCATTGTTTCAAGGACAACAATGGAGTGGGGGCATGGCGCGGTCACGGACCGGTCGCTGGATGGTGGCGGGGCTGGCCTTGGTGCTGGCTGGATGTGCCACGGGACAGGCGGCCAACCAATCCAAGGACAAGGGTGGCAAGGGCGATGACAAGGCGGCACTGGCGCAGGGCCTGGACCCCGCCGCCAACCGCGACCCCTTCCCCAGCCGGTACAAGCCGGAGCCGGGTCCGCTCGTCGCCCTGACCGGTGCCACCGTGCTGACCGGCACCGGCCAGCGGATTGAGAACGGCACAATCATCCTGCGCGATGGCAAGATCGAGGCGGTGGGGGCGGGCCTGCCCGTTCCGGCCGGCGCCACATTGGTCGATGCCACGGGCCGCTGGGTGACACCGGGCGTCATCGACATGCATTCCCATCTGGGTGTCTACGCCTCTCCCGCCGTGAAGGCCCATTCCGACGGCAATGAAGCCACCGACCCCAACACCGCCCAAGTCTGGGCCGAGCACTCGCTGTGGCCCCAGGACCCTGGGTTCGAGCGGGCGTTGCGCGGTGGCGTGACCAGCCTGCTGATCCTGCCCGGCTCCGCCAACCTGTTCGGCGGGCGCAGCGTCACCATCAAGAACGTCGCCGCCCGCAATGTGCAGGAGATGAAGTTCCCCGGCGCACCCTATGGCCTGAAGATGGCCTGCGGCGAGAATCCCAAGCGCGTCTATGGCGACAAGAGCCGCGCGCCGGGCAGCCGCATGGCCAACGTCGCCGGCTACCGCAAGGCCTGGATCGAGGCGGCGGACTATCAGCGCAAATGGGATGCCTATTACAAGAAACAGAAGAACGGCAGCGATGACGGCAAGGGTCCCGGCGACCCGCCCAAGCGCGACCTGCAACTGGACACGCTGGCCGGGGTGCTGCGCGGCGAGATCCTGGTGCAGAACCATTGCTACCGCGCCGACGAGATGTCGGTGATGCTGGATGTCGCCAAGGAGTTCGGCTACAAGGTCGCCGCCTTCCACCATGCCACCGAGGCCTACAAGATCGCCGACCTGCTGAAGGAAAGCGACACCTGCACCGCCACCTGGGCGCATTGGTGGGGCTTCAAGATGGAAAGCTATGACGGGGTGCCCGCCAATGCCGCCATGGTCCATCATGCCGGTGCCTGCGCTGTCATCCATTCCGATGACGAAACGCTGATCCAGCACCTGAACAAGGAAGCCGCCCAGGCCATGGCCGAGGGACGTTATCTGGGCATCGATATCAAGGAGGAGGAGGCGATCGCCTGGATCACCGCCAATCCCGCCAAGGCCATTGGCATCCTGGACAAGACCGGGACGCTGGAGCCCGGCAAGATGGCCGATGTGGTGGTGTGGAACGGCAACCCCTTCTCCATCTATACCCTGGCCGACCTGGTCTATATCGACGGCGTTCTGAAGCATGACCGCGCCCGCCCGCCCGCCTTGCCGCGGTCGGATTTCGAGCTGGGCCAGTCGGGTGCCGATATCTTCAAGGCGGGGGCGAAGTGATGAACAGCTTCAAGAAACTTCTCCTGGGTACCGCGTTCGCAGCATTGGCCGCCGGTGCAGCCCACGCACAGACCATCGCCATCCAGGGTGCGACCTTGGTCAACGGCACCGGGGCATCCCTGCCCGGCGCCACCATCATCATCAGCAACGGCATCGTCACGGCGGCCGGTGCGGGTGCGGCGGTGCCGGCCGGCGCCACGCTGATCGACGGCACGGGCAAGGTGGTGACGCCGGGCCTGTTCGTCTCCAGCAGCGATATCGGCATTGAGGAGGTCAGCGCCGTCTCCCAGGCTAATGACAGCAAAGCCGACAATGCCAACCTGTCCGTGGCCTACGACCCCTCCTACTCCGTGAACCCGGCCAGCACCCTGCTGCCGCTGGCCCGCACGGGCGGTATCACGCGGGCCGTGATCATGCCCGCCGCGGCCTTTGGCGACGGGGCGCACGCGCATGAGGCCGACACGGCCGGCCATACCGAGGAACCGTTGTTCCAGGGACAGCCGGCCATCATCCATACCGGTGCCGCCGCCGACATCGTGGTGCGCACCCGCATCGGCGTGGCCCTGCCGCTGGGTGAAGGGGCCGCCAAGAATGCCGGCGGCAGCCGCAGCCTGACGGTCGCGGTCCTGAAGGCAGCATTGGAGGATGCCCGGCACTATGGGGCCAACAAGGCCGCCTTCAACCAGGGTGGGACGCGCGACTACAGCCTGTCACGCCTGGATTTGGAGGCGCTGCTGCCCGTGGCCAAGGGGGAGGCACCCTTGTTCCTGGCCGTGTCGCGTGCCGCCGACATCCGCCTGGCCCTGCGCCTGGCGAAGGAAGAAAAGCTGCGGCTGGTCCTGCTGGGCGCGGAGGAAGGCTGGATCGTGGCGGATGAGATCGCGGCGGCTGGCATACCGGTGGTGATGAAGCCCACCACCAACCTGCCCGGCCGGTTCGAAACGCAGCGTGCCCGGCTGGAGAATGCGGCCCTGATGGAAAAGGCCGGCGTGACGGTGATCATCACCACCACGGCCGACGGCCATTACGCCAATCAGGTGCGGTTCGAGGCGGGAACGGCCGTCGCCTATGGCATGCCCAGGGACAAGGCCCTGGCCGCCATCACCAGCCGCCCCGCGGCATTGTTCGGCGCCAAGGATGCCGGCGTGATCGCGGTGGGCAAGCCCGCCGATCTGGTCCTGTGGGGCGGCGACCCGCTGGAACCCACCACCCTGGCCGAGAAAGTGTTCGTGAACGGGGTGGAGCAATCGCTGCAGACCCGGCAGCGGGCGCTGGAGGAACGGTATCTGAAGCGGTGAGGCATGGGGATGGGGTGGCACATCGGCAGGGGGTGCGCCACCCCGGTTTCAAAGCGGCGATCATTTGCGATCACCAAGCCCCCGATCACTCAGGCAAATGGATTGAGGACCAGATCGGGCAGCTCTTGGATATTAGGGTAATCCAGGGGACCTGGGATCGGCTCCCGGCTGGGGGTGAAGGTGCTACGGTCATTACGCAGGAAAGTGACCTCCACTACCGATGGCACCGGCACGCCTTCGATCACCCCGATGCCGCAGCAATTGTTCGCGTGCAGATGAACCACCGTGTGATTGCGCGTCAGCAGGTTCATGGTGGAGCGATAGGCATGGACGAATTCAGGCGTCAGAACACTGCTAAGGAAATGCAGTTCACAGACGATCAGCCGGAAATGGCGCAGCGTATCGACCGGCAGTACCGGAATGCACATCCACTCCGCGCCTTCGGTATCGAATTTCAGCAGCAGGTCGTCGCGTTGGCGCAAGTTATATCGGTCGAGAATGCTGTCCAGCGTCATCGCCTCGGGCCCGTCAACCGCCGCCCAGGCCGTCTTGTTGAAATGGAAATGCTCATGGGCCACCGGCGGACCCTCCACCGTGTGATCGAACTGGTAGATCGGCACGCCGCGGTCTGCGAAATGCTGGTCGAAGGAAACATTGTCACCGATGCCCAGGGAGATCATACCGCCGATCCCCTCCAGATCGTCAGGCAGCACATAGCCGCCATCGCCCCTTGAACCTGCCCGCAACTTGCGGAATACGGACTGATACGGCCGCAGCATCGAGACGAGAGACAAAATTTCGGTTTGGCCGGACATACTGCATCCTTATCAAAGGCCCGCCACCGGGATCCGGCCTGAGACCATTTTCCCGCGCAGAATGTGATGCATCCCCCACCCTGTCAAGCGACGGCCGCCGTCAATAAAGAAGCGACATTGCAGAAAACTGATTGTTTTTATTCTGAAAACTGAAGGCAACAGGCCAACTCGTGTAAACGCCCTCTCCATGGCAGCCGTATGTCCATCTGTTTGTCGTGGTTGGAAGCAAGGCACAACGATTTGCCGATCCAACGCTGTTTACTATAAGGGAACGAACCATCAACCGCCGCGCCTGGTCCCCGGTGCAGTGCTGGTGGACAGGCCGGCCACATTCGTGGAAGATGTCCGCTATTTTCCGCGGGGACATGACTATCCAATGCTGATCACCGTTCATGGCGCCAGTTGGCTGGTTCTCGACATGCCTTTTCCTTGTGAAATCTACTATCAGATTTTGCCGCAGCACAGCACGAATGACCTCTATAAGGTGATGTTCACTCACACGGAACCGCTGCCTTTCAGCATGGGCATGGAGTGCATGACGGCCATGCACTCCAATGTCGATCTGATCGTCAGTTGCCATCCCGAGCATCTGGTGTTCCCCAATGCCGTTTTCGCTGTCTATGGCGGCCTGTTCACAAAGACTTTGCCACGGACCAAGAGCTTTTCGGCCAGTTTCATATATAGTCTGGGCCGGACAGCGGTCCGGGTCGATGGATATGCTGAACGGACCGGCTTCATGAACAAGGCCGACCAAGTTCGGATACCGCTGCGCGGATATCGCAGTCGCCTGGTTCAGGCAGGTCTTGCCGATCACCTTCCGCTTCTGGAGGGTGATCGCAAGGATCATCTGTTTGAATCAATGTTCCATGTCTGCTTTGAGAATAGCCGGGGGATCAACTACTTCACCGAAAAGCTGAATGATTGCTTTGCCACCTATACGGTACCGATCTATTGGGGCTGTCCGAACATCAGTGACTATTTCAACATGGACGGCATCATCCTCGCAGATTCCCATGAACACGCCATTGCGATTCTGAATGATCTGAACCCAGCTGATTATTGGCACCGTCTTGATGCCATGCAGGATAATTTCCGCCGCAGCCGGCAATACTGGGACTGGGTGGGGCGGCTGCGCAGCCTGATCGTGCGCGAATACGACAAAGCCGTCCATGGACAGGCTATCAGGGGCTTTCAGGCATGACGCGAATGATCGATCTGGCAGACTTTCAGCAGGGTGCCTTTGTCGAAACCGGCACCGGCCAGGGGTATCGCGTCATGGATGCCATGCGGCTCGGCTTTCCGGTCATCTACAGCGTGGAGTTGTCCGAGGAGGTGTTTGCCTCGACCTACGCGACGGTAGAGCAGGCGGTCCCAACCATCCCAACCATCAGCCGCATCACCTTGTTGCAGGGCGACAGCATCACCACGCTGCCCAGCCTTTGCGACTTGGTCAAGGCCAAGCAGATCTATGCGCTGAGCAGCATCGTCACCTTCTGGTTGGATGCCCGTCCGCTGCGTCACCCGGACGGCAGGGTGACGGCAGCCTCGCCGCCCTACCCGTTGCTGGAAGAACTGGCCATCCTGCGCAATGCCTTCCGGGGAGAGCTGTGGACCCCCATCATCCTGATAAATGGAATCGCCGATCAACTGGCCGGTATCCAAAAAGACGGGGCACCGATTACGCTTTCCGACGTGGCGGCAGCTATCCGGGCCATCGATCCCGATTATACATTCGAGGTTGGGCGGGTCAGATCAGAAAACCCGGACCTGCTAACCATGGCGGAGGATGTGCTGGCCGCCTATCCTGCTTGGTTCACCGAAGCCCGCCGGCTGGCCTAGAACCCCATCTTGGCGGCATACGGCGGCTGTCGCGAAGCACCGCATACGCGCCACCGGGTCAGTCCGCATGCCGTTACCGGGCTCACTTCCTGCCCCACAGCCTGCTCAATACATTCACCGCGCCTTGGGACGACATGGCATCCAAGCGCTGTACCGGGGCCGCCAGGGCAGGGCCCGCCTTGACTCCGGCGGCGTTCGCGCGTAAAAGGCCGGACCATTTTCACGGCGTACAGCACCCCTGGAGGCTGGCGCCACTACCGGACCCGCCGCGGGAACCCGCGACCGGGTCTTTTTTCGTACTAGGAGAGTACCATGACCCAGATTATCGCGCTCGCCGCCACGGCTCGCGACCGGGCCGGAAAGGGGACCGCCCGGGCCACGCGTCGTGCTGGTTCGATTCCGGCTGTGATCTACGGCAACAAGGAAAAGCCGGTGATGATCGCCCTGGACACCACGAAGTTCACCCGTGAGATCCATCGCCCGGGCTTCTTCACCCATCTGTTCGACATCACGGTCGATGGCCAGACGCACCGCGTGCTGCCGCGCGACGTGCAGTTGGACCCGGTTTATGACCGTCCGCTGCATGCCGACTTCCTGCGCGTCAGCGACACCACCGAGATCACCCTGAAGGTGCCGGTGGAGTTCGTGAATGTCGAGACCTGCCCCGGCATCAAGAAGGGTGGCGTCCTGAACGTCGTCCGTCACGATATCGAGGTGTTCGCCAAGGCTTCCGACCTGCCGGAGAAGATCATCGTCGATCTGGCTGGTTTCGAGGTTGGCGCTTCGGTGCATATCTCCTCGGTCAAGCTGCCGGAAGGCGTGCGCCCGACCATCACCGACCGCGACTTCACCGTCGCCACGATCGCCGCGCCGACCGTGAAGGCCGACGCCTGATCAGCAGGCTGATGAGCGCGTTTGCGGGATCTGTCCGAAAACGCGCTCATCCCTGAGGCTTGGATAAGCGAGCGGAACCCTATTGATGCGCCTGCTGGTCGGACTGGGCAATCCTGGCCCGGAATATGAGCGGCACCGGCACAATGTCGGGTTCATGGCCGTGGACGGGATCCATGGCCGCTACGGCTTCGGCCCTTGGAAGCGTCGCTTTCAGGGGCTGGTCGCCGAAGGGATCGCAGGTGGCGAAAAATGCTTCCTGCTGAAGCCCCAGACCTTCATGAACCTGTCCGGCCAATCGGTCGGCGAAGCCATGCGCTTCTACAAGCTGACGCCCGACGACACCATCGTCCTGCATGACGAACTGGATGTCGCTCCGGCCAAAATCCGGGTGAAACGGGGCGGCGGCCATAGCGGGCATAACGGCCTGCGCTCCATCGACGATCATATCGGCAAGGAATATTGGCGCCTGCGTATCGGCATCGGCCATCCCGGCGACAAGGACCGGGTGCATGGCTGGGTGCTGGGCAATTTCGCCAAGGCCGATGAGGCATGGCTGCCCAAGCTGCTGGATGTGATGGCCGCCGAATTGCCGCTGCTGGTCAAGGGCGAGCCGGAGAAATACGCCTCCCGCGTCGCGGCATTGACCGCCCCACCCAAACCCAAGGTGGAAAAGCCTGTGCCTGAAACGAAACAGCCCCTGGCGAAGGGGTGATACCCATCGCCAGGGGCTGTTGATTGCGCTGGCTCAGGCCTGCACCAGCGGCGTGAAGCCGCCCCAGAACATGCGCTTGCCATCGAACGGCATGTCATCGGGATCGCATTTGATGCGCGGGTCGCTCATCACCTTGGCATTGCAGGCATCGCGCACTTCCTTGGATGGATAAGTGATCCAGGATAGAACCACCACCTCATCCTCTTTCAACTCCACAGAGCGGGGGAAGGACGTGACCTCGCCATAGGTCACATCATCAGCCACGCATTCCACATAGGACAGGGCGCCATGCTCCATCCAGACCACGGAAGCAACCGTGGCCAGTTCCTTGTAGGCGTCCAGCTTGTCCTTGGGCACCGGCAATACGAAGCCATCAACATACATGGGAGGATCCTCCTGCACTCTGGTTGGTCGATACACCAAGGACGATGATACCTTGGGGTTTCCGACAGGAGCGGGGAAAAATTGACGAACCCCTTCCATCCTATCGTCGGCCATCCGCCAGACAGCCTCTTTCCACGGATTGCGCCGCCAGTTCCTGGAAACGCGCCAGATAACGTCCGTCACCGGCCATGGTGGGATCACGGATCGTCTCCGCATTCAACTGGCGTATCTCGTCATCAATACGCTGACACGGACTGGCACAACCAGACAGGATCGGCGACAGCAACATCAAAAGTACCAGACGGGACAGGGAGGGCATGGACGGGGCATCCAGATATGAGCCGGAAAGCCCGCAGCCTGCCTGCCCGACCGGGCGAAAGCACGGCCTCCCGGTGACGGGATTGCGGCAGGTCCGCGTCGCCCCTGCCTGTGCCCGTCAATATCGGCGGATCAGACCCACCAGCCGACCTTGCACATTGACCCGGTCGGAGCCGAATACCCGCGTCTCGTAGCTCGGGTTCGCCGGCTCCAGCGCGATGGAATTGCCCTTGCGGCGCAGGCGCTTCAAGGTCACTTCCTGCTGATCCACCAGCGCCACGACGATCGTACCGTTCTCCGCCATTTCGCAGCGCTGGATGACGACCGTATCGCCATCCAGGATGCCGGCCTCAATCATGCTGTCGCCTGCCACTTCGAGCGCATAATGGTCACCGGCAGCCAACATCGAGGCCGGAATATCGATGGTGACGGAACTGTCGCGCATCGCCTCAATCGGCAAACCGGCAGCGATGCGGCCATAAAGCGGCAGGGATACCGCGTCAGCATCGTTGCTCGCTGGGCGGCCGGGCAGGCTGTTGCGAAAATCGCCACGGATGACGTTGGGCTTGAACCGCGGTGACACATCCTGCACCGGCGGCGGTGCGGTGACCGGAACAGCCGGGGCCGGCACCTTCGCCTTGGGTGCCGGCTTCTCCGGCAGACGCAACACTTCCAGTGCGCGGGCACGGTGGGGCAGGCGACGGATGAAACCCCGCTCCTCCAGCCCGGTGATCAGGCGGTGAATACCGGATTTGGACTTCAGACCCAGCGCATCCTTCATCTCGTCGAAAGAGGGGGAAACCCCGCCCTCATTCAGCCGTTCATTGATGAAGAACAGCAATTCCTGTTGCTTGCGCGTCAGCATGACATCCCCTCAGCCGCAACGGCTGCCGCCCATCCGGCACCGTCTTTGTCGCCAACACCACTATAGAACAATAACGGAACGTCAGGCAATGTTCTATTTTGGTTCACGTCCGTTGCGTGCGTCGGGTGAGTGGATTAGGGTACGCGGTCGCAATCTTTTGGTATAAATGCCCTTATGCACTAGTCTAAATATTCCGAAGGATATATAGACATCGTACTTAGTTCAGGCTATCAACCATTAAATCCAAGTTCTTTGTGGCTATTTTTTTGACTTTGTCACGCTCAACGCGGGTGAGTTCATCAGGCCATCCGGTTTGACAGCAAAATGGATAGCCATTAATAGGTAAAGTTTCCTTGGGGAAAATTCGATATGCCTTTTTCATTTTCATCTGCCAAGCTGCGCAAGCTCATGGCCTTACGTGATGCGATCGATATTTCTCTATGCGTCATCGAATTTGATTCGCAGGGAACGGTATTGGATGCAAATGAAAATTTTCTTAAAGCGCTTGGGTATTTCCGCCAAGATGTGATTAACAAACACCATCGTATGTTTATGAGGCCCGCAGATCACCAGCATCCGGATTATCGGCATTTCTGGGGTAAGTTGGGGCGCGGCGAGTTCCAATCGGGTGTGTTCCGCCGCATCGACCGCCATGGCCGGACCATCTGGATACGGGCGACCTACAACCCGGTTCTTGATCGTAACGGGCGCGTTGTGCGCGTGGTGAAGCTTGCCACCGATATCACCGAGGCGGTGACCCGCAACGCTGATCTTGCCGGCCAGGTTGCCGCCATCGGCCGCACCCAGGCGGTGATCGAATTCACGCCACAGGGGGAGGTGCTGTCCGCCAACGCCAATTTCCTGACGGCGATGGGCTATGGGCTGGAAGAGATCCGGGGAAAACACCATCGGCAATTCATGCCGGTGGATGAACGCGATGGCGCCGAATACCACCGGTTCTGGGAACGGCTGGCGGCCGGAGAGTTTTTCGGCGGAGAGTTCAAGCGCGTCCGGCGCGATGGTGCAGAAATCTGGATTCAGGCCAGCTACACCCCCATCCTGGATGAGGATGGAGAGGTCACCAAGGTGGTGAAGTTCGCCAGCGACATTACCGAGCAGAAGAGCCGCGCCGTGGACGCCGCCAGCCAGTTGGAGGCTATTTCCAAGAGCCAGGCGGTTATCGAATTCACCCTGGACGGCACCGTCATCACGGCGAACGCCAATTTCCTGGGGGCCATGGGGTACGCGCTCCATGAAATCCGGGGAAGACACCACGCGATGTTCATGCCGGACAGCCAGCGTGACAGCGCTGAATATCGCACCTTCTGGCGCGATCTTGGTCGTGGCGAGTACCGGGCCGGCGAGTTCCACCGTCAGGGCAAGGGCGGACGCGACGTCTGGATCCAGGCTTCCTACAATCCGATCATGGGATTGGACGGCAAGCCGTACAAGATCGTGAAATATGCCAGCGACGTTACAAGCCAGGTTCTGGCCCGCCAGCGCAGCGAGTATGTACGCGGCATGATGGAAAGCGTGGCCGCCGGGGCCACGCAGATGAACGCCTCGATCCATGAAATCGCCGACAGCATGCGCCGATCCCGCGACGAGGCAGAAGCCGCCATGCAGCGGGTGGACGCGGCCGGTACCGTCACCACGCAACTGACCACCCTATCCGACAGCATGGTGGAGATCGTCAATCTGATCACCGGCATCACGGGGCAGATCAACCTGCTGGCCCTGAACGCCTCCATCGAGGCGGCACGGGCTGGCGAGGCCGGCAAGGGCTTTGCCGTGGTGGCGCAGGAGGTGAAGAACCTGGCCACCCAGGCCCGCGCCGCCACCGACCGCATTGCCGAGGATATTGCCGGACTGCGGGCCACCGCTGGCGATGTGGTGACCTCCCTGGACAGCATCCACGGCGCCATCGATCAGGTGAACAGCTATGTCGGCTCCATCGCCATCGCCGTGGAACAGCAGAGTGCCGCGGCCAGCGAGATGTCGGCCAATATGAACCGCGCCGCACAGGAGGCGGCGCGGATCGGGACGTAATCCACCCCCTACAGCGCGTCCAGCGGCATCACCTTGACCCGGTCCCCCGCCTTGGCCGGCGGCGCATGCGGTGCCCGCAGGATCAGGCAGTCGGCCCAGGCCAGACGGCTCAGCATGCCGCTATCCTGCTTTGGGAACGGCTGGGCCATCAGGCGCCCTTCCCCGTCCGTCGACAATCTGGCCCGCACGAAATCGGCCCGGCTGTCATTGGCGCCCATATCGGCGCCCAGCCATGCCTCGCGCAGATCATCGTCCGATGGCAGTCCCTGCATGGCCAGCAGCAAGGGGCGCAGGAACAGCCAGGCGCAGACCAGAGAAGAGACGGGATTGCCCGGCAGGCCCATCATGGGCACGCCATGCATCTGCCCGAACATCAGCGGCTTGCCCGGCCGCATGGCGATCTTCCAGAAATCGAGTTGAAGACCGGCCGCACCCAGGACGGAGCGGACAAGGTCATGCTCCCCCACCGACGCCCCGCCAATGGTGACCAGCAGATCGGTGCCCGACGCGGCGGCAACCAGGGGCGACAGGCTGTCGGCGCTGTCCCCGGCGATCCCCAGATCCACCGGCTCACCCCCCAACTGCCGGACCAGAGCCGCCAGGGCCAGCGAATTGGAACTGACGATCTGCCCCGGCGCCAGCGTATCGCCGGGCATCACCACCTCGTCCCCTGTCGCCAGAATGGAAACGCGGGGGCGGCGGCGGACGCGCAGCCAGGGCACGTTCATGGCCGCGGCCAGCGCCACATCCCGCACGGTCAGCCGGCGCCCGGCCGGCACACCAACATCGCCCGCGGCGAAATCCTGCCCGGCCGGGCGGACCCAGCGGCCGGGCCCGCCGCCATCCCGCAGCGTGACGGTGCCGACATGATCCTCGGCATCCTCCTGCACCACCACGGTGTCGGCCCCTTCGGGCATGGCGCCGCCGGTGAAGATGCGCACGGCCTGCCCCGCCTGGACTGTGGCCTTGAAGGGCCGGCCGGCGGGCGCTTCACCGATGCGGGTCAGCGTAACCGGGAAGGACCCGATATCCGCCGTGCGCACCGCCCAGCCATCCATGGCGCTGACCGCCGTGGGCGGATGGGTGACGCGCGCCACGACATCGGCGGCCAGGACACGGCCCAACCCCTGGGTGATCGGCACCTGTTCGGCGGGCAGCAACGTCGCCGCCGCCAGGATGCGGGCGCGGGCCTCTGAAAGCGGGATCAATCGGATGCTCCGTCTATGGCTGGACGTCGACATATTGGGGCATATATCATGCCAGGCAAGCGACGAAGACCTGATATTTCCCCGATCGGCGCCCTCACGACCTCAGGCTGGCCCCACATAGGTGCCGGACTTGCCGCCTTCCTTGTAGGCCAGGTGGATATCGGCGATGACCATGCCCTTATCCACGGCCTTGCACATGTCATAGATGGTCAGCGCCGCCACCGACACGGCGGTCAGCGCCTCCATCTCCACACCCGTTCGGCCCTTCAGCTTTACCGTTGCCTCGATCTTCACTCGCGATGCCGCCGCGTCGATGGTGAAATCGACGCTGACCTTGGACAACATCAGGGGATGGCAGAGCGGGATCAGGTCCGGCGTCCTCTTGGCGGCCATGATACCGGCCAGCCGCGCCACGCCCAGCACGTCCCCCTTCTCCACCCCACCATCCCGGATCAGCGCCAGGGTTTCCGGCAGCATGGTGATATGGCCACGTGCCGTGGCGATGCGCACCGTCTCGTCCTTGGCCGAGACATCGACCATGGCGGCGTTGCCGGCCTCGTCGAAATGGGTCAGGGGATTGCTCATGCCGCCTCGATCATCGGGGTGGACAAGAGCGCCCTGGTCGCCGCCGTCACGTCCGGCTTGGCCATCAGACTTTCCCCGATCAGGAAGCGCCGCGCCCCGGCCCGGGCCAGACGGGTCAGGTCGGCCGGGCTGTGGATGCCGCTTTCCGCTACCAGATGCCGGCCCGCCGGCACCATCGCGGAAAGACGTTCCGTCGTACCCAGGTCGATGGAAAGCGTCTTCAGATTGCGGTTGTTCACCCCCAGCAGGCCGCCCGGCAGCTTCAAGGCGCGTTCCATCTCCGCCTCGTCATGCACCTCCACCAGGACGTCCATGCCCAGCTCGATGGTGGCGTCATACAGCTCACGGGCCAGGATATCGTCCAGGCAGGCCATGATCAGCAGGATGCAGTCGGCCCCAAGCGCCCGGCTTTCCACGATCTGATAGGGATCGATCATGAAATCCTTGCGCAGTGCCGGCAAGTGCACCGCCGCCCGCGCCGCCACCAGAAAGGCGTCATCGCCCTGAAAGTACGGCACATCGGTCAGGACCGACAGGCAGGTGGCGCCAGCATCGCGGTACGCCCGCGCCAGGGTCGGCGGATCGAAATCCGCGCGGATCAGGCCCTTGGACGGGCTGGCCTTCTTGATCTCCGCGATCAGGGCCCAGCGGCCCGCCGCGACAGTGCTTTCCAGGGCCCTGGCAAAGCCGCGCGGGGCGGGTTGCTCCCTGGCAAGCTCGGTCACCACGGACAGCGGCCGGGCCGCCTTGGCACGGGCCACGTGGCCGGCCTTGTCGGCATTGATGCGGGCCAGGACGTCGGGTTGGCTGTTCATATCGTCAACGGTGTGTTGGTGATGGAGACAAGCCGGTCCAGCGCCAGACTGGCCTGTCCGGATGCAATGCAGTCGGCGGCCTTGGCCACACCGGTCTTCAGGTCGGGCACGGCATCGGCCACGACCAGGGCAGCGGCGGCGTTCAGCAGCACGATGTCGCGATAGGGGCCGGTGGCACCCGACAGGACGGCGCGCAACGCCTCGGCATTCTCCTCCGGCGAACCACCGCGCAGGTCGGCAAGGGTGACGCGGGACAGGCCCGCGTCTTCCGGCGTCACCTCAAACCGCCGCACTTGCCCGTCGCGCAGTTCCGCCACATGGGTGGGGCCTGTGGTGGTGATCTCGTCCAGCCCGTCGGCACCCGACACCACCCAGGCACGGGTGGAACCCAGGTTGCGCAGCACCTGCGCCAGCGGTTCCACCCATTTCGCGTCATAGACGCCCATCAGCTGACGCTTGGCACCGGCCGGGTTGGACAGTGGCCCCATCAGGTTGAAGATGGTGCGGGTACCCAGTTCCACCCGCGTCGGCCCGACATTGCGCATGGCGGTGTGGTGACGGGTGGCCAGCAGGAAGCCGATATGGGCGTCGAACAAGGCCCGCTTCACCAGGGCGAAATCGGCATCCAGATTGACGCCCAGCGCCGACAGCACATCGCCGGCCCCCGACTTGGACGAGATCGCCCGGTTGCCATGCTTGGCCACCGGCACGCCACAGCCGGCGATGACGAACGCGACCGCCGTAGAGATGTTGTATGTATGCGCCCCATCGCCACCCGTGCCGCAGGTATCGATGATGCCGTCCGGCGCCTCGATCCTCAGCGCCTTGGCGCGCATGGCGCGCACGGCCCCGGTAATCTCCGCCACCGTCTCGCCGCGCACGCGCAGCGCCATCAGGAAACCGCCCATCTGGGCCGGCGTGGCATTGCCCGACATGATGATGGCGAAGGCGTGTTCCGCCTCCGCCTCGCTCAAGGTGGCGCCGGTGGCGACCTTCGCCAGCAGCGCCTTGAAGTCACCCATGTCCCCCGACATCACGCCCTCACGCCACGCGCAGCTGCGGCCCGCGCGTCACGCCGGCCAGCTTCAGGAAATTGTCGAAGATCTTGTGCCCATGTTCGGACGCGATGCTTTCCGGGTGGAACTGCACGCCATGGATGGGCAGGGTCTTGTGCGACAGCGACATGATCATGCCATCGGGCAGCCACGAGGTCGCTTCCAGGCAATCCGGCAGCGTCTCCTTCTCCACGATCAGGGAGTGATAGCGCGTGGCCTTGAAGGGGCTGGGCAGATCGGCCATCAGGCCGGCACCAGCATGGAAAACGTCCGACAGCTTGCCATGCATCGGCTCCGGCGCGCGGATCACCTTGCCACCGAACGCCTGGCCGATGGCCTGGTGGCCCAGGCACACGCCCATCAGGGGGATCTTGTGTTCCGCCGCGGCATGGATCAAAGGCAGGCAGATGCCAGCCCTGTCGGGGTCGCAGGGGCCGGGCGACAGCACGATGGCCTCTGGCTTCAGTGCCAGCGCCTCGTCCACCTTCAGCGCATCGTTACGCCAAACCGCCATGTCAGCGCCCAATTCGCCCAGATAATGCACCAGGTTCCAGGTGAAACTGTCGTAATTGTCGATGAACAGCAGCATGGCTCTATTCCGGCATCGGCCCCCAGGGCCTTGGACCGCGAAGCCTACAGACTGGTGGCGCCGATTTCCAGCCCGCGCAGCCCTGCCGCGCGCGGCGGGCGGCATTGCGGCTGGGGCATTGCGCGGGTTCATGTGTTTATTGCAGTAAGCTCTCATACCATCCCGACGCCGAGGTCCATTCCCATCATGCCCCCCCGCCCCCGTCCCCCCGGCAGCAGAAACAACCGTCGCGGCACCGGCAAGCCCCGCGTGCGCGTCGGTGCCGGTGCGGCCAAGCGGGGACGCGACCGGGTGGTGCGGGTGCGGCGCCAGGCGATGCTGTTTCTGTCGCGCCTGGGTAGGGGCGGGCAGATCGGGCTGGCCCTGTTGGCCCTGGTGCTGGTGGCCGGCGGACTGACGGCGCTGCTGGGCCAGGAACGCTATCACCCCGTCTCCGCCGGCCCCGCCCTGACCCCGATGGAGGAACAGGCGGACGCGACGGCCCCGGACGAACCCGAGGATGCCAGCGACGAGGAGGCGGCGGAAACCGCCGACCTGCCCACCCGGCCCGGGGCGGCGCCCGCACCGCCGGCATCAACCGCCGCTGAAAAGATAAAGCCGGCCGCTGAACCGCCGGCCCAGGTGGCGGCCCTGCCTGCCGCGCCGCCGCGCCCCCTGCTACCGCTGGCCAATGCCCCCGCCGGCACCCCGGCCTGGAAACATTTCGCCCTGCCCACCCCCGCGTCCAACGGCCATCCGCGCATCGTCATCGTCATCGACGATATGGGTGTGGACCGGCACCGGTCGGACAAGGTGGTGGCCCTGCCCGGCCCCCTGACGCTGGCCTGGCTGCCCTATGCACGGGAACTGCCGCAGCAGACGGAGAAGGCCCGCGCCCGCGGGCATGAGTTGATCGTGCATATGCCCATGGAACCCACGGGCAAGGAGGATCCGGGACCGGGTGCCCTACTAACCCGGCTGGACGAGGCGACGCTGCGCCAGCGCCTGTCGGCCAACCTGTCGGCCTTTCCCGGCTTTGTCGGCATCAACAACCATATGGGCAGCCGCTTCACGGCCGATCGCGACGGCATGGCGGTGGTCATGGCCGAACTGGCCTCACGCGGCCTGCTGTTCCTGGACAGCCGCACCACGGCCGACACCAAGTCAGGGCCGCTGGCCGCCCAATACCATGTGCCCATGCTATCGCGCGACGTGTTCCTGGACCATGTGATGACGCCGCAGGGCGTGGCGGCATCGCTGGCCAAGGTTGAACAGATCGCCGCCAAGAACGGCCTGGCCATCGCCATCGGCCATCCGCATGACGTGACCACCGCCGCCTTGGCCCAGTGGCTGCCGACCCTGGAGGCCAAGGGGTTCCAATTGGTGCCGCTGACGGCGGCGGTGAAGTAACCTTTACCCCCCGATATGCGCTTTCAGGAATTTCTCCCACGCCGACAGCACTGTCACCATCTGCTCCGTCGTCATGGGTGAATGGTCCATGCCTTCGATCTCGACATATTCGACCGGCTTGCCGGCCTTCTCCAAGGCCCGGTTCATGTCGCGGCTGTGGGCCACGGGGGCCTGGAAATCCAGGTCGCCATGCACCAGCAGGACGGGCACCTTCACCTTGTCGGCATTATGGACGGGGGAAATGGCGCGCAGCGCGTCGGGATCGTCGCCGAAATGCAGGCCGCGGGTCAGGTTGCGGCTGACGCGATAGGCGGCATCGTCATAGACCCGCTCCATGTTGGCCACCGGCGCCGTGGCCACCGCGCATTTGAACAGGTCGGGCGTCTTGATCGTGGCCATCAGCGCGGCATAGCCGCCATAGGACCAGCCCAGGATGCACAGGCGTGACGGGTCGGCGATGCCCTGGGCCACGGCCCATTGCGCGGCATCGGTGACGTCATCCTGCATCAGCCCGCCCCATTGCCGCTGCCCCGCATGGTTGAAGGCGGCGCCATAGCCGGTCGATCCCCGGAAATTGGGCTGCAGCACGCCATAGCCACGGCTGGCCAGGAACTGCGACATGATCTCGAAATCGCCATCGTCGCGGCTGAACGGGCCGCCATGCGGCATGATGATGAAGGGCAGGTTCTTGCCCTCCTCCGCCCCCAGCGGCAGGGTCAGGTAACCGGGTATCTCCACCCCGTCGCGCGCCTTGAAACCCACGGGCTTGCGCGGGGCCACCAGATCCTGGGGAATGCCGGGATAGGTGTCGCCGAACAGCTGGTACTGGCTCGTGCGCCGGTCGAAAACGCGATAGGTCAGCGGGGCCGACATGGAATAGCTGGCGGTCAGCACCAGATTGCCGTCAGCCGCCGTATCCACGATGATCTCGCGGCTGTCGGGCAGCGCCTTGTCCAGCGCGTCCTGCAGGCGTTGGATGGCGGAGTCCAGCCACAGCCGGCGGGGCAGGTCGTCGGTCCAGGCGATGGCCACCACTGCCCCCTTGCGCCGGATGACATTGCTGACATCATGGCGCGGGTCGTCGGCCACCTTGGCGCCCATCACGTCATTGGCCAGATCGTATTTATAGATGGCGTTGCGGTCCCCCTCGTGGCGGGACGAGACATAGAGATCCTTGCCCGCCTCGTCGAAGCCCAGAATGTCGAAGCGAGGGTCGTCGCCCATATGTTTCTGGGTGCGCATCAGCTGGAAATCCTCCCCCGCCACGCGGCGCAGATAGCGGGTTTCCAGCTTGGCGTCGTCATAGACCTCGGCGATGCGAATCTCCCCCGTCGGGTCGGGCAGATAGTCGAAGACATTGCGGATGGGCCGGCGCACGCGGGTGAAATTGCCCGTCACCACGTTCAGCTTCACCACCCCCGGGAACGGCCCGTCGCCGGTGGGATAGGCGACCAGCACATTCTCATCATCCACGAATTGCAGGATGGGCGTGTGCTGAAGGAAGTAGTTGTTGTTCTCCGGCGGGCGCTGCAACAGCACCCGCATATCCTTCAGGTCGCGCGTGACGGAAACGGTGCGGGTGAAGCGCAGCGGCTTGCGCCCGTTGTTGGTATTGACCTTCTCCGTCGTGAAAATGCGGACCAGCAGCCGGTCATTGCCGATCCAGTCGAAACCCACGATCTCAACTTCGCTGGGTCCCAGCACGGCGGGCTTTTCCGCGGCGGTCATCGGCACCTTGCGCACCACCAGATGCATGCGCCCGCCAATCGGCGCCAGATAGGCGACATGGCTGCCGTCGGGCGACAGGTCGACATCATCCATGAACGGCCGGTGCGCGAATTTCTCCACCGGCAGGTCCGACGGCTTCTCCAGCGGCGGGTCGTCCGCCGCCTGCGCACCCATCGCCACGCCCAGCATGCACAGCGCCCCGGTCAGCCAGGACGCAGCCCCCATCACCCGCATCGGTCCCCATCCCCTCCTGCCGGCGGCACTTCCCCCGCGCCGTCCTCCCGGTAAGGAAACTAGAGTATCCGCATCCGCCCGGTAAAGGGCTGTCGGCACGCATTAGAGGAAACTGTAGGGGTCGATATCAACTTGCACACGTATGGATGCCGGGATCTCCACCCGCCCCAGCCACTCATGCAGAATGGGTTGCAACGACACCGCTTTCGGCCCTTTCAGCAGCAACCGGCGGCGGTAGCGGCCGCGCAGCACGGCCAGCGGTGCCGGTGCCGGCCCCAGAATCATCAGCTCCTCGCGCTCGCGCGGGGCGGTGCGGCCCAGGGCCGCGGCCACCGCATCCACCGCCCCCTCATCCTCGCCCGACACGATCAACGCCGCCATGCGGCCGAAGGGCGGCATCTCCATCTGCCGGCGCTGTTCGGCCTCTACGGCCAGGAAACTGTCGCGATCATGGGTGGCCAGGGCCTGCATCACCGGGTTCTCCGGCATGTAGGTTTGCAGCATGACCCGGCCCGGCCGCTGCTCCCGTCCCGCCCGCCCCGCCACCTGATGCAGCAGCTGGAAGGTGCGCTCCGACGCACGCGGGTCGCCGCCGGCCAGGCCCAGGTCAGCATCCACCACCCCCACCAGGGTCAGCATGGGGAAATGATGACCCTTGGCCATGACCTGGGTGCCGATCAGCAGATCGATGGCCCCCTCCTTCACCTGCTCGATCACCTCGCGCATCGCGCGGGGGCCGGTCAGGGTATCCGACGTCATCATAGCGATCCGTGCCTGGGGGAACAGGGTGACCACCTCCTCCGCCACCCGCTCCACGCCGGGACCGCAGGCCACGAAGCTGCCCTCCGCATCGCATTCCGGGCAGGCTTCCGGGCTTTTCGCCTGATAGCCGCAATGATGGCATTGCAGGCGCCGGCTCAACCGGTGCTCCACCAGCCAGGCGGTGCAGTTGGGGCATTGCAGCCGGTGGCCGCAGCTCCGGCACAGGGTCAGCGGTGCATAGCCGCGGCGGTTCAGGAACAGCATCCCCTGCTCGCCGGCCAGCATGGTCTGGGACAGCGCCTCGCGCAGCACGGGCGACAGCCATTGGCGAGCCGGCGGCGCCTGGTCCTTGCGGCGCATGTCGATCAGGGTGACGTCGGGCATGGTCGCCCCGCCATGGCGCGATGGCAGGTCGATGCGCGCATAACGGCCCGTCTCGGCATTGACCAGGGTTTCCAGCGACGGCGTGGCAGAGGCCAGGACGATGGGGATGCGACCCAGATGGGCACGGGCCACCGCCATATCGCGGGCATGATAGATGACCCCGTCCTCCTGCTTGAAGGCGGCCTCATGCTCCTCATCCACGACGATCAGGCCCAGGTCGGGAAATGGCAGGAACAGGGCGGATCGGGCGCCGACCACAACGCGCGCATCCCCCTTGGCGACCGCCCGCCAGGTGTGGCGGCGCAGCGGCGGGGCCATTTCCGAATGCCATTCCGCCGGCCGCACGCCAAACCGTGCCGCGAACCGGTCCAGCCATTGCGCCGACAGCGCGATCTCCGGCAGCAGGACCAGCGCCTGTCTGCCCGCCCGCAATGCCGCCGCCACCGCCTCGAAATAGACCTCTGTCTTGCCCGACCCGGTAACACCGTCCAGCAGGGTGGCGCTGTAGCCGCCCGCCGCCGCCTTGGCCATCAGGTCATCGGCCGCCAGCCGCTGCGCCCCCGACAGGGTCTTGGGATTGGCATCGGGGTCTGGCCGGGGGAAGCGCGGCAGCGCCAGCATCGGTACGGTGACCAGTACCCCCGCTTCCGCCAGCCCGCGCACCACTGCCGCGCCGCACCCGGCCTCGGCCGCCAGATCGGTGGCCAGACGCGGCGGGCCATCGGACAGCAGTTCCAGGATGCGCTTGCGGGCCGGCGTCAGGCGCAGCGTCTCCGGCACCTCCCCATCGGCCCGCATATAGGCGGTCAGGGCGCGCGGGTCCTCCAGGGCAGCGGACACCGACACGGCCATGCGCAGCACGGCCCCCACGGGCGACATGGTATAGCCGGCCACCCATTCCACGAAGCGCCGCGCGATCTCCGGCATGGGGGGCAGGTCGATGGCGCGGATCACGGGGCGCAGCTTGCGCTCGTCAACCCTTCCCACCTCCGGCCCCTCCCCATCTCCATCCGTCCAAACCACGCCGAACAGCCGGCGCGGACCCAGCGGCACCTCCACATAGGAACCGGGTACCAGCGCCATGTCGCCCGGTACCTTGTAATCATACGGTTCCGGCAGCGGCAGCGGCAGCTGTACGCGGACCCGCGTGACGGGGGGTGTCACGGTGGAGAGAAGGTCGCCGGTCAATTGTCTTTGTCCACATGGCGGCGTGCTTCCATCCGGTCATGGAGAACGCGCAGGATATCAACCAAGCCAGGAACGATGACGCGATAGAACAGGGAGTGCCGCGGACGCTGTACCCGCCCCGCCGCCACCGTCGCCTTGGAACAGTGGCGCAGATGGAATTCCATATAGCCCTCGCCCAAATCCGGTCGTGCGACCGCTCCCGGTCGCTGCGGGCGATCCGCCACCGATGTGAATGCCGTCTCCAACAGCGCACGATAGCGCCGCCTTGCATCGGAACCGAAATTGATCTCGCTATGGGCCAGGATTTCCACCAAGTCGGAGCGGGCGGCCGGCGCCAGACGGTAACGCGCCATCAGTCTACCGGGCCTGTCCGGCCGCGTAGTGGTGGGCCTCGATCTCAATTTCATCGAACAGGGCAGACAGTCCGTCATCATCCACGTCGATGAAATCGCCACTGTCGATCTGAGCCGCTGCCAGATTGACCGCCGTGCGCAGAGCCTCCAACCGCGCCTTGTCCTCCGCCTCGCGCTTTTCCACCAGCCGCACGCCTTCGCGCAGCACTTCGCTGGCATTCTGGTAGCGACCGGAGCGCACCAGTTCCTCGATCACCTTCTCGTGATGGTCGGTCAGGACGACATTGCGGGTGGGCATGGGGGGCCTCCATAGGAACATCCCCATCTTCCCACAATTGGCAGATCATGCCAATGCCGGCTCAGACACGGCGCATCAGCAGCCGGTCGGACGCCAGTCCGGCCAGGGCGCAGCCGCACAGCACGGCGCACATGGGCAGGGGCGATCCGCCTTCCGACAAGGCCCCCACCAGCCCGCCGGCAACCGCACCGATGCAGAGCTGCAGGGCACCTGACAGGGACGATGCCGTGCCCGCCATATGCGGGAAGGCGGCCAGCGATCCAGCCATGCCATTGGCCCCCACCAGGCCCAGCGCCCCCAGATAAAGGAACAGCGGCACGGCCACGCCGGCAATGCCGCCGATGCCGAAGCCGCCCGTGACGATCAACAGGGCGCCGATGCCAGCGGTGGCCAGGATACCCCAGCCCATCATGCGGTCCACGCCATAGCGCAGGACCAGCCGGCTGTTGATGACATTGGAGATCATCAGGGCGACGACATTCACCCCGAACAGAAAACCGAAATGCTCCGGCGAGACGCCGAAATGCTGGATATAGACGAAGGGCGTGCCGGATATGTAGGCGAACATGCCGGCAAAGACGAAGCCACTGGACAGCGCATAGCCCATGAAGCGCCGGTCCAGCAGCAGCAGCGCATAGTTGGACAGCAGCCCACCGGCCCGATGGCCCGCCCTCTGGCCCGTCTCCTTCACCGTCAGCAGGCCCAACCCCGCCACCATGCCGAAGCCGCACAGGCACCAGAAGATGCCGCGCCACCCCATATGGTCCAAGACCTGCCCGCCGGCCAGCGGCGCCAGCATGGGCGCCACGCCCATGACCAGCATCATCAGCGACATGACCGAAGCGCCGCGGTCACGGTCGAAGGCATCGCGGACCATGGCGCGGGCGATCACCGGGGCGGCGCACGCCCCCACCCCATGCAACAAGCGCCAAGCCGTCAGCGACCAGATGTCCGACGCCAGCGCGCAACCGGCCGATGAGACCACGAACAGCAAAATGCCCAGCGCCACTGGTCCCTTGCGGCCATAGCGGTCGCCCAACGGCCCCCACAGCAACTGACCGGCGCCATAGCCGATCAGGAAGCTGGACAGGGTCATCTGCACGCTGGCCTGATCGACGCCCAGATCGGCACCGATGGCGGGCAAGGCCGGCAGGTACATGTCGATGGCCATGGGCCCGAACATGGTCAGGAAACCCATGACGACGACGAACCAGGTGAAGCTGGTACCGGGTGGCAAACCTGCCGGCACAGCCAGGGGCTGGCCGCCCGCCGTCTGTTCGGCGGGATTGTTGCCGATGTCACCGCTGCGCATGTTCAGATCGCCCCAGGCCGGAAACCCGGTCGGTACCGGGTGGTGCATTAATTAAAGCACCACCCATGCCGCGGCGCACCCAACCTGTCCCCATGGCAGCCGCCCGCCGGCCGCATGGCGATTCAGGGCAGACGCCCCTGATATTCCGCTTCCAGCGCGGTATGGCGCTTCCAGAAGCCGGGGGCGGGCCCGCCCGACAGTTCGGCCGCCAGCACCTCCAGGTGCGTGTGCCAGCCGCCGGCCACGCTGATCATCATATCACGGCCCGCCAGCCGGCGGTGGGTCAGGATCAGGCGCACCTTGTCGCCCTCCGCGCTCAACTCGATCGTCACCAGTGACGGCGTGCCCTCCTCCGCCCAGGAGAAGGAAAGAAGGCGCCCCGGCTCCCAGGCCTGGATGACGCCATGGGTGGCCACGCCATCCTGGCAATTGTCGCGATACTTGGCCGGGATGTCGTTATCGCCGGGCCCCAGCTTGCAATTATGGAACTCCAGCCGGAAGGGCGCACCCACCCGCCCCTCCATAGCGCCGAAGGCCAGCCAGCGGCCGCGCTTGTCGCTGTCGGTCAGGAAGGCCCAGACCCGCTCGACGGGTCCCGGCAGCAGCCGGTTGAACCGCACGGCGCCCGCCTCCGTCACCAATCCGAAATCATTCATCATCCACATCCTCCCGCAGGGCCTGTTCCAGCGCATCCAGCCGTGAGGCCCAGAAGCCGCGCACCCGCGCGATCCAGGCATCCATGGCATCCAGACCCGCCGGGTCCAGGCTGTAGATGCGGCGCTGACCATCCACCTTCACCCGCACCAACCCCGCATCGCGCAGCACCTTCAGATGCTGGGAAACGGCGGGCGCACTGATGGCGCCCGCCTGCTGCAACCGGGCGACGATATCCCCGGCGCCATGGGGCTGCTGCCCCAGCATCTCCAGGATCGAACGCCGGGTCGGGTCGGCAAGGGCGGTGAAACTGTCCATGGGAAGATATTTTCGAATTTACTTAATTAAGTCAACTCGAAAATAATGGTATCTGTCAGCCGCCCTCATGCCGCTTGGCGCTGGCTGTCGGCCAGGATAGCGTCCAGCCGTTCGCGCAGCGCCCGCATCTCCGCCGTCACCTGCGTGGCGCGCTGACCCAGGTCCTGGGACAGGGTCCGCGTCTCGCTGGCGTCAGCCGCCACGGACCGGATACGGTCGGACACTTCCATTGTGCCGTCGGCGGCACCGGCGGCACTGGCGCTGATGCTTTCGGTGGCGCTGCCCTGCTCCGTCACCGCCGCACTGATCGAACCGGCGATATCATCGATGCGGGCGATGACGTCGTGAAGCTGGTGGATATCGGCGATCACCCGCTCCGTCGCCCGCTGCACGGCGGTGATCTGCGACGTGATCTCCTCCGTCGCCAGGCCGGTCTGGCTGGACAGGTTCTTCACCTCCGCCGCGACCACGGCAAAGCCGCGCCCGGCCTCTCCCGCGCGCGCCGCCTCGATCGTGGCATTGAGCGCCAGCAGGTTGGTCTGGCCGGAAATGTCGCCGATCAGCTGGGCGGCGCGGCCGATATTCTGGGCGGCATCGGCAAGCTGGTTGACCATGGCGCGGGTCTGGGCCCCGCGCTCCACAGCGGCATGCACCATGTCCGCCACCTCCGTCACCTGTCGCCCGATCTCCCGCGACGAGGTCGCCAGTTCCTCGGTCGCGGCCGCCACGGCCTGCACATTGCTGGTGGCATCCTGGGCGGCACCCGCGACACCATCGGACTGTTCGCCGGTGCGGGTGGCGGCACCGGTCATGCTCTGGGCCATGGCGGCGATGCCGGCGGCTTCGGCCAGCACAGCCTCCACCCGCCTTGTCATTTCCTGTTCCAGCGCCTGACCCAGGCTGCCCAGCCGGTCGGCCATCTCCTGCTTGTGCTGGCGCTCGCGCTCCTGCTCCTCCGCCTTCAGGCGGTCCATCTCCTCCGCGTTCACCCGGAACACGTCGATGGCGCGGGCCATGTCGCCGATCTCATCCTTGCGGCCGGTGCCGGGGATGAAAGACAGGCGCTCGCCCTTGGCTAGCCCTTCCATGGCCCCTTCGATCTGGGCCAGCGGCCGGGTGATCGACCGGACCAGCAGCAGCGACAGGCCGCAGAACAGGGCCACCAGCGTACCGCCGATGGCCATGGTCAGGCGCTGGGTCTGCTTGCGGATGCCACTTTCCGCTTCCTTGGCCTCCGACAGGCCGGCCTTGGTATAGGTGAACAGCCGGTCCAGCAACGGTGCCGTCTCCGCAAAGGCAGCAGCGAACTCCTTCACCGCCTTGGCCTGGATGGTGGTGGCCGACGCCAGCGCCACCATGTCCTGCCGATACTGGCGCGACAGGGCATCGATGGCTTCCTTGGTCTGCGGGTCCAGCTGGCTTTCCGGGATGAAGAACGAGAATTCGTTGAAGGCCTTGCGATGCTGGCCCACATACTTGTCCTCGCCGGTCATCAGGAACGATTTCTCGGCATTTCGCATCTCCGCCATGCCGATGAACAGCTGGGCGCCCATGGTCGCCGGCCATTTCTTCAGCTCGGACTCCGCCGCCACAACGGACCGGAACATCTGGCCGCGCAGCCCATCCTCATCGGTGAAGCCCACGGCGCGGGTGGCCTGATCCACGGCATCGAAGGATGCCGTGAGGCGTGTCAGCTTCTCGGCCAGGGCGGTGACGGTTGCCGCCTCCTCGCCCAACGCCGGGTGGGTGGCCAGAGCGGCTGCGGACTTCTCCACCTCCGCCAGGGTCGACTTGAACGCATCACCGGCCGCGGCATCGCGTTCACGCAGGAAGCGGGTGATGTGCAATTGCAGGGCGGTCATGCCCCGGTTCAGATCTGCCGCCGTCTCCGCCAGCGACGACAGGCCGGTCATCCGGTCGGTGGCACTCTCCCGCCGCGCATCGCCCAGCAGGAACAGGCCCGCCGTCAGCAGCACAGTCAGCAGGGCGGCTCCCACCAGGAAACCAATACGGGTGGAAATTGACAGTTGCGCCAGCCAGCCCCCATCCCCGTCCCGGCGGCCATAGCGCCAGTTGGAGGCGTCCAGCAGACCAGCCAGCCAGCCGCCCGAACGCTTGCGTCGGCGATCCCCACCCTCGGGCGGGGTCTGTATCGAAGGAACATCATCGCCGGACAAGGTCAGTTCGGTCATGCCGCGCACCCCACCTATTGGATTTTGCTAAAATCCCAGCAAAATCCGGTTCCACGGCCCCGCGTGCGGCCGGAAACTGCCGCCAGCGCGGGGGCTCACCAAAAGACATAGAGATGGGTTGGTAACGCTCACGCGGCAGTTTCGTGAAGTTTCCATGACGGGGGTACCCCGGATGGGATTGCCCCCAGGCGGGGGGCGGCTTACCATGACTTGCATGGTGCCCATGCGGCACCTGAATGCCGATCACATTGCAGGCGACCTGCCCATGCCCCATCGCACACCCAGCCTGCCCGACCCCGTCACGCTGCGGGGCCTTGGTCGGCGTTTTGGGAGTTTCCCTGCCGTCGCCGATGTGGATTGGGTGCTGGGCCCTGGCATCCATGGGCTGCTGGGGCCCAACGGGGCGGGCAAATCGACGCTGCTATCCATGCTGGCCGGCACGTTGGTGCCCAGCGCCGGCACGGTAGAACGCGGTGGGCGGAACATCGCCCGCAACCTGCGCGCGCACCATGCCCACCTGGGCTATGCCCCGCAATCGGTGGATCTGCCAAGCCAGGCCACGCCACGACAGTTGCTGGCCTATATGGCGGCGCTGAAGGGCCTGCCCGGCCGTGCTGCCCGGCAGCAGGCGGAGGAACTGGCGCAAACGCTGAACCTGTCGGCCAAGCTGGACACGGCGGTTGGCGAGCTGTCGGGGGGCATGCGCCGCCGGTTGATCGTGGCACAATCCCTGCTGGGCCGCCCAGACCTGTTGCTGCTGGACGAGCCGACGGCGGAACTGGACGGGTTCGAGAAGCTGGCCCTGCAATCGCTGCTGGCCGAAATCGCGCCCCACACCATCATCCTGTTCTCCAGCCATATCGTGTCGGATCTGGAGGCGATTGCCGACGATCTGCTGATCATGTCCAGCGGCCGCGCCATCGCGCATGGAAAGCCGGAAACGCTGGCGGCGGCGTTGGATGGGCGCGTCGTCACCCTGACCCTGCCGGCCCTTGCCGCCGAACAGGCCGGCAAGCTGGGCACCGTGACGGGCCGCAAGCGCATGGCAGACGGCATCCGCCTGCGCCTGGTGCTGGCCGAGGGCCAGGCCTATCCACCGGGCGCCATTCCGGAACCGCCCAGCCTGGAAGACGCGTACCTGGCCGCCGTGGCGGAGCGTGCGGCATGAATACAGCCGCAATCCTGGCCGTGGCCCGTTTCCAGCTGGCGGGCGTCACGCGGCGACGGGGCCTGTGGGCCTGGCTGGCGCTGGCCGGCATGCTGGCCAATCTGGCCCTGCCGCCGGGCAGTGCCGATTATGTCACCCTGTCGGTCGCCAGCCAGCGGCCGATCTATACGCCGGAAATGGTGGGCTTCATCTTAGGCGCTCTGGGCGTCTCTCTGCTGTTGCCGGCCCATTTCGTGGCCCTGCGCATCGGTTTTCCGGCCAGCCGGCACCCGCTGCTGCTGGCTGCCGCCACGCCGGTGAGCGATACGGAATTCGCCCTGGGCCGCTGGTTGGCCGACACCGCCTTCCTGTCGGCCTTCCTGTTCTGCTTCGGGATCGGCGGGCTGTTCATCCAGGGGCTGCGCGGTGATGCGCCGATGGAACAGCCGCTGGTCCTGCTGGGACCGCTGCTGCTGGTGGGTGTGCCCGCCGCATCGCTGCTGGCGGGATTCCGCGGGCTGGTGGAGGCCCGGGCCTGGACACGCGGTCCGGTGGTGGCCGGCATCCTGATGTTGGTGGCCTGGCTGGTGATCCTGCCCCTGACCAGCACCGTCTCGCGCAGCGCGATGGGCCCCATGGCCGACCCGCTTGGCATCGGGCTGCCCATGCGCGACCTGGGCGGCGGCACCGGAACGGGCAAAGACGGCGCCAGCTTCGGCATCCGCATTGGCGGAACGATGAAGGGCACCTTCACCTGGGACGGGTTCGACTGGCTGGGCCCCTATGCCTTGGCGCGCGGCCTGTGGTTCCTGGCCGGGGCCGGGCTGGCCGTGGTGGCGGGGCTGGCCGGTGATCGGTTCCGGCAGCCGGCCGGATCGACACGGCAGCCGGTTGCCAGGGAACGGACCGGACCGGCGCGCATGCCGCCGCCCATCCCCAATGGAAGCGGCAGCTGGACCGGCCTGGTGCTGGCAGAACTGCGCCTGCTGCGGCCCGGCTGGAAGCTGGGGCTGGCCTGGCTGGTGGCGGCGATCGGCGTCACCCTGCTGGTCGATGGCGCCGATGGGGTAAACCAAGGGGTTGCCGCCCTGCTGCTGCCGGCCCTGTTCGCCCTGGGCGATCTGGGCGTGCGGGCGGGTGGCCGATCGCTGTTGCCCCTGACGGCGGCCGTACCGGCCACCGTGATGGCACGGCTGGCGGCCGGGTATGTGGCCGGGCTGGTGCTGGCCCTGCTGCCCATGGCGGGGCTGCTGGCCATGGCTTTGGTGCGAGGGCATATGGCGACGGCAGGGCTGGTGATGATCGTGGCCGCGGTCGCGCCGGCCGCCGCCCTGGCCCTGGGCCGCCTGACCGGGTCGGGCCAGGCCTTTTCCATGCTGGGGCTGATGGCCTGCTACGCCCTGTTCTCGGCCTGAAGGTTTGAAAGCGGGCGGGGGGCAGTGCTATGGTCGTATGGAGCCCCTGCCACGATGCGCCAGGGAATGATGGGTATACTGACGCCCGAACTGTTGATCCGCGCCTATGCCGGTGGGGTGTTCCCCATGGCGGAGAGTGCCGACGCGGATGATCTGCTGTGGTTCGACCCGCCTTTCCGGGGGGTGCTGCCGCTGGATGGGTTCCATGTGCCGCGCCGTCTGCGCAAGACCCTGCGGCACTTTCCCTTCCATGTCCGGGTCGACAGCGATTTTCGCCAGACCATGGCGCATTGCGCCGAACCGGCCCTCGACCGGCCGCAGACCTGGATCAATGCCGACATCACGGAGGCCTATTGCCAGCTTCACGCCATGGGCAAGGCCCATTCGGTGGAGTGCTGGCAGGATGGGCGGATGGTGGGTGGGCTCTATGGCGTGTCGCTGGGCGGGGCGTTCTTCGGGGAGAGCATGTTCTCCCGCGCCACCGATGCCAGCAAGGTGGCCCTGGTGCACCTGGTGGCGCGCCTGACGGCCGGCGGTTACCTGCTGCTGGATACGCAGTTTCTCACTGAACACCTGTCACAGTTCGGCGCCAAGGAAATCCCCCGCCACCGCTATCGCACGCAACTGTCAAAGGCCGTGGCGGCGCGTGCGGATTTTCACTGTCTGGAGGATGAGCGGGCCTTGGTATCCGACTTTCTGCAATCCTTGACCCAGACATCATAGACCGGGTGTTCCATGGCTGACAGGGCCGGACTGGACGCGAACATCCAGCCTTCGAACACCGGCGCCACCGTCCCGTCAGCCCGCTTTTCGCGTGCATCCAGGAACGCCGCGGATTCCGGCGGATCGATGGGCGACGCCTTCTGGCAGGCCTTGACCAGGATGGTCAACTGACCGAAAGAAACCGGCTCCCCCACCTTCGCTTCGAACGTGCTGGTCCGCGCGGTCACCTTGTCCAACCCCTGCAGCAGGGCCATGGGCATGGGATCGAACTTGCGTGCCGGCGGCGGCGGCGGGGCCGGCCGCTGCACGGCCCCCACCGGCGCCTGCACCTCCGGCGTTGCGGCCGGATCGGCCGGCGGGACCTCCTGCGCGAAGGCCGGCAGGGTCAAGGCAAGGGCAAGGCCGATCAGGGCGAAGCGGGGCATGGGGCTCAACGGGCGAAGGGGGCCGGCGGGATGCCAGTGAAACAGCCTATTGGGGCGGCATCATGGCCGCCCGCCAATGCTTACGGCGTCACGGGGGCGGCCGGATCGGCCTTCTTTTCACCACCGGCGGAATTGAAGATGAAGCGGCCCAGCAGATCCTCCAGGTTCACGGCGCTCTGCGTATATTCGATCGTGTCCCCCGCCTTCAGCTTGTCCTCTTCCCCGCCCGGATCAAGCTGGAGATAGCGGCCACCCAGCAGGCTTTCGCTGGCGATGCTGGCCGTGGTGTCGCGCGGCAGCTGGATATTGCTGTCGATCTGCATCACGACCACGGCCTGGAAGGTCTGCTTGTCCAGGTGCTGGCCCGTGACCGTGCCCACCTTGACACCGGAGATGCGGACATCCGACCCGGCGGACAGGCCGCCTGTGCTGCTGAACCGCGCTTCCAGCGCATATCCCGACACCGCCTTCACGCTGCTGGACGTGTAGGCGAAGAACAGGAAGAAGCCGGCGACCAGAAGGACGACGGCGCCCAGGACGGTTTCGATCACGTTCTTGCGCATGGGACTTTTCAGCTCCTGATGGACCCCCGATGGAGATCCCTTAAACGATCATGGCGGCGCTTTTGCGGCGCCGCCATGCGACATCCCAGAAGATAGGGATGATCAGTTCGGCGTCCAGGCCTGGTAATCGCCGGTGGCCTTGTCGCGCTTACCGCCGGAGAACAGATGGCCGGGCGGGCGATAGGCCTGGACCGTGCCCGTCGGGTTGGGCAGATGCGGCTTCTGCCAGGACTTGTGGAACTCGCTGCCCTCGGGCAGGGGAGAGGCCATGTTGTAATGCATCCAGCCATGCCACTCCGGCGGCACCAGGCTGGCATCCGGCTCTCCGCGGTACAGCACCCAGCGGCGGGCCTTCATGCCCTTGCGGGCCTTCTTTTCCTCGAAATAGCGATTCCCCAGGGCATCGGTCCCGACATGACGGGCGGCGCGCCACACAAGAAGCCGGATCTGGATGTTGGCCATCCAGGTGGACAGGGAAATACGGTCGCTCATAGGGACTTCCGTTATGCGGAACTGAAGATCGGCCGGACTATGCACCGGCGGCGGGGAGCTTGTCCACTGCAACAGGGCCTACCCTGCCCCGCTCAGCCTTCGCTATCCTTATGTCCGCGCAGCCGGTCGGCCGCCCGGCCGATACGGCCGGTATGGTGGCGGATCTCCCAGATGGCGATGGACAGGCCGGCCAGGGCCAGTGGCAGCACATAATAGATGAAGCGATAGGCCAGCAGGGCGCCCAGGATGGAACTGGCCGCGTCATGGTCGGCCATGCCCAGCAGGATGATGCTTTCGAACACGCCGATGCCACCGGGCACATGGCTGAAGATCGCCACGATTAGTGCCGCGCAGAACAGGGCCACGAAGGCGGTGAAGGGCACCACCAGATCGACGGGCAGCAGCATCCACAAGATGGCCGCCGTCACCACCAGTTCGGCAGACGCGATGGTGATCTGCGACACCACACCGCCCCAACTGGGCAGCTGGATCGACCAGCGCCAGAGCTTCACGGGCTTGTGCGTCACCGCCGTGATGATGCAGATGGCCAGCAGGCCCAGCAGCATGGCCGCGCCGGCCGCCTGCACCGCCAGTTCGGGGATCTTCAGCAGGACAGAGACGGGATGGGCGCCAATGATCATGCCCACCGCGCCTGTGAAGGTCAGACCCAGCGTGAAGGTCGTGGTGGAGAAGACCACGACACGGGCCACGTCCCCTGGCGTCAAACCGGCCGCCCCATAGGCGCGCAGGCGCACGCCCGCCCCGCTGATCACCGCCCAGCCGACATTGTTGGAAATGGCATAGCCACTGGCCGCCGCGAACGCCGTGGTGCCATAGGGCACCTTCTTTTTCAGATAGATCAGGGCCGACAGATCATAGAGCGTCAGCAGCCAATAGGCACAGGCCGTCAGCGCGATGGCCTTCACCACCTTGGACAGCGGCAGCGCCTCCAGATAGGCCCGGACGTCCCCCAGATTGACCTCGGCCATCACATGTTTGACGGCGACAAACAGCAGTACGCCCAGGAACAGCACAGTGCCGATGCCCAGCAACGCCTTCTGCCGCCGGCTCATGCCTTCGGCGGGCGGGGCAGACGGGGGCGCGTGGGACTCGGGATCGGGGGTGAGGGGCATTCAGGGGACGCTTGCGCAATAGTATCGGCCACATTCGGCGGGCGCACCCTGCCACCGTTGAGGACGGAATGAAACCCCCTGTCCGGTGTGCATATATCCTGCGACGGGGCACCTGACCTTATGCATCCACCGGAGATGGGGGCGCGGGCGACTCACGCAAGGGGCGCCCCCGCCATGTCAAGATTTTCCGCCATTCATGACAGGCGCGCCGGCAATCCCCAGGGGGCCGCAACGTCAACCACAATAAGCGGTATGTGCGTCCGAATTACCCAACAAAATACGGTTGCCGTGCCAGCCCCTGTGGCCTAGCCTTCCGGCCGTCACCACATATAGCGGCACAGGCGCCCTGGGCCCGTCCTTTCCGGACGGGATGGATCGGCACCGCCGCCTTGTCTGGGAAGGGGCAGAGCATATGCGTATCGAACGCCGTTTCACCGTTGAAGGTCAGGATGCCTATGCGGACATCCCGTTCCGAACGGCCACGAGCGAGATTCGCAATCCCGACGGCTCCATCGTCTTCCAGGCCAGGGATATCGAGGTGCCAGCGGAATGGAGCCAGGTCGCCTGCGACATCCTGGCCCAGAAATATTTCCGCCGCGCCGGCCTGCCCATGCGGTTGAAGGCGGTGGAGGAGAATTCCGTCCCCTCCTTCCTGTGGCGCCATGTCGCGGACGAGAAGGCGCTCGCCAAGCTGCCGGCGGAGGGCCGTACGGGCGGAGAGATGTCGGCCCGCCAAGTGTTCGACCGTATGGCCGGCACCTGGGCCTATTGGGGCTGGAAGGGAAGCTATTTCGATTCGGAAAGCGACGCGTCGGCTTTCTATGACGAGATGCGCTTCATGCTGGCCCGCCAGATGGCGGCCCCCAACAGCCCGCAATGGTTCAATACCGGCCTGCATTGGGCCTATGGCATCGACGGTCCGGCCCAGGGGCACTTCTATGTCGATCCCGCCACGGGTGCCGTCACCCCGTCCAATTCCGCCTATGAACGGCCGCAGCCGCATGCCTGCTTCATCCAGTCGGTGGCCGATGATCTGGTGAATGAGGGCGGGATCATGGACCTGTGGGTCCGTGAGGCCCGGTTGTTCAAGTATGGTTCCGGTAGCGGAACGAACTTCTCCCGCCTGCGGGGCGAGAATGAGAAACTGTCGGGCGGCGGCAAATCGTCCGGCCTGATGAGCTTTCTGAAGATCGGCGACCGCGCGGCGGGCGCCATCAAGTCCGGCGGCACCACCCGGCGTGCGGCCAAGATGGTGACGGTGGATTTGGACCATCCCGACATCGAAGCCTATATCGACTGGAAAGTCGTTGAGGAACAGAAGGTTGCCGCCCTGGTTACCGGATCCAAGCAGGTGTCGCGCCACCTGAACATGGTGATGGCCGCCTGCAACGAAGGCATCGGTGCCGATGCCGACCGGCTGGACCCGGCCCGGAACCGCGCCCTGAAACGCGCCATCATTGCCGCGCGGCGCGATCTGGTGCCGGAAAACTATATCCAGCGCGCCATCCAGCTGGCCGGCCAGGGCTATGCGGAGATGGATATCCGCACCTTCGACACCGACTGGGATTCGGAAGCCTACCTGACCGTCAGCGGCCAGAATTCCAACAATTCGGTGCGCGTGCCCAACGGCTTCCTGGAAGCGGTGCAGGCCGACGGCCCCTGGAACCTGATCCGCCGCACCGATGGCAAGGTAGCCAAGACGCTTCGCGCCCGCGACCTGTGGGACAAGATCGGCTATGCCGCCTGGCAGTCGGCCGATCCCGGCGTGCAGTTCGACACCACCATCAATGATTGGCACACCTGCCCGCAAAGCGGCCGCATCAACGCGTCCAACCCGTGCAGCGAATATATGTTCCTGGACGACACGGCCTGCAACCTGGCGTCCTTGAACCTGATGGAGTTCCGCAAGGCCGACGGTCGTTTCGATATCGAATCGTTCACCCATGCCTGCCGGCTATGGACCATGGTCCTGGAAATCTCCGTGGCCATGGCGCAGTTCCCCTCGCGCGAGATCGCACGCCTGTCCTATGATTTCCGCACGCTCGGCCTGGGTTTCGCCAATATCGGCGGCCTGCTGATGGCCGCGGGCCTGCCCTATGACAGCGTCGAAGGCCGCGCCCTGACCGGCGCCATCACGGCGCTGATGACCGGCGTGTCCTATGCGACGTCGGCGGAGATGGCCGGTGAGCTGGGGCCCTTCCCCGGCTTTGCCGCCAATCGGGAAGCGATGCTGCGCGTCATCGCCAACCATCGCCGCGCCGCCCATGGGGCGCGTTCCGGGTATCAGGGTCTGTCGGTGGCGCCGGTGCCGCTGGTCGCCGATGAATGCCCCGATGCCGATCTGGTCACCGCCGCGCGTGCGGCCTGGGACGATGCCCTGGCTTTGGGCCGAGAACATGGCTACCGCAACGCCCAGGCCACCGTGATCGCCCCCACCGGCACCATCGGCCTGGTGATGGATTGCGACACGACGGGGATCGAGCCGGACTTCGCCCTTGTGAAGTTCAAGAAGCTGGCCGGCGGCGGTTATTTCAAGATCATCAACCGCGTCGTGCCGGAGGCGCTGTCGCGCCTGGGCTATGATGACGCCACCATCGCGAAGATCGAACGCTATGCCGTGGGTCATGGCACCCTGGTGGGGGCGCCCGGTATCAATCATGACCGGCTGCGCAAGCTGGGCTTTGGTGACGCGGAAATCAGGGCGGTCGAAGGCGCGCTGGAATCGGCCTTCGATATCAAGTTCGTCTTCAACAAATGGACCCTGGGGTCGGAATTCTGCACGCGCACCCTGGGTGTGCCGGCCGACCTGATGGAGACGCCGGGCTTCGACCTGCTGGCCCATCTGGGCTTCACCAGGAAGGAGATCGAGGCGGCGAACGTCTATGTCGCGGGCGCCATGACGCTGGAAGGGGCGCCGGGCCTGAAGGATGTGCACCTGCCTGTCTTCGACTGCGCCAGCCCCTGCGGTAAGATCGGCAAGCGCTTCCTGTCGGCCGAAGCCCATATCCGCATGATGGCGGCGGCCCAGCCCTTCATCTCCGGCGCCATTTCCAAGACCATCAACATGCCCAACAGCGCGTCGGTCGATGCCTGCAACGACGCCTATCTGCTGTCCTGGCGGTTGGGTATCAAGGCCAATGCGCTGTACCGCGACGGGTCCAAGCTGTCGCAGCCCCTGAACGCCCAGGTGCTGGAGGATGAGGAAGATCTGGACAGTGAAAGCCAGAGCCTGCTGGACCGCATCGTCGAGGCCCCGGCCGCCGAGCGCGTCGCGCAGGTCACCGAGCGCGTCGTGGAACGTGTGGTCGAGCGGGTGGTGGAAAAGGTCGTGCAGGCGGGCGCGCGGGAAAAACTGCCGCAGCGCCGCAAGGGCTATACCCAGAAGGCCATGGTCGGCGGGCACAAGGTCTATCTGCGCACCGGCGAATATGTGGATGGCCGGCTGGGCGAGATCTTTATCGACATGCACAAGGAAGGGGCCGCCTTCCGGTCGATGATGAACAATTTCGCCATCGCGGTATCGCTGGGCCTGCAATATGGCGTGCCGCTGGAGGAATATGTGGAGGCCTTTACCTTCACACGGTTTGAGCCGTCGGGCATGGTCCAGGGCAATGACGCCATCAAGATGTCGACCAGCATCCTGGATTATGTATTCCGGGAACTGGCCATCAGCTATCTGGGCCGCAACGATCTGGCGCATGCCACGCCGGAGGATCTGCTGCCCGACACGATGGGCCGCGGCGACGCCCAGGCCGATCTGGCGGGATTGCCTGAAGCGGCCAACATGGCGCCCGAACTGCCCGATCATGCCGCCCGCCTGACGCAGGAGACGCTGGCCACCGTGGCCCGCATCGCGTCCACCGGCTACATGCGCTCCAACCTGCGGGTGGTGTCCGGGGGCCTGCAGGACCGTATCCTGGCGGGCTTCCAGCAGGCGGCATCGGGTCTGGCTGCCACGGGCACGGATGCCACCGCCTTCGCCGGCGGTGCATCCGTCCATTCCGACAGCCTGTCCAGTACCGCCATCCGTGGCGGCACGGTCGGGCGCCATGATGCGCGGTTCGAACGTGCCAAGGAGGCAAGGGCACGGGGCTATGAGGGCGACCCCTGCCCCGAATGCCAGAACATGACGCTGGTGCGCAACGGCACCTGCCTGAAATGCGACACCTGCGGCAGCACGACGGGATGCAGCTGAGGCGTCGCGCATCATCCCACCTGTAGCCTTGCAGGCACACAATGCCGCAGTTGCGCAACAGGCACGCATGTTTCTGTTGCGCAACGGTGCGGTGGGGTCCAAACATGGGCAGTTGACGAGGGCCTGAACTTTCCGGCCCGCATGGTGGTCGCGTCGATGAATCGCAGGGATTTGCTCCGTTTCGCTTTGACTGTCCCGGCCGTCGTGCCGATGGCAACGGTCACGCTGTTGCACGTCCCCCCGTCGCACGCCCAGGCGCAGGAAGGCGGCAAGCCCAAGCCGCCGGCCCGCAAGCCCCGTCCCCCCCGTCTGATCATGCTGGATCCCGGCCATGGTGGCCATGATCCCGGCTGCATCGGCGCGCGTGGCACCTACGAAAAGACTGTCGTCCTGGACATCGCCAAGGAGGTTGCCCGTCAGCTGGCCAGGGCCAAGGGCTGGCAGGTGCAACTGACGCGCGACAATGACCGTTTCATCGACCTGAAGGAACGGGTGCGGATGGCGCAGCAGGCCAAGGCGGACTTGTTCATCTCGCTACATGCCGACAGCGCGCCCAACAAGGCGGCGCGCGGCATGTCGGCCTATACCCTGTCGGAAAAGGCCAGCGACGATTTCGCCGCCGCCATTGCCCAGCAGGAGAATATTGCCGGCGGGCTGGGCGTGGACGTATCTGGCCTGGATGAGAAGGTGGCGGGCATCCTGATGGATCTGGCCGCCCGCCACACCGTGACGGCCGCACTGCATGCCAAGCAATCCATCATCTCCGGCGCGGGCAAGGATGTCCGCCTGCTGGAGAATCCCATGCGGTCGGCCAATTTCGCCGTGCTGAAGGCGCCGGACATCCCGTCGCTGCTGATCGAAACCGGATTTCTGTCCAATACCCAGGATGAGACATTGCTGCGCGATGCCACGGCACGCCGCAACATCGCCGGCATCCTGGCCCGTGAACTGACGGCGGTGGTGACCGCCGCCCCTTTCGCCTGAGGCCCCCTTGACCCACCCCGCCGGGGCGGAAACCGCATCCCCCGGCCCGGTTCTGACCACATTTCACCGTTAAAGTCCGGCCGTGCAACGGGAACCGAACGGCCGCAGGAGGCATGAAAAATGGGGAACATGCGCCTTTGGGCGCCCAGGGGTCTGGGGATGGCGTTGCTGGTGGCGGCCGGTCTGGCCCTGACCGGTCCGGCCATCGCCACTGATGGCGGTGAAGCCAAGCCGGCGGCGGTATTGGATGATAGTGGCCTGCGCAATGCCATTGAGAAGCGCTGGCTGGAGGCAGGCGAGCTTGGCGACCGGATGCGGGTGGAGGTGCGCGATGCCCGCGCGCTGCTGACCGGTCGTGCCGCCAATCCCGACGAACGCGTTCTGGCCGTGAAGCTGGCCTGGCAGGTCGATGGCTTGAAGGAAGTGATCAACGAGATCGGCATCGGCGATGAGAGCAGCCTGTCCGACCGCACTGCCGACATGTGGATCACCGCCACGCTGCGCAAGGACCTGATGACCGATCCGGAAATCACGTCCAGCAACTACACGATCGAGACCGTCAACCAGACCATCTATCTGATGGGCCGCGCCCGGTCGCCGCAGGAACTTGAACGGGTACGCAACCATGCGCGGGAAATCTCGCGGGTCCGGCGGGTGGTGAGCCATGTCCAAGTCCCGAATTGAGGGCCGCACGCGCCACTGGGGGCGTAATTGGGGCCATGATTGGGGGCGGGCCCTGTTCGCCCCCGCCCTGCTGGCTTTCGCCCTGATCCTGTCGCCATCCGTCGCCTGGGCGCAAAGCACCGACCAGAATGCGCAGGCCAACCGGCAGTTCGTGCAGGCCATGCAGGCCATCCGCCAGGCCGACCAATCCTATGACGAGGCGGAACAGTCAAAGCTGTTGCAGCAGGCCGACGCGCTCTTGGCCGACATCGTTACCCGCCTGCCGGAAAGCACGCTGGCCGTGCAGTTGATGACCAACCAGTTCATCGGCGATTTCGACTATGTCGAATTCAAGAATCGCTTACGGGGGTTGGTCTGTGCCGATCCGAAATCGAATGCCTGCCTGCTGCACCGGATCGAAGCGCTGGTCACGCCTGTTGAATATCCCATCGCCGCCCCGCGCTGGGACTGGCTGTCGCTGGCCGTGGCCCATTATCAGATTGGCGACAAGGAAAGGGTCAGGCCTATCGTCGCCCCTTTCGCGCAGGCCCTGCGGACGGGTGGGGCCAAGGGCGACGTCAGCCCCGACCTGTTCGTCAGCCGTACCCTGGCCCTGACGGGCGAGGTGGACCGGGCCCTGGCGATCACCCGCGGGTTTCATGACTGCGCCACCCGCGTCTATAACCTGTCCGACATTGTCGAGGCCCTGGTCTGGCGCGGCGACATGGCCAAGGCGACGGAGGTCACCGAGGAGGTGACCGAATTCGCCCGCACCCAGGGTTGCGCCTGGGAACTGGGCCTGGTGGCGCAGTCGCTGCTGCATGTCGGGCTGGAGGCGCGCGCCCGCACCCTGTTCCTGAACACGGTGCAGGAGCAGTTCAGCCGCTTCAAGGATCGCCAGGGCAATTGCTGCCCACCGGAACTGGCCGTGGCGGCCGGCGATCTGGGTGACACCAACCTGGCGCTGGGGCTGCTGCGCACCGTGCAGGAGGAAAGTCCCTGGACCATCCCGCAGGTGCTGGGAAAGCTGGAGGCGCGCGGGGAGAAGGTGCTGACCCTGACCTACGCCGACCAGCTGCAGGACAATGACCTGAAGGCCGAAACCTATGTCGAGTTGATCGACGGCGCGCTGAAGGCCAAGGACCGCAGCCAGGCCGATACGCTGTCGGCCCGGCTGGACAAGGCCGTCACCGACAGCCGCACCCCCATCACCCTGGTGCAGCGCGCGCGCGCCGACAAGCTGCTCTATACCGACAATCGCTGGCGCGGCACGTTCCAGGCGGCCATTTTGGAGGCCGAGCGCGGCAGCGGCCAGCGCCGCGATATCGCGGTACCGCTGCTGGCGGCCCTGGTGGAGATCGAGACGGGATCGCCGATGCTGGAGTAAGGGGCAGCCCTTACTCCGCGATCCTGAAGCCGGGGTCCTCCACCCGGTGCAACCTGCCCATGGCCACCTGCGCGACCCGGAGTGTCAGCGCCTTGCGACGGGCCGGTGCCAGCCTGGCCTGGGGCGACGGACGGATGATCTCCGCCCCGAAAGCATCGGCGATGATCAATCCGCATTCGGCGGGGATCAGTTCGACCGGAAAGTCGGCATCGACCGCGAAATAGAACCGGTCGCAGAATTCCAGATATTCCGGCCATTTCTGGTCGGTCTTGTAATCGATGGCGCCGCTCTTGACTTCCACGATGGTCACGTCGCCATCGGGGCCAAGGGCCAGGATGTCCGCACGCCTTCCGTTCGCCAGCGGAAATTCCACCAGCCCGCGCAATCCGCGTTCGGCCAGCATGCGCCGCGCGCCGCGCGTGATGGCCACCGCCGCATCCGACATGGGGCGCGGCAGGGGCACCGTCGGCAGTGACGGTATGTCGGGGTCAATAGCGACGGGTTCGGGTGAATTGTTCATGAGTACGGATCATGAACAATTCGTCCCGTCCGGGCAAGCCCGATCGGTCCGCTGTTCAGCAGCGAACCGACAGGACCGACACACCGCCCATGCTGGAGGCCCGGACCACCGGGGCCAGCCCCGCCATCAGCAGACGGTTGCGAACCCCTTCCACCGTTTCGGTGGGTCGCGTCAGCGTGATGCGGGTGTCGCGATGTCCCAGCGCCCGGCTGCGCGCCACGGCGGCCAGGATCTGGTCGCTCAGCACATCCACCCCGTCGAAAACGGGATCATTGGCCGGAGGCGGCGTGGAGACCGCGGTCGTTTCGAAAGCGGGGGTGGACAGGGAGGCCGCCACCATGCCATTTGCCGGATCAAGGGCTCCGGTCGCCACTGCGGGATACATGCAAGGTCCCTGGGTTCGAGCGGCTGACGACTTCGCCGTCAGCAGGCCCTTTATTACAATGATGTTTGTTAAAAAATAGGCAATAGAGTGCCATGTTTTTGCGCGACGCGATTGCAAAATATGCATAGGTGTCGTTTGACCCGAACCCACTCGCCGCACGCGCGGAATTCCGCTATTCTCTGAACTGTTTCGCCGCCGGGACGATCGGAGTCTGGCCCTGCTCGCTCATCTGCTCAATCCACCGGCCACAGTGCGGCGCATGATCGGTGCCTTGATCCTGGGCACCTCCATGATCGTCCTGCCCTGGATGGCGGTACAGCCACAGCTGGCGCCACCCGGCGACGGCTTTTCCGACAAGTTCCTGCATGTCGCCTGCTTCACCGGGTTGGCCGTTGTGGCCTTCTGGACCTTCCGCAGCCCGGTCACGCGCCTGGGCGCGATATTGGCCCTACTAGCCCTGGGGATCGGTATCGAATGGGCCCAATCCCTGGTACCGGGGCGGGAAGCCAGTTTTTCAGACGTGGCAGCAGATGTCACAGGTCTGCTCCTGACAAATATCCTTTTGCAGCGCTGGTCGCTGGCACGCGATATGCTATCTCCAAACCACCCGGCGGAATCGGGATCGGCAAGTGATTGACCCGCCTCTCTTGCGGGATGGAAGGATGGTGCTGAGTGGTTGCGAAGGGTTTCCGGTCGCCAAGGGCGGCCCTGAAGGCGATGGTGCTGGCGCTCACCCTCACGGGTGCCGCATCGGCCCAACAATCCCCCACTCCAGCGCAAGCCGCAGCCAGCAGCCACCCGTCCAACAGCAACGCCGTCGCCCGTTACCTGATGGGCCGCATCGCACAGAATGCCGGGGCCTGGGACGTGGCCAGCGCCAATCTGGGCGCGGCCCTGAAACAGGACCCCGACAATCCTGCCCTGCTGCGCCGCACTTTCCTACTCTCCCTGGGTGAGGGCAAAGAGGAGGAGGCGTTGGCGCTGGCCCGCCGTCAGGTCGTCATGGAACAGGGCGGCAGCTTCGTGGCCCATGCCCTGCTGGTCGCCGACGATCTGCGCGCCGGCCGCACGAAGGAAGCGGCGGCGCGGGCGGCCAAGCTGCCCACCGACGGCATGTCCCCCTATCTGGGGCCCCTGCTGGCCAGCTGGATCGCCGTGGCGGAGAAGGATTATGATCGCGCCGTGACACTTCTGGACCCGCTGGGCAATCATGACGGGTTCAAGACCATCCGTACCCAGCAACTGGCCCTGATTGCCGACATACGCGGCGACCGCGACGCCGCTTTCCAGCATTACGCGGAAGTGGCCAGACAGGGCATGCCGCTGCGCCTGACGCTGCTGATCGGCAATTTCCAGGAACGGTCCGGCGCTGCCGACGCGGCACGCAAGCTTTACCGCTCCTTCCTGGATGCCAATCCCGACAGCATGGTGATGGAAGACGCGTTGGCCCGGCTGACTAAGGGGGATATCCCCGCCCCCTTGGTCGGCACGGCCGCCACCGGCCTGGGGGAGGCCCTGTTCCAGCTGGCGTCGGCCCTGCACCAGGAAGGGGCCGCGGAGATGGCGCTGCTCTATGGACGTGTCGCCTTGCGCCTTGATCCTGCCCAGCCGCTGGCCCGCATGCTGATCGGCGACATCCTGATCACCCGCGATCGGGACGAGACGGCACTGGCCGAATTCCGCGCCGCAACCGGCAGCCCCGGCATGCTGTGGATGGCGCGCCTGCGCCAGATCGACCTGCTGCGCCAGTTGAACCGTGATGACGAGGCGGCGGCGCTGTTGCAGAAGATGGCGGCGGAACGGCCGACGCGCACCGATGCGTTGCTGCGCCTGGGCGACATGCATCGCGTTGCCAAACGCTTCGATCAGGCCCTGACGGCCTATGATGCGGCGCTGGTACGGGTGCCGGAACCCGGCGTGCGCGACTGGGTGCTGCATTACGCCCGCGCCATGGCGCTCGATTCCAAGGGCGACTGGCCGGCGGCGGAAGCGGCGCTGAAGACGGCGCTGGCCTTACAACCGGACCAGCCCAGCCTGCTGAACTATCTGGGCTATTCCTATGTTGATCGCGGCCAGCGCCTGGAAGAGGGTAAGGCCATGATCGAAAAGGCCCTGGCTCAGCGGCCCCGCGACGGCTTCTTCACCGACAGCCTGGGCTGGGCCCTGTTCAAACTGGGCAAGATGGAACAGGCGGTGGAGACGCTGGAAAAGGCGCTGGAGCTGGAACCGGCCGACCCGTCGATCAACGACCATCTGGGCGATGCCTACTGGGCCGTGGGCCGCAAGGATGAAGCCCGCTTCCAATGGTCCCGCGCCGCCCACCAGGCCGACAAGGATGACGGCCTGCGCCGCTCGGCCCAGGCCAAGCTGAAGAACGGCCTGGTGGCAACGGTCAGGGCGGAGAATACGGCGCCGTGAGCAGTGCCGTCAGCCCGTGCCAGCCCATATAGGCGGCGATCAGCAGGATCAGGACAGCAGAGAGATAAGGCGCGCGGGCCATCAGCCGTTCAAACCCGAACCCGCGTGATGACAGGTGGCGGACACCCAATGCCGCGACAACGCCGCTGCCTGTCAGGGTCAAGGCCAGTCCGATGCTGAAACACAGTACCAGGGCGATGCCCAGGCTGAATTCCTTGAGCTGCAGGCAGATCAGCAGCACCGTGATGGCCGCCGGACAGGGGATCAGCCCACCCGTCAGACCGAACAGGATGATCTGTCCCGTCGTTGCCGTCCCACCTGCGAAGCGGCGGGCAATCTCCGCCGCGTGATGGCGGGCGTGGGCGTCTTCTTCATGGCCGTGATGGTGGTTCCCGCCGTGATCATGGTCGTGGTCGTGATGGTCGTGACGGTGCGGCCGCCAGAGGGGAGCCGACAGCCACGCAGCCATACCTAGCATGATCACGGCACTGAGGAGCTGGAACCATCCCTCCATGCGCTCCCCCGCCAGTTCACGCCCCAGATGCAGGCCAACCAGCGCCACCAGCCAGACCACCGCTGTATGCGATAATGTAGCCGCCAGTCCCAGCATCATGGCCTGGCCCACGGTGCCGCGCACGGCCACGATGAAGGACGCCATCATGGTCTTGGAATGTCCCGGCTCCAACCCGTGCAGGGCACCCAAAAGGATGGCGCTGGGCACAAACAGCCAGGCATGGGCGGCACCCTGGCGGATCAGGTCGGCGAACTCGGGCATGTCATGACCATTGGTTCAATCGGCACCCATCATGACACGTCAGCGACCGCCCTTCACCACGCCCAATACGGCATCCGCCGCCCTTTGGCTGGGGGTTCTCTCCCCGCCCTGCCCCAACCATTGCGCCACCTGTGCCACGCCCTCAACCTGTTCCCGGCGGACGTCGGGATCGGTCAGCAGCACCGAAACGGCATCGGCCAGCTTGTCGGGCGTGCACTCATCCTGCAGCCGCTCCGGCACCAGCATGCGGTCCAGCATAATGTTGACCAGATTGGCGTACTTCACCCGGATCAAACGGCGGTAGAGCCGGTAGGTCAGCGGATGGATGCGATAGGCGATGACCGCGGGCAACCGGGCCAGCGCCAGTTCCAGGGCCACGGTGCCGCTGGCGGCCAGGCCCACATCGCTGGCGGCCATAGCGTCATACTTGTCAGCGTCGCCCTGCACGACCAGGGACGGCACCGGCCAGGATGCGGCGGCCGCTGTCACGGCGTGCGCCACCTTTCCCAGCGTCGGCACCACCGCCCGCAGGTCCGGATGGCGTTGCTTCAGGATCACCAGCGTCGCCGCGAAATCGGGCAGCAGCACCTTGATCTCGCTGCGCCGGCTGCCGGGCAACACACAGAGCAGGGGCGTGTCGGCGGCAATGCCATGCCGGGCGCGGAAAGCCGGGCCGTCGCCCTTCTCCACCCCCGCCTCCACGATCGAATGGCCCACGAAGGTAGCGGGCAGGCCCACCGCCTCGAAATAGGGTGGCTCGAACGGCAGCAGGACCAGCAGATGGTCCAGGAAGGAAGCGATCTTCTTCGCCCGGCCGGGACGCCAGGCCCAGACGGTGGGCGCCACGTAATGGATCAGCTTGATCGAAGCATCCGCCCGCCGGACCTTCTTCAGCACCCGGAAGCAGAAATCCGGCGCGTCGATGGTGACCACCGCGTCGGGCTTGCACGACAGGATGCTGTCAGCCGTCTGCCCGATGCGGCGGATCAGGTTCGGCAGCTTGGGCAGCAATTCGGCCAGTCCGAACAGGGTCAGTTCCTCCATGGGGAACAGGCTGTCCAAACCCTCGGCGATCATCCGCTCCCCGCCCACGCCGGCGAACCGCACCTGCCCGGCCGTCGCCTGCTTCAGTGCCGCCATCAGCCGGGCACCCAGCACGTCGCCCGACGGCTCACCCGCGATCAGGAAGATCAGGGGGGCTTTCATGGCACGACCCCCTTGATCCACAGCCCGGCCGCATCCGCCGCTGCCACCGCCACCTCACGCCCCACGAACAATGTCCCCCCCGCCTCCACCGCGATGCCGGCATAGAAGCCGGCCACGCAGGCGGCCACGGTGTCGGGACCGATGGTGGGCAAGTCCAGGCGCCGATCCTGCCCCGGCTTGGCGCATTTCACCAGCACGGGGCCGAGCCCTTCCCGCTTCAGAGACGCGCAGCGGGCGATCAGCGCGTCGGTGCCCTCGATCGCCTCCACCCCCAGCACCAGCCCCTGCTGCACCACCACGGCCTGGCCCACATCCGCCACCCCGAGGGCGCGGGCCACAGACAGGCCATGGGCGATGTCGGCCAAACCCTGCACATCGGGAGCCACCGCGGTCAGCACACCGCCGGGCGTCACCAAATCGGTGATCAGCGACTGCACCGCCACCACCCGGAATCCCTCCGCCTCCAGCAGACCCGCCACGGCGCGCAGCAGGCCGTCATCGCCCAGGGCCTTCAGGCCCAGGCGCGCAAAGAAACGGGCGGCATACCAGTCTGGCCGCAGGTCGGAAAGCGAGGGGCGGCGCACGCCGCCGGCCAGAATGATCTCCGTTACCCCCTCGGCCCGCAGCCGGTCCAGCATGGCGCCGGCAGCGCCCATGCGATGCACGGCATGGGGCAGGTCCGGTGTTAGCCAGACCTCGGCCCCCTGCCCCTCCAGGGCGATGACGAAGAAGGGCCGTCCGCCACGCCGGCAGGCCTGCGCCACCTGCCGCGGCAGGTCGCCGCCGCCGGCGATGATGCCCAGCCGCGCCGCCATCAGCGGTTCAGCGCGGCTGGGTCAGGGCGCGGCTGCCCCGGTCGGCCAGAAAGGACAGGACGTCGGCCACGGCCTGCACCCCGCCAACTTCCGCCGTCACAGCAGCGATCCGGTCGGCCATCTGGCCCTCACCCTCGAACAGCTGGCGGAAGGCACCCCGCAGCGCATGGATATCCTCCTTGGGAAAGCCGCGGCGCTGCATGCCCACCAGGTTCAACCCGGCCAGGAAGGCGCGATCACCCTTGACCAGCCCATAGGGGATGACATCCGCCTCCACGCCCGACATGCCGCCGATCATGGCATGGGCTCCGATGCGCACGAATTGATGCACGGCCGACAGCCCGCCCAGCACGGCATGGTCGCCCAGCACCACATGCCCGCCCAGGGTGGCATTGTTGGCCAGAATGACATTGTCGCCAACGATGCAATCATGACCGATATGGACGCCGACCATGAACAGGCCGCCATCACCGACGCGCGTCACCATGCCACCACCTTCGGTGCCGGTATTCATGGTGACATTCTCGCGGATGCGGTTGTTGCGGCCGATGATCAGTTCTGATGGCTCGCCCTTATATTTCAGGTCCTGCGGCGCGTGGCCCAGCGAGGCGAAGGGCCAGACCACCGTGCCCTCGCCGATGGTGGTGCGGCCATCGACGGCCACATGGCTGATCAGGCGCACATAGTCGCCCAGCACCACGTTCGGGCCCACCACGCAGAAGGGCCCGATCTCCACGCCCGTGCCGATACGGGCACCGGGATCGACAACGGCACTGGGATGGATGTTCGCGCTCATGGGAGGGAACCTCTTGCTTCTTCTGAGATGCGAAGGGGCGGTGAACCCGCCCCTTGCACCCGCCTCTACCAGAGCGGTTTGACGAAATTGCGACCAGTCCGTGTCCCATCGGCCATCTTGATATCCGGTGCGGCCTGGCGACCGCCAGCACGGCGCCTGAGGGAACATCAGCCAATCAACCGTTCATCACGATCATCGCGGTATAGGTAGCCTCGGCATGCAGGGCGCCGTCAACCCAGGCCTCGCCACTGAACTTCCAGACATTGCGGCGATTCTGGATCTTCTTGACCTTGATATGGATCTGGTCGCCGGGGCCGATGGGCTTGCGGAACTTCGCCTCTTCGATCCCCATGAAATACACGAGACGGCCTTCCGCCTCCTGTCCCAGGGTCTGCATGACCAGGATGGCGGAGGTCTGGGCCATGGCTTCCACGATCATCACGCCAGGAAATACCGGCTTCTGCGGGAAGTGCCCCGTGAATTGCGGCTCGTTCATCGTCACGTTCTTGATACCGGTGCAGCTTTCACCGGGGACGATGTCCTTCACCTTGTCGACTAGCAGCATGGGATACCGGTGCGGGATCAGTTGCATGATCCGGTTGATATCCAGCTCCGTCGCCACGACCTTATTCGTTTCCGTCTCGCTCATCGCCCCGTCCACTCTTCCCCTGCGCCATCCGCGTCATCATCGCGACCTGGCGGAAATATTGCCGCTTGGGCTGTGCCGGCGTGCCGAACACCTCCGTCATCGGCGGTACGTCCCGCATGACGCCGCTCTGCGCGGCGATGCGGGCACCCGCCCCGATGGTCAGGTGGCCTGCGACCCCCGCCTGCGCCGCCAGCACGGCATGATGGTCGAACTTCGTGCTTCCCGAAATGCCGGACTGGGCCACGATGACGCAGCCGGCCCCGAGCGTGACGTTGTGCCCGATCTGGACCAGATTATCAATCATGCAGCCCTTGCCGATCACAGTATCCGGGCCTGCCCCGCGATCGATGGTGACATTGGCGCCCACCTCCACATCATCCTCGATGATCACCCGCCCCAATTGCGGCACCCGCACATGGCCGGTGACGTCCATGGCAAAGCCGAAACCGTCCTGACCGATGCGCGCACCCGGATATAGGGTCACCCGATCGCCGATCAGGCAATGGGAGAGCGAGGCGCAGGCGCCGATGACACTGTCGGCCCCGATGCGGACATTGCGCCCGACCACCGCGTTGGCGGCGATGCGGGTGCGCGCCCCGATCCAGGCACCGGCCTCCACCACCGCGCCCGCCGCCACCTCGACACCCTCCGCAAGCGTGGCGGCAGGGTCGACATGGGCGGCGGGCGATATCAGACCGGTGGCAGCCGGCACCGGATAGAAAGCCTGGGCACACAGCGCGTAGCTGCGATAGGGCTTGGGCGAGATCAGCAGCGCCATGCCCGCCGGCGCCTTGTCGGCCAGCGCCGGATGAACGACGCAGGCCGCCGCCTTGCTGGCCTGGAACGCCTCGACATATTTGCGGTTATCCAGGAAGGACAGCTGGCCTTCGCCCGCCTGATCCAGCGGCGCCACGTCGATCAGCTGCAGGTCCGGGTCCGCGCCCGGCCCCAGGGTGGCGCCACAGCGGGAAGCCAATGCGGCCAGGGTGAAGGGACCGGCACGGTCGAAGAAACGGGGATCGGCCATGGTCAAGGTGTCCTTCGGGAGATGACGCTTGGGTCAGGTCGGCGGCGGCACCGTTACCGGCACCTGCGGCAGGCGATTGTTCAGGCGCTCCAGCACCTCCGCCGTGATGTCACCCGCCCCGCCGGCCTGATAGACGATGAACTGGCGGGAGATCACCAGGGTGGCTCCGGTCTCCTTGGCCACTTCCGCGATCACCTGATCCAGCGTGTTGATCACGCTGTTGCGGGCCTGGTTGAAGGCAATGTCCAGACGTCGGGTGCGTTCCTGCAAGGCGCGGCCGGTGGCCGACACCTGGGTTTCGAACTCCGTGCGCTTGCGGTCAAACTCTTCCACCGACACGGTCTGGCGCAGGCGGGCCAGTTCCTGTTCAGCGCCGCGCAGCCCTTCCTGCTGCTGCGCCACGTCGCGCTGCAGCTGTTCCTTCTGCACGTCCAGCTGCTGCTGGATGGTGCGCATGGACGTGGCCTGCTGCAGGATGGTGGGGATGTCCACCACGGCCACCTGGGCATAAGGCAGGCGGCGCGCCGCCTGCTGTCCCTGCTGGGGCTGGGCCACGGTTTCCTGGGCACCAGACGCCACCGGCCCGGCCACAAGGGCCAAGCCGGTGAGAAGAAGGGCGATGAAGCGGTGCGCCAACGCCCCGTCCCCCATCAGAACCGGGTGCCGAAGCTGAATTTCAGCGTCTCGGTCTGATCATACGGCTCCTTGGCGATCGGATAGGCCAGATCGAGGCGGATCGGGCCGAAGGGCGACTTCCACGACACGCCCACGCCGGCCGCCATGCGGATCTTGTGGCTGTCGCGGAACACGTCGCCCACACCCGGCGTCTCCTTCGCGCCTGTCAGCGTGCCGGCATCGTAGAAGGCATGCGCCTTCACACCCAGCTCGTCCGGCAGGCCCAGCTTGGTGGTCAGCTCCAGGCTGGCGCGGCTGAAGATGGTGCCACCCAGCGCGTCGCTGTTCTCCGGATTGTTGGGATCGGGCACGTTGCGAGGGCCGATACCGCCGATCTCGAAACCGCGCAGCGTGTCGCCGCCGATGAAGAACCGGTCGTTGATGCGCAGGTCCTTGCCCATGCCCCAGATGTAACCGGCTTCCGTCGTCAGGCCCAGCACCACTTCCTCGAACGGCTCCCAATACTGGCCCGCCGTGACGCGGTTGCGCAGGTAGCGGGTATCACCGCCGACACCGGCGAATTCCACCGACCACAGGCCGTAGAACCCGCTGGTCGGTTCTATCTTGCTGTCACGCTCGTCATACAGCAGCTGGCTTTCCACCGACGAGGTGATGGTGGTGCCCAGCTGGTCCTGCAGGAACAGAGAGGAGCCGAAATAGATATTGTCGATCTTGTTCTGGACCAACGAGTAGCTGATACGCTGGCGCAGCTTCTCCGACAGGGGGTACCCGGCACGCAGCACGATACCGGTCGATTCCAGATCGTAAGAGATGGTGTCACGGTTGTCGCGCACCACGCGGAACAGATCAATGCCGGCCGCCAGATCACGGTCCAGGAAGTAGGGCTCGGTAAAGCCCAGATCAACCTCGAAACTGCGGCTCGACAGCAGGGTCGACAGGCGCAGGTCCTGGCCCTTGCCCAGCAGGTTGCGCTGGCGGATGGAGAAGTCCAGCAGCGCACCGTCGGTGGAGGAGTAGCCGGCCCCCAGCTGGATTTCACCGGTGGGCTGCTCTTCCACCTCGATGGTGATCACCGACTGGTCGCGGGTGCTGCCCTCCGCGGTCTTCACCTCCACACCGCTGTCCAGGAAATAGCCCAGATCCTTGATGCGCTGTTCGGAGCGCTTGACCTTCGAGATGCTGAACGGGTCGCCTTCGACCAGCAGCATCTCGCGGCGGATGACCTTGTCCAGCGTGTTGTAGTTGCCGATGATATCGACACGCTCGACGAAGACGCGCGGGCTTTCCTTCAGCTCGAACACCAGATTGATGGTCTGGTCTTCCTGGTTGCGGTCCAGCAGCGGATCGATCTCGACAAAACCATAGGACAGATCGCCCAGGCGGTTCGTCAGCTCGGTGATGCTCTCCTCGATCTTGTCGCCATTGTACCACTCGCCCGAATAGGCATTGATGGCTTCATAGAGCGGGTTGATATCGATGTCGGGAATTTCCGACTGGATCTCGATCTTACCGAATTTGTAGCGCTTGCCCTCATCCACCGTCATGGTGATGAAGAATTCCTCGCGGTCGGGTGTCAGCTCGGCGACCGAGGTCAGCACCTTGAAATCGGCATAGCCATTGCGCAGATAGTGCCGACGGACCTGTTCCTGGTCATAGCGCAGACGCTCGGGATCATAATTGTCGTTGGACGACAGGAACCGCCACCAGCGCGACTCCTTGGTAATCATGATCTCGCGCAGCTCATCATCGTCGAACACATTGTTGTTCACGATGTTGATGGCCTGCACGCCCGTCATCTGACCTTCCTCGATCTCGAAGATCAGGTCGACGCGGTTCTGTTCCAGCTGAACGATCTTCGGCTCGATGCGCGCGGCGAAGCGGCCCTTGCGGCGATAGAGTTCCTGGATGCGCTCCACGTCGTTCTGCACGCGGGTGCGGGTATAGACAGTGCGCGGGCGCAGCTGGACCTCGGGATTGATATCCTCGGTCTTGATGCGTTTGTTCCCCTCGAACGCGATGCGGTTGATGATGGGGTTTTCCACCACCTGCACCAGCATCACCCCGCCTTCGCGCCGGATCGACACGTCGGCGAACAGGCCGGTCGCGAACAGCGACTTCAGCGACTGGTCGATCTTTTCCGGATCGAAGGCGTCGCCCGGCTGCACGGTAAGGTACGACCGCACGGTCGCGCCCTCGATGCGCTGCGAGCCTTCGACACGGATTTCGCGAATGATGCCACCATCAAACGCCTCCTGGGCCATGGCGCCGGTCGACAGCGCGATGACGGATGTTGCGGTGCCGCCCAGCAGCAGGCACAGCGCGAACCTGGAAACCGAGACCAACTGTTCCCCCAAAAAGGCTAAGACAGGACACCCTTGAAAAAGTCCACGACACGCAGCTGAACCAAATCATTCCACGTGGCGAAAACCATCAAGGTCAATACCAAAGCCAGACCGACCCGGAAACCATATTCCTGGGCCCTCTCGCCAAGAGGCCGTCCGCGAACGGCCTCCACTGCGTAATACAGCAGATGTCCCCCGTCCAGCATCGGAATGGGAAACAGGTTGATCAGGCCCAGATTGATGGACAGCACGGCCACGAACCAGATCATGGTCACGAAGCCCATCTGGGCAACCTGACCCGACATCTGGGCAATGCGCAGGGGTCCACCCAGCTCGGCAGTGCTGCGCATGCCCAGCACCATCTGCCAGACGCCATCAAGTGTGCCTTCCGTCATCTGCACCGTCTGCTTGGTGGCTTCCCACAAGGCGGTCAGGGGCGTCTGGCGACGGTACTCGTCATTGACACGCATCACCCCCAGCCGGCCTATCGTGTGGATATTGCCGAACCGGTCCTCCATCTTCTCCGCGCGCGGGGTGACGGTCAGTTCCAGCTGCTTCGGGGCCGCCCCCTCCACCTCCACGCGTTCCACCAGCATGGAGACGGTGCGGCCGGGATTCATCACGATGACGCCCAGCACATCCTCGAACCGCGGCGTCTCGCGCCCATCCATGGACAGGATGCGGTCACCGGCCTTCATCCCGGCTTCCGCCGCCGCACCCTCGGGCAGCACCTCGCGGATCACCGGTGGGGTATAGGGCTGGCCATAGACCATGAACATGAAGGCCAGCGCCAGGATGGCGAACAGGAAGTTCGCCGCCGGGCCCGCCGCCACGATCGCCATGCGTTGCCCCACCTTCTTGTGGTGGAAGGACACCGCGCGCTCAGCCGCACTCATCGTCGACAGGCCGGCGCCCGGCGTGCTGGCGGCGCCGGCATCGCCGAACATCTTCACATAGCCGCCCAGCGGGATCAGGCTGAACTTCCAGCGCGTGCCATGGCGGTCGGTACGGCCGACAATCTCCGGCCCGAAGCCGATGGAGAACACCTCCACCCGCACGCCGTTGCGCCGGGCGACCAGGAAATGTCCCATCTCGTGCACGAAGACCAGGACGGTCAGCACGACGAGGAACATCACCCCGTAATTCCAGATGAAGCCGAAGACTTCCATAAACAGCGCCTCCAGGGGCCCAGGCTCAATTCGCGCGAGATAAGACGGCAATTTCGGCAAAGGCGTGGCAACGCGCTTCAGCGTCGGCCGCTTCCACTTCTTCCAGCATGGCCAGGGGGCCGTGCGCCAGGGTAGAGAGGCACTTTTCCACGACGCGCGGAATATCCAGGAATCCCAGATTTCCAGCCAGGAAGGCAGCCACCGCCACCTCGTTCGCCGCATTCAGGATTGTAGGGGCCGCTCCCCCGCTTTGCAAGGCGCGCCGCGCCAGCCCCAGGGCCGGAAAACGCACCGGATCGGGCGACTCGAAGGTCAGGCTGGCGGCCTTCACCAGATCCAGCCGGTCACCGGGCGTGGCCACCCGGCCGGGCCAGGCCAAAGCCACGGCGATGGGCGTGCGCATGTCGGGCGTACCCAGCTGCGCCAGCACCGAGCCATCGACATATTCCACCAGGGAATGGATCACCGACTGTGGGTGGACCAGCACGTCGATGCGGTCTTCCGGCATGGTGAACAGATGGTGGGCCTCGATCAGTTCCAGGCCCTTGTTCATCATGCTGGCGCTGTCGACGCTGATCTTGGCGCCCATGGACCAGTTGGGATGGGCGCAGGCCTGGGCCGGCGTCACACCCTGCATCGCCTCGCGCGTCCAGGTGCGGAACGGCCCGCCCGAGGCGGTCAGGATCAGGCGGGAGATGCCCTCCCGTCGGGCCTCGTCGAAGACTTGGAAGATGGCGCTGTGCTCGCTGTCCACCGGCAACAGGGTAGCACCGGAACGGCGCACCTCCGCCATCACCAGTTCACCGGCGCAGACCAGCACCTCCTTGTTGGCCAGCGCCACCGTGGCACCACGCCGCACCGCAGCCAAGGTCGGGGCCAGGCCGGCCGCCCCCACGATGGCGGCCATCACCCAGTCGGCGGCTGGCCGGCTTGCGGCCTCCACCACGGCGGCGGCACCGGCCGCCAGCTCGATCCCCGTCCCGCCCAGTGCGTTCTTCAGATCGGCGTAACAGGCATCGTCCGCCACCACGGCCAGCGCAGGACGCAGCAGGCGGGCCTGTTCGGCCAGCTTGGCCACATTACGCCCCGCGACCAGCGCTTCGGTTTGAAACCGATCCGGATACGCTGCCAGCAGCTCGACCGTGTTGGTGCCCACCGATCCGGTGCAGCCCAACACGGTCACACGGCGGCTCGTCTCAGCCTTCACCAAAATCGCACCCATTGCCCGGCCGTCAATTCGAACAGCGCATAAAGCGGGGCCGCGAACAGCAGCCCGTCGATGCGATCCAGAATACCACCATGGCCGGGGATCAGGGTGGAACTGTCCTTCACATCCACCCGGCGCTTCATATAGCTCTCGAACAGATCGCCCGCTTGCCCCGCCGCGGCCAGTACCGCGCCGATGGCCGCATAGGCGGCGATGGCAGCAATGTTGACATGGTGCGGCACGTCGGTCGCCGCCGGCGGCACCAGCCAGCCCGGCAGCCAGTCCCCGCTCTGCGCCGCGCCGAACAGACCACCCAGCAGCGCCGCCGATGCCATGCCGCCGATCAGCCCGGCCCAGGTCTTCTTCGGGCTGATGCGCGGCGCCAGCTTCGGCCCGCCGATGGTGCGGCCGGCGGCATAGGCGCCGATATCGGTGGCCCAGATGGCCAGCACCAGAAACAGGAACAGCGCTAGCCCATAGGGGCCGCTTTCCAGACGCAGCCAGTACATGGCAGCGAATGGCGGAATGATATAGGCCGGCAGCAGCGCGAAGAACAGCATGCCCGGCCGGCCGCTGGGCGCTGTCAGCCGCGCCATCTCCCACGCCGAAAGACCCGCCAACGCCAACACCAGCAGCTGGAACGGCAGCCCACCCCACCAGACGGCAGCCAGCACGGGTGGGGCCAGCACGATGGCCGACAGGGCCCGGATTTTCAGGTCGGAGGTGCGTTTGGGGGGCTGCGTCGGGTTGTGGGTCACGATATCAGCGGCTTCCGGCCGTAGCGCCGAAGCGCCGGTCGCGCCGGTGATATTCCCGGATGGCATCCCCCAGGTCGCGCTTGGTAAAGTCAGGCCAGAGCGTATCGACGAACACCAGTTCCGCATAGGCCAGCTGCCACAGCAGGAAATTGCTGATGCGCTTCTCCCCGCTGGTGCGGATCATCAGGTCGGGGTCGGGAATGTCGCTGCCCGTGGTCAGGTGCCGGGCGAAACTTTCCGGCGTAATGTCACCGGGCGCCATCTCGCCCTTCTCCACCGCCAGCGCCAGGGCGCGGGCCGCGTCCACCAGTTCCTGCCGCCCGCCATAGGACAGGGCCAGGACCAAGGTCATGTCGGTATTGTCGGCGGTCAGCCCTTCGGCATTGGCGATCAATGCCTGGATGTCGTTCGACAGACGCGAGCGGTCGCCGATGACACGGAACCGGATGCCATTTTTATGCAACCGGGCGATCTCACCACGCAGATAGAAGCCCAGCAGTTGCATGAGGGTTGAAACCTCATCCTCCGGCCGGCTCCAGTTCTCGGTGGAGAAGCTATAGAGGGTGAGGTAGCGCACGCCCATCTCGCGCGCGCCCTCGATCACCTGCCGGACCGCATCCACGCCCCTCTTGTGCCCCGCCGTACGCGGCAAACCGCGCGCCGTCGCCCAGCGTCCATTGCCATCCATGATGATGGCGATGTGCGCGGGCGGCGGCGGATAGGCGGATGTGTCGGGGCCGGGCATGGATGAGAGGTGCCTTGGAAGAACGAAGCGACCGGAAAGGATCAGACCTGCAGGATTTCCTTTTCCTTGGTCGCCAGCGACTCGTCGATTTTCTTGATATGGGCGTCGGTCACGGCCTGGACCTTGTCCGCCCAGGTCTTCTGCTCATCTTCCGAGATATCGCCGTCCTTCTGGGACTTCTTCAGGCTGTCCATGCCGTCACGGCGCACATTGCGCACGGCGACGCGGGTCTGCTCGGCATATTTGGCGGCGACCTTGCTCAGCTCCTTGCGGCGCTCGGAATTCAGCTCCGGGATCGGCACGCGGATGGTGGCACCCTCGGTCTGCGGGTTCAGGCCCAGACCGCTGTCACGGATCGCCTTCTCCACCGCCTTCACGGTGGAGCGGTCGAACACCTGGACGGAGATCAGGCGCGGCTCCGGCACCGAGACGTTGGCGACCTGGTTCAGGGGAACGGTCGTGCCATAGGCCTCGACGGTCACCGGTTCCAGCAGGTTGGCGGATGCACGGCCTGTGCGCAGGCCGGCGAATTCCTTGCGGAGCTGCTCAAGCGCGCCATCCATGCGACGCTCGATATCCTTGATCAGATCGGGAGCGGCCACCTTATGCCTCTTCGGTTATGATGGTGAATTTACCCTGCCCGGCCATCACTTCGGCGAAGCCGCCATCCTTCTGGATGGAGAAGACCAGGATGGGAATCTTGTTCTCGCGGGCAAGTGAAATCGCCGACGCATCCATGACCTGGAGATCGCGCGACAGCACATCCAGATAGGTCAGGCGGTCATAGCGGATGGCGTCCTTCACCTTCTTGGGATCGGCGCTGTAGACGCCGTCCACCTTGGTGGCCTTCAGCATCGCATCGCAGGCCATTTCAGAGGCGCGAAGGGCGGCGGCCGTGTCGGTGGTGAAGAAGGGGTTGCCCGTGCCGGCGGCGAAGATCACCACCCGGCCCTTTTCCATGTGGCGTTCGGCCTTGCGGCGGATATAGGGCTCGCAGACGCTGTCCATGGGGATGGCCGACTGCACGCGGGTTTCCACGCCGGCCTTCTCCAGGGCATTCTGAACCGCCAGGGCGTTCATCACGGTGGCCAGCATGCCCATATAGTCGGCGGTGGCGCGCTCCATGCCGGAAGCCGCACCGGAAATGCCGCGGAAGATGTTGCCGCCACCGATGACGGCACAGACCTCAATCCCCATGTCGATGACGGATTTGATCTCACGCGCCATGCGGCTGACGACGTTGGGATCGATCCCGTACTCCCTGTCCCCCATAAGGGCTTCACCTGAAAGCTTCAGAAGAACGCGCTTGTATCGGGCTTCGGGCACGGGTTTGTCCTTTCGGGTTGGAAATCCGGTCTTCAACAATCATATCGGGGCCGGCGAACCGGCCCCGATTGAATAACGTTCCAGGGCCGGCAACGGGTCCGGCCCCAGACCGCCTCAGCCGGCCATGGCGGCCACTTCGGCGGCGAAGTCGGACTGTTCCTTCTCGATGCCTTCGCCCAGCTGGAAGCGGACGAAGCCGGTCAGGGCAACCGGGGCACCAGCGGTCTTGGCGGCGTTTTCCACGACCTTGCGGATCTTGGTTTCACCGTCGATGACGTACAGCTGCTCCAGCAGGACCACTTCCTCATAATACTTGCGGACGCGGCCTTCGACCATCTTCTCGATGATGTTCTCCGGCTTGCCGGAAGCCCGGGCCTGCTCGACCAGGACGGCGCGCTCGCGCTCCAGGTTGGCGGTGCTCACATCGGCGATGTCCAGGGCGTCCGGACGGGCGGCCGCCACATGCATGGCGATCTGCTTGCCCAGCTCGGCCAGCACGGCCTTGTCGCCGGTCGATTCCAGGGCGACCAGTACGCCGATCTTGCCCAGGCCGGGGACCAGGGCGCCGTGCACATAGGAGGCCACGATGCCGTCGGTGACCGACAGCTTGGCCACGCGGCGCAGGTTCATGTTCTCGCCGATGGTGGCGACCAGATTCGGCAGCTCGTCGGCGACGGTGCGGCCGGTGCCCGGATAGGCCGCGGCCTTCACCGACTCCAGGGTGCCATCGGTATCCAGCGCCAGCTTGGTGACGGTGGCGACGACGGCCTGGAAGGCGTCGTTGCGGGCCACGAAGTCGGTCTCGGCATTCAGCTCGACAGCGGCGCCGGACAGGCCGTTGGCGGCAACGCCGACCAGGCCCTCGGCGGCAACGCGGCCGGCCTTCTTGGCAGCGGCAGCAAGGCCCTTCTTGCGCAGCCAGTCGATGGCGGCTTCCAGGTCGCCACCGGCTTCGGTCAGCGCCTTCTTGCAGTCCATCATGCCGGCGCCGGACTTCTCGCGCAGGTCCTTCACGAGGGCAGCGGTGATCTCGGCCATTTTCGCCTCTCTAAATCGTCGGAGTGTGACGGGATATCTTCTAGCACAGGGTCATGGCGCTTTCGCGCCAAGCCCGGACAGCACAACGGCCGGACAGCACCCGGATCGGATGCGGCCCGGCCGTTGCACCTTAAACTTAGGCCTCGGCGGCCGCTTCTTCGGGCAGCACTTCGGTCGGGGCCACTTCCTGGCTGCCGACATCGATGCCGGCGGCCGACATCTCGGCCTGCAGACCGTCCAGCACGGCGCCGCTCAGCAGCTCGCAATAGGTCTCGATGGCGCGCAGGGCGTCGTCATTACCCGGCACCGGGAAGGTGATGCCGTCGGGCGAGCTGTTGCTGTCCAGGATGGCAACAACCGGGATGCCCAGCTTGTTGGCTTCCTGGATGGCCAGGCTTTCCTTGTTGGTGTCGATGATCACCAGCAGATCGGGCAGGCCGCCCATGTCACGGATACCGCCCAGCGCGCGCTCCAGCTTGTCGCGGTCGCGCGTCATGTTCAGCAGCTCCTTCTTGGTGCGGCCAGAGCCTTCACCATGGGCCAGAGCCTCATCCATTTCCTTCAGGCGGCGGATCGACTGGGAGATGGTCTTCCAGTTGGTCAGCATGCCGCCCAGCCAGCGGTGGTTGACATAGTACTGGCCGCAGCGCTTGGCGCTTTCGGCCACCTGCTCCTGCGCGGCGCGCTTGGTGCCGACGAACAGGACGCGGCCGCCACCGGCGACGACGTCACGCACGGCCTGCATGGCGCGGCCCAGCAGCGGAACGGTCTGTTCCAGATCGATGATATGCACGCCATTGCGGGCGCCAAAGATGTACGTGGACATCTTCGGGTTCCAGCGACGGGTGTGGTGACCGAAATGGACGCCAGCTTCCAGGAGCTGACGCATGGTAAAGATCGGCATAGCCATAGGGAAAACTTCCTTTTCCGGTTCTTCCTCCGTGGGCGACGTCCCTCTGGCACCATGCCAGCCGAACACCGGATCGATGCGATGGCTCCGCCGGACAACCAGCGCCCGGGTAAAAGCCAACTCACCGCAAGCCCACGTGTGGGATTAACGACGGGGCGTGAGATAGCGCAGCCGGCGCGCCAATGCAACCCCGCCCGGCGGCGATTTGCGCCCGCCGGACCCGCCTGCGCCGCATGGCCCGCTATTATCCGGCGGTTTTCAGGGCCTTCAGCGCCGCTTGTGCTTCCTTATGCTTGGGCTCCAGCACCAGGGCACGGCGGAACGCCATCTCCGCGGTCACCTTGTCGCCCATCGCCTGATAGATTTGTCCCAGCCGCCAATGGGCGGCGGCACGGTAGTTGGTGCCGCCGATCCAGGCCGGGCCCGACAGGAAGCGTAGCAGCGAATCACGCCCCGTCTCCAGCCGCTGACCGGTAACGGCCGTGGCGCGGCCGCGCTGATAAAGGGTGAAACTGTCGGCCGGGTCCAGCGCCGCTGCCTTGTCCAGGGCCGCAAACGCCGCGTCATTGTCGCCCAGCCGGCCCAGGCGCACGCCGGCGCCGGCCAGATCGGACGCATCGGTCAGTCTGGCCACGGCTTGTGCCAGCCTGGCCTTGCCATTGACCTCGTCCTCGTCCATCAACGCCTGATTCGCCCGCAGCAGCAGATACTGGCCTTCGTCCAGTTGCTGCATCTGGACAATCGCCTCCTCCGCCTTGACCTTGTCGCCACCGGCGATGGACGGGGCGACCAGATGGAACTGCGCCACGCAGTTGATGGCCGGGATGCTGCGCGGGTCCCGCGCCCGCTCTCCCTCGCACAGCGACAGCAGGTCCGCCGCTGCCGATTTCTTGGAGAACAGGGAGGCATCATCGATGCGCCGCGTGGCCAGCACCATCCGCGCCTCCAGCACCGCGCGATCGTCCGGCGCCTCGGCCGCCAGCTTCGCCCCCAGCGGCAGCCCGGCCTCGAAATCGCCGAAGCGCTGATAGACCAGCAACAGGTCGCGCGCCGCGGCCTTGTCACCAGGATCCGCCGCCAGCCGATCCTTCAATGGCTTGGCCGCCACCTCCTGCCGGTCATCAGGCTCGACCAGGGCTGCATAGTCGGAGGAGATTGCCTGGGCACTGGCGGCACCAGCCAGAACCAGCAGCGCCAGGAGCGCGGCAGAGGGCATAAGACGCATGGCTTCGTCCGAAAAGGTTAAGCGGGATTAACGATTTGGCCGGTCGTTGTGGCGGATTGATGGCGTTATGGTTCCATTTCAGCGATCATTGGTGGTGCAGGTCCGCCATGCCTTGGCAAGCGCCTCGCCCGTGGCTATGGTCCCCCCCTTTCCAGGCCATGCAGCCATGATAATGACCGCCCCAGTCCGCCCGACCGATGCCTCTCCCGACCTGTTGACGGGCTTCCTGCGCCAGCAATCCCCTGGCCGCGAGGCGCCGGTGCCGCTATGGCTGGAGGCGGACGGGCTGCCAGACGTGCCGCGCCGACTGCTGGCCCATGACCATGGCATGACGGCGACGCTGGAGGCGTTCTGGGGGGAACAGATGCGCCTGTCCGTGCTGCACACGGAAGAGGTGGGCACCACCCTGCTGCGCCGGCATGTGCTGTTGTCGGGGGCCGACAGCGGCATACCGGCGGAACTGGGCCTGATCGAGATCCGGCTGGACGCGCTGCCGCCTGGCGCCCTGTTCGCGGTGCGCCAGCGGCGCATTCCGTTCGGCGCCATCCTGTCGGCCTGCGGCGTGGCTTTCAAGAGCCGGCCCGCCGGCTTTTTGCGCCTGGTCGCCAATGAGGCGCTGTCACGCCTGCTGCGTGTCACACCGGGTGCGGCCATCCATGGCCGCGCCACCACCCTGTTCGCCCAGGGTGACGGCAAGGTTCTGGCCAACGCCGTCGAACTGTTAAGCGGGCATCAGCCGGGCTGAGGCTATCGGCGCAGGACAACCGCCGCCGACGCCACACCGAAGCCCAACGATACCAGGGCGATCAGGAAGGAGAGCCAGAAGGCCATCCTCACCTCGTCCAGCGAGGCATCCATAAAGGTCTGATATTGCGCGATGATGGAGTCGTTGGTCCGCGCCGCCGGCACCTCAGCCGCCAGCACGCTTTCCTGCTGGACCTTCCAGTTGGCATCCACCCCCGCGCCCGCGCGCACCGACCGGGTCACGGCCTGGAATCCGTCGGCCAGGGTCCTGTGGGTCTCGCGGATGCGCCCGGCCCGGTCCGGATCGACGGGATCCAGGGCGGTGCCCAACCGGTCGGCCTGGGCGCGGAATTCCGGGATGCGGGCATCCAGGCGCTGGCCCGTCTTCTCCCGCGTCGGCTCGTCGAAGATCATCAGCAGCGCATCACGCTGCAACGCCCGGCTGGTGGAACGCAGTTCCACCGCCGCTGCCGATACCGTCTGGGCATGGTCCAGCCCGCGCAGGGCGGGCCGGACCAGCAGCAGGCCGGTGGCCAGCAGCGCCACCAGCACCGGCACCAGCCCCGCCGCCAAGGCCGGCAGAAGGCGCCCGCGCGGCTGTTCCAGGTCCCACAAACGCTTGTTCATCACCGAAGCTCCAGTCCTACCGACGGTCATTGTCCATGACTGTCGGAGGCCAGCGACCGCTGGCCCGCCGCGCCCGGCACCTGAGGGGAACCGGAAAATGAGCCCCGCTTCTACCCGATCCAGCTGCTGTCCGCAGCCGTGAAGATGCGGCCTTCCGCCAGACCCCAGCCGATCAGATGAACCAGTGGGTTCATGCCGGCCGCCGCGATGTCGGGATGCCGTTCCAGATACGCGCTGACATCGAAGGAAGCCGAAGGATCGCGCCCTTCCCGCCAGCCATTATTCATGAAATGGTCCAGGGCGCGCACCCCGGCGGCCTTCACGTCCGGGTTCTGTTCCAGATACCAGTTGGCATCGAACAGCGCCGTGGGGCTGCGCCCCTCCGCCTTGCCGTGCAGCGTGTAATGCTGATAGCCGTTGCGGAAGATGCCCGCGGCCACGGCCGCCGCCACGTCGGGATTGACCGCCAGATAACCTTGCTCGCTATAACCGAGGGGCAGGTTGGCGGACATCCATTCCTCCATCCCGGTGAGCAGCAGCACACGGTCGGACAGGTACAGAAACTCCACATTGGCCAGTTCGCTGGCGATGGGGTTGCCCCAGGCCTTGACGCCCATCGCCACCGAGCCGTTGGCCATGCGGGCCAGATACAGCTGATCGATGGTCAGGTTCAGGCCGACCGCATCCACGCCGGCCCCGCCATCCAGCAGGTCGGGCCCGCCACCACCGACCAGCCGGTCGGCACCGGCTGCGCCGCGGATCGTGTCGCCATAGGCGCTGCCGACCAGCAGATCGTCACCGGCCGTACCCTGGGCCAGGTCGGTGGTGCGATAGCCGATGCCACCCGGCACGGCCACGAAGCGCGACAGGTCGAAACTGCCCGTCAGGTCCACGGCCGCGTCATAGCCGGCTTTGCTGTCCAGCCCGATCATGACGCGCACGCCGCCATCAATGGCCTGCACATGCACCTGCCCGTCCGTCAGGCTGGCACCATTGCCCTGGGTAATGGCGGAGACCGCCTTGATCTGCAGATTCTGGCCGACATAGGTGGCGAAGGTCAGCATGTCGCCTGCGGCGAAATCGGTGACCCTGTCCACACTGTCGAATTCCGGCGCATGGAACTCGAAATGATCGTACCCGGCCCCGCCGGCCAGGATGTCAGCGCCCTTGCCGCCCAGCAGCGTATCGTTGCCGCCGCCGCCATTCAGCGTATCGGCACCGTCGCCGCCATACATCACCTCCTGGCGCGCGGAACCGGTGACATGGTCGGCCAGGGCCGAACCCTCCACCCAGGCGCGTTCGATATTGCGCAGGATGTCGGTGCCCTGATCGCTGGTCAGGGTGCCTTCACCGATGACCACGGCAGCAGCCGGAATATTGGTGGCCGTGATGCGATGATAGAGGATGTCGTCGCCATCGCCGCCATCCAGCGTATCGTCGCCGGCACCACCCTCCAGCACATCATCATCCGCACCGCCCAGCAGGATGTCGGCACCCGCACTGCCATGCAGTTCGTCGATGCCGGCACCACCCAGCAGGCTGTCATCGCCGGCATCGCCATTGATGATATCGCTGCCGCCACCGCCATCCAGCGTGTCGTTGCCCGTCGTACCGTTCAGAGTGTCGTTGGTGTTGCCGCCATTGATGACGGAGCCGGCCGCAGCCGCCGCAGAGAGGATCATATGTGCCCACCCGTTCCCGGAACGGCCCCCCGCCCCGGGTGATGCACCCCTGCCCGCGCACCCTAGGAAACACGCATGGTGAAGGCAAGCCCATTCGCGCCAAACGGCTGGAAGTCGCCGCGTCTTCGCATGGAAACCCGGCCTCAGCCCAGCCAGGCCCCATCGGCGGCGGTGATGACACGTCCTTCGGCCAAGCCCCAGCCGATATAATGAACCAGCGGGTTCAGGCCGGCACCGGCCACATCCGGATTGCGGTCCAGATAGGCGGAGGTGTCGAAGGCAGCGGACGGATCGCGCCCTTCCCGCCAGCCATGGTTCAGGTAATGGTCCAGCGCCGTGGTCACCCGCTGGGCCACCGCCCCCGCCACATCGGGATTGCGTGCCAGATACCAGTCCACGTCGAACAGCACGGAGGTGGATCGCGCCTCCCCCTTGCCGAACGCCAGGTAATGGCCCAACCCGCTGGCGAAACCACCGGCGGCCACCGCCGCCGCCACGTCGGGATTGGCAGCCAGATAGCCCTGTTCGCTAAAGCCCAACGGCAGGTCCGCCCCCGGCGCCTGGGTCGCGGCTGGGGTCAGCACCACGACACGGTCGGTCAGGTACAGCAGTTCGACATCGACCAGCCGGTCCGCAACCGGCTGCCCCGCCTCATTGCTGGTCACCAGCGTGCTGCCATCGGCCTGACGGGTGATGGTGACCCCGCTGAAGGCCACCTTCAGGCCGGCCGCATCGACCCCCAACCCGCCGGTCAGCGTATCGGCACCCGCCCCGCCAAGCAGGCTGTCATCCCCCGCCCCGCCCGACAGCGTGTCGGAAAAGCGGCTGCCCAGCAGCAGGTCGTCGCCTGCCGTGCCGGTGAGGTTGCGCGGGGTCGCCAGGCGCACCTGTCCGCCCACCGCCTCGAAATCGCCCAGCACGAAGCTGCCGGACAGGTCGACACCCATGTCGAAGCCGGGGGTCGCATCCATCCCGATCAGCACGCGCACGCCGCCCGTGACGGTCTGCACCTGCGCCTGTCCCGCCAGCAGTCCAGCGCCATTGCCCGTCGACACCGCTGTGATGGGCAGCGACACCCACTGGCCCGACTGGCTCTGATGGAAGACCAGGGCATCGTCGGTGGAGAAGTCGGTGATCAGGTCGTACCCACCGACATCCGGCCCGTAGAACCAGAACTGATCCTGGCCCGTCCCACCGGTCAGCCTGTCGAGATTGGCACCACCGATGATCGTGTCATTGCCGCCGCCGCCATTGACCGTGTCGATGCCGGTCAGCCCGTCCAGCCGTTCCGGCCGGTCACTGCCCATGATGGCGTCATTGAAGCGCGCGCCGGTCAGGTGCACCTGCTCGATGCCGATCAGCGTATCCGTTTCCTGCCCCGTCACCACGATACTGTCGGCATTGATGGTGATGGTCAGCAGCGCATTTGCCAGCGTGAGGTGGTCGAAGACGACGATGTCGTATCCGGCCCCGCCATCCAGCGTGTCGTTGCCCGCCCCACCGTTCAGCGTGTCGTCATCGGCGGTGCCCGTCAGGCGTTCGGCGTTGGCGGTCCCGGTCAGGGTGCGGCCGGGGGCGGCCTGGGGGGATCTATCGGCCATGGATCACAGCTCCTGCACTTCGATGACGCCGGGGATGGATTTGAACGCCCCCCGGCTGGCGGCATTGATCGACACGGCACCGGGGATGGCGATCTCCACCTCGCGCAGCGCGTCCAGCTCCACGGCCAGCGTCACCTTGCCCCGCCCGGCCGGCAACCGCCCCAGCGTGGTCTTGATGACAGCAACGGCATGCACGTCATCCAGCAGGATGCGCAGGCCCGCGGCACTCTTGGACACCTCGTCCTCCAGCGACAGCACGCCGTGGCAGGTCAGGCGCAGTTCCTCGCCATTCTTCTGCGCATCGACGGACAGCAGCACGGCCTTGCCCGCCTCCAGCATCTCCCGGCTCTGGGCCAGCGTCTCGGCGAACAGGGTCACTTCAAAAACGCCCGACGCATCGGTTAGCGTTACGAAGGCGAAACGATTGCCGCTCTTGGCGGTTCGTTCCTGCTTGGCAACGATAATGCCGGCCAGCTTGAAGCGGGTGGACTTGGCGTCGCGCATCTGGCGGGGCAGGTCGGCGAACTTCACCACCTTCATGCGCGCCATGGCGGGGGCGAAACTGTCCAGCGGGTGGGCCGACAGGTAGAAGCCGATCGCGTCGAACTCGTGCCGCAGCTTTTCCAGCGGTTCCCAGTCCGGCACCTTGGGCAGGTCCGGCGCCTTCATGGCTTCCGACGCGCCGAACAGACTGGCCATGCCGCTGTCGCGCTGCTGCGCTTCTGCCTGGGCGTAGCGGACCACGGTCTCCAGGCCTGCGAAAAGCTGCTGGCGGTTGCGGTTCAGGCTGTCGAAGGCGCCGGCGCAGACCAGTTTTTCCAGCATGCGCTTGTTCAGCGCCGAACTGTCCACGCGGCGTGCGAAATCGAAAATATCCTTGAAGGGGCCATTGGTCTGGCGTTCCCGCACCACCAGTTCCATGGCCTGCGGACCCACGCCCTTTACCGCCGCCAGCGCATAGCGCACGGCACGGCTTCCATCGGCCATCGTCTCCACCCGGAAGCGGGGCGCCGACGCGTTCACGTCGGGCGGCAGCAGCCGGATGCCCAGCCGCACCAGTTCCTGGCGGAGCTGGTTCAGCTTGTCGGTATTGCCCATGTCATAGGTCATGGTGGCGGCCATGAACTCGACCGGATAATTGGCCTTCATGAAGGCTGTCTGATAGGCGACCAGGGCATAGGCGGCGGCGTGCGACTTGTTGAAGCCATAGCCGGCGAACTTGTTCACCTGATCGAAGATCAGGCCGGACTGTTCCGCCGGCACGGCCAGGGTCGCGGCCGAGCCGTCGATGAACTTGGCCCGTTCCTTCTCCATCTCCTCTTTGATCTTCTTGCCCATGGCGCGGCGCAGCAGATCGGCGCCGCCCAGGCTGTAGCCGGCCAGGACCTGGGCGATCTGCATCACCTGTTCCTGATAGACCATGATGCCGAAGGTTTCCTCCAGGATGGGCTGAAGGGCGGGATGCATGTAATCGGGCGCCTCCTGCCCGAACTTCACCTTGATGTATTTGGGGATATTGTCCATCGGGCCGGGGCGGTACAGCGACACCAGCGCGATAATGTCCTCGATCCGGTTCGGCTTCATGCGGCGCAGCACGTCGCGCATGCCCGAGCTTTCCAGCTGGAAGATACCGGCGCTCTCCGCCCGGCCCAGGATGTCGTAGGACTTCTTGTCCTCCATATCCAGGTCCAGCAGATCCAGCTCCGGCCCCAGATCGCGGACATGGTCCACGGCGGTCTTCAGGACGGTCAGGGTCTTCAGCCCCAGGAAATCGAACTTCACCAGGCCGGCCAGCTCCACATATTTCATGTTGAACTGGGTGACCGGCATGTCGGACCGTGGATCGCGATACATCGGCACCAGCTGGTCCAGCGGCCGATCACCGATCACCACGCCCGCCGCATGGGTCGACGCGTGGCGGTACAGGCCCTCCAGGCGCAGTGCGATGGTCAGCAGCCTGTCCACCGTCTCGTCCCCGCGCCGCATCTCCTGCAATTGCGGCTCCCCGTCCAGGGCCTGCTGCAGGGTGACGGGATTGGCGGGGTTGTTGGGGATCAGCTTGCAGATGCGGTCCACCTGGCCATAGGGCATCTGCAGCGTGCGCCCCACATCGCGCACCACGGCGCGTGCCTGCAATTTACCGAAGGTGATGATCTGGCCGACCTTGTCGATGCCATATTTCTGCTGAACATATTTGATCACCTCTTCACGGCGATCCTGGCAGAAATCGATATCGAAATCGGGCATCGACACGCGTTCGGGATTGAGGAACCGTTCGAACAGCAGACCATAGCGGATGGGGTCCAGGTCGGTGATCAGCAGCGACCAGGCGACCAGGCTGCCGGCACCCGAGCCACGGCCCGGACCCACCGGAATGCCCTGGTCCTTGGCCCATTTGATGAAGTCCGACACGATCAGGAAATATCCCGGAAACTTCATCTTGATGATGGTATCCAGCTCGAAATCCAGGCGCGCCCGGTATTCCTTCTCGATCGTCTCCTTCTCGTCTGCCGCCATGCCGCTGGTATAGACATATTTGTTCAGGCGGTAGGTCAGTCCGTCATGGGCCTGCGCCCGCAGCTCATCCGGCTCTTCCCGGCCATTGGCGCTGGCGAACGGCGGCAGGATCGGGTTGACCTTGCGCGGCATGTAGGCACAGCGCCGGGCGATGGTGACGCTATTGTCCACCGCCTCCGGCAGGTCGGCGAACAGTTCGCGCATCTCGGCCGGCGACTTGAAATAATGGTGGGGGGAGACGCGTCGGCGCTCCTCCTGCATCACATAGGCGCCATCGGCGATGCACAACAGCACGTCATGCGCCTCGTACATTGAGGCGTCGGCGTAGTAGGCGTCGTTGGTGGCGACCAGGGGGATGTCGTGGGCATAGGCCAGGTCGATCAGGTCGGGCTCCACCTTCGCCTCCGCCTGGGCCAGGGGTCCCTCGACATGGCGCATCAGCTCGATATAGAGCCGGCCGGGGAACAGGGCCTTCAACCGGTCCAGCAGGTCCAGCGCATGCGGCTTCTGCCCGTCCAGCAGCAGCCGGTTCAACCCGCCGCCCACCCCACCGGTCAGACAGATCAGCCCCTCGGTCAGGCCTTCCATCCGGTCCAGCGACACCTGCGGCAGCAGGCCCGTCTCCGTCTCCATGAACGCGACGGAGACCAGACGCATGAGATTCTGATAGCCCCGCTCGCTCTGCACCAGCAGCACCAACTGGTCGGCACCCGGCCCCAGCACGCGGCCCACCACCTTCTTCTGCGGTCCGAAGGGGGTGATCCACATCTGGCAGCCGATGATGGGCTGGATACCGTCGTCCGACGCCGCCATGGCGAATTCCAGGGCGCCGAACAGATTGCCCGTATCGGTCACCGCCACGGCCGGATAGCCGTGCTTCTTGCACAGCTTCACCAGTTCCTTGGTCTTGATCGCCCCTTCGGCCAGGGAATAGGCGGAATGGACACGCAGATGGATGAAACCGGGATCGGCGGGCATGGAATTTCCGGCGGCGGGACAGGACAACCGACCTTAGCGCGGATGGGAGACGGATTGCGACTCTGTCGGCTGCCTATTACCTGCCACGTAATCGACAGCCATCGTCCTGCATGGGAGAAAGGCCATCATCCATGGCAACAGGTCCCCCATGCCCAGCCCCGCCCGCCAGCCCGTTCCCCGCCGCCGCCCCACCAATGCCGAGGCTTTCGGGCCGCTGCTGAAGCGCTGGCGCGCCTCGCGCGGGATCAGCCAGCTGGACCTGGCGCTCTCCTGCAACACCAGCCAGCGGCACCTGTCCTTCCTGGAATCGGGGCGGTCGCGGCCATCGCGCGGCATGGTGTTGCAATTAGCAACGGCCCTGTCGGTACCGCTGCGCCATCAGAACGCCTTGATGCTGGCCGCCGGCTTCGCGCCGGCCTGGGACAATTCTCCGCTGGAGGCGCCGGAGATGGCGCCGGTGAAGGCGGCCGTCACCCACATGCTGGAGATGCAGGCGCCGTTCCCCGCCGTCGTGGTCGACCGCCATTACAACCTGATCCAGGCCAATGCGGGCGCCCAGCGTCTGCTGGGCTTCCTGGCCGGTCCCGCCATCGTCGGCATCCCCAATCCCAACCTGGTCCGCCTGCTGCTGTCGCCCGACATGCGGCATCTGGTAGAGAATTGGGAAGAGGTGGCGGCCTGGATGATCCGGCGCATAAGGGCGGAGGCCCTGCTGGAGGACCCGTTGCAGGCGGCGGGAGAAGACCCGTTCGCCGACCTTCTGGCCGATCCCGCCCTGGCCGGACTGGCGGCACCGTTTGTCGACGGGGCACCCGACGCCCCGACCCTCTATACCCGCTTCACCAAGGATGGGGTGCGGCTCTCCCTGTTCTCCATCATCGCCATGGTGGGCACGCCCCTGGATGCGGGCCTGCAGAACCTGCGGGTGGAATTGTTCTATCCGGCGGATGCAGCGACCACGGCCTGGTTCCGCGCGTCGGCCTGATATCCGCGTGTGACATCCCCGGCTGGCATCGCCCTTGCTCCTTTCCGGCTGAACCCGTGAAAGCGGCGGGGCTTGTTGCATTCCGCATCGCGCCCTGCACCTAACCCAATGAACATTGCATGGGGCGTGCTTTTTATGTCACAGTGCCGGCGAATCAGGCAAAAATTGCCCAGTTGACACCGCCATACTTCACTCGATGGATGCAAAGCTCCTCGTAAAGGCGGGAAAACGCTAGTATTTTGTGGCCGAACGCGCCCTTGCCTGACAGGAGTTGATCGACGTGGAGTCGTTTCTGCAAACCTTGCGGAATCTCGGCACCCTGCGCCTGGCGGGGATCGGGGCCGCCGTTCTGGTCACCATCGGCGCGATCGTGTTCTTCGCGGGGCAATGGTCCACACCGGCCCTGTCGCTGCTCTATAACGACCTGACGCCGGCCGATGGCGGCGCCATCGTGCAGCAGCTGGAAGCGCAGCAGATCCCCTACAAGGCCTCTCCCGACGGCACCCGCATTGAGGTGCCGGCCGACCAGGTCGGCCGCCTGCGCATGATGCTGGCCCAGCAGGGCATCCCCAGCGGCGGCAGCGTCGGCAACGAGATCTTCAATCAGCCGGAAGGGCTGGGCACCACTGCCTTCATGCAGCAGATGCAGCAGCTGCGCGCCAAGGAAGGGGAACTTGTCCGTTCCATCCAGACCTTGCAGCAGGTGCAAGCTGCCCGCGTGCAGCTGGTGCTGCCCAAGCGTGAATTGTTCGCCCGTCAGGCGCAGACGGCCACCGCCTCGATCCTGCTGAAGCTGAAGCCGGGCAAACCTTTGACCAAGGAACAGGTCGCGGCCATCCAGCAGCTGGTCTCCACCGCCGTGCCGCAGCTGGAGCCGGCCAATGTCTCCATCGTCGACGACAAGGGTAATCTTCTGTCGCGCGGCCTGCGCCCCAACACGCCGGAGGCCATGGCCGCCAGTGCGGAGGAACGCCGTCTGGCACGTGAGCGGGAACTGAGCCAGACCATCGAGGAATTGCTGGGCCGCTCCGTCGGCCATGGCCGCGTGCAGGCCCAGGTCTCCGTGGAGATGGATTTCGACCGCATCACCACCAACAGCGAGACCTTCGATCCCGACGGCCAGGTGGTGCGCGGCACCCAGTCCATTACGGAGAATAGCGAGAGCAACAACCGCGACGGCGTCGATCCCGTCACGGTGGCCAACAACCTGCCCAATGCCGACAGCGCCAACAATATCGCCGGCGGCAACACCGAGACGAAGAACCGTTCCGAAGAGACGGTGAATTACGAGATTTCCAAGACCACCAAGGTGCATGAGCGCGAGACGGGGCAGATCCGCCGCCTGTCGGTCGCCGTGCTGGTGGACGGCACGTACACGACGGCCGCCGACGGGACCCGCACCTACACCGCCCGCAGCGACGCCGAACTGGCACAGCTGCAGCGGCTGGTGCAGTCGGCCGCGGGTGTCGACCCCTCGCGCGGTGACAATGTCGAAGTGATCTCCATGCAGTTCTCGCGGCCGGAGGATGAGCTGGCGGGGATGGAGGAGACGATCTTCGGCATGCCAAAGGCCGACGTGATCCGCATCGCCGAGACGCTGATCCTGGCCATCGTCGCCATCCTGGTGATCCTGCTGGTGATCAAGCCGCTGGTCACCCGCGCACTGGACCGCTCGCCGCAGCTGGATGAGGAGCCCGACCTGCTGTCCGACGGCAGCGGCATGCCGCAGCTGGCCGGCCCCGGCGGTGGCGCGCTGGCCCGCGAACTGGCCATGGAGGCAGCGCAAGCCAACGAGGAGCTGGAGCAGATGATCGACATCAACCGGGTGGACGGCCGCGTCCGCGCCTCCTCGCTGCGCAAGGTGGGCGAAATCGTGGAGAAACATCCGGAAGAGGCCGTGTCGATCATCCGCAACTGGCTCTATCAGGAAAATTGAGGCGGCTGATCCATGGCCACCATCCAGAAGTTCCTTTTCGAGCAGGATTTCGAAGACGGGTTCGGCAACCCGGCGGGGAAGGCTGCCAAGGCCGCGCCCGAGCCGGAGCCTGAACCGCAACTGCCGCCGGCACCGCCCCCTCCCCCGCCGCCGCCCACCTTCAGCCTGGAACAGCTTCAGCAACAGGTGCGCCTCGCCAAGGAACAGGCGCGTGCCGCCGCCTTGACCGAGGGGATCGAGCAAGGCAAGGCGCAGGCAGAAACCCAGGACCAGCAGGAACTGGCCGCCGCCTTGCGCGCCGTGGAGGCCAGCCTGAAACAGCTGGTGACCGTCCAGAACAACCAGGCGCAGTTGCGGCAGGAGAATACGGCCCGCATCGCGCTGGCCATCATGCGCAAGCTGTGGCCGGGCCTGGTGGAACGCCAGGGATTGGCGGAGATCGAGGTCGTGATCGCCAGTTTCCTGGAAGAACTGGTGGAGGAGCCCAAGCTGGCCTTCCGCGTCCATGAGCGCTGGTTCGACGAGCTGCGCGGCCGCATCGGCGATATGGCCATGCGCCATGGCTTTGGCGGGCAGGTCAATGTTCTGGCCGATCCCAAGCTGCGCGAGATGGATGTGAAGGTGGACTGGACCGCGGGCGGGGCCGAGCGGGAGGTCGGGCGCCTGTGGGCGGATATCGAACGGCTGGCGGGCGACCTGCTGGCCGATTTCCCAGGCGGGCCCGATCAGGTGATGGCCCCCCGGCGGGAGGCCGCACTGTGAGCATGAACGACATGACATCCGGGAACGGGAACTGAGATGGCCGCCAAAGACGACATGTCGCTGAGCGATTTCGAGAATAGCCGGGGCGGCGGCGGCGGGGAGCTGGAGGCGCTTCCCGTCGTGAAGGATCTTGAATCCGTCTACGATATCCCCGTGCAGATCTCTGCCGTGCTGGGCAAGACCAACATGCAGGTCAGCACCCTGATGCGCCTGAACAAGGGAGCGGTGGTGGAGCTTGACCGCAAGGTTGGGGAAGCCATCGACATTTATGTGAACAACCGGCTGGTGGCGCGCGGTGAAGTGGTGGTCGTGGAGGACCGGCTGGGCGTGACCATGACCGAAATCATCAAGACCGAACGCGCGTGACGTCATGAACGACCGCGCCCCCACCCGCAACCGACCGGCCGCCCCGCCGCCACCGCCACAGGCGGCGGCTCCGGCCCCCGTGCCGCCGCCGGCCAAGGCGCCGCCGCTGCCGCGGATGCGCCGCCGACTGGACCTGGCCACCATCGTGGGCCTGTCGTCGGGCCTGCTGCTGGTGCTGGGCGCTTTGACCATGGGTGGCGGCGGCATCGCGTCCTTCATCGACATTCCGTCGGTACTGATCGTGCTCGGCGGCACCGCCGCCATCACCAGCATCTCCTTCTCCCTGTCCGACATCCGGGCGGCGGGCCGCGCCCTGTCCGCCACCATGGTGGCCAGCACGCCCGACCCCCGCGCCGCGGCGCAGACGGCCCTGTCGCTGGCGGAATTCGCCCGGCGTGGCGGGCCACTGGGGCTTCAGCCGCTGATCAAGTCGACGCGCGCATGGCCGGTCCTGTCCAAGGCCGTGGAACTGATCGTCGATGGCTTGCCCGCCGATGATGCCGAGCGCATCCTGCGTACCGAGATCGAGGCCAACCTGGCCCGGTCCCGCACGGCATCGGCCGTGATGCGCCGCGCGGCAGAGGTGGCCCCGGCCATGGGCCTGATCGGCACGCTGGTGGGGCTGGTGCAGATGCTGGGCAACCTGTCCGACCCCTCCACGGTCGGGCCGGCCATGGCGGTGGCGCTGATCACCACCTTCTATGGGGCCATCCTGGGCTCCATGGTCTTCTCCCCCATCGCCGCCAAGATCGACCGCAATGCCGAACAGGAGGCGCTGGTGGATGGGCTCTATCTGCTGGCCGCCGGATCGGTGGCGCGGCAGGAAAATCCGCGCCGCCTTGAGGTGCTGATCAATACCGTGCTGCCGCCCGAACACCGGGTGGCGGCCTATCAATGACTTCGATGTCGCGCTTTGAATTGAACGACCGGACCGGTGAGTGAAAGGGTAGGACGATGCGTCTTCTGATCGTGGGAACACTCGAAGGCTATATCAGCGCCGCCGGCAAGATCGCGCTCCAGAAGGGCGCGAAGGTCGCGCATACCGACAGCATTGAGGGGGCGCTGAACGCACTGCGCACCGGCCAGGGCGCCGATCTGGTGATGATCGACGTGAAGCTGGATGTGCGCACCCTGGTCGATGCCCTGAAGAACGAGCGCTTCGCCGTACCCGTGGTCGCCTGTGGCGTGGGCACCGATGCCCAGGCTGCGGTGAAGGCCATCCGGGCGGGTGCCAAGGAATATATCCCCCTGCCCCCCGACGCCAACCTGATCGCCGCCGTGCTGGAGGCGGTGGCGGAGGAGAGCCACGCCATCGTCAGCCGCGACCCCGCCATGGCCGCCACCCTGAGTCTGGCCGACCAGATCGCGCCCAGCGACGCCTCGGTCCTGATCACCGGGGAAAGCGGCACGGGTAAGGAGCTGATGGCCCGGTACCTGCACCGCAAGAGCCGGCGGTCGGGCGCGCCCTTCGTATCGGTCAACTGCGCCGCCATCCCGGAGAACCTGCTGGAAAGCGAGCTGTTCGGCCATGAAAAGGGTGCTTTCACCGGCGCTGTCGCAAGGCGTATCGGCAAGTTCGAAGAGGCCAATGGCGGCACCCTGCTGCTGGACGAAATCTCCGAGATGGACCTGCGCCTGCAGGCCAAGCTGCTGCGCGCCATCCAGGAACGGGTGATCGACCGGGTGGGCGGCAATACGCCCGTGAAGGTCGATATCCGCATCCTGGCCACCTCCAACCGCGACATGCTGTCGGAAGCCAAGGCCGGCCGATTCCGTGAGGATCTGTATTTCCGCCTGAACGTGGTGGCCTTGCAGCTGCCGCCGCTGCGCGAACGGCCGCACGACATCGCCCTGCTGGCCCAGCATTTCGCCACCAAATATTCCGAAGCCAACGGTCTGCCCGAACGCCATGTCGGCCCCGTGGCCATGGCCCTGCTGCAGGGCCATCATTGGCGCGGTAATGTGCGCGAGCTGGAAAACACCATGCATCGCGCCGTGCTGCTGTCACGCGGCACGGAGATCGGCACCGACGCCATCCTGCTGACAGGCGCGGAGCCCAGCTATGCTCCGCAGCCGGCCCCGGCACCTCAGCCGGCACCTGCCTATCAGCCACCCGCGCCGGCGGCCGTGCCCGGCGCGTCGCGCGCGGCCAGTTCCTACGGCAATGCCTCGATCTATTCCCCGCAGCCTTACGCGCCGCAACCCTATCCCCCGCCGCCGCCGGCCCCGGTGATACCCCTGGCCGAGCCGGGCAACGCTTTCGTGCCGGGGGTGGGTTCCGCCACCCAGGCACTGGTCGGCCGCACCGTGGCGGATGTGGAGCGTGACCTGATCATCGATACCCTTAAGCATACGCTGGGCAACCGCACCCACGCCGCCAATATCCTGGGTATCTCCATCCGCACGCTGCGCAACAAGCTGAAGGAATACAGCGAGGACGGCGTGCCCGTGCCCCCGCCGGCCGGCGGGGTGGAGGATGACCGCGCGGTGGGGTGACAACCACGCCGTAGAGTATAGTTTCCCGTCCAACCCCCTGATCAAGGCCAAGACCGCCACCCCATGACCGACCAGCCGCAAACCAATATCGGCTCCGCCCAGGATGCCGTCCGCCTTATCGGCCAGTCGCTGAAGCGCGGCGAGGTGGGGTTTGCGCTGGCCATTCTGACCATTGTGGTGGTTCTGATCCTGCCGTTGCCCACCTTCCTGCTGGATGTGGGCCTGACGATCTCCTTCGCCTTTTCCGTTCTGATCCTCATGACGGTGCTGTCAATCCAGAAGCCGCTGGAATTCAGCAGTTTCCCCACCATCCTGCTGGTCAGCACCATGCTGCGCCTGGCGCTGAACCTTGCGTCCACGCGTCTGATCCTGGGGCACGGGCATGAGGGGGCGAATGCCGCCGGCCACGTGATCGCGACGTTCGGCCAGTTCATCATGGGCGGCAATTTCATCATCGGCGTCACGGTGTTCGGCATTCTGATGCTGGTGAATTTCAGCGTCATCACCAAGGGTTCGGGCCGTATCGCCGAAGTGGCGGCCCGCTTCACCCTGGACGCCATGCCCGGCAAGCAGATGGCCATCGACGCCGACCTGTCGGCCGGCCTGATCGAAGAGTCCGAAGCCCGCAAGCGCCGCAAGGAACTGGAGGATGAAAGCCAGTTCTTCGGCTCCATGGACGGTGCATCGAAATTCGTGCGCGGCGACGCGGTGGCCGGTCTGGTCATCACCTTCCTGAACATCATCGTCGGCATGATCATCGGCATCGCCCAGAAGGACATGGAGTTCCTGGAGGCGGGCCAGACCTATACGCTGCTGACCGTCGGTGACGGCCTGGTGTCGCAGATCCCGGCCCTGCTGGTGTCGCTGGCCGCCGGTCTGATGGTGTCGAAGGCGGGATCCACCGGCTCCACCGACAAGGCGGTGTTCGGGCAGCTGACCTTCTATCCCACGGCCCTGGGCCTGACATCCTTCGTGGTCTTGGCCATCGGCCTGCTGCCCGGCATGCCGAAAATCTCCTTCGGCCTGCTGGCCATCGGCTTGGCCGCCGCCGCCTATTACCTGCCCAAGACGCGGTTGATGCGCGAGGCGCTGGAGGCGGAGCAGGAAACGCAGGCGGCCGCGGCCGCACCGGCACCCGTGGCGGACGAGCCCATCTCCACCGCCCTGGCCATTGATCTGGTGCGGCTGGAACTGGGCTATGGCCTGCTGTCGTTGATCAATTCAGAGGCTGGTCACCGTCTGACCGACCAGATCAAGGGTCTGCGCCGGCAGCTGGCGGGAGAGATCGGCATCATCATGCCGGCTGTTCGCATCCAGGACAATCTGCAGCTGCCCCCCAACACCTACCTGATCCGCATCAAGGAGATCGAGGCGGGCCGCGGTGATGTACGCCCCAACATGCTGCTCTGCATGGACCCTAGAGGCGACCGCATCGGCCTGCCCGGCGAGGCGACGACGGAGCCGACTTTCGGACTTCCAGCGATGTGGATCGACGGCGCCTATCGTGAGGAGGCGCTGTTCAAGGGCTATACCGTCGTCGATCCGCCCACCGTGGTCACCACGCATCTGACCGAGATCATCAAGGACAACATGGCCGACCTGCTCTCCTATGCGGAGACGCAGAAGCTGCTGGACGAGATGAGCAAGGAGAACCAGAAGCTGGTGGGCGACGTGGTGCCGGCCCAGATCACCATCGGCGGGTTGCAGCGCGTGTTGCAGAACCTGCTGGGCGAACGGGTGTCGGTGCGCGACCTGCCGACCATCCTGGAGGGTGTGGCGGAGGCCACTGCCTATACCCGCAACATGACCCAGATCACCGAACATGTGCGCGCACGGCTGGCCCGCCAGATTTCCGACAGCAACACCAACGAGATGGGCTTCATCCCGTTGGTCACCCTGTCGCCGGAATGGGAACAGGCCTTCGCCGAGGCCATCGTGGGTGACGGGGACGAGCGGCAGCTGTCCATGGCACCGTCGCGCCTGCAGCAATTCATCACCGCCGTGCGCCAGTCGTTCGAGAAGTTCGCCATGCAGGGTGAGGCGCCGGTGATGCTGACCTCCCCCCTGATCCGCCCCTTCGTGCGCTCGATCATCGAACGCTTCCGCCCGGCCACGGTGGTGATGTCGCAGAACGAGATCCACCCGAAGGCCAAGATCAAGACGCTGGGGCAGATCTGATGGGCGGGATGCATCACAGCCACATCGCCCTTGCCCGTCATCCCGGCGCAAGCCGGGACCCAGGAGCCCCAGGATCGAACCTTGACGCTGCGCCGATGCACGTTTCGGTGGCGTCGGGCTGTTCGCCCCTGGGTCCCGGCTTGCGCCGGGATGACGGGGAGGTGAACAGCCCGCGTTCGCGCCAGCACGCTAGGGAATTTGCCAAGAACGCTGTAATATTGCTGGTTGGGTTCAATAGGGGCTGGAGGGCCGGGAAGGCGGGGTCGGCATGCGTCTGAAATCGTTCCATGCGCCATCCATGCAGGAAGCCATGCAGATGGTCCGCGAGGTGCTGGGCGATGACGCGATCATCGTGGCCACCCGCGAGGAAGAAGGCGTTGGCGTCCGCGTGACCGCCGCCATCGAGGAGGATGAGGGCCTGCTGGCCACCCATGCCCCCGTGGCCGCGCACTCGCCGCTGCGCTTCATGGAGCCCGAGGGGCCGGAACCGATCGATGTCGTCGCCGATGCACTGCTGCGCCATGGCGTGCCGGCGGAGCTGAACCAGCGGCTGGTGGACAGTCTGGATGATTTCGACACCCGCGACCCGCTGATGGCCATGGCCGCGGCCCTGGACGCCGTGTTCAACTTCCAGCCGCTGCCCGAAGGCCGTTCACCGCGTCCGCTGATGCTGGTGGGGCCACCGGGTGGTGGGAAGACCTTGACCGTCGCCAAGCTGTGCGCACGTTGCGCCCTGCAGAAACGTCCCGTCGGCGTGATCTCCACCGACACGATCCGCGCCGGCGGTATCGAACAGCTCCAGGCCTTCACCCGCGTGCTGAAGCTGCGCCTGATCACGGTAGAGGACCCGATGGCCCTGTCCGATGCCGTGGAGGTATCCCGGGGCATGGAGCAGGTGCTGATCGACAGTGCCGGGCGCAACCCCTACAACGCGCAGGATATGAAGGACCTGAGGGAATATATCGCCGCCACGGATGCCGAGCCTGTGCTGGTGTTGCCGGCCGGCCTGGACGCGGTGGAAGCGGTGGAGATCGCCAAGGCGTTCCGCGCCGTGGGCGCCAAGCGCCTGCTGGCCACCCGTATGGACATGGCACGCCGCTATGGCAGCCTGCTGGTCGCCGCGCACGAGGCTGGCCTGGCTTTTGCAGATGTCAGTGCGACGACAAAAGTTGCCGACGGGCTCAGTGCCCTGACGCCGACAATATTGGCCAAGATGATGATGCCGGAACTGCAAGCCGAACAGCGGCGAGCCAAGCAAACGGGGACCCACGCATGACCGACCTGTCCGCGATGATGGCCGCCTCCGCCAATGTCACGCCGCTGCGCCAGCGCAACATCCTGGCCGTCGCCAGCGGCAAGGGCGGGGTCGGCAAGACCTTCTTCTCCATCTCCCTCACGCATGCGCTGAGCAAGCTGGGCCGCAAGACCCTGCTGTTCGATGGCGATCTGGGCCTGGCCAATGTCGATATCCAGCTGGGCCTGATGCCCAAGCGCGACCTGGGCCAGGTGATCGACGGCATGGTGACCCTGGCCGGTTCCACCACCCGCTATAATGAGGGTGGGTTCGACATCATTGCCGGCCGGTCCGGGTCCGGCAGCCTGGCCAATCTGCCCCCGGCAAAATTGACCCAGCTGCGCAACGACCTGACCGATCTTGCCCGGTCCTACGACAATATTGTCATCGACCTGGGGGCTGGTGTGGACCGCAATGTCCGTACCTTCACCGCCCCGGCCGGCATCTCCCTGGTGGTGACGACGGACGAGCCGACCAGCATCACCGACGCCTATGCCTTCCTGAAACTCTCCTATCAGTCCAACCCGCTGGCCGACCTGCGCATCGTGGTCAATATGGCGCAGACGCGGGCCGAGGGTGACAAGACCTATGAGACACTGCTGGCCGCCTGCCGCAAGTTCCTGGGTAAATCGCCGCAGTTGGCGGGCATCATCCGCCGCGACATGAAGGTGCGTGAGAGCATCAAGACCCAGACGCCGCTGCTGGTCCGCTCCCCCACTTCCGACGCCGCACATGACATCATGGCGCTGGCCCAGAAGCTGACGGCCGGCTGATCGGGCGGACGGGGCAACGCCCATGTCCGCCCCCCTTCCCCCCGGCATCGCCGCCGCCACAGCCGCCGTCGGCACCCCACCGCCCACGCCGGGCCTCGTGCCCCTGGCGGATGTGCTGATCCGTGCCTTGCCGGACAGGCTGGCCGGGCTGGACCGGGCGTTGGTTCTGTCCGGGCAGGTGGTGTCGCAAGAGGATGGCAAGGCCACCATCCGCACCGCCGCCGGTGAGGTGGAGGTGGAAACCCCCACGCCCCTGCCCACCGACCGCCCCATCACCCTGCGCATCCCGCCGCAAGTCCCGGGCACCCCGGCGCGGGCCGCCGCCCTGGCACCGCCGCAGGTGCAGACCCCGGCACCACCGGTTGCCACCGACAAGGCATCCGGCCCACAGGCGCCAACGGCCCCCACGCCGCAGCCCCTGCCGCAGATCCAGCCCGGCGCCACCATCGCCGCCATCGTGGTCGCCGCCGCCCAGCCCCGGCCGACGGTCCCGCCACCCGTCAGCACGCCCAACGCCGCGGCGGCAAGCACCCCGGCGGATGTGCTGGCCGGCAGCGAAAAGGTGCTGGCAGCGGCGCCGTCGACCACCGGTTCACCGCCACCCAGCCCGCCCGTGGCCGCCCAGCCCCCGGCCACAGCCCCTGCCTCCCTTCAGACCGCCCCCCCGGCACCGGGCGCCAGCCTGCCATCCCTGGTCGGCCTTCTGGATGAGGCGGCGATGCCGACCATCCCGACCGCTCCCCAAGGCAGCCCGGTGGTGGCACAGCCGGCCCCAACGCCCGCGACGGGTCCGGGAACAGTACCCGCCGTGAAGCCCGACCTGCCCCAGCCGCCCCTGGCTGACGCGTCAACCGAAGTGCCGGCGCCACCTCGACAGGAAGCACGCCCCGATCCCGATGCAGCCCGCATGGCGCGGCTGGCGCGCTACAACATCCCGTCCTCCCCATCCTCCGGCCTGTTCGCCTTCCGCGACCTGGATGGCCCGCCGGTTGCGCGGGAACCGGTAACCGAGGCGCGGCTGCGCGGCCCCGCCCCGCCGACGGCCCCCACGGCTCCCGCGACGGCCCCCGCAGCGAACGGAATGCAGCCGGGACCGATCCCTGTTCCTGGTCAGCCGGTGAGCCCGCCAGCAGCGCCGCCGCGTGCCGGAGGTGATGCCCCGCCGCCGCCTGGCAGCACCCCGCCCACCCCCGCGCCTGCCATTCCCCAGGGCGGGGGACCATCCGTCGATCTGGCCCGCCTGCGCGACGCGGCCGCCCCGTCTCCACCGACAGCACCACCCACAAGTGGAGACCCCTCACCCCGTCCGCTGCCCCGGCCGGACGGTGGATCGCCGCCGCAGGCCACGCCGGCGCCGCGACCACAGGAAGCGCGCGCCCGCGATGCAGTACCGCCCGCCGCCCCCACCACGCCACCAACGGTTCCACCCCCATCGACGGACGGAACACCGCAACCCGTTCCGCCCAAGCAGCCAGCCCTTCCCCTTCAGCCCGAACCGGCGCAACTGGCGCGGGCCCGCGACGGCCTGCCCCCCTCCCCACCCACGGCACCGCCAAGCGGGGGAGAGCCAAGGCCGCCGCAGACACCCGTCCCACCGGCACCACCGGGCTTGGTATCGCCACCCCAGCAGGTCGCCCGGCTGCGCGACGGCGCCCCGCCCTCGCCGCCGACCGCACCGCCTACGGGCGGCGAGCCCGCACCGACCCAGCCGGCCCGCCCTGCCACCGCTCCGGCTCCGGTACAGGAGGGACGCGCCCGTGATGCCGCCCCCCCGTCACCCCCAACCGCACCCCCGACCGGGGGGGAGCCGGCACCAACGCGCCCGGCCCAGCCTGTGCCGGAACCCGCCATCCAACTGGCCCGCGCGCGGGGCGACGCCCCCATCGTGTCGCCACCGCCCCCGGCAGCCCCACCGACAGCCCCATCGACCGCGGGGGAACCCACACCCAACCCTGCACGACCGCCCCAGGCAGCACCGGAGCCCGGCGCCCAGCTGGCCCGCGACCGCGCCGACGGCCCGGTCGCCGTTCCCCCCCCGCCGCCGACCGCACCACCCACTGTTGAGACATCCCCGCCGACATCCCCACGACGGCCCGCCCAGGCAGCACCGGAACCCGATATCCAGCTGGCGCGGGCCCGCGGCGATGCGCCGTCTCCCGCCACGGCCCCGCCCACCGGCGGTACGTCCGCCCCGCCAACCCCACCCGTACGCCCCGCCCCCCTGCCCAACGGCCAGGCGGTGCAGTTGCGCGTGCTGACCGTGGAGATGAATACACCGCAGCCGGTCCCCGCCGGCATGGCGGCATCAGCCCTGGACCTGCCCGAAGCCCCCCCACCCAACACCATCACCGGCACCCTGGTGGGCAGCACCGCACAGGGCCAGCCCGTGGTGACCACGCCGCAGGGCACGCTCGTGCTGCGGGCCCGCACCGACCTGCCGCCCGGTACCAACCTGACCCTGACGATGGAGGTGCCGCAGAACCGCGACCTGGCCAGCATGCTGCCGGCGCTGGACCCCGCACAGGGGGCGGATTGGCCCGCCATGCGCGAGGTGATGGCGACCTTGATGGCGGCCGACCCGACCGTGGCCCGCAATATCGCGGCATCCATCCTGCCGCAGCCCAACAAGCGCCTGACCACCAACCTGATCTTCTTCCTGGCAGCATTGCGCGGTGGCGATGCGGCCGGCTGGCTGGGCAGCGACGCGACGGAGCTGCTGGGATCGCGCGGCGGCGGCGGGCTGCTGGCCCAGTTGCGGGAGGATTTCCAGGCGGCAGCCCGGCAGGCCGCTGAACCCACGCCCGACGGCTGGCGTGCCACGCCCATCCCCTTTGGCACGCCCGACCAGGTGATGCGCGCCCAGTTGCATGTGCGAAGCGCGACGGATCAGGAGGGCGACGATGGCAGCGAGGGCGACGGGCGCGGCAGTGCCAAACGCTTCCTGCTGGACCTGACCTTCACCCGCATCGGGCCGATGCAGCTGGATGGGCTGGTCTGGCCCGGCCGCTTCGACCTGATGATCCGCACCCAAGGCACGCTGCCGTCGGAATTGCGCCAGGCCATCGGCACGATCTTCCGTGACAGCCTGGAAAATGTCGGCTTCGCCGGCACGATCGGCTTTCAGACCGGTGCCCATTCCTGGGCCCGTGTCCAGGCCGCCACACGCGGCTCCGGTGTGCGTGCCTAGCAGGCCCTTGGCCAACATGTCCCATGGCGCAGCCCCTGGGGTCCAAGCATAGTTAACCAAAATCAGAATGATCGGCCGGGGGACTTCATGGCGGCGGGGCTGGAAGGACGCGTGGACGGGCGGGACCATCCGCAGCGCGTCACGTTGAATGACGAGTTGCATGCGCGGCCGCACATGCGCATCACCACGCCGGCCCGCCTGACCCATGTCGCGCATCTGACGGGGGAGCTGGGGGCCGACCATGCCCACCTGCTGGACCTGTGCCGCACGGTCGGCCTGCCCCTGCCGGGCGCGGAACTGCGGCAGGTGCAGCTGCTGGTCGATGGCCGCACCGTGAAATGGGAACGGCATACCGAATTCACCGCCATCACCATCGCCGAGATGGGCCCCGCCGATGCCGGCGACTGGTCCGCCCTGTCGCCGCGTCTGGCCGATTGGACGGCGCGGCTGCCGGGATTGCGCCTGGTGGCCTGCCATCTCCGCCTGGAAGCCGATGCGGAGCCGCGCCACAACCCGGACAGCCTGTCCGCCATCTTCCCGCGCGGCGAGCTGTTGGGCAGTGAGGTGGCGGGCGGCGAAGCGCTGGTCTGGACCGATTTCCGCCTCAGCCCCGACGGCTTCACCCGCATCCTGGTCCGCGACAAGGGCCTGTCGCCCAGCCATGCCGGCCGCGTGGTGCAACGCCTGCTGGAGATCGAGACTTACCGGATGACCGCCTTGCTGGGCCTGCCGCTGGCACGCGGCGCGGGGCCGGAGCTGGCCAGCCTGGAACAGCGCCTGGAAAGCATCGTGGCCCGCACTGCCACGGCCCGCGACATGGCAGAGGAACATGGGCTGCTGGACGCGTTGACCCGGCTGGCGGCGGAGGCGGAGACGCTGTCGGCCCAATGCCGCTACCGGTTCGGGGCCGCCACCGCCTATGCGGAACTGGTGGAACGGCGGGTGGAGGAATTGCGGGAGGAGCGCATCCCCGGGCTTCAGCGCCTGGGCGTCTTCCTGGAGCGCCGCTTCCGCCCCGCCGTGCGCACGTGTGAGGCGGTGTCCCGCCGTCAGGCCGAACTGGCCGCCGGCATCAGCCGCGCCAGCAGCCTGCTGCGCACCCGCGTGGATGTGCAGCGGGCCGAACAGAATGCGGAAATCCTGAAAAGCCTGGAAGCCCGCGCCCGCACCCAGCTGCGCATCCAGGAGGCGGTGGAAGGCCTGTCGGTCTTCGCCATCTCCTATTACCTGCTGGGGCTGGTGAAATATGTGGTGGAGGGGTTGCCCCCCATCACCGGCCTGCCGCCCAAGGCCCTGATGACCGGCATCGCCGTGCCCACCGTGGTGGCCGCCGTATGGATCGGCGTGCGGCGTCTGCGGCGGGCAGTGACAGCGAGGGAGTAACCCTCACCCCATATGCGTGATTTCCCGGCCGCGATGGTTTTCCCGCAGAAACCGCAGCCAGTCGGGCTTGTCCACCGCATGCTTCACATAGACCTCGCGCAGCGCCTCCAGTAGTTCCCGGCGCCGGCCCAGGATGTCGCCGCCGATCTCCAGCATGCGCAGGTTGGGCCAGGCCTGCGGCCGGATGCGCACCACCTCGGCCAGCGCCTCGGCGGCGTGCAGATCGGGGCGGGCCTGGGCCAGGATCAGGGCCATAGCCGCCGTGGAGCGGGAAATGCCCATATGGCAATGGACCAGCAGATGGTCGTCCTGCTTCGCCCGCTCCGTCAGGCGCCGGCCGAAATCCAGCACCCGCTCCAGGTGCCGGTCCAGGGGCGCCACTCGGTCGGGCAATTCCACGATGACATCGTCGAACCGCAGGTCGATGCGGTGGTGCGGGCCATATTCATCGAACGCCGCCACCGGTTCCCGGTCCGGATCCAGGATGGAGACCAGATGGGTCACCCCGGCGGTTGCATGGCCGGGCAGTTCCTGGATGCCGCAGACGGTCAGGCGGTAGGGCACGAAGGACGGGAGCGACAATTCATTTCTCCGGTTCGGCCGGCTTTTCCCCCTTCTGGGGTGCCGGCAAGGCGGTGATGCTGCGGATGAGGATACGCTGGCCATCGACGCCGACATGGCCCCAATTGGCGCACAGCATGCCGTCGCTGCGGGGAATGAAGGCCAGTTGCGCTTGGGTACTGACATTCAAGGTGACGGCCGACAGGCTGAGCTCGACCCGGTAGCGGCGGTTGGCGCCCAGGGTGACGATCAGGATTCGGTCGCTTTGCGATGTCCAGCCATTGATGCGACGTGATTCGATGCAGGTCTCCCGGCCGGTCACGGCATCGGGCATGGGCTCTGCTGCCGGTACCCGCCCGGCGCCAAGCAGGGCCAGCAGCCCCAACAGGATGTGGCGACGCATGATGCGTCCTCCTTATTCGGTCTTCCTCGCCCCATGCCGCCATGGTGACGCCAGATCGCGGCCCGATCAAGGCTCGGCACGACCGCGCCAGCGCGTGATGGAGCGGATGGTGAACCAGCGCCCGCCGATCACCACATGACCGACCGAAGCACAGAGCTGCCGGTCCAGGCGCGGCACGAAGGAGACGGCGCCTTGCAGACGCAGATCATCTGTCGGCAGCAGCCCGTCCAGCTGCACGCGGTAATAATCGCCAGGACCGGTGGCGACCAGGATGCTGTCACTGTCGATGAAGGACCAACTGCCGATGCGGTTGGCATCGACACATTGCCAGACCGGCGGCGGCTGGCTGGCGGCATGGGCCGCCCCGGCCCCCGTGAGGCACAACAGCAGAAGAATGGCGGCGAGACGAGCCATGACCCGCGCTCCAGCACTCCCACCCCCCTGTTCAACAGGTAGCGATGCCGGACGGCCGGGATAAGCCATGGCAACGGCGGGACGAAACCGCCAGTCATGCAAGGATGGCCGGGAAGCGGTGGAAGGTTGGTGGGCGCACAAGGATTCGAACCTTGGACCCGCTGATTAAGAGTCAGCTGCTCTACCAACTGAGCTATGCGCCCAATCCACATCCGCCGTTTCGCGGCCCGCCAGGGCGTTCACCGTGGCGAGGCGCGCTGTTTAGCAAAGGTCCCTGCCCTTGTCGACAGGTTTGATGACAGGCCGGCGATTTTTTTAGCGACCGAGCCTTGCACCGCGATCATGCCGTCTTGAGCGGTCTACGGATACCCCGGAAACCGCTCCGGCGGCGACCGTCGCCGCGGCGCTCCTGCGCCGTGAAGCCAAGCCGCGGATGCGGCGCCGGCGCGTGAGGAACATGCTTACAAGTCACCCAGCCCCCGGCGCGACATGCGCACATCGCGATGCACATGCACCGACATCAGCAGGCCGAAACCCACCATCACCGCCAGGGTCGCCGTGCCGCCATAGGAGATCAGCGGCAAGGGCACGCCCACCACGGGGATCAGGCCCATGATCATCGCGACATTGATGAACAGATACAGGAACAGGTTGACGGTCAGCCCCAGCGCCAGCAGCCGCCCATATTGATGGCGACATCGCCCGGCGATGATGAAGCCGAACAGCAGCATCAGGCAGTAGAGCACCATGAAGCTGACGGAACCGACCAGCCCGAATTCCTCCGCCAGCATGGTGAAGATGAAGTCGGTCTGCTTTTCCGGCAGGAAATTCAGGTGGCTCTGCGTACCCTGCAAGAAACCCTTACCCGTCAGCCCGCCGGACCCGAAGGCGATCTTCGACTGGGTGATGTGATAGCCGGTGCCCAGCGGGTCGCTGTCGGGGTTCAGGAAGGTCTCCACCCGGTCGCGCTGGTAATCATGCAGCAGGAACTGCCAGGACAGCGGGATGGCGATCAGCACGGCGGCGATGATCAGCGCGAATTTCCACCAGCGCACACCCGACAGGAAGAACATGGCGCCCGACGCCATGACCAGCATCAGCGACGTGCCCAGGTTGGGCTGGGCCAGCACCAGGGCCACGGGCGCGCCGACAATCCCCAGCGGCACCAGCAGGAACGGGATACGCCCCGTATCCTCCAGCGAGGCGCCGTGGAAATAGCGCGCCAGCGCCATGACCAGCGTGACCTTCATGATCTCCGACGGCTGCAACTGCACGAAGCCCAGGTCGATCCAGCGCTGCGCCCCCTTGCCCATCGATCCGAACAGATCCACGCCGACCAGCAGCACCAGCACCAGCCCATAGAGCGGATAGGTCATCTTCATCCAGACGCGGATGTCGATCATGGCAATGAACAGCATCAGCGCCAGACCGACAGCAAAGCGCAGCATCTGGCGCGAGGCCCAGGGGTCAATCTGGCCGTTGGCGGCGGAATAGAGCATGGCGAAGCCGACGCAGGCCACCAGGGTGACCAGCAGCACAAAGGACCAGGGGATCTGGGCCAGCTTCTCGGCAAAGGTAAGCGTGCCGCTGTCAGCGGAAACGTCCAGGGTCACGGTGGTCCTCCGGTCGGTTCCTGCGGCGCGGGAGTGGTATCCGTGGCGGGTGGCGGCTGCTGGGCCACGGTGGCGCGCGCCGCCTCCAGCATCTGGCATTCCAGCAGGATGTCGCGGGCGATGGGGGCAGCCACGGCCCCGCCGCCGCCGCCATGCTCGACCAGCACGGCGCAGGCATATCGGGGCGCCTGTACGGGCGCGAAGGCCACGAACAGGGCGTGGTCGCGCTCCTTCCAGGGCAGGTTCTCGTTCTTGACCACGCCGGAACTACGCTCCGCCATGGAAATGCGGCGGACCTGGGCGCTGCCTGACTTGCCCGCCATCTCCATGCCCGGAACATTGATGCGGGCGCGATAACCGGTGCCGCCGGGCACGTTGGTCACGGCATTCATGCCTTTCAGCACGGTGGCCAGATTCTCCGCCTTCACATCGATGGTCGGCCATTCCGTCGTCTCGGTGAACTGACCCTCGATGGATTTCAGCAGATGCGGCTGCACCGCCCTGCCGCTGGCCAGCCGTGCCGTCATCACGGCCAGCTGCAAGGGCGTGGTCAGGACATAGCCCTGCCCCATGGAGGCGATCAGCGTCTCGCCCTGATGCCAGGGTTGTTTCAGCGTGGCGCGCTTCCATTTCGGATCGGGGATCAGGCCCGGCCGTTCGCCGGGCAATTCCAGCCCGACCTTGCCGCCCAGCCCGAACTTGCGCGCCATCTCGGCGATGCGGTCCATGCCGATACGCTGGGCGATGTCGTAGAAATAGACATCGCAGCTGTTCATCAGCGCGCCGACCATATCCTGTGTGCCATGCCCGCCCCGCCGCCAGCAATGGAAGCGATGGCTGCCCAGTTCCATATGGCCGGGACAGAAGACGCGGTGGTCGGCAGTGACGATACCCGATTCCAACGCCGCCAGCGCCGTCAGCATCTTGAAGGTGGATCCTGGCGGATACTGGCCGGCGATGGCCTTGTTGATCAGCGGCGTGCGCTCATCCTTCAGCAGCGCCTGATAGGGCTCGTACCCGATGCCCATGGCGAACTGGTTGGGATCGAAGCTGGGATTGGAGCAGAGCGCCTGGATGCCACCGGTATGCACATCCATGACGATGGCCGCCGCACTCTCCTCCGCCGACAGCCGCTGGTGCATGTAGTGCTGCAGCTTGGCATCGATGGTCAGCGCCACCTCGCGCCCCGGCTGGCCCGGATCGCGCGACAGTTCGCGGATGACGCGGCCCACCGCGTTCACCTCCAGCTGTCGGTTGCCGGCGGACCCGCGCAGGGCCTGATCATACTGCTTCTCGATCCCACCCTTGCCGACCTTGAATCCCGGCAGCGTCAACAGCGGGTCGGTGGAGCCCTCCACATCCTTTTCCGCCGCCGCCCCGACATAGCCCAGCACATGGCTCAGCGCCTCGCCGAACGGGTAGGATCGGACCTGACCGACATCGATGGACACACCCGGCAGATCGGGCAGATTGACCTCGATCGCCGCCACCTGGTCCCAGGTCAGGTTTTCCTTGATGGTGATCGGCGCGAAAGACCGGGAGCGCTGGATATCACGCTGAATGCGGCGCTCATCGGCTTCGGTCAGCGGGATCAGCTTGCCCACCTCGTCCAGGATCTGCTGCACGTCGCCGGCGCGTTCGGAGACGATGATGGTGCTGAAATTCTGTTCGTTCACCGCCAGCGGCACGCCGAACCGGTCGGTGATCAAGCCCCTGGGCGGGGCGACCAGCCGCAGGGAGATGCGGTTATCCTCCGCCAGCACCGTGTACCGGTCACTCTCCACGATCTGCAGGTAATAGAGCCGGCCCATCAGCGTGACGACGGCAGCACCCTGCAACCCGCCCAGCACGATGGTGCGGCGGGACAGCATGCGCTGCCGTTCGGCATCCCGGTCAAAGGCCGACATGGATCAAAACCTCAACTCAAATAGGCCCGGTGCAGCCTTTGCAGCAGCCAGGCCATCAGCGGGAACAATGCCACGCCCAGCAGGGCCTGCACCAGCACCGGACGTGCATCCAGCAGGCTGGCGGTCATCAGGGCGAACACAGCCCATTGTACCGTACCCGCGCCGGCCGCCACCAACCCAAAACCGATCCATAGCATCAGGAAGGATCGGCCCAGGAAGAAGCGGCGCTGGGTGATCAGCAGCCAATAGGCCAGGATCAGCACCATGGATGTCATGCCGATGGGGGTGCCACCGATCAGGTCCTGCAACAGCCCGATGGCGAAGACCACCACGGGGCGCAGCAGGTCGGGACGGTGGATGACCCAATAGAACAGGCACATCAGCATGAACGGCACCGTCACCATGGCATAGCCCGGCAAGGGCAATGGCACCATCCCGACCAGCATGGCCAGAACCGTGACGGTGAAGGGCACCAGATTACGTGCCGTCCGATCGAGTTGGGAAAGCATTCCGCCGGCCACAGCCGTGGCCCTCACTTCATCGCGCCTGGCTGCGCCGCTTCCGCGGCCACGCCGCCCTTGGTGCCGAAATCGACCACCTGCACATGCTCGATGCGCGACAGGTCAGCCATGGGCATCACCCGCGGCTTGCCGTCGGCCCCCTTCTCAACGATGCCCACCGGCAGACCCGGCGGGAACAGGCCGCCATGACCGGAGGTGAAGACGCGTTCACCCGGCGTCACCTCGCTGTTGGGAGGCAGGTAGGTGAGCAGTGGATGGTCGGAATTATCACCGGCCAGCATGGCCCGCTGGCGACTGGTCTCCAGCACCACGGGGATGCGGGCGTTCAGATCAGTGATCAGCAGCACGCGGGACGACCAGTCGCCCACCTGCACGATGCGCCCCACCAGCCCCTGGCCCGACATCACGGCCTGCCCCCGTTCCACCCCCTCGCGGACACCAACCGTAACGACGACGGTGCGCACAAAGGCGCCGCCGGGATCGCCCACGACGCGACCCGTCACCACGCGGGCGGCAGGGTCGGGCTTATAGGAAAGCAGGGAGCGCAGGGAACGGTTTTCCGCATCCAGGCGCAAAGTCGCCTGTTCCCACTGGCGCAGGCGGGCATTTTCTTCCCGCAGGCGGGCATTCTCGTCATGCAGGTCGACAAGCTGGCGGAAATATTCAAGCCCGTCGGCCACGCTGGCGGCCGGGCGAGACATGACGTTCAGCACGGGGGACACGGCATCGGTGACGCGGGTACGGACCTGTTCAACGGCCGTGCCATTGACATGGCCGATCATCATCAACGCGATCGCCGCCAGGATCAGCAGCGGAAAGTAGAATCGCTGCACCATCCCCCAAAGGGGGGCCGCGATACGCACGACGGATCCGCTATTGCGTGTCTTCACCGGGGATGGGTGTCCCGTGATCGGGTATCCCGCCGTTACGACGGGTTACAGTACAACATGAAACTAACGCTTTAACGCAGCGCTGTAAATATCGGATCGCAATACACGATCCGTCAATACATGCGGATCAGGACGTTGCGCAGGCTTTCCTCTTCCAGCGCCCGACCGGAGCCCAGCGCCACGCAGGACAGCGGATCGTCGGCGATGGACACTGGCAGGCCCGTGGCATGGCGCAGGACATAGTCAAGGTTGGCCAGCAGGGCGCCGCCACCGGTCAGCACGATACCCTTGTCCACGATGTCGGCGGCCAGTTCGGGTGCCGTATGCTCCAGCGCCACCTTTACGGCCTCGATGATCTGGCTGACGGGCTCGGCCAGGCTCTCGGCGATCTGGCGCTCGCTCATCACCAGTTCCTTGGGCACGCCGTTCATCAGGTCGCGGCCCTTGATCTCCATGACCCGGCCCTCCCCATCTTCCGGCGGGCAGGCAGAGCCGATTTCCTTCTTGATGCGTTCGGCCGAACCCTCGCCTACCAGCAGATTATGGTGGCGGCGGATATAGCCGATGATGGCCTCGTCCATCTTGTCGCCGCCGACGCGAGCGGAACGGGCATGAACGGTGCCGTTCAGCGACAGCACGGCCACTTCGGTCGTGCCGCCGCCGATATCGACGACCATGCTGCCCGTCGGCTCGGTCACGGGCAGACCGGCGCCGATGGCGGCGGCCATCGGCTCCTCAATCAGGGAGACACGGCGGGCACCGGCGGCTTCTGCCGATTCCTGGATGGCGCGACGCTCGACCGCGGTGGAACCCGACGGAACGCAGATCACGATTTCCGGGCTGGCGAAGCTGCGGCGATTGTGAACCTTGCGGATGAAATGCTTGATCATCTCTTCCGCGACTTCGAAATCGGCGATGACGCCGTCGCGCAGCGGACGGATGGCCTGGATGTTGCCCGGCGTGCGGCCCAGCATCAGCTTGGCCTCGTCACCCACGGCCAGCACCTGCTTCTTGCCCCGCAGATCGCGGATGGCGACCACCGACGGTTCATTGAGGACGATGCCGCGACCCTTCACATAGACCAGCGTATTCGCCGTCCCGAGGTCGATCGCCATGTCGGCGGAAAACATACCGAGCAGGTTTGAAAACATGGGTGAACTGTATCTCTAGCGATGTCCGGATTTTGCCGCCCTTGGTGCGGTCGGACCCCGGATATGCCGAACCGCGTTTGTTGCATAGACCATTTGGGGGCGGACCCTCAAGCCTTGAAAGCCACCGGCACGGAATTTGTACCCGCTTTCACGCTGCGCCGCCGCATGATTGCGGTCCGAGCCCCAAATGGCAGCGACACTGGCTCTGTGACCCTCAAACATCATGGCGAAAACATGGCAAAACCCCCGCCGGGAAGGCTCCCGACGGGGGTTTGACTCAAGTCGCGGAATCGGAGTCGGATGTTATGCCGACAGCGCCACCGGTGCGGTCTTCAGCCGCTTGGTGATCAGCTTGTTCAGCGCATGGACATAGGCGCGCGCACTGGCCACCAGCGTATCGGCATCGGCCCCCTGCCCGTTCACGGTCTTGCCGTCCTCCTCCAGGCGCACGGTCACCTCCGCCTGGGCGTCGGTACCCTGGGTGACGGCATGCACCTGATAGAGCTGCAGCTTCGCCTCATGCGGGAAGGCCAGCTTCAGGGCATTGAACACCGCGTCAACCGGGCCGTTGCCGAAAGCCACGACGGGCGGGATGGCCCGGCCGTCGATCTCCAGTTCCAGCACCGCGTGCTGCGGCCCGCGTGAGCCGGCAACGACATGCAGGGCCTGGAAGCGCACACGGTCATGCTGGCGTCCGACCTCGTCATCCATGATGGCGACGATGTCCTCGTCATAGATGTCCTTCTTGCGGTCAGCCAGATCCTTGAAGCGGCCGAACGCGTCATTCACCGCGTTCTCACCCAGATCGTCGTAACCCAGCTCCTTCAGCTTGGCGCGGAAGGCAGCACGGCCGGAATGCTTGCCCATGACCAGGGAGGACCGGTTCAAACCGACCGATTCCGGCGTCATGATCTCGTAGGTCTCGGCATGCTTCAGCATGCCGTCCTGATGGATGCCGCTCTCATGGGCGAAGGCGTTGGCACCCACGATGGCCTTGTTGGGCTGCACCTGGAAGCCGGTGATGGTGGAAACCAGGCGGGAGATGCGGGTGATATGCTCGGTCTTGATGCCCGTGGTGCAGCCGATCAGGTCATGGCGCGTGCGCAGCGCCATGACGATCTCCTCCAACGACGCATTGCCCGCGCGCTCGCCCAACCCGTTAATGGTGCATTCCACCTGCCGCACGCCGACGCCGATGCCAGCCAGCGAATTGGCGACAGCCAAGCCCAGATCGTTATGGCAATGGACGGAGAAGATGGCCTTGTCGGAATTGGGGACGCGGGTCATCACGTCCTTGAACATGGCCGCATATTCTTCCGGCAGCGCATAGCCCACCGTGTCGGGAATATTGATGGTGGTGGCGCCGGCCTTGATGGCAGCTTCCACCGTGCGGCAGAGGAAGTCGCGGTCCGAGCGCGAGCCGTCCTGGGCCGACCATTCCACATCGTCGGTCAGGTTGCGGGCATAGCCGACATAATCGATGGTGCGCTGGAGCACCTCCTCTTCCGTCATCTTCAACATGTAATTCATGTGGACGGGGCTGGTGGAGATGAAGGTGTGGATGCGCTTGCGCTGCGCCAGCTGCAACGCCTCGGCGGCGCGGTCGATATCGGCGCGCGAGGTGCGGGCCAAGGCCGCAATGGTGGCGTTCTTCACGGTGCGGGCCACTTCGCGCACCGCCTCGAAATCACCATTGGACGCGATGGGGAAGCCGGCTTCGATCACGTCGACGCCCATCTCCTCCAGCACGGTGGCGATGCGCAGCTTTTCTTCCAGGTTCATGGAGCAGCCGGGCGCCTGCTCCCCGTCACGCAGGGTGGTGTCGAAAATGATGACGCGGTTGCTGTCGCGGGTGATGCTGCTCATGTCCTGGTCCCTTGCGGCACGTCGGGCGCGGTCCTGTCAGGTCGGCGCCGAATGATCGAATGTGATGCGGCTTCGTGCGGCGCCGGTACGGCACCTTGTCCCCTGATCGCGGGCGCACCGCGGCGAAGGCGGCACGACATCGGGCGTTCAGGGGAAAACTAGTCGTAGGGTGGCGGCCAGGACGATGCGGCCGCTGCGGATGGAACGCACGCGCAAGGCGACAGCACGGGCGCTGGCGCCCGTCATGTCTTGCACTTGCATCGTCTGGTCTGCCGCCATCACGGGGGGACCCGTCCATCCTTGAGAGGTTCGATCCGTCGGGAACACCGACAGCTCGTTGCTTGTTTCGGTTTTAAGGCGAAATCACGCGTCCGGCAAGATGCTTCGCCGTGGAAGAAACGCAAAGGCTCCATGCTGTTCACGACTGGGTGCGGCGCAGCACAGGGATGCTCCCTATCCCCTCGACATTGACAGAAGACCCCCCATTGTCTAGCGATGGGTCAGGTACCGCCCTAAGGAGAAGGTCAGGTTCATGAATTTCCTCAGTGCGATCGGCCGTGCCACCCTGACCTTCCTGGAGGCGGCGGGGCGTCTGGCCCTGTTCACGCTCACAGCGCTGATGCATTGCGTACGCCCGCCTTTCTATTTCCGGCATATCGGCCGGCAGATGGTGGAGATCGGCTATTACAGCCTGCCCGTCGTCGGCCTGACCGCCGTGTTCACGGGCATGGTGCTGGCGCTGCAAAGCTATAGCGGCTTTTCCCGCTTCTCCGCCGAAAGCGCCATCGCCACCGTCGTGGTCCTGTCGATCACGCGTGAACTGGGGCCAGTGCTGGCAGGATTGATGGTGGCGGGGCGCATCGGTGCGGCCATGGCGGCCGAACTGGGCACCATGCGGGTGACCGAACAGGTGGACGCGCTGACCACCCTGTCCACCAATCCCTACAAATATCTGGTGGTGCCACGCCTGATCGCCGGCACGGCCATGCTGCCGCTTTTGGTGCTGGTGGCCGATATCATCGGGGTATTCGGGGGCTATCTGGTCGCCGTGTACCGGCTGGATTTCAACGCCGCCGGCTATATCAACAATACCTGGCAGTATCTGGAATTCATGGATGTGGTCTCCGGCCTGGTGAAGGCGGCGGTTTTCGGCTTCGTGATTTCGCTGATGGGCTGCTATCACGGCTATAATTCGCGCGGCGGCGCGCAGGGTGTGGGGGCGGCCACCACGAACGCCGTCGTGTCCGCCTCCATCATCATCCTGGTCATGAACTATCTGCTGACGGGGATCTTCTTCTCATGAGCATGCCGCCGCTGGAGCTGACCCAAGACATGGACGTGCCCAAGATCGCGCTGAAGGGCGTGAAGAAGGCGTTCGGGCCCAAGGTGGTGCTGGACGGGGTGGATCTGGAGGTGGCGCGCGGGGAAAGCGTCGTCATCATCGGTGGCTCGGGCACGGGCAAATCCGTCTTGCTGAAAAGCATCCTGGGCATCCTGCAGCCCGATGCCGGCACCATCCGCATCGATGGTGAGGATACGACCCATATCGGTGGCCGTGAGCGCGAGCGCGCCATGGCCAAGTTCGGCATGCTGTTCCAGGGGGCGGCCCTGTTCGACAGCCTGCCCGTCTGGGAGAACGTGGCCTTCGGCCTGATCCAGGGAGAGCAGCGCCTGGGCCGAAAGGAAGCCAGAGAACGCGCCATCGCCACCCTGGGCGCCGTCGGCCTGACCCCCGACGTCGCCGACCTGTCGCCGTCGGAACTGTCCGGTGGCATGCAGAAGCGGGTGGGCTTGGCCCGTGCCATCTGCACCCGTCCGGAGATCATCTTCTTTGACGAGCCGACGACCGGCCTGGACCCGATCATGGCCGACGTGATCAACGACCTGATCGTGAAATGCGTGAAAGATCTGGGTGCGACGGCCCTGTCCATCACCCATGACATGGCCAGTGCGCGCAAGATCGCCGACCGCATCGCCATGCTGTACCAGGGCAAGCTGATCTGGGTGGGTCCGGTGTCGGAGATCGACAATTCCGGCAACGCCTATGTCGACCAGTTCATCCATGGCCGCGCCGACGGCCCGATCCAGATGCAGATCAAGGCGTTTTAAGCGTTCCCTCAAACGCCGGGCGCCGCCATCCGGCGACTTGGCTCACGCCGCACGTGCGGCGGGCCGGCAGTCGCCGACCTCCAGAGGCATGTGAATGCATGCCTCTGTCACAGCGCTTCGCATCAATCCTTCGGCACGCTGCCGCGCAGGGGAATGAAGGGCATGCCGGCGACATCCATGGCCGCATCGACCAGGGCGTCGTCCTTCTGGTCGAACAGCTGAAGCAGCAGATTGTCCATGGACCGCTCCTCCGACTGGCCGCATTCGGCATAGATGCGGCCAAGCGCTTCCATCTGGAACACCTCCCGCCCCGGTTCCCCACCGCGATAGCCCAGATTCTGCGTCACCCGCATGGCCACCTGGAAGGGCGTGAACAGGTGCTTGGGAATGTGCGCATGGTCCAGCAGCGCCTTCATGCCTTCCCACTTGCCATCCAGCAGCAGGGCCAGGGCGTTGGATTTACGGACCCGTGACTTGGTGGCGATCGCCGCGGCGAAAAAGTCGAAATCCCCGGAGCAGAGCGCGCGCAGCAGAAGCCCCACACCCAGCCGGCCTTGTTCGTGCAGATGCAGGGCCAGGGCACTGGCATCCATACCGGGCCGGGAAGTCGGCCGCAGCAGCGCCAGGGTGGCCGCGTCACGCCCATGCGATGCCAATTCGGCGGCGATCACGGGCGACAGTCGGTGACGCTCGACCAGCAGATCGCGTGCCCGCTCCGACACATGCGCCACCAGGCGCTCCACCACACTGGCCGGTAGCATGGCACGTCCGGCCAGCGGTTCGGCCACCAGCGGCACATGCGCATACCGCTCGGCCAGTGACAGCAGCGACGCGTCGGACAGCGCCGCCCCTTCATTGCCCGCCAGGGTGGCAATGACCGCCAGATTGCCAACATCGGCCAAGGCCCCGGACACGTCCTGGGACAGACGCTTGCGGGCGGCGATGGCCAGCTGCTTGTCAGCCTGACCCTGGCCGATCACCGCCAGCAGCAGGGCATCGGCAATCCCATCACTATGGCGCAGCAGCGGGAATGCCACCGATGTCACATCCAGCGCCAGATCACGGGCCAGATCGTCGGTCAGGAAGGGGCTGTTATAAATCTGCCAGGCCACCGCCTCGCGCACCTGCTGGGCCGCATCATGGGCCAGCCGGGACAGCAGGTCCCGCACCAGCGCCCGCTCCGCTTCGCCCAGCAGCGCCTGCTCCGACATGCGCATCAGCTTGGGCAGAAGCTGGATGCGCGCCTCCGGCGTGCGATCACTGGCCAGCTGGCGCACATCGGCCGCCGTAAGGGCTGTGGGGCTGTCATTGTTCCGTTCGCCGGTCATGCGCTTACAGCACCTTATTCCACGTCAATCGCATCGGTGCGGATGACATCCGCCCATGCCTGTTCCAACCGGCGCAGCAGGCGGTAGGCTGCCTGCAGCTCCGACGAGCCCTGTCCATCCAGGGTCAGCCGGTCGATATGCGTGGCCTCTACCCTGCGCAATTCCCGGCAGAGGGCCGCACCGACGGGTGTCAGCCTGAGATGGGCGGTCCGGCGATCGCCATCGCCGTCTGCCACCACCAGACCCGCGGTCACCAACGCCTTCAGGTTGGAAGCGGCGGCCGCATCCAGGTAATAGCCGCGTTCGATCAGCCCCCGCACCGTCAGGCTGGCCTCGCCGATGGTCAATAGCATCAATCCCTGTACGGGCGTGATGTGATTGCTGTCCAGCCGTTCCAGCTCGATCCGGACCACGTCCAGAAACCGGCGGTGCAGGCGCTCCAACAGGCGCGGCAGATCATGCATGCCGGCTATCGGCGACATCCTGTCCTGCGGTACCCCGGCCTTCATCGTCGCGTCCACCCAGGCACCTCCCGTGGCTGCCTTGTCCTTGTAACACCGGCGGTCGCTGGGCCGCAAAAGCAAAGGCCGACCGCGATGCGCGGCCGGCCTTGCGAACTCGGGGAATATCCCGCCGCGGATCAGCGCGGGGCGTTCTCGCCCGGCTTGTTTTCCGTCAGCTTGGGATCGGCGGCGGGCTCATCCTCTTCCTTCATGCCCTTCTTGAAGGCCTTCACGCCCTTGGCCATGTCGCCCATAACATTGGGTAGCTTACCGGCACCGAAGACCAGCAGCACGACGACAAGAACGATGATCCAGTGCCAGAGGCTCATGGCGCCCATGGAAATTCTCCAGTTTCATGGCCCGCTTCAACGCGACGCCATAGAGATAGGGAATGTGCCGTCGGTTTAAAAGATATATCCGTGTGACGGTATGCGGATCAGGCCTGTCCGCGCATTTCGAAACGGACTTCCAGGCGCTGACGCTCCCGCTCCTTGCCGATGGTCTCGGCCGGATGCGGCGGCTTCTCACCGGGATGGTAACGCAGGCCGGCAGCATAGCGCAGCGCTGACTGCTCGAAAAGCCCGGGAGGGATGGCCTCCACGACCCGCACATCCTGAGGCGCGCCGTCATTGCCGATACGGAACTCGACAATGACCCGGCCCTCGCGCCTGAGACGCAGGGCGCGTTCGGGATATTGCAGTCGGGGGCGGAAGAGAGGTTCCAAATCCGACATGGTATGTCCGACGGGACCCGGCAGGCGTGACCGGGGAGACGGGGGAAACAGGCTGCTTCCCCGCGTACGGATGGCAGGATGGTCATGGTGGAGGGCGGAACCGGCCAGGGGACCAGCTCCGCCCCTCCAGATTACTTCTTGGCGGCCAGCAGGCTCAAGCGAGCCAGATCGGCCGGGCCGTCCGTGGCCTTGATGGCCTTGGCCGTGGCTTCAGCCTTGGCCTTCTGACCCAGCGCGATGTAGTAGGTCACCAGACGCAGGCGGGCATCGTCGGGGTTCTTCAGATTGCCCTTGGCGAGAGCGGCCTCGGCCAGGGTGACGGCCTTGTCATACTGGCCGTAACCGGCATAGGCCTCAGCCACGCGCAGGATCGGGCCACCATTGGCACCGGCCAGTGCCTCGGCTTCCGTCTGGGCCAGCACCTTCTTGTCTTCGGCGACATTCTTCAGGGCCATGTCCTTCAGGCGCTTCTGGCGCTCGGCCTCAGGACCGTTGCCCAGCAGGCCCGACGCATAACCCTTGTCGATGATGGCCTGGGCCTCACCGGGGTTGCCGGCCTGAAGCGACAGCTGCGCCATCTCCATCAGCTCACCGCCGGATTCCAGCAGGCCGAGACTGTACTTCAGGCGATAGATATCCAGCGCCAGACGATCGCGGTTGAAGCCCGGCTTGCGCTGCGCACGGTTCAGCAGGTCATCCCAGTACTTCTTCTCCGGGTACAGGGTGACGATGCGCTCGAGCGTGGAGACATAGCCGGCTTCGTTCTTATTGGACAGATGCAGGCTGCCCAGGATCTCCAGGTCGCGCTGGGTCGGCTTCTGGCCGGCCCGTTCGCCGGCAGCGATCTTGGCGCTATATTCCTTGACGGCGTTAGCGTAGTCCTTGCTCTCGAAATAGGCCGCCAGCAGCATCGCGCGGGCCTGGCTCTCATTGGCCCCGAGCGTGATGGCCTTTTGTGCCCAGCCGATGGTCTTGGGATAGTTCTTGTCGTTCAGATACATCTGCGCCAGCACCAGCGCGTACTGCGACTGCTGTGCAGGCTGCAGCGCACCGGCGGCGATCAGGCCGTCCATGCCCTTTTCCAGTTCCTCGGCATCGCCGCCCTGCTGGGCAATGGCGACGCGATACTGAAGGATCATCTGGTTCTCGAACGGCGTCCTGTTGGCAACGGCCTCGGCTTCCTTCACCTTGGCCATCGCGTCCTTGAACTTCTTCTGCTTGACCAGCTCCTGCGCGGCGGTCAGCGGGGTGCCCACTTCGGGGCGGACAGTGTCGCCGGAGCCCTTCTTATCACCGGCCTTCTGCGCAAAGGCTTCAGACGGTGCCATGACGGCGGCGAAGGAGCCGAAGGCCAGGGCCGATCCCAGGAGGGCAACGGTAAAAAGACGGGTGCGGGTCATTGTCTCTATCTCGGTATCGGTCGAACGGGTCGCTTGTCTCTTCAGCGACGGGTCCCATCCGACGGGTTGTCTCACCGGCCAGCCATCTGGCCGCCTGCCGAATGCAATCAGGTCAAGTGGGCAGGTTTAAGGCGGACCTGTGAAGATCCGCCTCGCCCCTTGCGTCTGGTACCGATCAGTCCATGAACTGTTCGTTACCGACCATACCGATCTTGTTCAGGCCAAGCCGCTGAGCGGACGCCAGAACAGCCGCCACATACTTGTACTTAACCAACCGGTTCGGATGCAGATGAACCTCCGGCTGCGGCTCTTGCGCAGCCTTCTGGGTCATCCGCTGCTCCATCTCATCGCGACCGCTCAGAACGGCGCCGTTCCAGTACACCGTGCCATCGAAGTCGACTTCGATGGTGATGACCTCCGGCTCGACCACGTTCTCACGCGGCGGGGGCGGACCCGCCGGCATGTCCAGCTTGACCGCGTGGGTCTGCACCGGAATGGTGATGATCAGCATGACCAGCAACACCAGCATCACGTCGATGAGCGGCGTGGTGTTCATCTCCGGGGTTACGGCACCATCCTCGGCGCCCGGTCCCACACTCATGCCCATGGGGGCCTCCTATCCTTCATTCCCGTCGGGGGGAAGGCTGACCATCAACGAGTGATGTTCAGCGCCCCGGCAGGAGGCTCGGTGATAAAGCCGATCTTGAGGATGCCAGCCCGCTGGCAGGTCACGACGACCTTGCCAACGAACTCGTACCGCCCTTCCTTGTCACCACGGATGTGGATCTCAGGCTGCGGAACCAGCACCGCCACTTCCTTCATACGCTCGAACAGTGCGTTGTAATCCGGGAGCTGAGTGGCATTCCAATAGATGTTGCCGTCCGGATCGACACCGATCGTCACGTTTTCCGGCTTGGTCACAGTCACCACGTTCACTTCCGAAGGAAGCTTCACGGGGATGGTCTGGATAGCCACCGGAATGGTCAGCAGGAAGATGATCAGCAGAACGAGCATCACGTCCACCAGCGGTGTCGTATTAATCTCCGACACTACTGAATCTTCGCCTTCATTGGCGCCGACGCTCATCCCCATGATTAAGCGCTCCGAACGGTCTTGGCCTTCTGGCCGGCGATCAGCAGGGCGTGCAGATCGGAGGAGAAGTTGCGCAGACGGTCCATGACCAGCTTGTTGCGGCGCGTCAGCCAGTTATAGGCCAGCACGGCGGGCACGGCGACCAGCAGACCGATGGCGGTCATGATCAGTGCTTCACCGACGGGACCGGCGACCTTGTCGATCGAGGCCTGACCCGACAGACCGATATTCACCAGCGCGTTCAGAATGCCCCACACCGTACCGAACAGACCGATGAAGGGAGCGGTCGAGCCCACGGAAGCCAGGAAGGCCAAGCCGCCCTGCAGACGGGAATTCACGCTGTCGACCGAACGCTGCAGGGACATCGTCACCCACTCGTGCAGATCGATATGGTCGGTCAGGGCGCCGTCATGATGCTCGGTGGCACGCAGGCCATCTTCCACGACGCCGCGGAAAGCCGAATTGTCCTTCAGGCGGGTGGCACCTTCGGTCACCGAACCGGCCGTCCAGAAGTTCTTCTCGGCGGCGGTCGCCTGGGCCATCAGGCGGGACTGCTCGATCAGCTTGACGATCAGGATGTACCAGGTGCCGGCCGACATGATGACCATCAGCACCAGGGTGCTCTTGGCCACGAAGTCACCGTGGGACACGATGGCCTGCAGACCATAGGGGTTCACGGGCGCCTCGGCGGGGGCGGCAGCGGCGTCAGCAGCCGGGGCCTCGGCGGCCGGGGCCGGGGTCGTGGCGGCGTCCGGAGCCGGGGTCATAGCGGCGTCCGGAGCCGGGGTCGTGGCGGCCGGGGCCGGCTCGGCCGGGGTCGTGGACTGGGCGAAGACCGGGGCCGACAGCGTGGCGGCAACGGCGGCGGCGGCGGCAAGGCGGCTGATGCCCGCCAGGGTGAACAGCTTGTTCATCGTAGCTCTGCTTTCAGACTTACGTGTTTCGATTAAGAGTCGATGCGCTGATGATCAGCGCGCATCTTCGAGGCGGAAGGTGAGCGGGACCATGCTCGGGATCCAGGCACCCTGGGGCTGGCCATTGACGGTCGGCGGTTCGCACTTCCACCGGCCGCGTTTGGCTTCCTTCATCCAGGCATTATCCAGGCGCTCAAAGCCGCTCGACTTCTCGATCTTGGCATCGGAAATACGGCCATCGGCGTTGCAGTACAAGCGCATGACGGTCGTGCCGGCTTCTTCAAGGCGGATCGACTGAGCCGGATATTCGGGCCGGTTTTTCCCGATGCTCTTGCCATCGATCTTGCCACCCGTAGGCGGTGCCGGCGGAACAGCAGCCACCTGACGCGGCGGCGGCTGGACAGTCGGCGGACGTTCAGAGGTCGCCGTCGTGATCGCAGAAGGTGCCGGGGGAGGCTGGGCGATCTGGATCTCGGGCGGCGGAATGAACGGCGGCGGCGGCGTTTCGAACTTGGGCGGCGGCGGCGGCGGCGGCGTATCCTCGGGCGGGGGTGCGATTTCCTCGATGATTTCCGTCTTGATCGGATCAGTGATCACCTGGACCACCGACCGGGCCAAGCCGGTCATCAACGCGTAAATCACCCCGACATGCAGGAGAACAACTACCGCGACGCCAACCAACCGTCCTGAACTCTGCGGCTGTTGCCGCCGATAAGACGATTGCGACAGGTTGGACATCGGTCGGTCACTCGATCCACAGGGGGATGGGGTTTCCGCCATAGCACACATTAAAGAGCGTGACACCCGCCGGTCTTGGTTAAAGCCGGCTTTTTTGGTGGCTGCCCCTGCTGTGGGCCATGGGCCGGGCCCCTGGCGATACTCCCTTTCCAAAATGGAACGGAGGCATCGCCAGGGACATCGGCTTTCGGAGGCGAAGACTTGGCCCTGACCCCTGTCGGGGCATCGGCCCAAGCCGTTTTGGGATTGGCAGAAAGCGCATCGGACAGGCGAGCCTAAGCCGTGCCCGACCGCCCAAGGTTACCCAGCGGAGGCCGGCGGGCCGGTCGGGCACCGCCCGGCCTCCCGATGGCGCCCTTCCGGCGTCAGGCCGATGTGAAGGGCGCGCGCCACGTCGCTGCCGCGCAGGGGCAGCGCGTAGAACAGGGCGATGGCCACGACCAGCAGGGTCGGCAGGCTGACGGGATCGTCGCCGCCGGCTTCCCGGTTACGTTTGCCATGGCCGACAGGGCGCGACATCGTGGCCGCCATCTCGACACCGCGATCGGGCGTCTGACTGGCGGGCAGCGCATGCCCCGTCAGAAAATTCAGGGAGGGCAACAGGGGGAGATTGAGGGATGCAGAACGCTCGCTCCGGAGCAGCAAGCCGCCCTGGACCGTCATGACCAAGAACAGAAGAGCGAGGAGCCCATAGGCCCATCCGCGCATCATTCGTGTGTCGCCTCCACCAATCGGCCCAGGGCCGAAACCGGAAGCGACACTCTCACAGCGATGCGGTCAACACAATGCCCTAAAGCGGGATTCCCCCACTATTCTGACCGCGATTGTGTGTAACGAGCGATAAGCGGGGCATAAGCGGACAGATCGTAACCGGCGGATGCCGCCGTGCGCAATATTGCGTCGCCGTCCAGCTTTCCGGCTTTCGCTTCTGCGAGCGCCCACAGAATCGTGCAGCGCGTACCGGACCGGCAATGGGCCAGTACAGGCCCCGGCACACTGGCCAGGGCGGGACCGAAATCAGCCGACACCTGGTCCAGGGTGGGGCCCGTCGCCGGCATATAGATATAAGTGATGCCCAGATCCTGGGCGATGCGCGCCGCCTCGGCGGAGGGGAGCTGTCCGGGCTCCTCCCCGTCGGGACGGTTGTTGATGATGGTCCGGAAACCCGCTTGGTGCGCGTCGCGGATATCCTGTTCCGTCACCTGCGGCGAGACCGACAGACCATCGACCAGAGGATGTACATCCAAAGCCATGACGACCCCGCGCAAAGGTATGAAAGCGAGCTACAAATGACCGACCGATAAGGGCGAATTTGTGGCGACAGCGCTATCCCGTTGGTGGAGACCGGGAAAGAGACGCCGCTTTCTTTCGCACTTGCGATGTATAAATAGGCAGACTCTGTTGCGCCGCAACAATCACTGCTGCAACCCAGCCCGGCCCTTCCCGTCGGACATGGCTCCTATCTGGGGATCAGCCGGCGATGCGCAAGGGGGTGGTCGCCTGGTCGACAATGCCGCGGGCGCGCCGGCGGACAGTGACCAGCAGGTCCAGCATGCGCTGGCGCTGGTCGGGCGTCAGGTCGCGCAGCAACTGGTCATTGATGCCCTGGCGGCGGGGCTGCAGGCGGCGCAGCACTTCCAGCCCTTCAGGCGTGACACGCAGCAGCTTGCGGCGGCGGTCCTGCGGGTCGTCCTGCTGGCTGATCAGCCCCTTGCGAATCAGCTCCGTGACGGTGGCGGAGATATGCGGCCGGGACAGGCCGCGGGCGGCTGCGATCTCCGACGAGAAGATGCCGTCATGGGTGCGCGCGCCATCCTGAAAATTGGCGTCGCCGGCAACATTCATCAGGACGGTCCATTGCGGGGCGGTCAGGCCGGCGTCGGCCAGCATGTCCTCGCACTGATGGGCGATGATATTGGCCAGGTCCATCAGATTGAGGGCGATGGCGTCTTCGGCACGGAAGCGGCAGAGGCTGTTCGGCATGGCGTTTGGTCCGGTCTATGGGTCAATGGATGCTGCATCCTGACCGCCCGACCGGCAACGCGCATTGACACGGATCAATTAAATGTTCCGCCATCCAATCATATTGCCGGCATCGGCAGAAGATCAGCCGACGCCCCGTTCGAACCAACCCGCCGTCAGCGCCCGGTTGCTGGAGACATCATCGGGGAAGTCCATCTCGCCCCATTCCAGACCCTGGATGGACACCGTGCCCACTGTGCCGTCCGCCTTGGCGATGGTGTCGATGACCGACAGGTACCAGCGGCGCAGCCCTTCCGGCGTGCGCAGCGTGCGCTCCACCTCGTCGGCGAAACGGCGCCCGCCTTCTTCCGTGAAGCACAGGAAGCCGATGCTCTCCCCGTTCACAATCTCCAGCGGCAGGGTCTTGCCGATCTGCCGCAGCATGCCGTCGGCATCGATGCGCACCTTCATGTCGTCGGCGTCATAGCCGTCCTTGGCATCAATGGTGACGGTGATCGGCGTCGTGGACCGGGTCAACAGGCGCCGGGCGATCTCCGGCTCGAACAGCGTGTCGCCGTTCAGGATCAGGAAGGCGCCGTTCATCTCCGCCCGCGCCACCCAGCAACTGGCCGTATTGTCGGCCAGCGCATAGAACGGATTATAGAGGGTGCGCGTCGTGATGCCCGGCACATCCATACTGGCCAGCGCCTCCTCCACCCGGTCGGCGCGGAAGCCCGTGACCACCACAGCCTCCGTCACGCCGGCCTTGGCCAGGCCGCGGATCTGCCATTCCAGCAGGGAGCGGCCCGACAGGTCGATCAGGCATTTCGGCCGGTCTTCTGTCAGGGGCATCAGACGCTTGCCCTGGCCGGCACTCAGGATGATGGCTTTCACTTTCGGCAGGCTCCAGAGGGGACGCCGGTGTCACCCCGGCCTTTTCATCAAACTGCCGCGGCCTTTGCCGCGATTGGAAAAATGCCGCGGACATTGCCGCGAATGGGCGGCGATGACAAGCGGCTTCGTGGGACCATCCTTCCTGGGCCCCGCCTCAATCCTCCGCCCATTTGCGGATCAGGTTGGACAGGCATTTGGAAAGCAGGTCGAACTCGGCCGTCTTGCCATCGCGGTTGAAGATCCCCTGCCGCGCCGTATCCAGGTCGAACAGCATTTCGCGTTCGGACGCATCGCGGATGAAGGACCGGATCCACCCTACCGCCACCAGCCGCTGGCCCTCAGTGACCGGCGTCACCCGGTGCAGGGTCGTGGACGGGTAGAACAGCCCCGCCCCCGCCGGCAGCTTGAACCCCACATCGCCGGCCGACGTCTCCATCACCAGCTCCCCACCCGCATAGGTATCGGGGTCCGCCAGGAAAAGCGTGAAGGACACGTCCGTGCGCACCCCACCCATCAGGGCATCATCGACATGGCTGCCGTAATTCTGGCCATGCGCCGCGCGGGCGAACAGGATGGGGCCGAAGCGCCGGGGCCGTGTCGCCATGGCCGCCACCGGATGGCGGCGCACCGCCGCCTCCACCAGTGCGCGCAGGTCCCCATGGGCGGGATCGTCGCCGCGCAGCTGCTCATTATCCTTGACCAGCCGCGCATGCCAGCCGGCGGTGGCGGCCCCCGGCTGGAACCGCCCGCCGCCCAGCCGCTCCACCATCGACGCCACCTCGTCGGGGCTCAGCACATTGGCAATGGGCAGGATCATTTGCCGACACTCCCGTCGATCATCCGAATGATTTTAAATGCGAATGACTTGCATTCCTGATGTCATCATGGCACGGTCGCCGCCCGCATCACCATATTTTCCATGCATGGGAGCCTTGGGTCCATGATCAAGCTTCAAACCCGCCTCTGGATCGGCGTCGGCCTGTCGGTGCTGGCCAGCAGTGCCGCAATGGCGGAAACCGTAGCCTGGCAGCAGCCCGGCGCCATTCCCACCCAGGTCGCCCAGGGGGGCGAAGGCGGTGAAGGAGGCGAAGGGGGAGAGGGCGGTGAAGGCGGTGAAGGCGGGGTGTCGGCGGAAGATGCCGCCAAGGACCCGGTCGCCTATATCTCCGCCCTGGACGTGACCGCCGCACACTATCATGCCGGTCTGGCCGCCTATAAGGAAGGCAAGCACCAGGCGGCGGGCGAGATGTTCGCCCACCCGATCTCCGAGATTTATGTGGACCTGGAACCGGTCTTCACCGCCCAGGGCGCCAAGCCGTTCCAGGACGAGATGGGCAAGGCATCAGAACTGGCGCTGGCCAACGGAGCAGTGCCGCAGGTGGAAAAGGCCGTCAAGGCAGTGCTGACGGCCCTGGAGGCCACCGCCGCCAAGGCCCCGAAAAGCAGTGCCAGTGCCAAAGAGGTGCAGGCCAGGCTGCTGGCCGGGATGATCGAACGCGCCGCCCGGCAGTACCGTTCCGCCAGCGCCAGTTCGGAATTCGAACCCTATCTGGACGGCTATGGCTTCGCCATCACCGCCAAGATCCGGTCCGAGGCGCTGGTCAAGGCCGGTGTGCCGCTGCCGGCCGAGGTACAGGCCGCCATCGATCTGCTGCTGAAGGCCTATCCCACCGCCCTGCGCCCCGCCACCCTGCCCGTAGCGCTCGACGCCCTGTCGGTGCAGGCGTCCAAGGCGCAGCTGGCCTTGTCGCGCGTGCGGTAACTCACCCCTTGCGGGGCGCCCTGGCCAACAGGGCGTCCACCAACGCTGGCGGCAGCACGCCCAGCAGCCAGGACACGGCATAGGTGGCGAACGGAAAGGCCACCCGTCCCCGGCCCGCCGCCAGCCCTTCCCGGATGATGCGGGCCGCCTTGTCGGCCGCCATCAGGAAGGGCATGGCGAATTTGTTCACCGCCGTCATGCGGCTGGTGATGAAACCAGGGCAGATGACGCTGACCGTCACCCCATGACGGGACAGGTCACCGCGCAGCGCCTCGCCATAGACACGCACCGCCGCCTTGGACCCGCAATAGGCGGCCGCCCCCGCCATCCCCCGGAAACTGGCCAGCGACGACATCAGGGCGATCTGGCCCCGCTTGCGCGCCACCATGGCGGGGATCAGCGGGTGGATGGAATTCAGCACCCCGTCCAGGTTGGTGGCGAAGATGGCGCGCGCCTGCGCTTCAGTCTCGATCCCGCCGCCGGTACCGGCGGAGATGCCGGCATTGGCAATGACCAGATCGATGGGCACTTCCGCGTCCCGCGCCGTGATCCAGGCCGCCAGCCCGTCGCGGTCGGTGACGTCGATGGTCGCCGCCACCACGTCCGCCCCCTGCCCCCGGCAGCGGGCGGCGACATCGGCCAGCCGGCCCTCATCCCGACCCGTCAGCAGCAGCCGCACGCCCTTGGCGGCATATGAAAGTGCCAGTGCCTCCCCGATGCCGCTGGAGGCGCCCGTGATGAATATGCCGCGCGGGTCACGCATGATGGGGCCTTGTCCGGTGGAAACCTTGTTGCCGGGCCGGCGGAGCGATATAAACCGCCCCTTGTGCCACCCCAATGATCGAGCCTGATGTGACGCAAAATCCGTCCGCCCGCAAGACCGCCGCCCCGCCCAAGGGTGCTGTCATCTCCATGACCGGCTTTGCCCGCGCCGATGGGGCGAACGAGCGGGCGCAATGGGTGGTGGAGGCGCGCAGCGTCAACGGCAAGGGCCGCGACCTGCGCTGCCGCCTGCCGGCCGGGCTGGACGGGGTGGAACCGGCCATCCGCACCGCCGTGGAGGCCCGTCTGACGCGCGGCAACGTCAATGTCGCCATCAACCTGACCCGGCTGGAGACCAGCGGCGCCCTGCGCATCAACCGTGACCTTCTGGCCCAAGTGCTGGACCTGGCGCGGGAGATCGGGGGACCAGATGCCCCGCCACCCGCCATCGACACGTTGCTGTCGGTACGCGGCGTCATCGACAGCGCCGAACCGCGCGAGACGGAGGAGGACCGCCTGGCCCTGGAGCAGGCCGTGGCCGCCACCGTCACCATCGCCATTGACCGGCTGGTTGAGGCCCGCACCGGCGAGGGTACGCATCTGGCCGCCGTGCTGCTGGACCATCTCGGCCAGATCGAGCGGCTGACCAATGCCGCCGCATCCACCTCCTCGCTACAGCCCGACGCCCTGCGCAACAAGCTGCGCGCCCAGATCCAGGCCCTGCTGGACGCCGTGCCGCCCGTGGCGGAGGAACGGCTGGCGCAGGAGGCGGCGCTGCTGATCACCAAGGCCGATGTGCGCGAGGAGCTGGACCGGCTGCGCGCCCATATCTCCCAGGCCCGCACCATGCTGCGCGATGGCGGGGCCGTCGGTCGCCGGCTGGATTTCCTGTGCCAGGAATTCAACCGTGAGGCCAATACCATCTGCTCCAAATCGGCCGACGTGGAACTGACCCGTATCGGCATGGACCTGAAGGCTGTGATCGAACAGTTCCGCGAACAGGTCCAGAATATCGAATGACCGGGGCGCTCGCCCCTTCCCCCTTCCATCTCCCTTCTCTCTGGCAGTCACTCCCCATGTCCATGATCCATCGCCGCGGCCTGATGCTGGTCCTCTCCTCCCCCTCGGGTGCCGGCAAGTCCACCATCTCGCGTGAATTGCTGAACCGCGATAACGCGCTGTCCATGTCGGTGTCGCTGACCACCCGCGCCATGCGGCCCGGCGAGATCGAGGGCACCCATTATTATTTCGTGGACCATGACGAGTTCGAGGCGCGGGTGCAGCGCAAGGAGCTGCTGGAGCATGCGCATGTCTTCGGCAACCGCTACGGCACGCCGCGCGGGCCGGTGGAGGATGCGATGCGCGCCGGCCGCGACGTGCTGTTCGATATCGACTGGCAAGGCACACAGCAACTGTCCGACAGCGCGGGCACCGATCTGGTCCGCGTTTTCATCCTGCCGCCCAGTGCGGCGGAACTGGAACGCCGCCTGACCACCCGCGCCCAGGACAGCGCAGAGGTGATCGCCCACCGCATGTCCAAGGCCAATGACGAGATGAGCCACTGGTCGGAATATGATTATGTCATCGTGAATAATGATGTGCAGGAATCGGTGGCCGCCGTGGAGGTCATCCTGAAGGCCGAACGCCTGAAGCGCCGCCGCCAGGTCGGCCTGGCGGATTTCGTGCGCTCCCTGCAGGTGGGTAAGGGGAACTGAAGTTCCCATTTTTCTCTCCCGTCATCCCGGTGACAAGCCGGGATGACGATTTGATGTAATTTACAGTGGTGATCCACCCATGGCCCCCAACAATCCTGCCCTCGTCGCCCTGGCCGGCGCCTCCGTGCATCTGGGCTCGACCACCCTGTTCGAGGGGATCGACGTCTCCGTGGCGCGGGGGGAGAAGATCGCGCTGGTCGGCCGTAACGGGTCGGGCAAATCCACCTTGCTGAAATGCCTGGCCGGGGAGATCGACATCGATACCGGGGAGCGTTTCGTGCAGCCCGGTGCCCGCGTCGCCTATCTGGCGCAGGAGCCGGATTTCAGCGGCTTTCCCACCGTCGCCGCGTTCGTGGCGGGCGGACAGCAGGAGCCGATGCAGTACCGGGTGGATGCGGTGCTGGAGGCGCTGGACCTGCCCGGCGACCGCGCCTGCACCACGCTGTCGGGCGGTGAATCCCGCCGTGCCGCCCTGGCCCGCGCCCTGGTCGACGAACCCGACGTGCTGCTGCTGGACGAGCCGACCAACCATCTGGACATCCCCACCATCCTCTGGCTGGAAAAGGAGTTGCAGCAGTTCCGGGGTGCGCTACTGCTGATCTCCCACGACCGGGCCTTCCTGCAGAACCTGTCCAAGCGCATCCTGTGGCTGGATCGCGGCGTCCTGCGCACCACCGAGCGCCCGTTTGCCGAGTTCGAGACGTGGCGCGACGAGGTGTTCAAGGAGGAGGAAGCCAATTTCCACAAGCTGGACCGCAAGATCGCGGCCGAGCTGAAATGGATGTGGGAGGGGGGCATTTCCGGCCGCCGCACCCGCAATATGGGCCGTGTCCGCCGTTTGCAGGACATGCGCCAGGAACGCACCGACCGCATCAAGTCCCGCCAGGTGAATTTCGCCGTGGCGGAGGGCGATGCGTCGGGCAAGCTGGTGGCCGAGGCCGAGAATATCTCCAAAAGCTTCCAGGGCGCGGAGGGGGAGCGGGTGATCTGCCGCGACTTCTCCACCCGCATCCTGCGGGGCGACAAGGTCGGCCTGATCGGGCCGAACGGGGCCGGCAAGTCCACCATCCTGAAGATGCTGATGGGGGAGATCGCGCCCGACAGCGGCACCATCCGCCTGGGCACCAACCTGCAGACCATCGTCTTCGATCAGCGCCGGGCGCAGCTGAACCCCAATGACACGCTGAAACAGGTGCTGCTGCCCGAAGGCGGGGACAATATCTGGGTCGGCGGCAAGCCGCGCCATATTTCCAGCTATCTGAAGGATTTCCTGTTCGACCCGTCAATGATGGAACAGCCCGTGCGCGCCCTGTCGGGGGGCGAGCGCAACCGCCTGCTGCTGGCCAAGCTGTTCGCCCAGCCCAGCAACCTGATGGTGCTGGACGAGCCGACCAATGATCTGGACATGGATACGCTGGACCTGCTGGAAGAGGTGCTGGCCGATTATGACGGCACCCTGCTGCTGGTCAGCCACGACCGCGACTTCCTGGACCGGCTGGTGACCAGCACCATCGCGGTCGAGGGCGATGGCGACGTGTCGGAATATCCCGGCGGCTACAGCGATTACCTGATCCAGCGCAAGGCGGATGCCGCCGAGACCAAGGTTGCGGCAAAGGCCGCCGCCCCGGTCGCCACCGTCGCCAAGGCCAAGAAGAAGCTCTCCTTCAAGGAGAACCGGGAGCTGGAAGAACTGCCCGGCAAGATGGAAACGCTGGAAAAGAAGATCGCCCAACTGAACGCCAAGATGGGCGACGGCGCCTTCTACACCAAGGACCCCAAGGGTTTCGCCAAGGCCACCGAGGACCTGAGCAAAGCGCAGGGCGACCTGTCGGCGGCGGAAGAGCGCTGGCTGGAGCTGGAGGCGCTGCGGGAGGAGTTGGAGGGGTGAAGGTTCGTTCCGCGGCAAAGGCCCTTTTTCTTCGTCATCCCGGCGAAAGCCGGGACCCAGGGGCCACAGGGGCAAACCGATACGCTGCTTGGATCAAAGCGGCTGAAAGGTCGGGCGATTTGCCCCTGGGTCCCGGCTTTCGCCGGGATGACGAAGAACGGCAAAGGAATGTCGCTGATCACCCCACGCCCACCAATTCCGCCAGCGCCACGACGCGGCGCGCCGTCTCCACATGCAGCGCCTCGATCAACTTGCCATCGACCAGGGTGATACCCTTGCCCGCCGCCACCGCCTCGGCATGGGCGGCGATGATGCGCCGGGCGCGGGTGACTTCTTCGACCGACGGCGCAAACGCCGTGTTGGCGGCGTCCAACTGCTTGGGATGGATCAGGGTCTTGCCGTCGAAGCCCAGTTCGCGACCCTGGCGGCAGGACGCCGCCAGCCCCTCGTCATCGTCCAGATCGACATGCACCCCGTCCAGCGCCGTCAGGCCATAGGCGCGGGCGGCGAGCATGCACAGGCCCAGGCTGGTGACCATGGGCAGGCGGTCGCGGGTGGCCAGCGCGTTCAGATCCTTGGTCAGGTCGGACGTGCCCATCACCAGGCATTCCAGGCGCGGACTGGCCCCGGCGATCTCCCCCGCCGCCAGCATGGCACGCGGCGTCTCCATCATCACCCACAGGCGCAGACTGTCCGGTGCCCCGGCCGCGCGCAGCACCCGGTCGGCCTGACGCACGCCCTCGGCACTGTCCACCTTGCAGATCAGCACCCCATCGGCCCCCGACAGGGCGGCGGCGGTCAGGTCGGCATGGCCCCAGGGCGTGTCCAGGCCGTTGACCCGGATCACCAGTTCCCGGCTGCCATACCCGCCCTCATGCACGGCGTTCAGCACCTGGGCGCGGGCCTGTTCCTTGGCATCGGGCGCCACCGCGTCCTCCAGATCCAGGATCAGGACATCGGCCGCCAGGGTGCGGGCCTTGTCCAGCGCCCGGGCATTGGCGCCGGGCAAGTAAAGGGCGGAGCGGCGGGGGCGGAGCGTCATGATACGGGTTCCCATTCGTCAAGCCGGCGCCACCCTACAAGAGAGGGGGCGGCACCGGCAACGAAACGGGATGGGTCACCGCCAGATATTGGTGCGCCCGCCGGCACAGCGATAACGCCAGGGCTCATTCTCCCACCAGATCGTGCCTTCCACGCTGTCCCCGGCGAAGCGGCTGCGGCCACGGCCGTAGCGGTCGATGAAGGCGCGTTCCACCTGGCTCTGGCAGGAATTCAGCGGCCGGTCCGTGACACGCGCGTCATAGCCATGGGAGCTGCCACCACCGCCGCCATTCCAGACAATGCCGTCATCATAACGTTGCGGGGGCGGCGGCGGGCCGGGGGTCCAGCCCCACTGGTCGCGGTCGCGGTCCCGGTCATCCCGCCCGCCGATCTCGCGCAGGGACGTGACGCCGCCGCGCAGGTTCTTCACCTCAGCCACGTCGGACACGCGGGCCCCGGCGGTCAGCGTGCGGCAATGGTCGTACTTCTTGTCCTTGCAAATCTCCCAGGTGCCGGAATTCACCACCAGCGACCGGGTGCGGTCATTCCAGGGCGGCAGCTTGTCCAGGTGATCGATATTGCCGCGGATGGTGATGCGGTCGCCCCGGAAATAGGGTTGCGAATAAAGCGTCACCGATCCCGCATGGGCGGCACCGGCACTGCCCATCACCAGCATCGCGGCCAGGGCGGCCTTCCAGCGCTTCATCACCATTCCGGCGCCCGTTCTTCTCCGCGGCGCCGCTCCTTCATTGAGGCCGGAAAATCCCGACCCTGGCCATTATCATCCAACCGCTTTATGGCGGGCCAAGGGCGTCACCACGGCGGGATTTCGATGCGTGGCCGCTATTGAGGCTCGACAGTGGTCCAGCAACGGGCCAGTCTGCGCCGGGTTCGGATCGGAAAGGATCAAGTGATTGATCATGCGTGGAATGACACGGCGCTGTGTCCTGGCGGCGGGTGCCGCCCTTCCCCTCCTGCCCCTTCCCGCCGCCCTGGCCCAGGGCAAGCCCGTGCCCGATATCGGCCTGGGGCCGGAAGTGGACACACTCGACCCGCACCGTTCCACCACCATCATCGCCGGCCAGCTGTTCATCGAGCTGTGGGAAGGGCTGACCACCTTCGCCGCCGATGGCACCATCATCCCCGGCGTGGCGGAACGGTGGCAGACCAGTACCGATGGCCTGACCTGGACCTTCCATCTGCGCGGCGATGCCAGATGGTCGGACGGCAGTGCGGTGACGGCGGATGATTTCGTCTTCGCCTGGCGCCGCGCCGTGACGCCGGCCACCCTTCTGGGCCTGCCGGAATGGGTGGCCCCCATCAGGAACGCCCTGCCCATATTGCAGGCCGACAAATCCCCCGAAAGTCTGGGGGTGGCGGCGGTGGATGCCCGCACGCTGAAGGTCACGCTGGAACATCCCAAACCCGACCTGACCGTCTATACCGCCTATTGGGTACTGTCGCCCCTGCACCGTGCGTCCATCGCCCAGCATGGCGACGCCTTCGTGCAGCCGGGCAAGCTGATCGGCAATGGGGCGTTCCAGCTCTCCTCCGCCGTCCCGCAGAGCCATTACGCCCTGACCGCCAACCCACATTACCACGGTGCCAAATCCGTCGCGGTGGCCGGCGTGAATTATCACGTGACGGAGGATCTGCAGACCGAACTGAAGCGCTTCCGCGCCGGCGAACTGCTAGCCACCAAGGAGGTGCCGCCCACCCAGCTGGAATGGGCCCGCGCCAATCTGGCCGACAGTTTGCGCCTAGCCTATCGCGCCAGCACCTTCTTCCTGATCCCCAACCTGACCAAGGCACCCTGGAAGGACAATCCCGACCTGGCCGTGGCGCTCTCCATGGCCATCGACCGCAAGACCATCGTGGAGAGGATCACCAAGGGCGGCGAGTTGCCGGCCTTCGCCATGACGCCGGAAGGTCTGGCCGGCTACACCCCGCCCAAGCCCGACTGGGCCGACTTAGGTTCGGCGGAGCGCATCGCCAAGGCCAGGGCCCTGTTCGCCAAGGCCGGCTATGGCCCGGACAAGCCGCTGTCTCTGGAACTGCTCTACAACACCAACGAGCTGAACCGGCAGGTCGCCGTCGCCGTGGCCGCCATGTGGCAACAGGTGCTGGGCGTGAAGACCACCCTGTCCAACCAGGAATTCAAGATCGTGGTCAGCCGGATGAAGGAACATTCCTATCCGGACATCGTGCGCATCACCTGGGCCGTAGGGCTGGTCACCGAATACCTGAACCTGCTGCGCTCGCGCGCCAACACGGTGGGCCCAGGTTACATCAACCCGGCCTTCGATCAGGCCATGGACGCGGTGGACCAGGCTTTGACGCTGGAGGATTTTCGGGCAAAGCTGGCCGTGGCGGAGAAGATCGCCATGGCCGACATGCCGATGATCCCGGTGATGCGCCAGTCCAGCCGCCGGCTGGTATCACCGACGCTGAAGGGCTGGGTCGACAACCCGCTGGATTTGCATTCGGCGCGGTATCTGTCGGTGGGGTGAGGGAAAGGACCGGGACGCGATGTACAAGCTGGGCACGCTGAAGGATGGCGAATGGATCGCGCATGACCATCCCGCGACCTTCGAGATGCAGCCGCAGCGCATTGTCGCCGGGACCGCCCGTGATGGCGGGGCGGTGTTCCGGGCATTGACCGGCCTGCTGCCCCCGCCCTGCTTCCTGCTCTATATCCTGCACACGCCCCGCGGCGAAGCGGAGCCGGGAAGGTACCAGAGCCCGGCGCTGGAACGGCCGGAACTGGATACCTTCCTGGATCGGTTCGGGCATTTCCTGTCGGCCGATAGCCGGCACGATGTTTGGATGCATTCCCCGACCGACAACGCCACCATCGTCTGGGACCGGCACAATCTGATCTTCGCCTATGGCCCGCTGGACCGGTTCGCGACAACCTTGCGGGATATGGGTTTCACCGAAGGCCGCCCAAAGATCCCGGCTCCGCATGAGCATCATTATCGCGCCGAGTTCGACACTGACGCGATGGCACTTCATGCCGCCATGGACTGGTCGATGTCACCGCTCCAACCAGAGGACGAGCAGTAAAGAAATGGGGGAGGAACCATCGGCCCCTCCCCCGCCTTCACTCACGCCTCGCTGGCCCGCTTCTCGCCCTCGATGGCGGCCTGTGCGGCGGCTAGGCGGGCGATCGGCACGCGGTAGGGGGAGCAGGATACGTAATCCAGCCCCACCTTTTCGCAGAAATAGACCGATGACGGGTCGCCGCCATGCTCGCCGCAGATGCCCAGCTTGATGTCGGGGCGGGTCTTGCGGCCGCGCTCGGCGGCGATCTGCACCAGTTCGCCAACGCCCTCGGTATCCAGGGTCACGAACGGGTCATGCTCCAGGATGCCGGCCCGCTGATAATCGGGCAGGAAGGCGCCGGCATCGTCGCGGCTGATGCCGAAGGTGGTCTGGGTCAGGTCGTTGGTGCCGAAGCTGAAGAAGCCGGCCGTCTCCGCGATCTTGCCGGCCTGCAAGGCGGCGCGCGGCAGCTCGATCATTGTGCCGACCAGGTAATCCACCTTGTGCCCCGTGGCCGTGGCCACCTCGCCGCCCACGCGGTCGATCACGGCCTTCAGGATGTCCAGCTCCTTCTTGACGCCGACCAGCGGGATCATGATCTCCGGGATCACCGTCTCGCCCGTCTCCTTGAACACCTCGACCGCGGCCTCGAAGATCGAGCGGGCCTGCATCTCGTAGATTTCCGGGTACGAGATGCCCAGGCGGCAACCGCGATGGCCCAGCATCGGGTTGGCCTCATGCAGCTGCACCGACCGGTGCTGCACCTTGCCCAGGTCGGTGCCGGCGGCCTTGGCCACCTCCGCCATCTCCGCTTCCGAATTGGGCAGGAATTCGTGCAGCGGCGGGTCCAGCAGGCGGATCGTGACGGGCAGGCCCTTCATGATCTTGAACAGTTCGACAAAGTCCTTGCGCTGCATCGGCGCGATCTTGGCCAGGGCCGCGCGGCGCCCGGCCTCGGTATCGGCCAGGATCATCTCGCGCACGGCAATGATGCGGTCGGCATCGAAGAACATGTGCTCCGTCCGGCACAGGCCGATGCCCTCCGCCCCGAACTTGCGCGCCGTGCGGGCGTCCAGCGGGGTTTCGGCGTTGGTGCGCACCTTCATGCGGCGATGGGCGTCGGCCCAGCCCATCAGCTCGGCAAAATCCCCCGACAATTCCGGCTGGATGGTCGGCACCTCCCCCAGCATCACCTCACCCGTCGACCCATCGATGGTGATGATGTCGCCGGCCCGCACCTCGACATTGCGCACCGTGATGGTGCCGCGCTTGTAATCGATGCGCAGTTCACCGGCACCGGCCACGCAGGACCGGCCCATGCCGCGCGCCACGACGGCCGCGTGGCTGGTCATGCCGCCGCGGGTGGTCAGAATGCCCTTGGCCGCGTGCATGCCATGGATATCCTCCGGGCTGGTCTCCACCCGGCACAGGATGACATTGTCACCCAAGGCCGCCTGCTTCTCCGCCTCTTCCGCCGTGAACACCACCTTGCCGCTGGCGGCACCGGGGCTGGCCGGCAGGCCCTTGGCGATGATCTGCTTATGCGCCTTGGGGTCCAGGGTCGGGTGCAGCAGCTGGTCCAGCGACTTGGGCTCGATCCGCAGGATGCCTTCCTTCTGCGTGATCAAACCTTCACGTACCATATCGACCGCGATCTTCAGGGCTGCCGGGGCCGTGCGCTTGCCGGACCGGGTCTGCAGCATATACAGCTTGGATTGCTGCACCGTGAACTCGATATCCTGCATGTCGCGGTAATGGCGCTCCAGCTTCAGGCGCACGGCGTTCAGCTGCTGGAACACTTCCGGCATGCTTTCTTCCATGGCGGGCAGGTCGGAACCGTTGGCGATCTTGCCGGCGATGGTCAGGTGCTGCGGCGTGCGGATGCCGGCCACCACATCCTCGCCCTGGGCGTTGATCAGGTACTCGCCATAGAACGCATCCTCGCCCGTGGACGGGTTGCGGGTGAAGGCGACGCCGGTGGCGCAATCCTCACCCATATTGCCGAACACCATGGCCTGGATATTCACCGCCGTGCCCCATTCGGCCGGGATGTCATGCAGCTTGCGATAGGTGATGGCGCGGGCATTCATCCACGACCCGAACACCGCACCGATGGCGCCCCAGAGCTGTTCCTGCGGGTCCTGCGGGAAGGGGCGGCCCAGCTCCTGCTCCACCACATCCTTGTACCCCTTGATCACCGCCTGCCAGTCCTCGGCCTTCAGCTCGGTATCCAGGTTCAGGCCATGGTCGCGCTTATGGTCCTCCAGCACCTCCTCGAAATGGTGATGGTCCACATCCAGCACGACATTGCCGAACATCTGGATGAAGCGGCGATAACTGTCATAGGCAAAGCGGGCATCACCCGACCGGCGAGCCAGACCCGCCACCGTCACGTCGTTCAGGCCCAGGTTCAGCACCGTGTCCATCATGCCCGGCATCGACGCGCGGGCACCCGACCGGACGGAAACCAGCAGCGGGTTCTCCGCATCACCGAACTTCATGCCGACGATGCGCTCGATCTCCGCCAGGGCGGCACCGACCTCGGTGCGCAGCGTGTCGGGATACTGGCGACCATTGGCATAAAAATAGGTGCAGACCTCCGTCGTGACCGTAAAGCCAGGGGGCACCGGCAGGCCGAGATTGCTCATCTCCGCCAGGTTGGCGCCCTTGCCGCCCAGGAGGTTCTTCATCTCCGCGCGGCCTTCGGCCTTGCCTTCACCGAAGCTGTAGACCCACTTCGTCATGATCTTGGTCCCGTTTTATGATGGGGTTGGTCTGGTGGTGACGCTGTGAAACACCATGCAACAGACTTGAGGGGGTTGTTGCATGGAATACGGGCCGGGTGATGGGCCCGATGGGGGGATTTGGGGGAATGCCGTGCCACGCGAAACCCTTTATCGCCTCCCCGGCGAAGGCCGGGGCCCAGGATCACGGGCACGATGGAAGGGTTTGCGGCGCCAAAATGCGGCTGAACGGTCGGGCCCCTGGCCCCTGGGTCCCGGCTTTCGCCGGGAAGGCGGAAAGGAGGCGCGCCAGCGCAAACGGCGTGGCGCGTGGGGACGGCACCGCCCACCACTACCAAACTACCGCACCGCAACATGCATAGCGTAATTCCACTACCTCCACCGCCGCACCGCGCCCGCCGTGGCGGGCGGGGGGTGCAACGGGGATGGTTCATGGCTCAGCCTTCGATCTTCGAGAAGTCGGCGATCAGGTTCAGCGTCGCGCGGATCTGGCTCAACAGGCGCAGGCGGTTGGCGCGGACCGGCGCGTCGGGCGCATTCACCGTGACCTTGTCGAAGAAGGCATCGACCGGGGCGCGCAGCGCCGCGAAGGCCGCCATGGCACCGGTGAAATCCTCCGCCGCGATCAACGGGGCCGCGTGGCTGTGCGCGGCGACCAGGGCATCGGCCAGGGCCTTCTCCTCATCCTGACTCAGCAGCGAAGCATCGACGGCACCGTCATGCGGGCCGTCCTTCTTCTCCTCGATGCGCAGGATATTGCTGGCCCGCTTGGCGGCGGCCAGCAGGTTGGCACCGTCATCGGTGGCCAGGAAACCCGACAGCGCCTCGACGCGGGCCAGCAGGCGGACGAAATCATCTTCGCCACCCAGCGCCAGGATGGCGTCGATCAGGTCGTGACGGACACCCTTTTCCTTCAGGGAGACCTTCAGGCGGTCGTGGAAGAAGGAGAGGAGGTCGGCGGCAAATGGTTCTACAACCTCGATATATCTGCGCTGTTCATCTGTAAGATCAGAGGCACCGACTGCCTTGCCCATAGAGAACAGCTCGAAATATCGGTCATAATCAATTTCAGGATGCTGTTTAGCCAATGTATCATAAGCAACTGCAATCATGGACTTAAGGCTAAGCCTAAGCTTGTTTTCCGTGATAAGCCGAATGATACCCAATGCAGCGCGACGCAGCGCGAAGGGATCACGACTTCCTGTCGGCCGTTCATTGATCGCAAAAAAACGAACAAGAGTGTCAAGCTTATCAGCAAGCGCAACTGCTACTGCAACCGGCTCCGCGTCTCGTTGAGGGCATGCGCTAGAAGGACCAAGGGGTTGATAATGAAGTGCTATGGCACGCCAGACGGCAGGGTTTTCACCGTGCTTCGCCGCGACATAGCTTCCCATGATGCCTTGTACCTCAGGGAATTCGCCCACGACACCAGTCACCAGGTCCGCCTTCGCGAGCCTCGCCGCCCGCTGTGTCAGATAAATATCCGACGCGCTGTAACCGAGTACCTTTGCAAACTCTTGGGCAATTAGCTCAATACGCTCGACCCGCTGAGCCACAGTCCCGATATCGGCATGAAATGTAATCTGCTCCAGAACGGGCAGACGGTCTTCAAGTTTGACCTTAAGATCTTGATCCCAGAAGAACTTGGCATCCGACAGACGAGCACGCAATACTCGCTCGTTGCCCGCTATAACAGCCGCGCCACCATCAATGGTATTGCGGTTAGCTACGACTACAAAACGCGGAGCCAACGTGCGATCAACGGGATTCTCCAGCGCAAAGTAACGCTGATGCGTGCGCATCGACGTGGTCAGCACCTCCGCCGGCACATCCATGAACTTGTCATCGATGGCGCCGGTCAGCACCACGGGCCATTCGACCAGCCCCGCCACTTCTTCCAGCAGACCCGGATCGTCCTTCAGGACGTAACCCTCATCCTTCGCCGCCTTCTCCGCGCCCGTCAGGATCAGGCGCTTGCGGAACTCGCGGTCCAGGACGACATGGGCCTTCAGCAGCTTGTCCTTGTAATCGGCGAAGCCGGTGACGGCGATGGGGCCGGGCGACAGGAAGCGATGGCCCTGGGTCTCCCCGCCATAGGGGACGAAGCCGGCACCCAGGTCGAGCGAGCCCTGCACCACGGCCCCGTCGAACAGGGCGATGATCGAATGCAGCGGCCGGACCCAGCGGAAATCATTGCTGCCCCAGCGCATGGATTTGGGCCAGGGCAGTTCCTTGATGGCGGCGTCGATGATGCCGGGCAGGGCATCGACGGTGGCGCCCCCCTTCTTCTCGATCACCGCGAAATAGAACACACCCTTGCCGGTGTCGCGCTGTTCGGCCTGATCGATGCCGGACAGACCGGCGGATTTCAGGAACCCGCCCAGCGCCTGCTCGGGCGACCCGACGCGCGGGCCCTTCTTCTCTTCCCGCACATCGGCCTGGGCGGTGGGCATTCCGTCGACCACCAGGGCCAGACGACGCGGCGTGGAATGGGCCTCGGCACGGTCGAACGTGATGCCCGCGGCCGACAGCTTGTCCGTCACCAGACGCTTGAAATCATCCGCCGCACGGACCTGCATCCGTGCCGGGATTTCTTCCATGAACAGTTCGATCAGCAGTTCGGCCATGTCGGTCACAAGCGTCCGGTGTTTATTGTTCTGATAACGGAATGATCAGCTTCAGGCGGCCTTGGCCTTGCGGTAGCCATCGTCCAGCCATGCCTCGCAACAGGCCTTGGCAAGCGTGCGGACCCGCAGGATATAGCTCTGCCGTTCCACCACCGAAATGACCCCGCGTGCATCCAGCAGATTGAACAGGTGGCTGGCCTTGATGCACTGGTCATAGGCCGGCAGGGCCAGCCCGCGGGACAGCAATGCTGCACATTCCTTCTCCGCGTTCTGGAAATGCTGAAGCAGCATGGCCGTATCCGCGAATTCGAAATTATGGGCCGAATATTCCTGTTCGGCGCGGTGGAACACCTCGCCATATTTCACGGCCGGACGGTCGCCGACCGGATCGTTGAAGCGCAGGTCATAGACATTTTCCACGCCCTGGATATACATGGCCAGCCGTTCCAGCCCATAGGTCAGTTCCGACGCGATGGGGCTGCATTCGATGCCGCCCACCTGCTGGAAATAGGTGAACTGCGTCACCTCCATCCCGTCGCACCACACCTCCCAGCCCAGGCCCCAGGCACCCAGCGTCGGGCTTTCCCAGTCATCCTCGACAAAGCGGATATCGTGCAGGGCGGGATCGATGCCCAGCGCCACCAGGGACTGCAGATACAGGTCCTGGATGTTGGAAGGCGACGGCTTCATGATCACCTGGAACTGGTAATAATGCTGCAGCCGGTTGGGGTTTTCGCCATAGCGGCCATCCTTGGGACGGCGCGACGGCTGCACATAGGCGGCGTTCCAACTGTCGGGACCCAGCGCGCGCAAGGTAGTGGCCGGATGGAACGTACCCGCACCCACTTCCATGTCGTACGGCTGCAGCACAAGGCAGCCCTGGGCCGCCCAGAAATTCTGCAGGGTCAGGATAACGCCCTGGAAGGAGAGGGGTTCTTTCGCCGCCATGGTCCGTTGACTTCACACCAAGTTACAGTGCGATGCACCTTAGTGGGCGCCAAAGGCCAAATCAAGGCAGCCGCCTGACTATGTTCCGTGCGGGGAACGCAGGGCTGGCGATATGTTTATTTCGCGGGGCGTCACCCACCCTTTCCCGTGATCCCGGCGAAAGCCGGGACCCAGGAGCCAGGCGCCCGACCTATCGGCAGTGTTGATTGACGCCGCGTATAGGCTTGATCCTGTGGCCCCTGGGTCCCGGCTTTCGCCGGGATCACGGGAAAAATGCGTCGAACACCGCCCGCACTTGGCCTTTACGCCGCAAAAGTCTATTCCTGTCATTGAGATTACCCCGGAATGAACATGGCTACCGACGCCCTGCCCCGCACCCGCCTCTATATCGACCAGCCGCTTGCCGAAGGTGGGGTGGCGGCGCTGGATGGCGACCGGGCGCATTATCTGCGCGCCGTGCTGCGCCAGGGGCCGGGCGACCAGGTCCTGGCCTTCAACGGCCGCGACGGCGAATATCTGGCCAGCATCGAGACATTGACCAAATCCGCAGGATCCCTGCGCCTGGAACAGCAGACGCGGGTGCCCGTCACCGACGCGCCGCCGGCCCCCTGGCTGGTCTTCGCGCCGCTGAAGGGCGGGCGCACCGAATATGTGGTGGAAAAGGCGGTGGAGCTGGGCGTGGGCCGTCTGGTCCCCGTCTTCACCCGCCGCGGCGACGTGGCCCGCGTCAACCTGGATCGGCTGCGCGCCAACGCCGTGGAAGCCGCCGAACAGTGCGAACGGCTGGACGCGCCGGAGATCGCCGAGGGCATCGACCTGCACAAGCTTCTCGCCGCCTGGGACCCCAACCGCACCCTGTTCGTGGCGGCGGAGAGCGGGACGGCCCAACCCCTGGTGACCGCCGTCACAGCGGCGGCAGGGACGCCCGTCGCATTCCTTGTGGGTCCGGAGGGGGGATTTGACCGACAAGAACTTGACGCCCTGCGCCGCCTGCCCTTTGTGGTAAGCGTTGGCCTGGGACCGCGCGTGCTGCGCGCCGATACGGCCGCCTTCTCCGCCCTTGCCGTCTGGCAGGCGGCCGGGGGCGACTGGCGGCGCGGTGACGGCGATGCGCGGCCGCCGAACCGTCTTTAGGTCCTTTTCCGCCCCGCCGTTTCTGCCAACTCCTTATCTCTTAAGGAACATCTCGAATGTCCGCACCTCCGACGTCGCGCGGCGAACCGATCACCGACCGCCGGCAACTGGTCGAGTATCTGGAAAAGGGCAACAAGCCGGCCGCCGACTGGCGCATCGGCACCGAGCATGAGAAATTCGTCTTCCGCGGCCCCGACCATGCCCCCGTCCCCTATCAGGGCCCCGGCGGCATCGGGGAGATTCTGGGCGAGTTCCAGAAGCGATTCGGCTGGGAACCGGTATACGAGGGCGAGAACATCATCGCCCTGACGCAGGGGCTGGCCAATATCAGCCTGGAGCCGGGCGGACAGTTCGAACTGTCCGGCGCGCCCCTGATGAGCATCCATCAGACCTGCGGCGAAGTCGGCACCCACCTGTCCCAGGTCCGCGCCATCGGCCAGGATCTGGGCTTCGGCATGCTGGGCATGGGCTTCAATCCGAAATGGAAGCGGTCCGACATCCCCTGGATGCCCAAGGGCCGGTACAAGATCATGGGCGAATACATGCCCAAGGTCGGTACATTGGGCCTGGACATGATGACCCGCACCTGCACGGTGCAGGTCAATCTGGACTTCGCATCCGAAGCCGATATGGTGAAGAAGTTCCGGGTGTCGCTGGCGCTGCAGCCCATCGCCACCGCCCTGTTCGCGGCCAGCCCCTTCACCGAAGGCAAGCCCAACGGCTTCCAGAGCTTCCGTTCCCATATCTGGACCGACACGGACAAGAACCGCACCGGCGACCTGCCGTTTGTGTTCGAGGATGGGTTCGGGTTCGAGCGCTATGTCGATTACGCGCTCGATGTGCCGATGTATTTCGTCTATCGCGACGGCAAATATCTGGATGCCTCGGGCCTGTCCTTCCGCGACTATCTGGATGGCAAACTGTCGATCCTGCCGGGCGAATTGCCGCTGATGACCGACTGGTCCGATCACATGACCACCATGTTCCCGGAAGTGCGGCTGAAGAAGTACCTGGAGATGCGCGGGGCCGATGCCGGTCCCTGGGGCCGTCTGTGCGCCCTGCCCGCTTTGTGGGTCGGGCTGCTCTATGATGGCACCGCCCTGGATGCCGCCTGGGACCTGGTCAAGGGCTGGACGCAGGAGGACCGCGCCACCCTGCGCCGCGACGTGCCGCGCCTGGGCCTGTCCACCCCGTTCCAGGGCGGCACCGTACAGGATGTGGCCCGCCGCGTGGTCGATATCGCCCGGGAAGGGTTGCGCACCCGCGCCCGCACCGCCGGCATGGGCGATGACGAGACCCACTTCATCGAACCGCTGGTCGCCATCGCGGAGTCGGGCCGCTCGCTGTCCACGGAGATGCTGGAGAAGTACAACAATACGTGGGCCGGCTCTGTCGATCCCGCCTATGTGGAATATGCCTATTGAGCGAAACCAGGGCCGGCGCGGGTAAGAACCTTGCCCCCGCCGGCCCCCGGTTGCAGTTCTATTGCCGTGCACGACCTTCTTGCCTAGAATGCGCCAGCGCAAAATGCGCGTCGCGTCGCGGCCAAGGGGGAAGGACGCTCCGCTCTGATGCTGAGATTCGGGGAATTCGCCGATAGGGCGATGGAACAGGATTTCCGCCACCACATGCTGGAGGCGGAAGCGCGCGGGTTGCGTCGCAACCTGCTGGCGCTGGGCCTGTTCTATTTGATGCCGATGGCGCTCGACTTCGTCTATTTCCAGCCCGACATCATTTTCGGCCTGCTGATGCCGCTGCGGGCCGGCGCCTATATCCTGATCATCGCCGCCATCCTGGTGCCGGTGCGCGCTGCCCTGGTGCCCCTGCGCCAGGGGCTGGTACTGTTGCTGCTGACCTATATCTGGGGCACCACCTCCCTCTCCGCCTTGAAGGTGGAGGGGGTGCAGGTCGGGTTGACGGTCAGTTTCTTCATCATGATCATCGTGCTGATGAACTATCTGTTCGTGCCGACGCGCATGGTGCTGATGCTGCCCTGGGGCCTGTCGGCCAGTGCGGCCTATCTGTTCCTGGTCATGCCCGCCACGGACGCCACGCAAAGCCAGATCCAGACGGCGACGGTGATGCACACCCTGGCCAATATCTTCGGCGCCTTCACCGCCTATCAGCTGTCCACCCTGCGCCGCGCCGAATATAGCCGCCTGCGCCAGCTGGCGGCCGAACATGCAAGGCTGGAGGATGCCAATGACGAGCTGTGGCGGCGCGAGGCCGTCATCGCCGCCCAGCGCGACGAGCTGGCCCGCAAGGTGCGGGAGCTGCAGGACGCCCAGACCCAGCTGGTGGAAACCCGCGACAGCCTGACCCAGGCGGAAAAGCTGGCCAGCCTGGGCGGGCTGGTGGCCGGGGTTGCGCATGAGTTGAACACCCCCATGGGCATCGCGCTGACCGCCATCACCCATCTGGAGGATGGGGTGGCCGCCTTGGACAAGGCGGTGGCCAGCGGCAAGCTGACCCGCACGCAGCTGGCCGATTATCAGGAAACGCTGCGCGACAGTGCCCGGCTGGTGCATGCCAATATCAGCCGCGCCACCGACCTGGTGCAAAGCTTCAAGCGCGTGGCGGTGGATCAGGCCAGTGCCGAACGCCGCGACTTCCTGCTGGGTTCCTATATCGATGAGGTGCTGCAAAGCCTGGCGCCACGCCTGCGCGGCGAACCGCACCGCATCCGCGTCGATTGCCCGTCGGGCATCCATATGGACAGCTATCCCGGTGCGATGTTCCAGGTGCTGACCAATCTGGTGATCAACGCCCTGATCCATGCCTTCCGGCCGGGACAGGCCGGCACCATCACCATCCAGGCGCGCGAACTGCCCGGCGATCAAGTGGAACTGCGCTTCAGCGATGATGGCAGGGGCGTGGGGCCCGACCATCTGGGCCGGCTGTTCGAACCGTTCTTCACCACCAACCGCGCCCGTGGCGGCTCAGGGTTGGGGCTGCATATCGTCTATAATCTGGTAACGCAATCCCTGCGCGGCACGATCACCGTCACCTCGCTGGAAGGTGAAGGCACCTGCTTCACCCTGACCCTGCCGCGCCATCTCGACCGCGAGGGGGAGGAAATGGCGCTGGAGCGGGTGGCGGGGTAGCGCGGATTGGGCGCCAGCCGTAATCCGCGGAAGTTCTGGGCACCTTCGCTGCCGCCTCTCCTACCGTCATCCCGGCGAAAGCCGGGACCCAGGCGTGGAGCGGCGTCTGCCGCGATATGAGTCATGTCGGCGCTGACCGCGCCTTGACACTGGGCCCCGGCTTGTCGCCGGGGTGACGGTAGAGAGGGTTGAAACCCTCACAGCCCAGGAGTTTCGCGGGGGAGGCAATAAAAAGCCGCCTACAATCGATCCGCTCTCAAGCCAACTGCTGCTGCACCGCCGCCGACTTGATGGCCTTTTGCAGCTTCTCGAACGCCCGCACCTCGATCTGGCGCACGCGTTCGCGGCTGATGCCGTAATGCTGGGACAGGTCTTCCAGCGTCACCGGCTCTTCGCGCAGGCGGCGTTCGACCAGGATGTGGCGCTCGCGCTCGTTCAGGCCCTTCATGGCATTGGCCAGCAGCGCCTGGCGCTTGCCCAGTTCCTGCTGCTCGCCCAGGCGGATTTCCTGGCTCTCGCGCTCATCGACCAGCCAGTCCTGCCACTCCCCTTCCCCGTCGATGCGCAACGGCGCATTCAGGGAATGGTCGGCGGCGGCCAGCCGCTGGTTCATGGAGACGACATCGGCCTCCGGCACGTCCAGGGTCGTGGCGATCCTAGTGACGATCTCGGCCGGCAGGTCGCCATCATCGATGGCCTGCATCTGGCCCTTCAGCTTGCGCAGGTTGAAGAACAGCTTCTTCTGCGCGGCCGTGGTACCCATCTTCACCAGCGACCAGCTGTGCAGGATATATTCCTGGATGGCCGCGCGAATCCACCACATGGCATAGGTGGCCAGGCGGAAGCCGCGATCGGGCTCGAACCGCTTGACGGCCTGCATCATGCCGACATTGCCTTCGGAGATCAGTTCCGACACGGGCAGGCCATAGCCGCGATAGCCCATGGCGATCTTCGCCACGAGGCGCAGATGGCTGGTCACCAGACGGTGGGCGGCCTTGGTATCCTCATGCTCGCGCCAGCTCTTGGCCAGCATATATTCCTCACCCGGTTCCAGCATGGGGAACTTGCGGATTTCCTGGAGATAGCGGCTGAGGCTGCTTTCGGAGCTGACGGTGGGAATGGCGGGTACGGAAGCGGTCATGAATAACCCCCTTGCATAAGGCTGGTTTGCGTCATCGGCCCAACTGGCACCGGCGACGATGGATCAGTCCGGAACGGACACGCCTGGCGTCCGTCCACGTTCGGCCCGGATGTCACGCGCGGCGGCATTATAGCACCTCCAGCGCGTGGATTAAGCCCTTGAAATCATCCGGTAACACAGTTTCGAAGCGAACCTTCGTCCCCGTGGCCGGATGGATGAACTCGATGGCGGCGGCGTGCAGCGCCTGGCGGGAGAACCCGTCCAGCGCCTGTCTGGCCCCGTCCGACAGGCCGCGGGTGCGCCCCTGGCGGATGCGGCCATAGACCGGGTCACCGACCAGCGGATATCCGGCATGGGTCATGTGGACACGGATCTGGTGGGTGCGGCCGGTCAGCAGCTTGCACTCGATCAGCGCCGCCGCCAGCCCCAGGGGCCGGATGGTGGCGTAGCGGGTAATCGCCACCTTGCCGCCGCGCTCCAGCACGGCCATGCGCTTGCGGTCGCTGGCATGGCGGCCGATATTGGCATTGATCTCGCCGACGCGCGGGTTGGGCACGCCCCAGACCACGGCCTGATAGGTGCGCGACAGTGACCGGTCGGCGAATTGCGCCGACAGCGCCTGATGCGCCCGATCATTCTTGGCCACCACCATCAGGCCGGACGTGTCCTTGTCCAGCCGGTGGACGATGCCCGGCCGGCGCACGCCGCCGATGCCCGACAGGCTGTCGCCGCAATGGTGCAGCAGGGCATTGACCAGGGTGCCGTCATGATTGCCGGCAGCCGGATGCACCACCATGCCCGCCGGCTTGTCGATGACCAGCAGGTCCTCATCCTCATGGATGATCACCAGGGGGATGTCCTGGGCCAGCGGCAGGGCAGGCGCACTGGCCGGGACATGCACATGGAATTCCTGGCCGGCTTTGACCCGGCGGGATGCGTCGTCTATGGTCACCCCGCCGACGCTGACATGCCCCTGGTCGATCAGGGCGCGCAGGCGGGACCGCGACAGGCCGGTATCGGCCAGCAGTTCCGCCAGCGCCTTGTCCAGCCGGTCGCCGTCACGGGCGCCGTCGATGACGGCCTTGTGGTCGGCGGGTTCAAGGCCGGTGACGGCGTCAGCGGCGGCGGGCAGGAATTCCTCGTCGCACAGATCGTCATCCAGGTCGAATTCCAGGCCGGCGGGCGGAATGTCCGTCCGGCCGGTGGCCTTCAACTGGGGATTTGCCGAACGTGCAGGCACTGAAGAACATCCTTATCATCGGGGCCGTGATCATCGCGGCCGGGTTCGCGTTCCTGGGCTATGAAGTCTATAAACGCTCCACGGACCCCAATCATCCGCGCACGTTTGCCGCCCGCTTCCGGTCGGAGCCGCCGCCGGCCGATATGCCGGCCCCGCCAGCCCCTCCCGCTCCGCCGGCGCCGGTGAAGGCGCCGATGCCGACCGAGGCGGTGACCTTGGCCGCGGGAGCGGTGCTGCTGCCCGGCATCACGACCGTGGGGGGCCGTATCGCCGTGCAGGTCAAGCTGGCCGACGGTCGCAACCAGGTGCTTCTGGTCGATCCGGCTACGGGCGAACATGCGGTTCTGGTGACAAGCGCGCCGTGATCAAGGTCACAATAGAGCGCATTCCCCGACCAAAGGGACGTTAAATGAATTTCATGTCCGACAATGTGACGGGTGCGGCACCGGAAATACTGGCAGCATTGGTCGCCGCCAATGATGGCTCCGCCCCCTCCTACGGCGCCGACGACTGGACCCGGCGCCTGACGGAGCGGCTGTCCACCCTGTTCGAGCGGGAGGTGGCGGTGTTTCCCGTGGCCACGGGCACGGCCGCCAACGCCCTGTCGCTGGCAGCCCTGACGCCGCCCTGGGGCAGCATCTATTGCCATGCCGAGGCGCATATCCAGATGGATGAATGCGGCGCGCCAGAAATGTTCACGGCCGGGGCCAAGCTGGTCCCCCTGCCAGGCCTCCATGGCAAGATCGCGCCCGATACCCTGTCCAAGGCACTGGGCCGCGCCAACCAGGGCTTCGTCCATGCCGTGCAGCCCGCCGCCTTGTCGCTGACCCAGGCGACGGAGGCCGGCACCATCTACACGCCCGACGAAGTGTCGGCCCTGACCGCCATCGCCCGGCACCACGGAATGCGCACCCACATGGACGGCGCGCGCTTCGCCAATGCCGTCGCCTCGCTGGGCTGTACGCCGGCCGACATCACCTGGCGCGCCGGCGTCGATGTCCTGTCCTTCGGCGCCACCAAGAACGGCGCGCTGGGGGCGGAAGCGGTGGTGTTCTTCGACCGCGAGCTGTCGGCGAATTTCGGCTATCGCCGCAAGCGGGCAGCCCACCTGTTTTCCAAGATGCGCTTCCTGTCGGCGCAGCTGGACGCCTATCTGCAGGATGGATTGTGGCTGCGCCTGGCCGGCCACGCCAACCGCATGGCAAGCCGCCTGGCCGAGGGCCTGACGGACCTGCCCGGTACCACCCTGGCCCATCCCGTCGATGCCAACGAGGTGTTCGTGGCCCTGCCCGAACCGGTGATCGCGGGGCTGGAGGCGGCCGGCTTCGGCTTCTACCGCTGGGACAGCAATGTGGTCCGCCTGGTCACCGCCTGGAACAGCGATGAGGCGGCCGTGGACGCGCTGTTGGCGACGGCACGGGGGTTGGCGGAATAGACACTACCCTTTTTTTCGTCATCCCGGCGAAAGCCGGGACCCAGGGGCCAAGCGCCCGACCTTGCAGCAGCTTTGATCCAGGCAGCGTAGAGGTTTGATCCTGTGGCCCCTGGGTCCCGGCTTGTCGCCGGGATGACGGGATAGGTAGAGGACCTGTCACGCAGGGACCCACCCGCCCAGCGGATATTCCTGCAGGATGTGGTACGTCGCGCCCGACTTGCCCAGCACGCTTTCATACAGGCAATAGCGGTCCACCATGAACGGTCCCGCCTGGAACAGGCCGTTGGCTCCCATATAGTGGGCCAGCTTCTCCGCCGGTGTCTCCTTCAGATAGGCCAGCGTCACATGCGGGCTGAACTTGCGCTCCTCCGCTGGCAGGCCGGCGCGGACCAGGGCCGATTCGACCTTGGCCTGCAGATGCAACAGCGGATCGCCCTCCGCCAATCCTGCCCACAGCGCATGCTGCTTGTGTCCCTTGCCGAACGACCCCAGGCCCGACAGGGTCAGGGGGAAGGCCGGCCCGGTGACCAGATCCAGCGCCTCATCCACATCATGGGCCGTGCCCTCGTCCATCTCCCCCAGAAAGCGCAGGGTCAGGTGGTAATTCTCCGGCGGCACCCAGCGCGCACCTGGCAGGCCGGACGCCAACCCCGACAGCCGCTCCACCACCAACTCGGGCATGGGGATTCCGATGAACAGACGCAGCATGGCGACATCACGGGCAGGGGTTGGGATTGGCGGCATGCACGGCGTCCAGGTCCGCCAGCACCTCGGCCGACAGGGTCAGGGACCCGGCCCCGATGGCGATGCGCAGATGCTCCATTGTGGTGGCGCCGATGATGGTGCTGGTCACGAAGGGGCGGGAGAAGACGAAGGCGATGGCCATCGCCGCCGGATCCAGCCCATGCGCCGCCGCCACGGCCAGATAGTCGCGCGTCGCAGCATCCCCGCGCGGCAGGTCATAGCGCGACTTGCGATGGTCGAAGGCGCGGCGCGCATTGGATGGCATGGCACCGTCCAGGTACTTGCCCGTCAGGGTGCCGGCGGCCAGCGGCGAGTAGGCCAGCATCGACACATCCTCGCGCAGCGCCACCTCCGCAAGGCCCATCTCGAACGTCCGGTTCAGCAGGGAGTACGGATTCTGGATGCTGGCGATGCGCGGCAGGCCCAGATGGTCGGCGGCCGCCACATAGCGCATGGTGCCCCACGGCGTCTCGTTCGACACGCCGACATGGCGAACCTTGCCCGCCTTGATCAGATCGGCGAAGGCGGCCAGCGTCTCCTCGATCGCCACCTCCCCCGGCTGGGCCGACGGGTTGGCAACGGCGCGACCGAAACGGTCGGCCTGCCGGTCGGGCCAGTGCAGCTGGTACAGGTCGATATGGTCGGTGCGCAGACGGCGGAGGCTGGCATCGACGGCGGCCTCGATATTCTTGCGGTCGGCGCGGGCTTTGCCGCCGCGTACATAGTCCATTCCCGACCCCTCGCCCACCACCTTGCTGGCCAGCAGCACCTCGTTGCGCCGGCCGGTGCGGGCGAACCACTCGCCGATGATCTCTTCCGTCCGACCATAGGTGGCAGGCGTCGGGGGGGCGGAATACATCTCCGCCGTGTCCCAGAAGAACAGGCCATGGTCCAGCGCCATGTCCATCTGGGCGAAGGCCTCCTCAGGGCTGTTCTGCCGCCCCCAGGTCATGGTGCCCAGGCAGAGGGCGGGTACGGAAAGATCGGTGCGGCCAAGCCGGCGAAGGGTCATGATACGATCCCGGTTACGGAACATTGGGCGCAAAGATGGGGGCAGCCGCCCGCCGCGCCAAGCATGAAATGCGGCACTGGCGCGAACAAAACAGGTACGCTATGATTTGCCGGCACGCAAAGGAACCGCCCCATGGATATGCCGGACACACAGCACGGATGGAACCGCCGGCAGGTAATGGCCGCGGGATCGGCGCTGTTCCTGGCGGGTGGGACCACGGCACAAGCAACGGGGAATGAGGGGAAAGCCATGTACGGGCTGATCGGCCGCATGATCGCGGCATCGGGCAAGCGGGACGAACTGGCCGCCATCCTGCTGGACGGAACCGGGTCCATGCCGGGCTGCCTGTCCTATATCATCGCTGCCGACCCGACCAACCCCGACGCGCTGTGGATCACCGAGGCCTGGGATGCCAAGGAAAGCCATGCCGGCAGCCTGAAACTGCCCGCCGTGCAGGCCGCCATCGCCAAGGCCCGCCCCCTGATCGCCGGCTTCGACAACCGCTCGGAAACGCTGCCACTGGGTGGGCATGGGCTGGTGAAGGCGGGGTGATGGCGCCTTCCCGTTCGATCCGCTATGATAGTCCTGAAAGGGGAAGGCCATGATTGAAGTTGCTGCCAAGGATTTTGTGCGCGACTTTCCGACGCTGGCGCGCCGGGCACAGGTGGAACCCGTCAAGGTGCAGGCCCAGGACCGCACTGAGGGCTATTTCGTCTCTGCCGAGGCATTCGAACGGTTCCAGGGCTTCATGGAGACATCCACGATCGCCTATCATCCATCGGCATTGCCGGACCATTTGAAGGCAGCTTTGGCCGATGCCCAAATGGATCCTACGGATGACGCACTGAACGCGTTGATGGATTGAAAGCCGGCTGCCGTGGCGCTACCCCATCCCGTCCCCGGCCTCGTCATCAATTTCCGTTATCTCTGGCAGCATGAACATGCTTCGGGCGAGGACGAAGGGCGCAAGGATCGTCCCTGCGTCATCATCGTTGCCGTCGCCAATAAGGCTGGCGTGACGGAAGTTGTCGTCGCGCCCGTGACGCACCGGCATCCTATCGCGCCAACGGATGGGGTGGAATTACCAGCCGGTGTAAAGGCGCATCTCGGCCTGGATGACATCCCGTCCTGGGTCATCGCCACCGATCTCAATGTCTTCATATGGCCGGGTTACGATCTACGCCCCGTGCCCGGCAGCACGCCACCTCGGTTCGCCTATGGCAAGGTACCACCGCGTCTGTTCGCGCAACTGGTGGAGCGCGTGCGGGCGTCAGCCGCCAAGCCAACGCCACGCGATGGCGAGTAACCCTTACCCATAGATCACCGACGGCAACCACAGGGCCAGTTCCGGGAATTGGTACAGCACGAACAACGCCAGCAGCACGATGCCCATGAAGGGCAGCATGCCGCGGAAGATGTGGCTCAGTTCGACACCTTTGGGCGCCACCCCCTTCAGATAGAAGGCCGACATGGCCATGGGCGGGGACAGGAAGCTGGTCTGGATGTTGAGTGCCACCAGCACCCCGAAGAACACCGGGTCGATGCCGTAATTATCCAGCAGGGGCAGGAAGATCGGCACGAAGATCACGATGATCTCCGTCCATTCCAGCGGCCAGCCCAGCAGGAAGATGATGATCTGGGTCAGCAGCAGGAACTGCCACGGCGCCAGATCCAGCGCCTCGAACCAGCCCTCGATGACATGATGCCCGCCCAGCAGCGCGAAGACCGAGGCGAAGATATAGGAACCCACGAACAGCCAGCAGACCATGGCCGATGCCCGGCCCGTGAGGAACACCGCCTCTTTCAGCTTGTCCCAGGTGAAGGCGCGATAGGCCACGGCCAGGACCAGGGCCCCGATGGCGCCGATGGCCGCGGCCTCCGACGGGGTGGCGATGCCGGCCAGGATGGCGCCCAGCACCGACAGCACCAGCACGGTCAAGGGCAGAAAGGAGGTCAGAAGCATCCAGACCACCTGCCCGGTACTCACCCCCTCCACCTGTTCCCTGGGCAGGCGCGGGGCCAGTTCCGGCTTCACGATGCTGACGCCGATGACATAGATGATGTACATGCCGGCCAGCATCAGACCCGGCAGCAAGGCGCCGGCATAGAGCCGCACCACCGACTCGCCCGCCATGGCGCCATAGAGGATCAGCATGATCGAGGGCGGGATCAGGATGCCCAGGCAGCCGCCCGCCGCGATCAGGCCTGACGCCAGCCGCTTGTCGTAACGGGCCTTCAGCATGGCCGGCAGGGCCAGCACCCCCATCAGGGTGACGACGGCCCCGACGATGCCCGTAGCCGTGGCAAACAGGGCGCAGGTGAACAGGGTGGCCACGCCCAGCGATCCCGGAATGCGGCGCAGCGCCAGCTGGATGGACAGGAACAGCCGGTCCAGGATGTTCGACCGCTCAATCATGTAGCCCATGAACAGGAACAGGGGCACGGAGATCAGAACGTCATTGGCCATCACCCCATAGGCCCGCTGCACCAGCAGCGGGAAGATCGTGTCGCCCACGGCATAGAAGCCGAACATCACCGACAGGGCGATCAGGGTGAAGGCGATGGGAAAGCCCAGCAGGATGGCCAAGATGAAACTGACCAGCATCAGCATGCCGACGGCGGGATCACTCACAGATGGCCTCCGGTCTGGCTATGCTCCTTCAGCATCACCTGCTCCAGCTCCTCCACATCATGCAGGCGGGACGGCCATTCGCTGGTACGCAGGGCGATGACGCAGCGCCCGATCTCCGCCAGCCCCTGCAACAGCAGCAGCACACCCGCGATGGGCAGCAGGGCCTTGAACGGATAGATGGGCGGGCCGTCAGGCGTGAAGGAACTATGCTCCTTCATCACCCAGGACAGTTTGGCAAAATCATAGCCGGAATAGATCAGGGTCAGGGCCGCCGGCAGAAAGAAAATCAGGTACAGGACCAGATCGACGCCAGCCTGCACCTTCACCGGCCAGAGCCGGTAAAGGAAGTCGCCCCTCACATGACCGTTACGGGCCAGCAGATAGGCCCCGCACATGATGAACAGCGTGCCATAGAGGATGTAGGAAGTGTCATAGGCCCAGCTTGTGGGCGCGCGCAGCACATAGCGCATGAACACTTCGCACCCGATCACCAGGGTGAGGGCCAGGATGCACCAGGAAAAGGCCTTGCCGACCCAGGTACTGATCCTGTCGATCACCAGAATGTGCCGCAGCATCGGCTCACCCGAAGAAATGCTGATAGGCGAGGTCGGTGCGCACCTCATACTCGGCCTCGAAGCCCAGCACGCGCCTAGCCCAGTCCTTCTGGCTGTCCAGCACCTTCTTGAAGAAGGGATCGGCCGACTTGGCGGCGATGACCTTGTCCCAGGCGGCCAACTGCGCCTGCAACACGCTGTCCGGTGTCTTCACCACCTTCACGCCCGCCGCCTTCAGCGCCGCAAGGTCCTTGGAATAGCGGTCCATGGCCTTCCACGACATGTCGGCCGACGCACTTTCCGACGCCACGCGCAGCACGGTCTGCTGCTCCTTGGGCAGGCTGTCGAACTTCTTCTTGTTGAAGATGATTTCGAACATCTCCGCCGACTGGTGATAGCTGCCCACCATGTAGGTCTTGGTCACGTCCTGGAAGCCCAGGGCCTTGTCCGATGACGGATTGTTGAACTCCGCCCCGTCCAGAAGACCGCGATCCAGGGCCGGCACGATGTCGCCCGCCCCCATGATGGTGACGGCCACCCCCATCTCCTTGTTCAGGTCGGCACCCAGTCCCACGGTACGGTATTTCAGGCCGCGCATGTCATCGGGGCTCGATATCTCCTTCTTGAACCAGCCCAGCGGCTGGCTGGGCATGGGGCCGGTCAGGAAACCGACCAGATCCAGCTTCAGCACGTCGCGCACCAGCTCGTCATACAGCGCCTGGCCGCCGCCATATTTGACCCAGCCCAGCATGTGGTTGGCCTTCCAGCCCAATGCCGGCGGCGTGCCGAACAGGGAGAAGGCGGGGTTCTTGCCATACCAATAGGCCGTGACCCCGTGCCCGCCATCCAGGGCACCCGCGATCACCGCATCCTGCAGCTGCAACGCCCCCACCACCGCACCGGACGGCAGCAGCTCCAGCTTCAGCCGCCCGCCCGCCAGTTCGTTGACCGTCCGGGCATAATCACCCGCGAATTCATGGAAGATGTCGCGGGCGGGCCAGGTGGACTGGAACCGCAGGGTCGTGGTCTGGGCCCGCGACACGTTGGGCATGGCGATGCTGCTGGCCGCCACCCCGGCCGTGGCCCCGCCCAGGCCGGCCATGAAGCGCCGGCGCGAGGCCTTGTCGGTCTTACCGGTGGGGGGCGTCGTCTCCTGGGACATGCGATGGATCCTCCCGACTGCATAGATTTTCGTTCCGCCGCATCAGGGCGGTGGCATCGGCCGGAATGGTAAACAGAAAATTAAAATCATTCAAATTCCCGTGCAATGCGAAAAGGAATCTCGCATTGCACAAATAGTTCCCCCGATGATCATCGGGCATTTCATTGCCACCCTGACCGTAAGAACCTCACCAAAGGGGCGAGCGGGCACCGTGCCCGCGTGAATTTGCCCACCCCCCCGGAAGGGGATTCGTGGTAAGATAGGATATTGTTTTCGTATGGAGTCCCCGCCCTGTGACCTCGCCCACCGAAACCGGACGCGATCCCTCTCCGCGCACCGCCGCTGATGCTCACGCCCTTGTGAAGGATGAGACGATTCAGTACGGCACCATGATCCCCTTCATCCTGGTCCATCTCGCCTGCCTGGCCGCCATCTGGACAGGCGTGGCGTGGCAGGACGTGGTGCTGGCGCTGGTGCTGTACGGCGCGCGCATGTTCGGCATCACGGGTGGCTATCACCGCTATTTCTCCCACCGCTCCTACAAGACCGGTCGGATCATGCAGTTCCTGCTGGCCTTCCTGGCGCAAAGCTCCGCCCAGCGCGGTGCCTTGTGGTGGGCGGCCACGCACCGCCATCATCATAAATATTCCGACACCGAACATGACGTGCACTCGCCCCGCCATAAGGGCTTCTTCTATGCCCATCTGGGCTGGATCTTCACGGAGAAGCATAATGGCGCCGACTACAAGGCGATCGGCGACCTGACAAAGTTCCCCGAGCTGGTCTGGCTGGACAAATATTATTATATCCCGCCCGTCCTGCTGGGCATCGCCACCTGGGCCTTGTTCGGCTGGTCCGGTCTCGTCGTGGGCTTCCTGTGGAGCACGGTGGCGCTCTATCATGCCACCTTCTGCATCAATTCCCTGGCCCATGTGCTGGGCCGCCCGCGCTATCTGACGGGCGATGACAGCCGCAACAACTGGGCCCTGGCCATCGCCACCATGGGCGAAGGCTGGCACAACAACCATCACCACTATCAGTCGGCCGCCCGCCAGGGCTTCCGCTGGTGGGAGATCGACACTTCCTATTACATCATCAAGGCCCTGCAGGCCGTGGGCCTGGTCTGGGACGTGCATGAGCCGCCGGCATCGGTGGTCCGCAACGAACAGCGCCTGGGCACCAAGGTGATCGAGGCTGCTGCCTCCCAGCTGGCGGCCAGCTTCCAGGTTGAAAAACTGGCCGCCCAGGTGCGCGAAGCACTGGCCCAGACCCCCACCCTGGCGGAGATCGAAGAGCGTGTCCGCCAGGCGCGCGAGAATGCCAAGGTCCGGGTGGAGGCGCTGGTCGCCAATATCCACCTGCCGCACCTGCCCACGACCGAGGAACTGCGCCAGCGGGCAAGCAATATGTTCGTCCGCACGCCCAGCATGGACGACATCGTGGAACGCGCCCGCCAGATCCTGGTGGCCAATATCTGCACCCGTCTGGTCGCGCATCCGGCCTGATACGGCCCCTCCGGCCGGTAGCATCGTTACCGGCCGGGTACGGGTGAATAAACCCTGTCTGCCCAGACCCGCATATCCGACCCGTTGAATTGCCACGGGCTTTCCCCTTCCCCTTGCCGGGACGGAACGCTAAGTTACGGTCCAGGGGCGCCTTTCGACGATATGGATTTGAGAACATGACCCGTTTCACTGCCAGCCTGTTGCTGTCCGCGGCATTGGTCGCCGGACCCGCAACCGCCTTCGCACAGCAGACCCCTGCCGCGCCTGCGGCCCCCGCCGCTGACGCCCCGCGCGTCACCGGAGCGGCCGCCGGCGCCAGCAAGGCTTCCTTCTTCGCCTCCGGCAATCTGATCCCGCTGGCCGGTGTCGCCGCCGTCGCGGCCGCCGGCGTGATCGCCGCCACCATCGGCGGCGGTGACGATGAAAGCGGCCCGCCGACCAGCACGGCCACGACCACCGCCACATCGACCACCTCGTCCAATTAATCCCGGTCAATTCCGGCACAGCAACCCCGCCGTCCCCGGATGGCGGGGTTTTTCTTTGTATGCTTCACGCTATGATTGATGATGGTCAGGCCGTCACAAAGGATCGCGCCCTTCGAAATCGGGGCAGTTCTTAAAATATTTCCATTGGGAAACGTAACCTTACGTATTGGAAAGGTGTCGAAGTTAATCTATATTAAATAAACCCCTGGTATTGGACCCTCTTAGATGATGGGGGACCCAATGCGTATTAAATCTTTATTCATCCTTTGCCTGTCTGCCGCTGGCGGTATTGCCGTGGCGATGGGCCTTTATCTGGTTGCCGCCCAGGTAGCCCGCCTTGGAAATGCTGCCGACGCCAAAGTGAAGCTGGAGGCCCTGGCCACCATCGCGCGCGCCATGGAGGCGTTTACGCTGGAGCGCGGCCCCCTGAATGTGGGGATGCAGTCCGAACTGCCGACACCGGATGCGGTGCGTACCGAGTTGGAGGCGCTGACCCCGCGCGCCGATGCCGGCCTGACCGATATTGAGGCGAAGCTGGCCGGCCTGCCCGACGGCAAGGAACTGAGCGCCGTCTATGCGCAGGTCCGCCAGAACATCGTCGCCCTGCGCACCCAGGCCCGCGCCCAGATGGCCAAGCCGAAGGCGGAACGCGATACCGCCTTCGTGAAGGATTATGCCGCCAACGCCGCCAAGATGATCGGTGGCCTGACCCCGCTGCTGGATCGGCTGGAGACGGAAACCGCCAACCTGAACCCCAAGGCCGGCGACTATATCTCCACCGCGCGCCTGGCCATGGATCTGCGGTCTGCCGCCGGCAACAAGGGGCTGGCCATCACCAATGTGGTGGGCAACAGCACGACGGCCGCACCCGCCACGCTGGAACGGCTGGCCGACCTGTCGGCCCGTATCGAGGAACTGTGGCGCCGCCTGCAGGTCCAGGCCACGCAGGTCGACAATCCTGAGGCGCTGTCTGCCGCCCTGGCCAAGGTGACCGACCTGTATTTCACCCAGGCCCAGGCGCTGTACAAGCAGGTGGACGCCGTGGCCCGCGCCGACGGCAAGCAGTCGCTGGACATGATCACCTTCCGCAAGCAGCAGACCACCTATCTGCAGAGCATCATGACCATCCGCGACGCAGCCCTGGAAGAGGCGGCCGTGCTGCTGTCCACTGACATTGCGGCGGCCCGCACCAACATGATCCTGGCCATCCTGCTGACGCTGGCCATTGGCGGCGGCGTGGCCGGGCTGGGTGTCTTCTTCACGCGGCGCGTGGTGCTGCCGCTGAATGGCCTGACCGCCATCATCGGCCGCATGGCCGCCAACGACCTGGCCGTCGATATTCCCGGTGCTGAACGCACGGACGAGGTTGGCGACATTGCCCGTGGTCTGGCCGTGTTCCGCCAGGGCGCGCTGGACCGCCAGCGCCTGGAGGAAGCGGCGGAGATCGAGCGGCGCAGCCGTGAACAGCGGGTCGCCCGCGTGGACGCCCTGATCGCCCAGTTCGAGCGGCAGGTGGCGGAAGTGCTGTCCAGTGTCGGTCATGCCGCGACCGACCTGGACAAGACGGCGCAGGCCATGTCGGGCATCGCGTCGAGCACCAGCCAGCAACTGTCGGACTCTGCCGCTGCGTCGGATGAAACCTCCGCCAATGTGCAGACGGTGGCCGCTGCCGCCGAAGAGCTTGCCTCCTCCAGCCACGAGATCGGCCGGCAGGTGAGCGAGAGCGCCGCCATTGCCGGCGCCGCGGTCAGCGAGGTGACGCGCGCCGACACCACCGTCCGCGGCCTGGCCGACGCCGCCCAGCGCATCGGCGATGTCGTCGACCTGATCCAGCAGATCGCCGGGCAGACCAACCTGCTGGCGCTCAACGCGACCATCGAGGCGGCCCGCGCCGGGGAAGCCGGAAAGGGCTTCGCCGTGGTGGCTTCGGAGGTGAAGAGCCTGGCCAACCAGACGGCGACCGCCACCCAGGACATCGCCGCCCAGGTGCAGGCCATCCAGACCGCAACCAACGCCGTGGTCCAGGCCATGTCGGGTGTCGGCCAGACGATCGAGCGGGTCAGCGAGATCGCCACCACCATCGCGGCGGCCGTGGAGGAACAGGGGGTCGCAACCGCCGAGATCGCCCGCAATGTGCAGCAGGCGGCGCAAGGGTCGCAATCGGTGTCCGAAGGCCTGGCCCATGTCGCCGACGGTGCCCAGAAGACGGGCGAGGCGGCCGGCAGCGTCCTGGGCGCGTCAGGCGAACTGTCACGCAGCGCCACCACCCTGCGCGGCCGGATCGAAGGGTTCCTGTCGGGCATCCGCGCCGCCTGATCATCGCATGGCGTATCGGTGAAGGCCCCGCTCCCCCCGGCGGGGCCTTCCGCTTTTGCAGCGACCGGCAAAAAAGGGTCGCGGCCGTGGGGATGGCGGGATATCAAGGCGCCATGGAACAGACCGACATTCTTGACATCTATGTGGTGACGACCCCCGGCCTGGAACCCGCGCTCTGCGCGGAGATGCAGGAGAAGGGCTTTGCCGACCCCAAGCCCACCAAGGGCGGCGTCACCACGCGCGGCCCCTGGACGGAGGTCTGGCGCGCCAATCTGGAACTGCGCGGCGGCGCCCGCGTCCTGGCCCGCATCGGGTCTTTCCGCGCCCTGCACTTGGCCCAATTGGACAAGCGCGCCCGCAAATTCCCCTGGGGCCAGTTCCTGCGAGCCGATGTGCCGGTGCAGGTGGAGGCCAGCTGCAACAAATCGCGCATCTATCATGCCGGTGCCGCCGCCCAGCGCATCGCCAAGGCCATCACGGAGGAATTGGGCGCCCCGGTGACCAAGGATGCCGCCCTGGTGGTGAAGGCCCGCATCGACGACGATCTCTGCACCTTCTCCATCGATACGTCCGGGGAGGCGCTGCACAAGCGCGGCTATAAGGAGGCGGTGAACAAGGCGCCGATGCGCGAGAACCTGGCCGCCCTGTTCCTGCGCCAGTGCGGCTATGAGGGCCGCGAACCCGTGGTCGATCCGATGTGCGGTTCCGGCACCTTCGTGATCGAAGCCGCCGAGATCGCCGCCGGGTTGAAGCCCGGCCGCGCCCGCCCCTTCGCCTTCGAAAGCCTGGCCAATTTCGACCCGGCCGCCTGGACCGCCCTGCGCGGCAGCGTCCCCCCCATCGACACACCTCTGCGCTTTTATGGCAGCGACCGCGACGCCGGGGCCGTGAAGATGAGCCAGGCCAATGCCGAACGCGCCGGCGTCGGCGCCCTCACCAGTTTCCATGCCCATGCCATCAGCGACCTGGAACCACCCGAAGGCCCGCCCGGCCTGGTCATCGTCAATCCCCCCTATGGCGGCCGCATCGGCGACACCCGCCAGCTCTACGGCCTCTACGGCGCCTTCGGCAAAACCATGCTGAACCGCTTCAAGGGCTGGCGCGTGGGCGTCATCACCAACGAGGCGGCCCTGGCCAAGGTCACGGAACTGCCGTTCCTGCCGACCTTGCCGCCCATCTCGCATGGCGGGCTGCCGGTGACGCTGTATCGGACGGGGGTGTTGGGGGGGCGTGAATTCTAGGATTCTGACGAAGGCTTGACCTTGATCAGATTGGAGGCCGGCGACTGCCGGCCCGCCGCCCATGCGGTGCGAAGCCAAACCACCGGATGGCGGGGGCCGGTGCCTGCGGGAACATGAAACCTCCCTGGATCGGTTACGATCACGGGAGGTGAGTATTAGACGGATGCCAGACAGTTATACCCTGCTCGATTGATTTTCGACAGCCTTAGCTATCAAAGGAGCGACCCTGCGCAACCCGTCCAGGGTCAATTGGCCATTGCAATACAACTCATACCACGACCGCCGCCACCTGATGACTCTCTCTCCGTCCCGTAATTTCAGGCGTTTCAAAGTGAATTCGACCTTATCTTTCAAATGATCCGGAACGGCACTGGTGACTACCTGCATCTGCAGGGAAGGCAGCAGAATTTCGAACCAACCTTCCTGAACTTCATAGGGATCGAGAACGGTATCATCCGCCGTCTTCTTTGATGAGTTCAACGTGGCCGACGCGAAACGATAGTTGTCCCAATCATAAGCGAGAGAGGCGTCTGTCTTGTAACTGATGTAATGATCAATGGTTCCCCCTGTCGGGTCGAGCATCGCACCATAACCACAAAGATTTCTGAAGCCATCACTCAAAACGCCCGTGAAATCTGCCCAATAGGCAGGCGGCCGTTTCGTTGAGCCGGGATTGGCGGCCAACCACTTGCTGCCTTTGACCTTTGCGCCTTTTTTGAAGGCATCCGGCTCCGGCACTTTGGGCACGACCGGAATCATCGGGCATCCCCCCCCTCACCAGGAATTTGCCCGGTCTTCACCAGCCATCGCGGCCAGAACGGGTCTCCTGCCGGCAACAATTTCTGCAACTGCTTATGGAGTCTGGATAGGGCCCGTTGGTCTGGTCGCCCATTCGGTGCCTCGCGCATCAATGCTTCGGCATCTTCAATGGCCTTCTCCGCTTCAAGCGATCGGGCTTGTTCCAGGCCGAACGTCTCCGACACCAACCAGTTAGTGACATCCCCCTGGATGGCCCAGCCACCCTGGTCTGCGAATACAGCGCCGTCTTTCAAGCTGAGTTGGATGAGGTCGTCCTTGTCCGCGTCGAAGATGGGTTCAATGGAAGCGGCGACGAGCGGCGCATGCGTCGCGATCAACATCTGGGGTGGCTGTACGGTCTTGCCGCTTCCCCGCAATACATTGAGGGTGCGAATGACGCTTGGGATCAATGTGCGTTGCCAATGCGGGTGGAGGTGCGTCTCTGGTTCGTCAACCAACAGCACAACCCTGCTTTCAGGCGGCTTGCCCAACAGTTTGGCCGCTGTGCGATGCTCGTGCCATGACCAGACCAGGAAATAGGCAAGCGCCAGCACTCGACGGACGCCGGCAGACGCCAGCGCGACGGGAACGCTCTGGCCCCCGATCAGCAATGTTGGGCGGTCGCGCCCCTCGCCCAGAAACACACGCTTTGGCGGCCCTGCATGCAATGCCTGAAGGGGAGGGGATAGAACGTCAAGAACAGCCTCAAGCGCTTTGAACTGTTCCTCCCTGCCCTTTTGCCAATTCACCCAGTCCCTTTCCAATCCCTCGCAGACCCGCTTCCCATCGATGTCCAGGCCATCCCAGACCTCATGGGCTTTAAAATGGTAAGCAGCGGGGCGGTCAGGATCGGTGCGCCAATAATTGCGGGCGGGGTCCCAGACGGAAAAGCCACCGTCAATTCGTACATATATGACAATACCCGGCATTGTCGGCCGGGCTGCGGCTAGGGGCCACATGCTGGCTTCGCGTCGATACACAGATTTTACTGGGTCAGCCTTCTTGGATTTCCCTTGAACGATATACTCTATTGTTGGGCTCTTTCCCTTTTCCGATGGCATGGCCTGCGGCCCCGCCCACGTGCGGGTCAATGCCCACCAGGCCAAATCAAGTAAAAAGCTCTTCCCCAATCCGTTGTCGCCGACGATCAGATTGATGCGTTCCGCCCAATCTATCGTCAACTGCGGAGCCAACCCGACCTGAGATAGTTTCAGGCGCTTCAGCATGTTCAACGGCTCCCTTCGCCTCGGCGAAACCCAACCAGCAGGAGGATATATTTATTGGGTGATCGTCCAATGTTGGCAAGGCAGTAATGAAATTCCGCAAAATGCGTCTTTGCATCCGCTTTGGTCAAGGCGCTGCAATCCCTGCAGGCACTAATTAGCGTATTATTATGAGATGCACCGAGCCATCTGGTCGGATGGCGTCCCCAAGGGGATTCGAACCCCTGTTACCGCCGTGAGAGGGCGGTGTCCTAGGCCTCTAGACGATGGGGACTAGAGCCGTGCGAGGCGCGCTTTCTAGGCGAAAGGACCGGGGGTGATCAAGTGGTTTTTTTGCCCCCGGCGCATTTTTCTGATCAGGGTGTCACCCAGCCGATCAGCGCCTTGGCTTCTGCCCCGTCCCAATGCGCGGCACCGGCCAGGCGGCCGACCTCGCGCCCTTCCCCATCCACCAGGATCGACAGCGGCAGCCCTTCCTTCAGGGGGAAGGCCTTCATGCTGGTCATCTTCTGGTCCAGATAGATGGGCAATGCCTTGATCCCCGCCTTCTCGAAGAAGGGCCCGACCTCGTTCAGCCCGCCGCGGTCGACGGAGATGGCCACCACCTGGAACTTGTCGCCGCCCAGATCGGCCTGCAACCGGTCCAGCGCCGGCATTTCCCGGATACAGGGCGCGCACCAGGTGGCCCAGAGATTGATCAGCAGGGCCTTGCCCTTGAAGCTGGCCATATCGACCGGGTTGCCATCCTTGTCGGTGATGGACAAAGCCGGCAGCGGCGGGCGCTCCGGGCTGGCCACGAAGGGCCGCGCCTCGCCCTGGAACAGGGGCATCGCGGCGGGTTTGGCCTGGGTCTCGGCGGAATTTTCCGTCTTCTCGCCGCAGCCCCCCGTTAAGAGAATTGCTGTACCCACGGCCACGATTGTTGCGATGCGTCGGAAAATCGCCATTCTGCCCTCTGTCGAATCTTTTTGACCGTGTGCCTTCGTGCCGCGACAGAGTTCGTGCCCGATGGCCCCGCCGTCAACCCTTCATACTGACGCAGAATGACGATGACCGAGACCAAGCCCCAGACCAACGCCGCCGGACCCGATGCCAACGCGCTGTGGGGCGGGCGATTCGCCTCGGGCCCCGCCGCCATCATGCAGCAGATCAACGCCTCCATCGGCTTCGATCAGAAACTGTGGGCCCAGGACATCGCCGGATCGAAGGCGCATGCCACCATGCTGGCCGCCCAGGGCATCATCAGCACCGCCGACCGCGACGCCATCCTGACCGGGCTGGACCAGGTGGCGACCGAGATCCGCGAGGGCCGCTTCACCTTCACGGTGGAGAATGAGGATATCCACATGAATGTGGAATCCCGCCTGAAGGAAATCATCGGGGAGCCGGCGGGCCGCCTGCACACCGCCCGGTCGCGCAATGATCAGGTGGCCACCGATTTCAAGCTGTGGGTGCGCGATGCGTTCGACCGGCTGGATGGCGACCTGCAGGCCTTGCAGTCCGCCCTGATCGACCGGGCCGAATCCTTCCCGGACCTGATCATGCCGGGCTTCACCCACTTGCAGACGGCCCAGCCGGTGACCTTCGGCCACCATCTGCTGGCCTATGTGGAAATGCTGGGCCGCGACCGGGCCCGTATGCGCGATGCCCGTGCCCGCCTGAACGAATGCCCGCTGGGTTCCGCCGCCCTGGCCGGCACCCCCTATCCCATCGACCGCGCGGCAACCTCGTCGGCGCTGGGCTTTGACCGGCCCACGGCCAATTCGCTGGACGCCGTGTCCGACCGCGACTTCGCGCTGGAATATCTGGCGGCGGCCGGCATCTGTGGCACCCACCTGTCGCGCCTGGCGGAGGAGATCGTGATCTGGTGCACCAGCCAGTTCCGCTTCATCCGCCTGACCGATGCCTTCACCACCGGCAGTTCCATCATGCCGCAGAAGCGCAATCCCGACGCGGCCGAGCTGGTGCGGGCCAAGGTCGGCCGCGTCATCGGTGCCCTGAACGGCCTGCTGATCGTCATGAAGGGCCTGCCGCTGGCCTATTCCAAGGATATGCAGGAGGATAAGGAGCCGGTGTTCATGGCGGATGAGACGCTGGCGCTCTGTCTGGCCGCCACCACCGGCATGATCCGCGACCTGACGCCCGATCCGGCCGCCATGCGCCGCGCGGTGGAGGCGGGCTTCCCCACCGCCACCGATCTGGCCGACTGGCTGGTGCGCAGCCTGGGCGTGCCGTTCCGCGACGCCCACCACATCACCGGCCGCATCGTCAAGCTGGCGGAGGAGGCTGGCACCGGTCTGGCGGAGGTGCCGCTGGCGGACATGCAGGCGGTGCATCCCGGCATCACCGACGCCGTCTATGGCGTGCTGACGCTGGAGGCCTCCGTCAACAGCCGCACCAGCCTGGGCGGCACCGCCCCGGTGCGGGTGCGCGCGGCGGTGGAAGCCGCGAAGCAGCGGTTTCTGTGATACGGCCAGCCTGAAGGATCAATCCCATGCGCAAAGCCATCCTCCTCGCCGCCTTGCTGGCGCTCGCCGGTTGCGGGATGAAACCGCATTTCCCCAAGGCCCCGCCGGGCAGCCCGCCGCCGCGCACCTATCCCGATCCGGCCAGCGATCCCAAGCCCTCCACACCGCCCTCGACCGAAAAGCCGCAAACATGACCTGCTTTCCCGTTCCCGGTTTCCACTACACCAACGGCCAGCTGCATGCCGAGGGCGTGGCCCTGGCCGATATCGCGGCATCCGTGGGCACGCCCACCTATGTTTATACGACCGCCGGGCTGACGGCCGCCTGGCAGGCCTATGCCGACGCCTTCGCCGGCCAGGATGTCACCATCTGCTATGCGCTGAAGGCCAATTCCAACCTGGCGGTGATCCGCACCCTGGCCCGGTTGGGGGCCGGCGGCGACGTCGTGTCGGTGGGGGAGATGCGCCGCGCCCTGGCCGCCGGCATCCCCCCGGCCAAGATCGTCTTCTCCGGCGTCGGCAAGACGCGTGAAGAACTGGTTGCGGCCTTGCAGGCCGGCATCCACCAGATCAATGTCGAAAGCCTGCCGGAACTGGACGCGCTGTCGGCCGTCGCCGTGGAGCTGGGCCTGACCGCCCCGGTCGCCATCCGCATCAACCCGGATGTGGATGCCGAGACGCATGGCAAGATCAATACCGGCCGCAAGGAAGACAAGTTCGGCATCGATTTCGCCCATGCGGGCGAGGCCTATGCCCGCGCCCTGGCCCTGCCCGGCATCGATCCCGTGGGCATCGCCGTCCATATCGGATCGCAGCTGCTGAAGACCACGCCGTTCCGCAAAGCCTTTGTCAAGCTGGCCGGCCTGGTGCGCGAGCTGAAGGCGCAGGGCGTGCCGCTGAGCCGCATCGACCTGGGCGGCGGCCTGGGCGTGCCCTACCGTCCCGAAGACGCCGCCCCCGATTATCACGCCTATGCCAAGGCCATCGCGGAGACGGTGGGCGACCTGGGCTGCCATGTGACGCTGGAGCCCGGCCGGTCGCTGGTGGCCGCATCCGGCCTGCTGCTGACCCGCACCATCTTCGTGAAGGATGGGCTGCATCGCCGCTTCCTGATCGTCGATGCCGCCATGAACGATCTGGTGCGCCCGGCCATGTACGAGGCCTGCCACACGATCATCCCGGTGGCCCAGCCGGCCCCGGATGCGGTGCTGGCCGACGCCGACATCGTGGGCCCGGTCTGCGAGACGGGGGACACGTTCGCCCGGCTGCGACCGATGCCGCCCGTGGCGCCGGGTGACCTACTGGCGTTTTTGACGGCGGGCGCCTATGGGGCCGCCATGTCTTCGACATATAATTCGCGTCCCCTGGTGGCCGAAGTGCTGGTGACCGGGGACCGGTTCGAGCTGGTGCGCCGCCGCCCGAGCTTCGAGGACAGCCTGGCATTTGAGGCCATGCCCGATTGGCTTTCACCCTGAACGGTGAAAGCGGGGCCCGATTGGCTCTCCCCCTGACCGGTGAAAGCGGGGTAGGCTGTCGGGCGACTTTCAAGGGTTGAACGACAGATGCCGCCCCGCCCCGCCCCGTCCAGCAATCCCCGCCCCCGGCCTGAGCCACAACAGGCCCGGACCCTGGCGGCCCGGCTGCGGGCGGTCCTGGCGCGCTATCGCGTTGGCTCCGTGCCGGGCAGCAGCCTGACCGGCCGCCCTCCCCTGCCCGGCGATGCCGACAGCCGGCCGCTGAAGCTGGCGCGTGCCATCCTGTGGTGGGAGGCGCTGTGGCCGGCCCTGTGGCGCCCCCTGTCGCTGCTGGGCCTGTTCCTGGCCGCCGCCTGGGGCGGGCTGTTCATCCATATGTCCCCCTGGCTGCATGTCCCGCTGCTGCTGGGCACGCTGGCGGGAATCGGCCTCATGTCCTGGAACGGATTGCGGGGCTTGCGCAAGCCGACGGAGTCTGACGCCCGTCGCCGGCTGGAACAGGACAGCCAGCTTTCCCACCGCCCCCTGGCGCAGTTGCAGGACGGCATTGCCGGCGGGGCCGGCGACCCGCTGGCCCATGCGCTATGGCGCCTGGCACAGGACCGCGCCCGGCAGCAGGCCACGGCCCTGCGCCTGGACCTGCCCGACAGCCGCCTGCCCGCCCGCGACCCCTGGGCGCTGCGCGTGGCCGCAGCCCTGCTGATGGTGGTGGGGGCGACGATCGGCTGGGGTGATCTGGGCCACCGCACGGCGGGCGCCCTGTTCCCGCCCCTGGGCATGGGCGGCCTGCTGACGCCGACACGGCTGGATGCCTGGGCCACCCCGCCCGATTATACCGGCCAGCCGCCGGTCTTTTTGACCGCCAAGAAGACGGCGGGCGTGGAAGAGGCGGAGGAAAAGCCCCTGTTCCTGCCGGCCGGCACCAAGCTGGTGGTGCGGCTGGACGGCGGATATGGAACACCGGTGCTGCTGGCCAACAACCAGGAAACGGATTTCCAGCCCGTGTCCGGTGGCGGCCATCAGATGGAACTGGCCCTGACGGCGGGTGAAGGCGTGTCCGTGCGGCAGTTCGGGCGCGAGGTGGCGTCCTGGCCCATCCGGCTGGTGCCGGACCAGCCGCCGGGCATCGCGTTTCGCACCCCGCCCAAGGGGACGGAGCGCAACGCGCTGCGCATCGATTACACCGCCGCCGATGATTACGGCGTCCATAGCGTCACGGCCACGGTGACCCTGGCCACCGACCTGCCCGGCGCCATCGACCGCACGCCCATCGACCTGCCCCTGCCCGTCCCGTCGAAGAACAAGCGGGAGATCACCAGCACCGGCTTCCACGATCTGTCGGGTCATCCCTGGGCCGGCATGCCCGTGACCATCCGCCTGCGCGCCACCGACGGTGCGGGACAGGTGTCGCAGAGTGCTGAGCATTCCATGGCTTTACCGGAACGGCATTTCAATCACCCGGTGGCCCGGGCCATCATCGAGCAGCGCAAGACCCTGATCCTGATGGGCGATACGGTGCGGCCGATGGTGGGGCGCGCCCTGCACGATCTGTCGGTGAACCTGGACGGCTATGGCGGCGATCCGCTGGCCTTCCTGGCGCTGCGCAGTGCTGTGAGCCGCCTGATGCGCAATGCCGGGACCGAGACGGTGCCCAGCACGATCGGTATGCTGTGGGACGTGGCCCTGCGGATCGAGGATGGCAACCTGTCGCTGGCGGAGCGGGAGCTGCGCGACGCGCAGAAGGCGCTGATGGACGCGCTGGACCGCAACGCCCCGGCCGAGGAGATCGATCAGGCCGTGCAGCGCCTGGAACAGGCCATGCAGGAATTCATGAATGCGCTGGAGCAGCAGGAGGCCAGGCAGCCGCAGAACCAGCAGGCCCCGCCCCCGCAGGGTGAAGGCGACCCCGGCACCCAGGCCATGACGCGCGAGGAGGTGGAGGCCATGGTCCGCCAGATGCGCGACCTGGCCCAGTCCGGCAATCACGAGGCCGCGCGCCAGATGCTGTCACAGCTCCAGCAATTGATGGAGGGGTTGCAGAATGGCCAGCCGCAGCAGCAGAACCAACAGGCCAACCAGCAGGGTCAGGCCCTGGCCGAACTGACCCAGAAGCTGCGGGAGCTGCAGAAGCAGCAGCAGCAGCTGATGGATGAGACCTTCAGCCACCAGCAGGAACAGTTCGACCGGGCGGAGGAATTGCCGCCCAATCAGATGCCCGGCATGGGTATGCCCAACCGCCAGGGCCGCCCCCCCAATGGACAGCCTCAGCCGGGCCAGGGCGGCAAAGGCGGCCAGCCGGGTCAAGCGATGGCTGGCCAGCAGGATGATCTGCGCAGCGAGTTGGGGGAGATCATGCGCCGGCTGGGGGAGATCGGCGGGGAAATCCCCCGCCCCCTGGGCCGGGCCGAACGCGCCATGAAGGATGCCGCCGAGGCGCTGCGCAGCGGGGCCCCCGATCAGGCCGTGGCCTCGCAGGGCGAAGCGCTGGAGCAGCTGCAGCAGACCATGCAGTCGATGCAGGAACAGATGGCCCGGTCCAGCCCCGGACAGGCCGGCGGCCAGCCCAGCCGCACCGGTCGCCAGCAGGGCCGCGACCCCCTGGGCCGCCCCCTGCCCGGCTCCGGCACCCTGAACGGGGAAGAAGTGAAGATCCCCGCCGAGGCCGACATGCAGCGCGCCCGGCAAATCCTGGAGGAACTGCGCCGCCGTGCCGGTGAGCAGAACCGGCCCAAGGCGGAGCGCGACTACATTGACCGGCTGCTGGACCGGTTCAAACGGTATTGAGGAGATCGCCCCTCGACACCGCCGCGCGCTTGCGCCATGTTCCGAGCCTGAGAACACAGCCGGAACGACAGGCCGCCCCATGCCGACCGATATCGCCCTCGACCCCGCCCTTCCCCCGGCCGATGGCGCGCCCCTCTATCTGGTGGATGGTTCCGGCTTCATCTTCCGCGCCTATCACGCGCTGCCGCCGCTGAACCGGCCGGACGGCACGCCGGTGAACGCCGTCATGGGCTTCACCAATATGCTGATGCGGCTGCTGGCGGAGCTGAAGGCCGACGCGGTGGCCATCATCTTCGACAGCAAGCGCCTGAATTTCCGCAATGAATTCTACCCCGACTACAAGGCCCACCGGCCCGAGCCGCCGGAGGATTTGCGTCCGCAATTCGCCATCATCCGCGAGGCGGTGGAAGCCTTCAACCTGCCCTGCATCGAGCTGGAAGGGTTCGAGGCCGACGATCTGATCGCGACCTATGCCCGCCAGGCCCGCGCCCTGGGCCGGCCCGTTACCATCGTGTCGTCCGACAAGGACCTGATGCAGCTGGTCGATGATGGCATCCGCATGCTGGACCCGATGAAGAACCGCATGATCGGGCCGGACGAAGTGTTCGAGAAGTTCGGCGTCGCCCCCGACAAGGTGGTCGATGTCCAGGCCCTGGCCGGCGATAGCGTCGATAATGTCCCCGGCGTGCCCGGCATCGGCATCAAGACCGCCGCGCAGCTGATCACCGAGTATGGCTCGCTGGAAGCGCTGCTGGAACGGGCCAGGGAGATCAAGCAGGCCGGGCGACGGCAGAAGCTGATCGAGAATGCGGATCTGGCCCGTATCTCCAAACGACTGGTCAAGCTGGACGAGAATGCCCCCGTCCCGGTGCCGGTGGAGGAGTTGAAGGTGCGGGAGCCGGATGTAGGCCGCCTGCTGTCCTGGCTGGGCGTCCAGGGCTTCCGCTCCATCATCGCCAAGGTCAAGGCGGAGGTGGCGGCCGACGGCACCCTGGCCGATGGTGCGGCCATCGGTGCCGCCACGGGTGCGGTCAGCGAGGTCAACCGCCGCGATCTGCGCGCCGCCTTGGACGGCCGTTCCTATGCGCCGGCCGCGGTGGCGACGGAGGTGCGGGCCGACGCCCATATCCCGCGCCCGGAAACGGTCGAGCATATCCTGGTCGATACCGAGGAGGCGCTTTCCGCCTGGGTGGCGGAGGGGATGGAGGCCGGGGTCGTTGCCGTGGATACAGAGACGGATGGCCTGACGCCGATGCGGGCCAAGCTGGTGGGCATTTCGCTGTCCACCCGTCCCGGCCGCGCCTGCTATATCCCCGTGGCCCATATCGATCCGTCCACGCCCAAGGAGGGCGCGGGCGGCCTGGATTTCGGCGACAGCGCCCCGCCCCCCCGGCAGGTGCCGCTGGCCCGCGCCCTTGAACTGCTGAAGCCGCTGCTGGAACATCCGGGCGTGCTGAAGGTCGGGCACAATATCAAGTTCGATTGGCAGATGTTCGCCAAGCATGGCGTCACCGTCGCCCCCATCGATGACACGATGCTGCGTTCCTACGTCATCGGCGGCGGCCGGCACGGGCATGGCATGGACGAGCTGGCGCAACGCCATCTGGGCGTCACCACCATTTCGTTTGACGAGGTAACGGGGACGGGCAAGGCGCGCATCACCTTCGACCGCGTGCCGCTGGACAAGGCCACCGCCTACGCGGCGGAAGATGCCGACATCACGCTGCGTCTCTGGCACGTACTGCGCCATGACGTGCTGGCCGACCGCATGGTCACGGTCTATGAGACCATCGAGCGGCCGCTGGTGCCCGTCGTGGCGCGGATGGAGATGGCGGGCGTGCTGGTCGATCGCCACGTCCTGAAGGAACTGTCCACCGACTTCGCCAAGCGCCTGGTGGAACTGGAAGCCGAAATCCACGTCCTGGCCGGCCGCAGCTTCAATGTCGGCAGCCCCAAGCAGCTGGGCGAAATCCTGTTTGACGAGATGAAACTGTCGGGCGGCAAGAAAAGTTCTAAGACCGGCGCCTGGTCCACCGACAGTTCCGTGCTGGAGGAACTGGCTGATCTAGGCATTCCCATCTGTCAGAAGGTCATGGACTGGCGGCAGTTCGCCAAGCTGAAATCCACCTATACCGACACGCTGGGCGAACAGATCAATCCCGAGACGGGCCGCGTCCATACCAGCTTCGCGCTGGCCGCCACCTCCACCGGCCGCCTGTCCTCCACCGACCCCAACCTGCAGAACATTCCCATCCGCACGGAGGAAGGGCGCAAGATCCGCCGCGCCTTCGTGGCCGCCCCCGGCCACCGCATCATGTCGGTGGATTACAGCCAGATCGAATTGCGGCTGGTGGCGGAGATGGCGGGCATCCCGGCCCTGCAACAGGCCTTCCGCGACGGTATCGACATCCATGCCATGACGGCGAGCCAGGTGTTCAACGTGCCGCTGGACCAGATGACCTCGGAAATCCGCCGCCGGGCCAAGGCCATCAATTTCGGCATTATCTACGGCATTTCCAGCTTCGGCCTGTCCCGCCAGCTGGGCATCGCACCGGGGGAGGCCGGGGCCTTCATCAAGGCCTATTTCGAACGGTTCCCGGAATTGCAGGCCTATATGGAAAAGACCAAGGCCGAAGCCGCCCGTGACGGCTTCGTGCGCACGCGCCTGGGCCGCAAATGCTGGATCCCCGGCATCCAGGAAAAGGGCGCGCGCAAAGCCTATGCCGAACGCCAGGCCATCAACGCCCCCATCCAGGGCACAGCCGCCGACATCATCAAGCTGGCCATGATCAAGATCCCCGGCGCCCTGGCCGATGCCGGCCTGAAGGCCCGCTTGCTGCTGCAGGTGCATGACGAACTGCTGTTCGAAGTGCCGGCGGAGGAGGTGGAGGCGACCTCGGCCCTGGTCCGGAAGGTGATGGAGGGTGCCGCCGATATCGGCATCCCGCTGGTCGCGGAGGCCGGTGTGGGCTCGTCTTGGGCGGAGGCGCATTGAGGAGGGGATGATCGCGGGTGGACGAACAATTTTCCCGCGATAATTTCCAATCCAAATACCCCGTATGGTATCTATTCCTCCTATGACAAATCAGAGGAGGATCGTCCATGGGCTTACGGAATGACAGCACGCACGATGCGGCGGAACAGGGCACGGCCGATGACCTGTCCTGGCTGGTGGGCACCTATTGGTACGTGCCGACGGAATATCTGCCGGCAATGCAGCAGGTGAATATCGCGGACCCAAAGATCACCCAGGTCAATGACCAGACGCTCTGGTACTTCACCCAATACACCAACGGCTATCTGATCGGCCAATGTGCGGCCAGCATCGATGGCGGCGATTTCGCCAATCAGAGCATCGTCGGTTCGGTCACCCAGGATGGCAGCGTCTGCCTGTCCTTCTCCCCCGTCGGCGGTATCAGCCTGCATCCCGTCCAGGGGAGCATCTCGATCGCCAGCTTCATTGTCGGCCAGGGCAAACTGACCCAGCATCAGGGGCAGCCTGCCTTCCTGATGCAGATGACGGGCGGCAACGGCGCTTATAACCTGACCCACTGGGCCTATATGATGCAGACCAAGCCCGGCGACGAAAGCTGGACCAACCTGCCCGGCACCGATGGCAGCCAGAGCGTGGACGAGATTTTTGCGGACTGGGGGTGACGGGTCAGGCGTCGACCAGTTCTATCCGCAGCCGCTTGCCAACCGCAGAGGCGGCACGCTCCAGGGTCAGCAAGGTGACGGAAGCGTTTGAGGAATCAAGCCGCCGGTCCACCGCCGTCCGACTGGTCCCCATGCGCTCCGACATTTCCGTCTTGGTCAATTGCTGCGCGTCCATAGCCTGGGAGAGTTGCCAGGCTATGACCCGTTTGAGGGCACGGGCGGTTACACGCTTAGTTCCTGTCCGGTTTAGATGGGATCTTCTCTTCCGCCTTCCCGGCGCAGGCCGGGACCCAGGGGCCAAGCGCCCGACCTGTCGGCAGCTTTGATCAAAGCTGTGTAGAGGTTTGATCCTGGGGCCCCTGGGTCCCGGCCTGCGCCGGGAAGGCGGTACAAGGAAGCAGAGCGTCACCCTCGGAGGACCGGGGCTTCACGCCCCCACCGCCGCCTTCGCCTCCACGCCCAGCGCCTTCAGCGCCGTCGCCACGATGTCGCGGGCTTGCAGCCCCGCCTGTTCATACTGCTTCACCGGGCTGTCATGGTCCTGGTACGTGTCGGGCAGCACCATCGGCCGGACCTTGCAGCCGATATCCAGCAGGCCTTCCACCGCCAGATGGTGCAGCACATGGCTGCCGAAGCCGCCGATGCTGCCTTCCTCGATGGTGATCAGCACCTCATGGCCGCGCACCAGCCGTTCCACCAGTTCCATATCGATGGGCTTGGCGAAGCGGGCATCAGCGACGGTGGTGGACAGGCCCAGAGCCGCCAGGTCTTCCGCCGCCTTCTGCGCTTCCGCCAAGCGCGCACCTAGCGACAGGATGGCGACCTTCGTGCCTTCGCGCACCACCCGGCCCTTGCCGATGGGGAGTACCATGCCCTGTTCCGGCATCTCGACCCCCACGCCCTCGCCCCGCGGATAGCGCACGGCGATGGGGCCGGTATCATGGGCCGCACAGGTGGCGACCATATGGACCAGCTCCGCCTCGTCCGCCGCCGCCATCACCACCATGTTGGGCAGGCAGGCGAGATAGGCGACGTCGAAGGCCCCGGCATGGGTCGCCCCGTCCGCCCCCACCAGACCGGCGCGGTCGATGGCGAAGCGCACCGGCAGGTTCTGCAACGCCACGTCATGCACCAGCTGGTCATACCCGCGCTGCAGGAAGGTGGAATAGATGGCGCAGAATGGCTTGAACCCTTCGGTGGCCATGCCGGCAGCGAAGGTCACGGCATGCTGTTCGGCAATGGCCACGTCGAAGCTGCGCTTGGGGAATTTCTGTTCGAACAGGTCCAGCCCGGTGCCCGACGGCATGGCCGCGGTGATGGCCACCACCTTCTCGTCCTTTTCCGCCTCCTTGATCAGGCTGTCGGCAAAGACGCGGGTATAGCTGGGGGCATTGGCCTTGGGCTTGGCCTGGGTGCCGGTGATGACGTCGAACTTGCCCACCGCATGCAGCTTGTCGGCCGATGCCTCGGCCGGGGCATAGCCCTTGCCCTTCTGGGTGACGACATGCACCAGCACCGGGCCGCCACGCGGATCATCACGGACATTCGCCAGCACCGGCAGCAGATGGTCCAGATTATGCCCGTCGATGGGGCCGACATAATAAAAGCCCAGTTCCTCGAACAGGGTGCCGCCGGTGACCATGCCTCTTGCATATTCCTCCGCCCGCCGCGCCGCGTTCAACAGCGGGCGCGGCAGATGTTCGGCCACCTGCTTGGAGAAATCGCGAAAACCGCGATAGGATTTGGACGAGATCAGTCGCGACAGATAGGCCGACAAGGCCCCCACCGGCGGGGCGATCGACATGTCATTATCGTTCAGGATGACGACGAGGCGCGATTGCAGGGCGCCGGCATTGTTCATCGCCTCATAGGCCATGCCGGCGGACAGGGCGCCGTCGCCGATGACGGCGACGACATTGTTGGTCCGGCCCGCCAGATCGCGCGCCGCCGCCATGCCCAGCCCGGCGGAGATGGAGGTGGAGCTGTGGGCCGTGCCGAACGGATCGTACTCGCTCTCCGACCGTTTGGTGAAGCCCGACAGGCCGCCACCCATGCGGAGCGTACGGATGCGGTCGCGCCGCCCGGTCAGAATCTTGTGCGGATAGGCCTGGTGGCCCACATCCCAGATCAGCCGGTCGCCCGGCGTGTCGAAGCAGTAATGGATGGCAACGGTCAGTTCCACCACACCCAGGCCGGCACCCAGATGGCCACCGGTCACCGACACAGCGTCGATGGTCTCCTGCCGCAGCTCATCGGCCAGCTGGCGCAGCTGTGCGGGCTGCAACCGCCGCAGATCGGCGGGGATCTTGACCTGGTCCAGCAACGGCGTCTTCGACTGGGACATCGTCCCCACCTCTTATTTGTTTTTACGCACGCCGCTCGACGACATAATGCGCCACCTGACGCAGCATGTCGGCCCGGTCCCCGAAAATCTCCAGGTGCTGGGCGGCCTGACCGGCAAGCCGGCGCGCCTGATCGCGCGCCCGCTCCGGCCCCAGGATGGAGACGAATGTGGCTTTTCCAGCGACGTCGTCACGGCCCACGGGTTTTCCGACCTCGTCCTGCGTGCCTTCGACATCCAGAAGGTCGTCGGCGATCTGGAAGGCCAGGCCCAGATCGTGGGCATAGGCCTGCAGCGCATGGTGCTGCGGCGCGCCCGCTTTGCCCAGGATGGCGCCGGCCACAGCCGAAAAGGCGATCATCTCCCCCGTCTTCATGCGCTGCAGCCGGGTAATGGCGCCGATATCCAGCGGCGCGGTCTCCGCGATCAGGTCCAGCATCTGCCCGCCCACCATGCCGCGCGGGCCGGCGGCCTTGGCCAAGGCTGCCACCAGCTTGCAGCGGACCTGCGGGTCCTCATGCGTCTCATGATCGGCCAGGATTTCGAACGCCTGGGTCAGCAGCCCGTCGCCGGCCAGGATGGCCGTGGCCTCGTCGAACTCCAGATGCACGGTCTTGCGGCCGCGGCGCAGGTCGCTATCATCCATGGCCGGCAGATCGTCATGGATCAGGCTGTAGCAATGGATGAACTCCACCGCCGCCGCGGTGCGCAGTGCGCAGGCCGGGCTGACCCCGAACATCCGGGCACTTTCCATCACCAGAAATGGGCGCAGCCGCTTGCCGCCGCCCAGGCAGCCATAGCGCATGGCGTCGAACAGGCGCGCCTCCATCAGATTGGTACGCGGCAGCAGCACCTCGATGGCGGCTTCCACCTGTTCCACGGTATCGGCCATGGCGGCGGTCAGGGTCTTGGGCAAGGACGGCATGGGTGTTCGGGCCTCAATCCAGGCGGGCGGGCTCGGCACCGATGGTACCGTCGGCGGCGATGGTGATGCGGTCGACCTTGGCCTGCGCCTCGCGCAGCTTCGTCTCGCAATGGCGCTTCAGCCAGGTGCCGCGCTCATAGGATTGGATGGCGTCATCCAGCTTGGCCTTGCCTTCCTCCAACTGGCGGACGATCCGCTCCAGCTCGGCAAGCGCGTCCTCGAAGCTGAGGGCGGCGATATCGGGGGGCAGGGTCTGATCGGTCATGGCATCGGCACTGTTTCTCGGAAGGGCGGACTGTATGTCCCCCCGGCCCGGCGTTCAAGTACCACGCAGGGGGTGGCGGGGCATACCAGCGGTCACCACCCGGAAAACGCAGAGGCCGAACCGGCGTCTTAAAGTCTGTCCGGCTTAAGTGGAAGCGCAACTTTATACGCCTTCCCGGCGACAAGCCGGGAAGGCGGGATATGGAGATTCCATCTAAACCTGACAAACTCCAGGGAACAGCAAAATTCAGCTCACCATCAGCGTCTTCACATGCGCCGCCGTGCTGTTGGCCAGGGCCCGCAGGTCATAGCCCCCTTCCAGGACGGAAACGATGCGGCCCCGGGCATGGCGGTCCGCCACCTCGATCAGCTTCTGCGTGACCCAGACGAAATCCGCCTCCGTCAGGTCCAGCCCGCCCACCGGATCGCGCATGTGGGCGTCGAACCCGGCGGAGATCATCAGCAGGTCGGGGCGGAACGCGTCCAGCGCCGGGATCAGCTGGCTCTGGATGGCGTGGCGGAATTCCGGGCTGCCGGCCATCGGGGCCAGGCAGGCATTGACCACATTGCCGAAATCCCCCTTTTCCCGGATCGATCCGGTGCCGGGATACAGCGGCCATTGGTGGGTGGAGCCATAGAACAGGTCGGGGTCGTGCTGACAGAAGGTCTGGGTGCCATTGCCGTGATGCACATCGAAATCGACGATGGCCACGCGGCGGATACGGTGGGTGGCGCGGGCATGGGCGGCCCCCACGGCGATATTGTTGAACAGGCAGAAGCCCATGGCCTGATCAGGCTCGGCATGATGGCCCGGCGGGCGCACGGCGCAGAAGGCATTGCGCGCCTCCCCGCCGCAGACGGCATCGACGGCTGCCACCACGGCCCCGGCGGCACGCAAGGCTGCCTGTCCGGTGCCGGGCGACAGCACGGTGTCGGCATCGATGCTGCCATGGCCGCTGTCTGGAATGGCCTCCAGCAGGGCCGTCACATGGGCGGGCGGATGCACGCGTTCCAGCTGTTCCCGTGTCGCCAGCGGCGCATCCCGGCGGTCCAGGAACATGAAAGCCTCATCCTCCAGCGCCGACAGCACGACGCGCAGCCGGTCGGCGCATTCGGGATGGCCATAGCCCGTGTCATGGTCCAGGCAATCATGGTGGGAGAAAAGCAGCGTATTCATGGGTGGCACGTCCCCGGTCATTCCCTCGCATGGCCTGCCGGTTCTAAGCTGCCGGTGTTGGCCAAACCCATCATGGGCGCCGGGCCCATGCCTGTCAGTGCGACAGATCAACCGCCCCGGCGAATACGCAACCGTACCAATTGCCCATGGGGCGTGTCACCCAGGACGTCGGTCGAAAGCAGGGCGTGCCCGCCCTCGTGGCAGAAGGTCTGGAAATCCTTGGGCGCCACCTTGTCGGTTACCGTGACCGCCAGCACCTGGCCATCCTGCATGGCGCGCAACGCCTTGGCCGCGCGCAGCACCGGCATCGGGCATTTCAGGCCCGCGCAATCCAGGCAGACATCGGCATCCATCGTCAATCCCCTTGCGGTTTCCCCGCCTATGGATGCCGTGTCCGTTTCTGTCAAGCGGCCTGCTTCTTGCCCTCGCCCTTGGCGGCGGACAGGATTTCGCGGGCCATCTGATCGGCCACGGCACTGGTCGGGCGGTTCTCCCGGTCGGCGCGGCGGAAAATCTCGGTCAGCGTCACGGGAATGCGCTCCACTTGGCGCAGCACGCTGTCGCGATCATAGGCCTGCGTCACCTCGGCGCTGACATTGATGATGCCGCCGCCATTGATCACATAATCGGGCGCATAGAGGATGCCCAGCGACCGCAGCGCCTCGCCCATCGGGTCGGTTTCCAGCTGGTTGTTGGCCCCGCCGGCCACCACCCTGGCCTTGATCTCGCCCAGCGTGCGCGGGTTGACGACGGCCCCCAGCGCGCAGGGCGCATAGACATCCACGTCCGCCCCATGCACCTGATCGGGCGCCACGGCGCGGGCCGCGAACCGTTCCACGGCGCGGGAAACGGCATCTGCATGGATGTCAGCGACGGTCAGCACCGCGCCATCATCGGCCAGCCGCTGGCACAGGTGCGAACCGACATTGCCCAGCCCCTGCACGGCCACCCGCACGCCCTTCAGGCTGTCGGTGCCCAGCTTGTGGCGGACGGCGGCCTTGATGCCCAGATAGACGCCATAGGCGGTAAACGGCGACGGGTCGCCCGACGCATCATGCCCGCCCGACAGGCCGGCGACATGGCGGGTGGTCTGGCCCATCATCATCACGTCGGCGACGGAGATGCCCACATCCTCCGCCGCGATATATTTGCCGCCCAGGCTGTCGATGACCCGGCCGAAGGCGCGGAACATCTCGTCCGACTTGTCCTTGCGGCTGTCGCCGATGATCACCGACTTGCCGCCACCCAGCGGCAGCCCCGCCATGGCATTCTTGTAGCTCATGCCCCGCGACAGGCGGAGCGCGTCGCGCATGGCCTCCATATCATTGGCATAGGGCCACATGCGGCAGCCGCCGCAGGCCGGCCCCAGCGCCGTGGAATGCACGGCGATGATGGAAGACAGGCCGGTGGCCGCATCGCGACCGAAAAGAACCAGTTCGTGATTATCGAAATCGGGGAAATCGAACAGCATGGGAACGGGCCTCCGGGCCTTTGGATCGCTGTCGCCACCTCGTCGTCGGGGGGCTTTGACAGGACGAAGTCTAGGGCCGGCCCGGCTTCCAGGTCGATTTCGTTGTTGGCCGGGCGCTTGCACGAAATGCACGTGCAAGCGCCTGCGCGGATTTTTTTATTTCGCGAGGATGACGTCAAGGGAAGGTCGACCAATGGCGCAAGCCATTGGAGGCCGGCGACTGCCGGCCCGGCGCACGTGCGCCGAAAGCCAAGCCCGCGGATGCGCCCGCCCGGCGACTGAGAGAATAACTAAACCCGGCCCGGATCGCGGGCGGGCGCGCTGAACACCGGCTCGCGACGGTCATTGGGGCCGGGCGGGGGGCCACCCAGCGTCGGCTCGCGCCGCACCGGACCGGCAGCCGAAGCCGGCGGGGGTGCCGGATGACGGCCCTTGGCGGCCTTGATGGCGGGCTTCACCGTGCGGCGGCCACTGCCCCACCAGAAACCCAGCATGCCGACCAGCAGCGCGCCGATGCCGCCAATCAGGCCGTAGCGTACCCAGTCAGGCAGGCGGGCGGGATCGAACCCGTCCTCGGCCGGCATCTCATGCGTCACTTCCGATTCCACCGAACTGCGGGGGGCAGCGGCGGGACCGGTGCCGCCGCTGCCCGTCACCGACGGGGCCGGGCTGGCAGCGGGCGGCAGTGTGCCGCCGATTGTGGCCGGCGAGGCGGTGCGGGCGGTGGGCGCCAGGTCGGCCCCGCCGCGCGACACGCCCAGCACCGTGCTCTCGCTCCCCTGCCCGCGATCCACGGCGGCAGCAACCGGGGCGGCCCGTGGCTTCACGTCAGCCTCGCGCAGGCCCATGGGCTGGCTGGCCTTGGCCCGGCTGCCGGGATCGGCCAGATTGCCCACGCCCTTGCGCTCCGGCTGGCTTTCCATCATGCGGCTGATCGTGCCGGCATCCAGGCGACCGGTGGATTTCAGGCCCTGCTTCTTCTGATAGGCGGCGATGGCGGCGGCGGTGGCGCTGTCCATCTTGCCGCTGGCCCGGCCCTGATAGAAGCCCTGCTGGTCAAGGACCTGCTGCGCCCATTGGATGGTGGCGCTGTTGGGCTGCTGGTCCTGCGCGGTGGCGACCGGGGCCGCCGACAGCAGCAGCAGGGCCAGGGCCGCCGCACAGGCATTCCGGCGATGATGACGGGCAGAACGGGAACGGGCCGGCGCGAACACTTCTCAAGGCTCCCCTATGCGGGCGGAATCGATAGCGGACAACACCGCTTGTGCGGCGCATCATGCAAGGGATGACACCGCTATCGGGCGTTGGCAAGGGCGACAAGGCCGACCTCTCCTCATGGCAGATGCGGATGATGGACCCGGCCTTCGCCCCCGCTTATACATGAGGACAGATCATGTCCTTTCGAAGGCCGAATTGACCAGCGACCCCGCCGAATACAGCCCGACCCTGCCGGAACCGGACACCGCTCCGCCACCCGACCTGCCCCTGGCGGGGGGTGCCTGGCTGTCCATCATGGCACTGCTGGACGGGTTGCTGCTGGGGCTGGCCCCGGTGCCGCTGGGCTTGCGCCTGCTGGCGCTGGCGCTGCTGGGCGGCTGGTGGTGGCAGGGGCGGCGGTCACCGCGCTGGCTGGCCGGGGCCTGGCTGGGCGCCACGGTGGCCGGACAGGTGGCCGCGACCTATGCCTGGGCCGAGGCCGGGGTCGGTGCCACGGCACTGGCCGGCGGCACGCTGGCGGGATTCCTGCTGCTGCCCCTGGCCGCCCCGTTGTTGCGCGACCTGACGCGCGCGCCGGCACCAGCCGCCACACCGGTGCACTCGTCCGGCAACGGCGTGCCCCTGCCTGTGCTGCGCCTGGTGGCCGACAGCCTGAACAGCCGGTTGCAGGCCATGGCGCAGGAGCTGGACGGCCTGACCTCCGGCTCCGTCAGTCCGGCCCAGGCCATTCAACTGCGCCTCTTGCGGAACGAGGTGGCGGGAATGCAGGCCCTGGTGCGGCAACGGCTCAGCGGTGGGGAGGATGCCGCCCCCCCGCCGCCGCCCCGACCCGCCCCCCGGCCGCCGGTTCCCACCGCCCCGCAGCTGGCGCCGTCTGCCGCAAACGGCCTGTCAGCGATGGTGGTGGATGACGATCCCGTGGGCCGCACCCTGACAAGGCTGCTGCTGGAACAAGCCGGATATTGGGTTGAGGAAACCGACGACGCCAAGATGGCGCTGGAGATGGCCTTGATGGAGGGACCGGACGTGGCCCTGGTCGCGGCGCGCATCGGCCGGCATAGCGGGCTGGCCTTGTCCTGGTGCATCCGGCGCGGCGGCGGGCCACCCGTCGTGCTGCTGCGCGGCCGCGCCGACCGGATCAGCGAACGCCAGCGCCGTCGCGCCGGCCTGGCCGCCATCCTGGGCAAGCCGGTGACCACGGACACGCTGACCGGCACCCTGGGCCCGCTGCTGGCCGACCGGGCGCGGGCGATGGCGGAACCGCCGCCACTGCCGCCGGTGGAACAGCCGCCCCCGCCCGATGCCACGCCCGTGCTGGACCTGCGGGTGCTGGAGGAACATCTCGCCATCCTGGGCGCGGAACGGGTGGGGCAGATCATCGACAGTTTCGGCCGCAACGCCCCGGCCACTCTGGCATCAGTGGCCGAGGCCCTGGCCCGGCGCGACGTGCCCGCCGTCGGCCGGGCCGCGCATAAGCTGGCCTCCGGTGCCCTCACCGTCGGCCTGTCGGTGTTGGCCGGCCTGGCCAAGACCACGGACACGGCCGCCAGGGGCGGTGACGCCGCGACCGCCCTGGCCACAGCCGAACAGCTGTCCGCCGCCTTCGCCGCGGGACAGGCCGCGCTGGCCGGCTTTCGCCGCGACCGGCTGACCTCGAAAGGGAATTAGCGCTGCGACCGCAGCCCGGCCACACCCACCAGCAGCCAGCCCAGGATGAAGCAGAGCCCGCCCACCGGCGCCACCGCCCCCATGGCCGACGGCCCATACCAGCCCAGCGCATAGAGCGCACCGGGAAACAGCACGCAGCCGATGGCAAAGGCCAGCCCCGATGCCGCCAGCAACCGCGCCTGCCCCGGCAGCACCCGGCGCAGCAGGGCCACCACCAGCACGGCCAGCGCATGCACCATCTGATACTGGCTGGCTGTCTCCCAGAGCTCCACCGCATGGGCATCCCGCACCCCGGCCAGCCCATGGCTGGCATAGGCGCCGGCCGAAACGGCAAAGGCGCCGAACAGACCGGCCAGCAGCATCAGCCGGGCGGCCACGGGATCGGTTTGGGTGCTGATCAAGGTCTGGCATCCTTCGGCTGGTGTGCGGCCGAAGGCTGGCATGCTCCGCCGCTGACGCCAAGGGGCGGATCATCGCAGGGGGACTGAAAACAAAATGGGCGGCGTCCGGGGGGAGGACGCCGCCCTTTGAACCGGAACCGGCTTCAGGGGGGATGGGGAGAGCCGGCCCCGGTATTCATACCCGTCGATCAGGCCGCACGCGGCAGATCGGCGAGGATCAGTTCGGCCTCTTCCAGCACCTCGATGGTCAGGACTTGCTCGTCCTTCACCGCGGCACCGTCACGGGCCTCCAGGGTGATGCCATTGACCTTCACCTTGCCCCGTGCCGGGACCAGATAGGCCAGTCGATCACCCAACTGATGTGTCAACACGGTTCCGGCCGGCAATGTTCCACCCAAAAGTGCGGCGTCCTGATGGATGAACAGCGCACCTGAATCCTTGTCCTGGTCGCGGCCGGACGCCAGGACGCGAAGCCGGCCATCGGCATCGGTGCCCTTGGGGAACTTCGCGGCTTCCCAGCGGGGCTTCACGCCACGCTTGTTGGGGATGATCCAGATCTGGAACAAGGTGGTCTCACCCGGCTCGCGGTTATATTCGGCATGCACGATGCCGGTACCGGCCGACATCACCTGCACGTCGCCCGCTTCCGTGCGGCCCTCATTGCCCAGGAAATCCTGATGCGTGATGGCGCCCTTGCGGACATAGGTGATGATTTCCATGTCCTGGTGGGGATGCGGATCGAAGCCGGTATTGCTGTCGATCGTGTCATCGTTCCACACCCGCAGCGGTCCCCAATGGACCCGCGACGGATTGTGATAGCCGGCAAAGCTGAAGTGGAAATTGGCGCGCAGCCAGCCATGGTTGGCCTTGCCCAGGCCGGCGAAGGGGCGATGTTCGATCATGACACTTCTCCTCTATGGCTCCCCGTACCGTCCCGAGTGGCGATGATACGGGGACCGTGGGTCATGGAATAAAAAGCGTTACGTGACTCAGGCGGACAATTTCGCGGCCAGGCGGGCCACATGCTCACCCTGGAAGCGGGCACCGGCCAGCTCGTTCTCCGACGGCTGGCGCGAACCGTCGCCGCCGGCGATCGTCGTGGCGCCATAGGGGCTGCCGCCCGTCACCTCGTCCAGCCGGGTCTGGCCGGCGAAGCTGTAGGGAAGGCCGGCGACGACCATACCCTGGTGCAGCAAGGTGGTGTGGAAGGACAGCAGCGTCGCCTCCTGCCCGCCATGCTGGGTGGCGGTGGACACGAAGACCGAGCCGACCTTGCCGATCAGCGCACCCTTGGCCCACAGACCGCCTGTCTGGTCCAGGAAGTTGCGCATCTGGCTGGCCATCATGCCGAAGCGGGTGGGCGTGCCGAAGATGATGGCGTCATAGTTCGGCAGCTCGTCCACGGTGGCGATCGGGGCCTCCTGGTCCAGCTTGATGCCCGACCGCTTGGCCACGTCCTCGGGGATCAGTTCCGGCACGCGCTTGATCGTCACTTCCGTGCCGGCGACCGACGCCGCACCTTCGGCCACGGCCTTGGCCATGGTCTCGATATGGCCGTAGGAGGAATAATAGAGGACCAGAACCTTGCTCATTTCGCTCTCCATAAGGTGCGGTGTGTTGCGCTGTTGAGAGGAAGATAGGCCGTTGCACCGTTCCCGATAATGGTCCAATTTTGAACAGCTTTGTCCCGCTGGGCGGGATAATCGAGAGGAAACACAATGGACCGGCTGGAGGATCTGCGGCTTTTCACCCTGGTGGCGGAGGGGCGGAGCTTCACCAAGGCCGCCGACAAGCTGGGCCTGTCGAAATCCGCGGCCAGCCGCCGCATCGGGGAGTTGGAGGCCCGGCTGGGGGCCCGCCTGTTCAACCGCACCACCCGCCATATCAGCCTGACCCAGGTGGGTGAGGGCTTCCATGCCCGCGTCACCCAGGCGCTGGAGGCGCTGGAAGAGGCGGAACGGTCGGTGGCCAGCCAGCATGCGGCCCCGCGCGGCGTGCTGAAGCTGGCCGCACCCATGTCCTTCGGCATCGTCCATCTGTCCGGCGCCATCGCCGACTTCATGGGCCTGTATCCGGAGGTCACCGTGGACATGGACCTGTCAGACCGGTTCGTGGATCTGGTGGAGGAAGGATACGACCTGGCCGTCCGCATCGGCCGGCTGAAGGACAGTTCGCTGGTGGCCCGCCGCCTGTGCCCGTCGCGCGGCGTCATCTGCGCCAGCCCGGATTATCTGGCCCGGCACGGGACGCCCCAGGTCCCGGCCGATTTATCCGACCATGTCTGCCTGATCTACACCAACGTCCAGAGCCCCGACCAATGGACCTTCCGCACCGCACCGGGGGCCGACACCACCCAGAATGTCCGCATCGCCGGAAGGCTGCGCGCCAATAATGGCGACGCCCTGCGTGAGGCGGCGCTGCACGGCCAGGGTCTGGTGCTGCTGCCGACCTTCATCGTCGGCGATGCACTGGCGTCGGGCCGGCTGGTGCCCGTGCTGGATGTCTGGCTGCCACCGGCCAGCGCCGTGCACGCCGTCTATCCCGCCAACCGGCACTTAAGCCCCAAGGTCCGCGCCTTCGTGGACTTCCTGGCCGGGCGTTTCGGGCCCGTGCCTTATTGGGATTCGGCCTTGACCGTGCTGAAGGGTGGCTGATGCTTGCCCCCAAGTCACAAATCCTTCATGGCTTTCTGGCATGACTTCCGGATTTCCTCCCAAGCAATCGGGGGCAAGGGTGGATCGGCACGCGGCGCAGGTGACAGGCATGAAGACCGGCGACGCCGCCTGGACGGCGGCGCGGCTTTGCCGTACCGCGCCATCGGTGGGGCCGGAGACCAGCTGCGGTGCCGTGGCGGAGCTGTTCCAGCGCGACCCTGCCCTGCCCGGTGTCATCGTCCTGGACAAGGGCGGGGAGCCCCAAGCTCTGGCCGACCGCGCCACCTTCCTGCTGCATTTCTCCCAGCGCTATGGCCGCGACCTCTATGCCCGCCGGCCCGTTACCCATCTGGCCGACCGCCAGCCGCTGCTGGTGCCGATGGATACCGGCCTGTCGGCCCTCAACAGCCTGATCGCCGAACGCAAGCCCGACGCGCTGCATCGTGGCTTCGTGCTGGTCGATGCGGCCGGCAAGGCCACCGGCATCGGCCAGGGCATCGACGTCATGCGCCTGACGGCGGAGGAGATGGCCCGCACCCTGGAACGGCTGCGCGCCACCCAGCATGACCTGATCCAGGCGGAAAAGATGGCGGCGCTGGGTGGGCTGGTGGCCGGCGTGGCGCATGAGATCAACACGCCGCTGGGCGTGGCCGTCACCGCCGCCACCGCCTTTGCCCAGGATACCGACCGTTTCGCCAAGGCCTATCGTGATGGCAGCCTGCGCCGCGCCGACCTGGAGGATTATGTGGGCTCGGCGACGGAGGCGATGGGCTTTGTCCTGGGCAATATCAGCCGCGCCGCCGACCTGGTGCAAAGCTTCAAACAGGTGGCCGTGGACCAGACCACGGACCAGGCCCGCCGCTTCGACCTGGGCGATTATGTGGGCGAGGTGCTGCGCAGCCTGCAGCCGCAGCTGCGCCGCCTGCCCCACCGGCTGGATGCCCGGCTGGATGAGGGGCTGGTGGTGGACAGCGCGCCGGGCGCCATCGCCCAGATCGTCACCAACCTGGTGATGAACGCCCTGACCCACGCGTTCACGGGCCGGGAGGTGGCGGGCACCATCCGCGTCACCCTGCGTCCGTCGCCCGGCACCCCAGACTGGGTGGAACTGGCCGTGGCCGATGATGGCCGCGGCATCGATGCCGCCACCCTGCCCCGCATATTCGACCCGTTCTTCACCACAAGGCGCGATGCCGGCGGCTCCGGCCTGGGCCTGCATCTGGTCTATAATCTGGTGACCCAGCGGCTGGGCGGCCGCATCGACGTGGACAGCCGGGTCAACGACGGCACCCGCTTCGTGGTGGCCTTTCCGCGCAAGGGGACGTGAGGGTTACGGCACGTCCCGGTCGAACGCATCGCCAAGCCGGTATGACCGGTTCTTGCGCGAGGCATCATGCACGGTGAGGCTGTTAAATGGTGGATAAATGTCAGTTAACCCGACCGGATCACCCCAACCCGATCAACCGCCCCGCATCCGCCGCCGGCATGGGGCGGCCATAGAGATAGCCCTGCAGGAAGCCGCAGCCCAGGCGCGACAGTTCGTCCGCCTGTTCATCGGTCTCCACCCCTTCCGCCACCACTTCCAGCGCCAGTTGCTGGGCCAGTGCCAGCATGGTGCGCAGGATGGTGCGGCTTTCGAAGCGGTCAATCATGCTGGTTACAAAGGCGCGGTCCACCTTCAGGAAATCGAACGGCAGGGTCTGGAGATAGGACAGGTTGGAATAGCCCGTGCCGAAATCATCCATGCACAGCCTGATCCCCAGTTCCCGCAGGCCGGACAGGATTTCCGCGGCATGGGCCGGATCGCCGATGATGGTGCTTTCCGTCACTTCCAGCTTCAGCAGGGTGGGGTCGACACCGCTGTCGCGGATCACGTCCTGCACATTGTCCAGGAAACCCGGTTCGGACAGCTGGGCAGCGGAGATATTGACGGAGACCCAGACGGGCCGCCCGGCGCGGCGGGTCCATTCGGCCGTCTGCAAGGCCGCCTCGCGCATCACCCAGGTGCCGATGGGCACGATCAGGCCGGTTTCCTCCGCCGTGGGGATGAAGGCGGCGGGGATGACGATGCCGCGTGACGGATGGTTCCAGCGCACCAGCGCCTCGAACGCCACCACCTCACGCGTGGCGGCATCGACGATAGGCTGGTAATACAGCTCGAACTGCCCCTGCTTCAGGGCGGTGCCCAGTTCCATGGTCAGGCCGATGCGCCCGCCCTCGACCCGGTCGGCGCCGATCACCACCTCCTGCAGACGGCCATAGGCGCGCTTGGAGGCCTGCATGCTCTCCTCGGCGCGGGCCAGCAACTCCTCCCCATGCCGGCCGGTGCAATTGCACCAGGCCAGGCCGGGAGAGGACATGGGATGCACCTCCCGCCCCGCCAGCATCAGCGGTTCGCTGACAGCGGTGGCGACGGCATGCACCTGGTCGCGGGCGGCCGACAGGATGGGCGAACCCGGCAGCAGCAGGGCGAACTGATCGGCCCCCGTGCGCCCGCTGATCGCCCCCGGCCCTGCCGCGTCCGCCACACGCTGCGCCGTGGTGATCAGCAGGCGGTCGCCGGCGGCCACGCCCAGCTCCTGGTTGATGTCGCGAAAATGGCGCAGGTCGATGATGCCCACGGCCACGCTTTCAGCCCCTCCGGCCGGCATCCGGGACAGACGGGCCTCGATGGCCTGGATGAAGCCCAGGCGGTTCAGCAGGCCGGTGGCCCGGTCATGGGTGCGGTCCTTGGACAGTTGTGCCACCAGCCGTGCATTCTCCAGCCCGACCGCCACCGTGCGGGCAAACAGCGACAGCATGCCGGCATCCGGGCGCCGGTCGGGCGGCAGGCGCGACAAATGCAGGACGATGGCGGCATCATCCGACAGGCTGGCCGACAGCGCGAACCAACCATCCCCCGACAGCGGCACCCCTTCCGCCAGGGCTGCCGCCACCTGCTGCCCGATCTCCGCCGGCACCAGATGGGCCAGGGCACCGGGCGTCATCGCCAGCCCGCCTTCCCCGATGCCGGCCAGCAGGCGCGGTTCGCCGGCGATGGCACCGGGCAGCCGGTCGCAACGGACCAGCAGCACACCCGCCCCAGGACCCGCCACCCCGGCCAGGGCATCGATGGCGCCATAGGCCAGCCGTTCGGTGTCATGCTCCCCGAACAGCCGGGCCGTGGCGTCCAGCATATGGGCCAGGCCGGCGCGGTGGCGGTCCAGCGCGCGGATCTGCTCGAACGCACGCAGCGCGGTGAACACCGATGTCCACAGGCGCCGGGCCGTCAGTTCGTCCTTGGCGCGGTAATCATTGATGTCATAGCGCTCCACCACTTCGCGTTCCGGCGCCTGGCCGGGCTGGCCGGTGCGCAGGATGATGCGGACATCATGGTTGCGCATCTCCTCCCGTACCGTCCGGACGAAGCGCAGGCCGGCATCGTCGTCCTCCATCACCACATCCAGCAGGATCAGGGCGATGTCAGGATACACGGCCAGCATCTGCCGCGCCTCGGCCGCCGAATAGGCGGACAGGAACAAGAGCTTGCGGCCGGCGTGGCTCATGTCGCGCAGCGCCAGCTTGGTGACGGAATGGACAGACGGATCGTCATCGACGATCAGGACCAGCCAGGGTGGCACCGGCGGGGAAGCCGGAGCCGAAGCCGGCTCCGCCGCGAAATACAGCAGATCCTCCGCCATTCCTGTCGCCCCCTGGGGCCCAAAGGCCCCCTTTCCCATGCTGGGGCCGCCTGTCCCGCCAAGGGCACGGCCGCCTTCTATGAACACAGATAAATCAAGAGCGTGAGCCTACGCCACCACCTTGACAGCGGCAAGCATGGCGCAGGGGCGACCTGCCACCGACGCCGGTTGCCGGTGCTGGCGAAGGGCCGCGCTTCCATGCCATTCTGCGCCCCATCCTTCCGCCCCCGGCAGCGTGCGCCCATGGAAACCCTGATCAACACGCTTTTGGCCGTCGCCGGTCTGCTGGCCCTGGTCAGCCTGCTGCCGCCGCTGGCCAAGCGCCTGGGCCTGCCCTACACAGTGGTACTGGCGGCCCTGGGCGTGGGCATCGGGCTGCTGCTGCATGCCGGGGGCGGCATGAACCATGACGTCACGGGACCGGTCACCGCCTTCATCAATGCGATCGGGGAGGTGGAGCTGACATCGGCCGCCTTCCTGTACATCTTTCTGCCCGTGCTGTTGTTCGAAACGGCGCTGGGCGTGGATGTGCGGCGCATGCTGGACGATCTGGGCCCCATCCTGCTACTGGCCATCGTGGCCGTGCTGGTCTGTACCGTCATCGCCGGGCTGGCCATGTGGTGGGTCTGGGGCCTGTGGCACGGCATGCCCACACAGAAGGCGCTGATCGTCTGCCTGCTGCTGGCCAGCATCATCGCCACCACCGACCCTGCAGCCGTGGTCTCCATCTTCCGCGACCTGGGCGCACCGCGCCGGCTGACCATCCTGGTGGAGGGCGAAAGCCTGTTCAACGATGCCGCCGCCATCGTGCTGTTCACCCTGCTGCTGGGCATGCTGACCCAGGGGGGGGAGCCGGATCTGACCGCCGCCGCTTTCGATTTCGTGTTCAAGTTCGTGGGCGGGGTGGCGGTGGGCTGGATCCTGGGCTGGCTGACGGCGCTGGTGGTCACGCCCTTGCGCAACCAGACCCTGTCGGAGATTACGCTGACCGTGGCGCTGGCTTATCTGGCCTTCATCCTGGGCGAACATTACCTGCATGTGTCGGGCGTGGTGGCCGTGGTGGTGGCGGGGCTGGTCATGGCATCGGCCGGGCGCACCCGCATCAGCCCGGAAAGCTGGTCGGGCCTGGAACAGGTGTGGAGCCAGCTGGGCTTCTGGGCCAATTCGCTGATCTTCCTGTTCGCCTCCATGCTGGTACCGCCCACCTTGATGAATGCGAAATGGAGCCATTTCGCGCTGCTGGGCGCCCTGATCCTGGCGGCGTTGGTGGCCCGCGCGCTGGTAATCTTCGGCATCCTGCCCGTGCTGGGCTGGATCGGCGCGTCGGACCGGATCAGCAATCGCTATCGCATCGTCATGACCTGGGGCGGCCTGCGCGGCGCCGTGTCGCTCGCCCTGGCCCTGGCCGTGACCGAACACCAGTCGCTGCCCGACTATATCCAGGAACATGTGGCCGTAGTGGTCACCGGCTTCGTGCTGTTCACCCTGTTCGTGCAGGGCACCACGCTGCGCCCCCTGATCCGCGTGTTGAAGCTGGACCGGCTGACCCCTGTGGAACAGGCCTTGCGCAACCGTGCGGTCGGCCTGTCGCTCAGCAATGTCCGCCGCGACCTGGAGGATGTGGCGGAACGGTTCGGGCTGGACGCGGCCCATGCCGTCGATCCGCTGATGGAACGCGGGGCGGAACTGGCGCAGGAACAGCTGGATCTGGAAAGCCGGTATGGCGCCCTGTCGCTGGACGACCGGGTCTATATCGGTCTGTCCACCCTGGCCCGGTTCGAGGAGCAGCGCTATCTCGCCTATTTCCGCGACGGCGTCATCTCCCGCCTGTCGGTACAGACGCTGGCCGCCGCCGCGGGCCGGTTGCAGGACGCGCTGAAGACCGGCGGGGCATCGGCCTATGAGAAAGTGGCGGCCAAGCAGTTGCGTCCCGGCCGGGCCCTGCGGCTGGCGCTCTGGCTGCACCGGCGCTTCGGCTGGGAACGGCCGGTATCGGCACGGCTGGCCGAACGTTATGCCATGCTGACAGCCCTGCGCTTCTGCCTGCGGGAACTGTCACAGTTCAGCCAGGACCGGCTGGCCCCCATGCTGGGCAAGCAGGCGGCAGAGGCCGTGCGCACCCGCCTGACCACCCGCCTGCAGGTGGTGGAGGAGGTGCTGGACAGCATCCGCCTGCAATATCCAGCCTATCTGGACGCCGTGCAGTCGCAATATCTGATCCGCGCCGGCCTGCGCATGGAGGAACGGTCCACCCAGTCGCTGTTCGAAGAGGCGCTGATCAGCCGGGAAATCCTCAACGACCTTGAACGCGATCTGCGCGAGCGCTGGCAGCTTGTCAGCAAGCCGCCGCAGTTGGATCTGGGCCTGGCCACGCATGAACTGATCAGCCGCGTGCCCCTGTTCAGCGGGCTGGCGCCCGACCGTCTGGCCCGCATCGAACGGCTGCTGCGCCCGCGCCTCTATTTCCCCGGGCAGACCATTGTGCGCAAGGGGGAGCGGGGCGACACGGTCTATTTCGTCTCGTCCGGCGCCGTGGCCGTGCATGTGCCGGGGCTGGAGGTGCCCATTCGCCTGGGCAGCGGCGATTTCTTCGGGGAGATCGCCCTGGTCCTGGACCAGCCGCGCAATGCCGATGTCACCGCCATCGCCTATTGTCAGCTGCTGCTGCTGGACAAGCGCGACTTCAACCGGCTGTACAGCAGCGACCCCGACCTGAAGGCCCATATCGACAGCGCCGTGGCGCAGCGGCTCTCGGCCTGAACTATACCCGCCGCGCCACCACCACCATCTTGGTCGACCCGGCCTCGAATGGCGATCCCTGGAAATCGCCATCCACCCGCACGATGCCGAACCCCGCCAGCCGCAGCATCAATTCCAGCTCGTACCGGAACAGCGGGCGCCAGTCGAAATGGTAATGGGTGCGGCGGACGGCGCCGCCGGGCACCACCTCGTCATACCAGCCGTGGTTGCGCTGGACCTGACGGTCATCCAGCATGCCGACCATGGCGAATTTCGTATAGAGATTGCCCGTGCGGCGGTTGACGCGGGTATAGGCGGTTTCCGGCACCTGGGTGGCGGCCAGCGGCATGACCAGCGGGTTCATAACGTCCAGGGCCAGCACCCCGTCCGGCGCCAGATGGTCACGGGCCCGTTCCAGCACCGCCAGCTGGCTGTCGAAATCGGCGATCAGCATCAGCAGGTTGAAGCCCATGACCAACAGGTCGTTCTGCTTTTCCGGCCGATCCAGATCCAGTACGTCGCCGCGGTGCGTCGTGATCCGCGCCGCCACGTCCGCCCGCTCCACCGTCAACCGCCGCTCAAACCCGGCCAGCATGGTGGCGGACGCGTCGACGCCGATCACGGAAAACCCTGCGCGGGCCAGCGGGATGGACAGGCGGCCCGTGCCGCAGGCCAATTCCATCACACGCGGCGGCCGCCCCAGCATCTCCGCCAGTTCCCGCGCCAGCCCGACATAATGCGACACGTCATGCAGGATGCCCTGCCGCGCGGCGGATACCAGCAGCGCCGGGTCGGCGGCGATATCGTCGGGCCACGGATAGTCGCTGTCGTAATAAAGATAGCTGCCGTCACTGTCGGGAACATGCGGGTTCATGCGGCGGCTTCCTTGGCGGCGGGCGTGAGGGCGACAGCCTATCGCATCGACCTTGCCCCTGGAAGGGAGGCACCGGCACGGCGGACCTCGCGGGTTGCCAGAATTTCAGCAGAAGTTCGCGCGTGCGCAGGGCCAGGGCTTCGCGCGCGCCCGCATCCGCCGCCAGGGCTGGCGGAAACAGGGCCGTCACCGTCGGCGACACGGCGATGTCCAGCACCAGGGTGATCCGATCCTCGCCCCCGTGGTTCCACACCTCATGAACAGGGGTGAAATCCGCCGTCCAGGCCCGCCCCACGGGATAGGCGATGCTTTCATGCCCGATCCGCGTCACTGACCCCGCCGGCGCCTGGATGGGGATGATCAGGCGGATTTCCGACTGGTGCAGGCCCTGGTCGTCCCAGTGCCAGGGCAGTCCGCCGCCGGGCCTCTGCCGGGCCAGATGCATCCCTAGCACCTGCCAGTCCGGCCGCGCCGCCAGCGCCGCCGCCATGGGCATGGGCAAGAGACCCGGAAGCGGTTCGGGCGGCATCCTATCGCCGGGCGGGCGACGGGCCAGCAGGTCCAGCAAGCACCATTCGGTCTGGCATGCGGCATCCCCGCAAAAGCCGGGCATGTCCGGACCAATGCTGGGAAGCAGCGCCAGGAACTGCGCCCGCAACGCCACCGCGTCAATTGTCAGGTCAGCCGGCGCATGCAGCAGCAGCCCGCAGAGCCGGGTTTCACGTTGCCAGGGCTGTTCGGCTTCTTCCGGGCAGGCAACCATGACGCACACATTCTCCGGATGAGTGGGTGGCCACACTACACACTTATCCGGCATCTGCGTCCAGCCTTCAGGCCTGGGCCACCCGCCCCGAGCGCAGGGCCCGCGCCCAGGCTTGCGACCCCCGCGACGCCGCCAGATCCGCCGCCGCGTCCCAGTCATAGGTGACTTCCCGCAGGGTCACCGCCCATTGGCCGCGCGCCTGTTCCAGCAGGCAATAGCGGGCATGCGGGCTGCCCATCTCGTTGCGATGCAGGGCCAGATGATCATCCTCATAGGCCTGCAGCCCCACGGAACCGGGATTGACCACCAGCCGCCCGTCCGTCAGGCGCACGGAACGCTGCACATGGGAATGACCGCACAGGATGACCCGCGCCACGATATCGCCTGCCCGTTCGGCCACCAGGGCAGGGGCGGCGGGACGGCTGCCCCACGCCCCCACCTCCTCCAGGAAATAGGTGAGGTCCGATGCCGGCGTGCCATGGCACAGCAGCACCTCTCCCCCCGCCAGTTCCGCCTGTGGCGGCAATCCGGCCAGCCAGTCGCGGTGATGGGGGGCCAGCACGCCATGGGCATGGCGGTCGGACATGCCCATCCGGTCCACCGGAAGGGTCAGCAGTTGGCGTTCATGGTTACCGGCGATATGCAGCATGTCGCGGCCCATCATCATGTCGGCCGTTTCCGCCGGGAACAGCGGCCCCGACAGCTTGTCCCCCAGATCGACCAGCAGATCGGGTGCCTGCCGATCGATATCGGCCAGCACGGCAGTCAGGGCCCCCAGATTGCCATGGACATCGGAAATGACGGCGATCCGCATGCTGCCTCTCACTTTTTTGTGTTCCCTCAGGCGCCAGGCGCCTGAGGGACAAGAACCTCATCCCCGCAAGGGGCGGAAAAACCGCAGCAGGTTCTGCAATTCATTGCGCAGCGCCTCATCCTCGCGCAGGCGGGATTGCAGCGCCACATCGCGCTTGGCCAGGAACACCACCTGTTCCTTGGGCGGCAATTGCCGGTAGGAGGGCTTGGGCGCGATGGAGCCGTCATCCTGGATGGTCGACATGAAGAAACAGGCGCGCATGAATTTGGAGAACAGCTTGCCGCCACTCTCCGGCGGTTCCCGCGACAGGATGGCGAAGATGTAATAGGCGCGGAAAAAATAATAGCTGTTGTAGATGCGCTGGACGGTGGCGAACTGTTCCCCCGGCGTACTGGTCTTGGACAGCATCTGCTGTTCCTTGAAGCCCGCGAAGAAATGGCTCGATGCCTCCTTGACGAACTGCAGCGGCCGTTCGCGGTTGGCGCTGACCCGCTTGCGATATTCCAGCAGAGCGCGGCCGATCAGCGTGTGCATGATCCGCCGTTCCGCCTCCAGCTCCCCCGGCATGGCCATCAGGAATTCGATGGCCGACATCAGTTGTATGGGGTGGGAGATGGAGCCGCGCTTGCCCCGGCCCTTGCCCAGCAGTGAGGATTGCAGCCAGTCGATGACCTCATGCGCCTGCCAGCGCAAACGGACCACGGTAGGCACCGAGGTCAGGCCGGAGGATTGCAGGAATAGGCGGAGATGGTCGCGCCATCCCCGCTGCGGCAATTGCACGGCTTCCACGTCGGTCAGCTTGATGGCCGAACCCAAAACATCCGGGTCGGGCGGCAGCGGCCTGAAATCAAGGCTGCGCCCGTAGACGACCCCCCTCAACTTGTTCTCCCGCGCCGGCGCCATCGCCTGGTTGCCTTGATGCGCGGCGAAACGGCCCCTCTGTGACCGGTTCCGCCGACAGCGTTAACATACCGTTATTATCACTATTCCATTAGCGATACATCTTTTTCCTGAAAGGCATAATGCAGGGATCTCCGGCCCCGGCCGTATCAGGATTGAACGAAACGGAATGGCGCCTGACCCGACTTCGTTCCCCGCCGCCGGAAAGGCCGGCGGCTGATCCCCATACGGAGTTTCGCAAATGACCATCTCCCACCGCACCATTGCCGCCCTGGCCGTTTCGGCGCTGCTGGCCGCACCTGCCATCGCTCAGCCCGCTCCCGGTCCCACCGAAGGCCCCATGGGGGGCCTGCGCGCCGAGATGCTGGCCAAGTACGACGCCAACAAGGATGGCAAGCTGGATGACACCGAAAGGGCCGCCATCAAGGCCGACCATTTCAAGAAGCTGGACAAGGATGGCGACGGCAAGGTGAAGCGCGCCGATTTCCCGGCGGCATCCGAGGCTGCCCGTGAAGCCGCCAAGCAGGAGCACGAACTGGCCCTGTTCGACAAGATGGACGCCAACAAGGACGGCACTGTCACCCAGGCCGAATTCACGGCCTTCAAGCCGGAACGCGGCGACCACCCGATGCGCGACCGCAAGCGGGACCGTGCCCACGGCGACGGCAAGTAACCGGAAGCCTGCGCGATGAGCATGACGGCCGGCCTGTCGAAACGTAGGATGGTGGGAACGGCTACGGCGCCCACGGGCGGGGTTTGGGCGCACGACAGGCAGGACGTCATCTTGAACGATGCGGGTGAGACGGACGAGGCGTTGGTGGCAAGGGTCGCTTGTGGCGACCGGCGGGCCTATGGTCTGCTGGTCGACCGCCACCTGGACCGCACCGTCACCATCGCCCGGCGCATCCTGAACAACCAGGCCGACGCGGAGGATGTGGCGCAGGAGGCGTTCCTGCGCCTCTGGCGCCACGCCGACCGCTTCGATCCTGGTGCGGCACGGTTCGCCACCTGGTTCTACCGGGTGACGACCAACCTGTGCCTGGACAGGACGCGCCGCACGCCCATGGCGGCGCTGGAGGCGGCGGGCGATCCCGCCGACCCGGCCATGGACCAGGAACGGTCGCTGGCCGACCGGCGTACCAAAGCCGCCGTTGCGGCGGCCGTGGCCGACCTGCCCGACCGGCTGCGGGCGGCGGTGACATTGACCTATGATGGCGGCCTTTCCAATGCGGAAGCCGCCAGGGCGCTGGATGTCAGCGTCAAGGCCCTGGAAAGCCTGCTGGTCCGGGCGCGTCGCGCGCTTCGGGAAAAGCTGGCGGGATGGGGCGCGTGAAAAACCTTCTTTCTCGACGTACCGGCCAAGGGTGGCTGCCATGACGAAACGCGAATTCCTTGATCTTCTGGACCGGTACGGGGCCGACCCCGCCCGCTGGCCCGCCCCGCTGCGGCTTGCTGCCGACCGGGCGCTGGCCGTGGATGCGGATCTGCAGGCCCTGCTGGATACCGAACGGGTGCTGGAGGACGCGCTGGCAGGTCTGCCGCAAAGTTTGGCCGGGCCGGACCTGCGCCGCGCCGTGCTGGACATCCCCCTGGACCATCCGCGCGGCGCCATCGCCCCGTCGCTGGGCCGCATGCTGATCGATGGCTGGCGCCGCTGGACGGCGGGCATGGCCACGGTGACGGCGGCCGGCCTGATCGGCTTCGTCCTGGGCTATGGCCAGCTGGTGGTGCCGCCCGCCGCTTCGGCCGGGGAGCAGACGGGGGTTGAGGAACTGGCCTCCCTGTTGAGTGACACGAGCTATGATGACGCGGTCGATCTGGAGAATGCGCAATGAAACGGTCGACCCTGATCCTGTCGGTGCTGCTGGTCCTGTCGGCCGCCGGCAATCTGGCCGTCCTGGGCATTTTCACCGGTCATTGGCTGCGCGGCGGCGGCGACCGTGCGCCCAGCAGCGTCGACCGGCTGATGGGCCTGGTGCCGCACCCGCTGCGGCCGGAGATTGACCGGATGGTGCGCACCCGTGACGAGGAGGTGCAGACCAGGATACAGGCCCTGCGTGACGCCCGCCGCGCCGTGGCCGACGCCCTGCGCCAGCGTCCCTTCGACGCGGCCCAGGCCGATGCCGCCCTGGCCGACCTGCGTCTGCAGACCGGCCGCATCCAGGAAAAACTGCACCGTACAATCGTGGAACGGATGGCCGCGGCGCAAGCCGCCGGTACCCTGCCCCCGCCACCGCCCGACCATGGCAAGGGCAAGCCCGATGACAAGCCGCCGGGCAAGGACGGCCCACCGCCGCCGCCGCCCCGGCCGGAAGGGAACTGACTGGCCTGACAAGACGTTAGCCGACAGGAGGATCAATCATGGTGATGACCAACGCCCCAGGACTGCTGGCGGCGCATGCCCTGTCGCGCTTCGGCTTCGGCGCCGGGGCCGGCGATCTCGACAAGGTGAAGTCCGACCCGCGCGGCTGGGTCGAAGGCCAGTTGGCCCCCCGCCCCCTTCCCGCCCCGCTGACCGGGCATGAGGGTTCGGCGATCCGCGTGGCGGACTATCTGGCCGCCCGCAAGGCCAAGGGCGAGGCGGAGGAAATGGCCAAGAAGCGGGCCCGGGAACGCTATCGCGCCGATGTCGCCATCCGCACCCGCCTGGCCGCCACCAGTGACGCGCCGTTGCAGGAACGGCTGGTGCAGTTCTGGTCCAACCATTTCACCATTTCCACCCAGCGCCCCGTGGTCGCCCCCCTGGGCCTGGCGTACGAGACCGAGGCCATCCGTCCCTATATAATGGGCAATTTCCGCGACATGGCGCGGGCCGCGATCCTGCATCCGGCCATGCTGATCTATCTGGACAATGCCCAGTCCTTCGGCCCCGACAGCGTCGCCGGGCAGCGCCGCGACAAGGGGTTGAACGAGAATCTGGGGCGGGAGGCGCTGGAGCTGCATCTGCTGGGCGTGGATGGCGGCTATCATCAGGATGATGTGCGCGCCATGGCCCTGATCCTGACCGGCTGGACGCTGAGCGAGGACGGGGGGACGGCCGATTTCGTGGAGCGCCGCCACCAGCCCGGCGAGAAAATCCTGCTGGGCCAGCGCATCCCCGACAGCGGCATAGCCGAAGCACCCGCCGCCATCGACATGCTGTGCGCCCATCCCGCCACCGCCAACCATGTCGCCCGCAAGCTGGCCCGCCATTTCATCGCCGACGACCCGCCGCCGGCTGCCATCACAGCATTGGCCAAGAGCTTCCACAACAGCGGCGGCAATCTGGCCACGGTCACCCGCACCCTGGTCCGCCTGGACGCCGCCTGGGCACAACCGCTGGCCAAGATGCGCAGCCCCAACGATTTCGTCGTCGCCACGCTGCGCGCCAGCGCGGTGGAGGTGCCGGACGACCGGCTGGTCAACGCGCTCAGCCTGCTGGGCCAGATGCCGTTCGCCGCCCCGTCGCCCGCCGGCTGGCCCGACAATGCCGCCGGCTGGACCGGGCCGGACGCCATCCTGCGCCGCATCGACTGGTCGCTGGCCTTCGGCCAGCGGGTGGGGGCCAAGGTCGATGCCCGCGCCCTGCTGGATACAGCATTGGGCGATATGGCCGATGCCGGCCTGCGCCAAGCCATCGCCCGTGCCCCCAGCCCCGCCGAAGCGCTGGGTCTGGCCCTGTCCTCCCCCGCCTTTCAACGGAGGTGATCATGCACATGCATCGTCGTCACTTCATCGCCGCTGGGGCCGCCGGCATCCTGGCCGCCTCGGCCCCCCGCCTGTCACTGGCGGCGGCGGGCACCGACCGGCGGCTGGTGCTGATCGTGCTGCGCGGCGCCATGGATGGGATGGGCGCCGTCGTGCCCTATGGGGATCCCGATTATCGCACCATCCGCGCCAATCTGGCCCTGCCCGAGCCGGGGCAGGAAGGCGGGGTGCTGGATCTGGACGGACGCTTCGGCCTGCACCCGGCACTCGCCCCCCTGCATGAATGGTGGGGGCAGAAACAGCTGCTGGCCGTGCAGGCCATTGCCACGCCCTATCGCGAGCGCAGCCATTTCGATGCCCAGGACCTGCTGGATACCGGCGGCATCCGCGCCGGCGGCGATACCGGCTGGCTGAACCGGGCGCTGGCCCGGCTGGATGGCGGCGGCAAGGGGCTGGGCCTGTCGCTGGGCCAGGGCGTGCCCCTGGTGCTGCGCGGGTCGGTGCCGGTGGCCAGCTGGGCACCGTCGCCCCTGCCGGAACCGACCATGGATTTCATGGACCGCGTCGCCGGCCTCTACAGCGACGACCCTGTACTGGGTCCGGCGCTGGCCGCCGGGCTGGGTGTGGCCGACATGGCCGCCGGCATGGACGGCAACAAGAAGCGGGAGGGCGGCAAGGACCGGTTGATCCTGGCCGAAACCGCGGGCCGCATGCTGTCCGACCCCGCCGGCCCGCGCGTGGCCACGTTGGAACTGTCGGGCTGGGACACGCATGTCGGCCAGGGCAGTGTGCAGGGCCGCCTGCCCAATGCGTTGGGCCAGCTGGCGGAGACCATGGTGGTGCTGCGCAACGCCATGGTGGGCGTCTGGGACCAGACCCTGATCGCCGTGGTGACAGAGTTCGGGCGCACCGTGCGGCCCAATGGCGGCGGCGGCACCGATCATGGCACGGCCGGCGTGGCCCTGCTGGCCGGTGGTGCGGTGGAGGGGGGGCGCGTGCTGGGTGACTGGCCGACCTTGCGCGATGACAAGCTGTATGAAGGCCGCGACCTGGCGCCGACCACCGACATGCGCGCCCTGCTGAAGGGCATCCTGGCAGCCCACCTGGGTCTGGCCTCGGCGGAAATCGACAAACATGTCTTCCCCGATGCCAAATCCGTGCGGGCATTGCCGGATTTGCTCCGGGCGTGACGGGCAGGCTATGATGGGGCCAACTGTCAATGCCGGACCCTGGCCCCATGACCCACACGCCCCCCGCCGCCGATGCCGTCAGCGACTGGACCGACGTCTATTTCCAGCGCACCCGCGCCATCGTGGAGAAGTTCGGCGACCAGCCCGTGACCTATGCCGTGTTCATGCGCCGGCCTGTGGTCTTCGCCCCCCGGCTGGCGCTGGACTGGCTGAAAGCGGTGGCGGCCGAACGCGGCTTCACGCCCGACATCCAGCTTAATTACGAAGAGACGAAATGGGTCGGGGCTGGTGAGCCGATGATGTGGATCACCGGCCCGTTCAGCCAGATGGTGGAACTGGAAACCCTGTTCCTGATGAAACTGGGCCCCGCCTGCGTGGCCGCCTACAATGCCTATATGATGTGCGCGGGCCTGCCCAAGGTGGCGTTCCTAGCCATGGATGCCCGCCATTGCGCCGGCACGGAGATGGCGGAGATCATGGCCTATGCGGCCTCGGTCGGATCATCCCGCGCCCGGCGCCGCGATGGGGCCGTGGGCTTCGTGGGCAATGCCACCGACGCCACCGCCCATTATTTCGGCCATGACAAGGGGCTGGGCACCATGCCGCATGCCCTGATCGGCTATGCCGGCTCCACCGTGCGGGCGGCGGAGATGTATGCGCAAACCTTCCCCGGACAGCCGATGACCGTGCTGGTCGATTATTTCGGACACGAGGTGACGGATGCACTCGCCGTCTGCCGCCGCTTTCCCGACATGGCGGCGGCCGGTGACCTGTCGCTTCGCATCGACACGCCGGGGGGCCGCTTCCTGGAAGGGCTGGACCCGCCCAGCAGCTACGCCGTGCTGGATCGCCACGCGCCGGCCGCCATCCGGGGCTATCGCGATGAAACGGAGATGCGCCACCTGATCGGCGCCGGCGTGTCCGCCGCCGCCATCCATCATTTGCGTGAAAAGCTGGACGCGGCCGGGTTCACGAAGGTGAAGATCGTGGCCAGCAGCGGCTTTTCCCCGGAAAAATGCCGTGTCATGGCCGACGCCAAGGCCCCCATCGACGTGGTGGGCACCGGCAGCTACCTGCCCGACAAATGGGCGGAAACCTATGCCACCGCCGATATTGTCGACTATGGCGGCGTGAAGCGGGTGAAGGTCGGGCGGGAATTCCTGCTGCGGAAATGAAAAGGGGGCGGTCACCCGCCCCCCTTCACAAGCGCATGATACCCACCGATCAGAACCCGACGCGCAGGCCCAGGCCCAGCGTATAGTCGGGCGTATCATCCTCCACGAACAGCGTGTCGCCATTCACGTACAGGCTGGCATTGTCGCTGACCTGCACGGCCAGGCCCAGACCGGCGCGGAAGCCATCGCCCTGCGGATCGGGCAGGATGGCGGTATGGGTGCCCAGGGCGCTGGTACGACGGTTGGACAGGATCGTGGCATAGGTCTGACCATCGTCCTTGATCAGGTCTTCCTGATACCCGAACCGCAGTTCCGGAACCGCCACCCGGCCCTCCCCCAGATCGATGCTGGTCGATACCTGCCCACCGACATTCAGCAACAGCTGCTGTTCGGCCAGATCGGAATGGTCCAGGTTCAGGTGCAGGGCGCCCGTCTCGCTCCAGGCATCCAGCTCCACCCGGTCATAATTGAAGCTGACAATGGGGCCGTACCGCAGGCTGCCGGCCGTGGCGACGGAACCGAACTCCACGCCCGCATGATGGCCCTTGCCTTCCGTTTCGCCCGTACCGGTCAGGTTATAGGCGAAGGTGTTGCGGCTGATATCTTCCACCTTCAGGTCGATATAGCGATAGCTGGCGTCGGCATAGAAACCACCGGGCAGCGACAGGGTGGCATAGGGACCGACACCCCAAGCCGTCACCGTGGCCCCGCCCAGCGTGCCGAAATCACTGTCCGTGTCGGCATAGTTGACGGCCAGGCCGATGCGCACCGACCCGGAAAGGGCATAGTCGCCCGCCACGCCCGCCGACCAGCTTTCCGGCTTGGACAGGCGCTTGCTGTCCTGATCATCACGGGCCAGCGCGTTCCAGTTGCCGCCGGCCGACAGCTCGAAACTGCCTTCCGACCGGTTGGCCAGGCCCGCCCGGATGGCCTGCGTGCGGCCCGTCAGGTCGGCGGAGGCGGCGGCATTGGCCGCCAGCGCCGTTTCACCCAGCGCTTGGCCGATGGCGGGGCCGGTCACCGCCTGGCTCTCGGTCGCCATCGGGTCGACATAGGTCGGCAGGGTCAGGCGATAGGCCAGCAGCATCGTGTCATTCTCGACACCCGACGCATCGCTGTAGGCCTGGCCCACCTGAAAGCCGTTCTGGGTGACGAAATCATTGTCATTGCCGACAAACAGGAAGAAATCATCCAGCTTGGCCACGTCCAGGGCCGGCACCAGGGCCAGCGCTTCCCACTTTTCCGACAGGCACTGGGTCCGGCAATTCACATTGTTGGTGGCGCCGTTTACCAGACCGAACCTGGCCAGCTGCGACGCGTTGTTCATGTCGATGAAGCTGGCAAACTGCACCGGTGTGATATTGGCGACCAGCACGCCGTTCGGGGCGATGGAAGTGCCGGTATCATAGGCGGTGCCGGCGATGTTGGTCGCCCCCGTCACATCGATCAGGTCGATGCGGCGGTAAAAGCTGGTGGGGCTGCTGTTGGGCGTCGCGGCGGCACCATAGCCATTGCCGTCACGCGACAGCAGCAGGAACTGGGTATTGTTCAACGCCAGCAGTTCCGACTGTGCCGCGACGCGGTTCAACGCACCCGTCGGGCTGCCATTATTGTTGTACATGGGCAGCTGGATGACATACTCGCTCTTCAGCACGGGCGACGCGCTGTTGGACACATCATAGGCCAGCAGGCGCGTATTGCGGCGGCTGGTATTCGTGCTGGCGATATTCAGGTCCTGCACGGCCGCCGACTGCAACGCCACCCACAGCGTCTTGCCGTCGGGCGACAGCGACAGGCCTTCCAGGCCCTGGTTGTTCTGACGCCCGCGCGTCGGGTTGGCGGGATTGGCCTCGGCCGCGCCGAAATTCAGCGCACCATTGCGCAGCGGCAGCAGGCTGGCCGGCGGGGCGATGGCGGAGATCAGCGTGCCGTCCGCCGTGAAGTGATAGATGTAGGGGCCATATTCATCGCTGACCCAGATGGTGCCGTCGAAGGCCTGCACGAACCCCTCTGGGTCCAGCGCCAGACGGCCGGTGCCGGTCAGCGGCAGATTGGGCAGGCCATTGGCCGCCGGGCGATAGGTCAGGGCGCTACCGGTGGAGGCCGGGTCCAGGCCGCTGAACGGCGTGCCGGCGCCGTCCTTGAACTGGATCGTATCGACCAGCGACAGGCCAATCTGGTTCTGCGGTGCGACGGCGGTCCCCGTATAGGGATTGAAGGTCAGCGACACCACATTATAGCGCGGAATATAATTGGTGGTCGCCGCCACATTGTACCCACGGTCGGGCAGCGCATAGAGCGTGCCCGCATAGGAGCCGTCGGCATTGCGGTGCCAGGACCGCAGGTCGATCTGCATGGCCGACATCGACCCGAACGTCTCTCCGAACTTGTCACGCAGGGAGGCCGACAGGCGCCCCACGCCCTGCAGCCCCTGGTTCGTGAAGGTCGCGCCGTTCAGGGTGACGCTGGTCGCGGACTGGGCCAGCGCCGGCAGCGTCAAAAGGCTCAGCGCGCTGGCCAGCAGCGCGCCGCGGAACGATTGTTTCATGATGCCCCCACAAGATTCGAACTTGGATGGGCGGCTGATATCGAGTGCTGATGACAGTAACGTTGCGGTTTGAGTGACAGAATTATTTCAAGTCATGCAAGCGACGTGAAGAATGGGATATATAGTGTGTTCCGCGTAAAATATATGCAGCCGCGCAATTGCGACATGGCTTATGGACAGCCCGGTCTTAAAATTTCAACCGGGTCGCCAGCATCAGGGCCGTGCCGCCCTGCCCGTCCCAGCTCATGTCGGCATTCAGATTCATCCGGTCGATGCGGATCAGCGGGAATGGCGCCTCCAGCCCGACGCTGCCGCCGGTATCGGCGACCTGCGCCTTGACAGCCGACAGGCCGGTCAGATCAGCGACCATGCTGCCGGTCCGGGGGCGGTATTCCATGCCCAGGTTGGGACCCGCATTCTCGGTGCCCAGCGCCACCATGCCGGCCGTCAGCCGCCAACCGGTCTGGCCCGCGGTGCAGGCACTGCCCCAGCTGGTCTGCACGCTGCCCGACAGGGCGCCGAAACCGCCGGCCATGTCGCCGGAGACGGTGTTGGGCAGAAAGGTCTGATCGCAGCCGCGCGACAGGCGCAGGGTCTGGCGCATCCCCTCCGTCCCCATGCGCATGCCGACCTTGCTGTCCAGGCCCAGCGCCCGCAGCTGCGCATCGGCCTTCAGGCCCGCCGCCTGATAGGCGCGCGGATCGGCGGCGACACGGATGGGGGTGGCGCCAGCGACGGAAGGCGTATCGCCCGTGAACCGGGCCAGCGCGCCGTCATAAATCCGGCCGATCCAGTCCGACAGGGTGGCCATCACGGCCCGGCGCCCCTCCACGGGGTCGGACACCACCAGGGGTGCCTCCGTCACGGTGGCAGCGGGGGCGGTGGGCAGCGGCCCCACATATTGGGTGGACGGGGCGGCCACATTGTTGAAGCGGATGGCGAAGATCGTGGGTTGCGCCGTCTCGGCCAGGGCCGGCATGGCGGCGAACAGCGACAGCATCGCCAGCAGACCTTTCCGCTTCCCCATCCGTCCCTCCCCGCAATTGCAGCATAGCCTACCAGACCGATCCGGCAACAGCCTGTGACTTCCGACCCACCCCATGGAACATTCGATTAATATGACAATAAGGCATCAACGGGGCGACGCAACCCATTTGGTCGCCAAAGCATGACAAAAATGCGGCACGCCCGCCGGGGTAGCCCGAAATGAGAAAGGGCGGACCCACAGGCCCGCCCCTCTAAAACAGATACCAAGCCGTAAATCCGCTCAGTTGTCGCCCATCTTGAGGGCCGCGATAAACGCGCTCTGCGGGATTTCGACCTCGCCGAACTGCCGCATGCGCTTCTTGCCTTCCTTCTGCTTGTCCAGCAGCTTGCGCTTGCGGCTGATGTCGCCGCCATAGCACTTGGCCAGCACGTCCTTGCGCATGGCGGCGATGGTCTCGCGCGCCACCACCTTGGCGCCGATGGCGGCCTGGATGGGGATCTTGAACAGGTGGCGGGGGATCAGGTCCTTCAACCGTTCGCACAGCTGGCGGCCGCGATATTCGGCCTGGCTGCGATGGACGATCATCGACAGGGCGTCCACCGGCTCCCCATTCACCAGGATCGACATCTTGACCAGGTCGCCCTCGCGATATTCCTCAAGCTGGTAATCGAAGCTGGCATAGCCGCGGCTGATCGACTTCAGCCGATCATAGAAATCGAACACCACCTCATTCAGCGGCAGCTCATAGATGATCATGGCCCGGCCGCCGACATAGGTCAGGTCCTTCTGCACGCCGCGCCGTTCGGTGCAGAGCGCCAGCACACCGCCCAGATACTCGTCGGGCAGCATGATCGTGGCCTTGATCCACGGCTCCTCGATATGGTCGATGCGCACCACGTCCGGCATGTCGGCCGGATTGTGCATGTCGATGATCTTGCCGTCAGTCATGTGCATCTTGTACACGACCGACGGCGCCGTGGTGATCAGGTCCAGGTTGAATTCACGTTCCAGCCGCTCCTGGATGATCTCCAGATGCAGCAACCCTAAGAACCCGCAGCGGAAGCCAAAGCCCAGCGCCGCCGAGCTTTCGGTTTCATACTGGAAGCTGGCATCGTTCAGCGCCAGCCTGCCCAGGCTGTCGCGCAGATGCTCAAACTCCGCCGCATCCGACGGGAACAGGCCGCAGAACACCACGGGGATCGACGGCTTGAACCCGGCCAGGGCGGCGGGGGCCAGCCGGCGTTCCTCGGTGATGGTGTCGCCGACCTTGGTGTCGCGGATATCCTTGATGGCGGCGGTGACAAAGCCCATCTCGCCCGGACCCAGCTTGTCCACCGCGATCTTCTTGGGCGTGAAGAAGCCGACGCGGTCCAGCTCACGCGTGGCGCCGGTGGCCATGAAGCGCACCTTCTGGCCCAGCTTCAGCTCGCCATTGACCACGCGGACCAGGATGACGACACCCAGATAGGCGTCGTACCAGCTGTCGACGATCAGGGCCTGCAACGGCGCCTCGGCATCGCCCTTGGGCGGCGGCAGGCGGGTGACGATGGCCTCCAGCACGCCTTCGATGTTCAGGCCGGTCTTGGCAGAGATTTCCACCGCGTCCGACGCATCCAGCCCGATCACATCCTCGATCTGCGCCTTCACACGCGGCACGTCGGCCGCCGGCAGATCCACCTTGTTCAGGATGGGCACGATCTCGTGATTGGCATCCAGCGCCTGATAGACATTGGCCAGGGTCTGCGCCTCCACGCCCTGCGAGGCATCGACCACCAGCAGCGAGCCTTCGCAGGCTGCCAGCGAGCGCGAGACCTCATAGGCGAAGTCGACATGGCCCGGCGTGTCCATCAGGTTCAGCTGATAGGTCTCGCCATCCTTGGCCTTATATTCCAGGCGCACGGTCTGCGCCTTGATGGTGATCCCGCGCTCGCGCTCGATATCCATATTGTCGAGCATCTGCGCCTTCATGTCCCGCGCCTCGATGGCGCCGCAGAACTCGATCAGACGGTCGGCCAGCGTCGACTTGCCATGGTCGATATGGGCGATGATGGAGAAGTTACGGATTTTCGACAGGTCGGTCATGGACTCGTGTGCGCCAGGATGAAGGGTTGGTCGCGAAGATAGGGGGTGGTGCGGCGGATGGCAATCTCCGTGCGGGTCGGTGGGCGGCAGGGGTGGTGTGCAGCGACGGTGCGGACAGCGCAGGCATTTCCGGACCCGATTCGCCTCTGGGTGGGCCATGGAAACCGATGTCATAATCTGAATTACATTTCAACTTATCGGCAACGTCGCGGTGCGAGTAATACATGAATGTGCAGATACTGAAAAATTGCATTAATGATCGGTTTCGGGTTGACGCCAACCGGGTGGGTAGACATTTTAACGTCACGTTAACCAATGTACGCCTGTTTTCGAGATAATATCGTCTCATAATCTCTTATAGGAACAACGTGACCCTGACTTTCCGCCCCATCCCCGCCCTAACGGCCAGACCCAAATCGATCCCGTTGGGATTGAACAATAAGGGATGGGCACCAATCACCGGCTTTCTGACCGCGACGGTTGTCACGGCGTTGGTCTATGCATCGGTGGCGGAATATGCGCGCAAGGAAACGGTGACAGGGTATCTGACCCCACGGGAAGGGGTTGCGCGGGTAGCGGCCCCACGACCGGGGATCATGACCCGGTTGATGGTCGGGCATGGCGATCTGGTGGCGGTGGGGGACCCGCTGTTCGTGGTGGATACCAGCCACGGGCTGGCCGGCGGCGGCACTTTGGACGCCGCCATGCGCGCCGGACTGCAACGGCAGGTCAGTTTGCTGGAGGAACAGATCGGGGCCGAACAATCGCGCCTGCAATCCGATAATGCCCGCCTGTCGGCCCGGATCAATGGCTTGATGGCCGAACTGCCCAGCCTGGAAACTCAGCGGGCATTGCAGGCCGAACGCGCATCGGTGACAGAGGCGCGATTGCGGGCGCTGGGCGAGTTACGGGCTAAGGGCTTTGTGTCAGAGGCGGAGTTTCGGGCGCGGGAGGAGGCATGGTTGAGCCAGCGACAGGGCTTGGCCGCCATCGACCAGCGCATCACCACCCTGTCCGCCGACCTGTCCCAGGCACGCATCGACCGTGACCGCACCCCTCTGGACAGCGCCGACCGAATGTCGCGCCTGTCGGCCAGTCAGGCAGAGTTGCGCCAGCGTCTGGCGGAGGTGGATGCCCAGGGCGGGCAGCTGGTGCGCGCGCCGATGGCGGGGATGGTGACAGCCTTGCAAGCTACTCCTGGGCAACGGCTAGATCCGGCCAAGCCGGTACTCGCACTGGTCCCGGAGGGAGCTACCTTGCAGGCCGAACTGTATTTGCCAAGCCGTGCTATCGGCTTCGTCAAGCCAGGGCAGCGGGTGCAGTTGATGTATGATGCATTCCCACACCAACATTTCGGGACCTATGGCGGGTCTGTGCATACGGTAGGGCAGACCATGCTCTTACCACAGGAGGTAGTCGGTCCATTCCAGCCCGTTGAACCAAGCTACCTTGTATCGGTGCTTCTCGACCGCGAAGGCGTTGCAGCCAGTGATGCGATCATCCAGCTGCGTACGGATATGACGGTAAAAGCGGACATTACCCTCCAGAGGATCAACCTCATCGACTTTCTGTTTAGCGAGTTCAGAATTACCCAAAAACTGACTAGTTAGGCAATTTGCCAAATCAAAATATGGAGAGTTGAAATGCAGGTTATTGATATAGAATCCCTGTCCGCCGCAAGTGGCGGTAATTGGATGAAAGAGTTGGCCAAGGAGGTCCTTTATGACCTAGGTGTCGAAGCGATTTCAGCATGGGTTGATCATGCATCTGATCATTGGGGCGGAACACCCAATTATGAGAATGTCGATGCAATGGGCAATACATGGGGAGGTAACAATTTCTAAGAACGAAATTATGAATAAAATTTCAGATGCCATAAACTTTCTGGGCCCGCCAAAGTCGGGCTCAGAATTTTTTTCATGGAAAAAGAGCGCCAGCCTTGGCGCCATTCTAATAGCATTAAATTTAGTATATTCTATATTCATTAATTTCATATTCACGGACGAAGCAAAAAATCCCACAAATAACACGTATTTTCGTGTTTTCTGGATAATTTTTATCTCGCCATTTATAGAGACGATAGTTATTGGGTTTATATTCCTGACTTTTCGCCGTGTATTCAATGCTGCTGTTTTTTCTATTTTATGTGGAATTATGACTGGCGGCATAATGCACTATCCATGGGGGTGGTCAACACCATACCAAACGGTATCGTTTATTGCCTTTTCCTATATGTTTTATGTTTGGCAACGACATGCGGGATGGCGATCTGCCATTCTCATGGTTTCAGTAAGCCACATGATCGCAAACACCGCACCTGCGGTTGAGAAATTAGTTAGGATTCTTTTAAAGAATGGCGTGCCGTGAAAATTTCTATCCTCCAATCCGAAGCCTCGGAGTGCGGCCTTGCCTGCCTCGCCATGGTGTCTAACCATCATGGCTACGAAACGGACCTGCCTGCCCTGCGCCGTCGTTTCTCCATTTCCCTGAAGGGGACAACGATGAAGCAGATCCTGTTGATGGCCCAAAAACTGAGCTTCAGCGGGCGGGGGCTGCGGCTGGAACCGGCGCAGCTGAAAGACCTGAAACTGCCGGCGATCCTGCACTGGGACATGAACCATTTCGTGGTTCTGGCCAAGGTGAAGGGCGACCGCATCACCATCCTGGACCCGGCCAGGGGCGAACGCCGGATGACCGTGGCCGAGGTGGAGCAGCATTTCACCGGCGTGGCCCTGGAACTGACGCCCACCTCCGCGTTCGAGAAACGAAAGGAACGTTCCCGCCTGCCGCTTTCCTCCCTCTGGGGCCGCATCGCGGGCATGAAGACCGCGCTGGCGCAGGCGCTGGTCCTGTCCATCGTGTTGCAATTATTCGTCGTCGCCAGCCCGTTCTATATGCAGATCGCCGTGGATGAGGCGGTGCTGAAGGGCGATGGCAACCTTCTGCTGGCGCTGGCCATCGGGTTCGGCCTGTTCACCCTTGTCAAGCTGGTGGCCGATTGGTTGCGCTCCCGCGTGCTGCTGGTGCTGGGCGGCCTGATCAACCATCAGATGGGCACCAACCTGTTCCACCATCTGCTGCGCCTGCCCCTGGATTGGTTCGAAAAACGCCATATCGGCGATCTGGTCAGCCGGTTCGGCTCCACCCGTCCCATCCGCGACCTGATCACCAATGGGCTGGTGGCCGCCCTGGTCGATGGGGTGATGGCGATCGTCACCCTGGTGATGATCTTCATCTACAGCGCCAAGCTGGCGGCCATCGTGCTGGTGGCCCTGGCGCTCTATACCACCCTGCGGCTCGTCTCCTACCGCCTGCTGCGGATGCGGGAGGAGGAGGTGATTGCCGCCAGCGCCAAGGAGCAGTCCAGCTTCATCGAAAGCGCCCGCGCCATCCAGACCATCAAGATTTTCGGGCATGAGACGGAGCGCGAAGCGACATGGCAGAACCGTTATGCACAGGTCATCACGCGCGGGGTCGGGCTGGGCCAGTTGAATATCGGGTTCAGCGGCGCCAATGGCCTGATCTATGGGCTGGAAAACATCCTGACCATCTATGTCGGGGCCGGGCTTGCCATGGACAACCAGATCACCATCGGCATGCTCTATGCCTTCATGAGCTATAAGGGCCAGTTCCTGGACAAGGCGACCAAGCTGCTGGAAACCGCCATCTCCTATCGCATGCTGGACCTGCATCTGGACCGCATCGCCGATATCGCCTTGACGGAGAAGGAAAAGGGCCTGGAGAGCGACGCCACCGACCCGCTGATCCCGCATGAACTGAAGGGCGGTGTCACGCTGAAGGCTGTGTCTTATCGCTATGCGGAGACGGAGCCCGACGTGATCAGCGGTATCGACCTGGAAGTGGCGCCGGGCGAGTTCATCGCCATCACCGGCCCGTCGGGCGGCGGCAAGACCACGTTGCTGAAGGTCATGCTGGGCCTGTTCCGGCCGTCGGCAGGGGAGGTGCTGTTCGATGGCGTGCCCGCCGACCATATCGGCCCCGTGGCCCTGCGGTCACAAATCGGTGTGGTGATGCAGGATGATGTGCTGCTGACCGGATCGCTGGCCGAGAACATCACCTTCTTCGAGGCCGCCCCCGACATGGGGCGAATGCGCCAATGCGCCACGATGTCTGGCATCGATGCGGAGATCATGGCCATGCCGATGAATTACAACACCCTGGTAGGGGAAATGGGCACCGGCCTTTCGGGTGGACAGAAGCAGCGCCTGCTGCTGGCCCGGGCGCTGTATCGCCGCCCGCGCATCCTGATCATGGATGAAGGCACCAGTCACCTGGACGTCGCCAAGGAGCGGGAGGTGAATCAGCATATCGCCGCTCTGGGCATCACCCGCATCACCATCGCCCACCGGCCCGAAACCATTGCGGCGGCGGGTCGCGTGCTGGTGTTGGCAGGCGGGCGGCTGCATGAGGCACCGACCACCAAGGTGGCCGCGGAATAGGGCGGCGATATTTTTCTGAACGCCCCTGTCGGCACGCGGCATACTTCCCCGTCCTATGAGAACGAAGGGAGGGTCCAACCATGCTGTACGCCATCCTGTGCTATAATGAAGAAGATTATGTCGGCGCCTGGACGCCCGAAGAAGACGCCATCGTCATGGACCGGCTGGGCAAGGTGCAGCAAGGCTGGGCGGACAAGGGCAAGCTGGGCCCCGTCGCCCGCCTGATGCCGACCACCGCCGCCGCCACCCTGCGCAAGGGCAAGGAGGAGCCGCTGATCCTGGACGGCCCCTTCGCGGAGACCAAGGAGCAGCTTCTGGGCTTCTATATCGTCGATTGCGAGGGGCTGGAGGAGGCACTGGATAGGGCACGCGAACTGGCCGCCGCCAATCCCGGCAAGGGCTGTTATGAAATTCGGCCCGTGGCCTTGTTCATGCCGGGGGGGCCGCTGTCACCATGAGCACGGATACAGGCTGGATCAATGCCGCCCTGGCAGCGGCCCGGCCCCAGGCGGTGGGGGCGCTGCTGCGCTATTTCCGTGATCTGGACCTGGCGGAGGAGGCGTTCCAGGAAGCAGCATTGCGCGCCCTGTCATCCTGGCCGAAGAACGGGCCGCCGCGCGATACGGCCGCCTGGCTGATCATGGTGGGCCGCAATGCCGGCATCGACCAGACCCGTGTGCGCTCCCGCCACGTCGCCCTGCCCGAGGATGATACGCCGCTCTCCGACCTGTCGGACAAGGAAGCGGAACTCGTGGGTCGGCTGGACGAGGCGGATTACCGCGACGATGTCCTGCGCCTCCTGTTCATCTGCTGTCACCCGGACCTGCCGGCCACACAGCAGATCGCGCTCGCCCTGCGCATCGTATCGGGCCTGTCGGTGAAGCAGATTGCCCGTGCCTTCCTGGTGGGCGACAGCGCCATGGAACAGCGCATCACCCGCGCCAAGGCCCGCATCGCCAGCAACCCGGTCCCGTTCGAGGCGCCCGGCGCCGCCGACCGGCCGGAACGGCTGGGGCCTGTTGCCGCCATGGTCTATCTGGTCTTCAACGAGGGCTATTCGGCCGGGGCGGAGGAACAGCCGGCCCGCGCGCCGCTGTGTGAGGAGGCGATCCGCCTGGGCCGGTTGCTGCTGCGCCTGTTCCCGGCGGAACCGGAGATCATGGGGCTGCTGGCCCTGATGCTGTTGCAGCATGCCCGCCGCGCCGCCCGCTTCGCGCCTGACGGGTCGGTCGTGCTGCTGGAGGATCAGGACCGCACCCTGTGGCACCGGCCCGCCATCCATGAGGGGCTGGCCTTGCTGGACAAGGCGGTGCGCCACCGCCGCACCGGCCCCTATCAGATCCAGGCCGCCATCGCCGCGCTGCATGCCCGCGCCGCCAGTGCCGCCGAGACCGACTGGGCCCAGATCGACCTGCTCTATGGCGGGCTGGAGGCCCTGTCCCCCTCCCCCGTCGTCACCCTGAACCGCGCTGTTGCGGTGTCGAAGGCACGGGGGGCGGAGGCGGCGCTCGCCATGGTAGAGCCGCTGGGCGACCGGCTGTCCGGCTATTTCCATTTCCATGGGCTGCGCGGCGGATTGCTGAAGCAGCTGGGCCGTATGGCGGAGGCACGCGACGCCTTCGGCCGGGCCATCGCGCTGGCCCACAGCCCGGCGGAAGCCGCCCATATCCGCCAGATTCTGGACGGCTTGCAGGGTCCGTGAATTTTTTCGACGTCGTTGTCGGAACGGGCGCGGACGGTTCATCCTTGTTCTATTATCCCTTTCCCAATCCACGGAGGAAACCATGACCGAGAAGCCCGAATACGCCCACAACACCACCGGCGTCATCCCCCATCTGGTGGTCAATGGCGCCCGCGAGGCCATTGATTTCTATGTCCGCGCCTTTGGCGCCACCAAGATCATGGAAATGCCCGCCGAGGATGGCAGACGGCTGATGCATGCCCAATTGCTGGTCAATGGCGGGCCGCTGATGCTGTGCGACGATTTCCCGGAATATTGCGGTGGCACGCCGACGGAATTCCCGGCCCGCGGTCCTGTCACCCTGCATCTGACCGTGGCCGACGTGGACGCCGCCTTCGCCCAGGCCACCGCCGCCGGCGCCACGCCGGCCATGCCGCCCGCCGACATGTTCTGGGGCGACCGCTATGGCCAGGTCCGCGACCCGTTCGGTCATCTCTGGTCCCTGTCCACGCCCAGCAAGCCGGGGGCGGTGGTCACCAACGGCAACTGACCTAGGCCAGCACCCGCATGACCAGGACGAACAGCGTCGGGTAGAAAGTGAAGGCGAAGCCGAAAGCCCGCAATGCCGGGTCGACGGCGTAGCCGGCCACGAACAAAACCCGCGCCGTCACAAACTGCACCGACAGTGCCGGGATCAGCCTACCGGCCCCCGGCATGTCCATGACCGCCAGCATGGCCAGCAGATGCAGCAGCGTCTGTTCGGCCGTGTTGGTGAGGCAGCTTCGCACCAGCGACGCCCCCTCCCCTGCCACCGGGATCGCCCCGTCGATCAGCCGCCCGTTTATATAGCGGGCACTGAACATCCACAGGATGCAACCGGCCAACGGCAGCGCCGACAGGCAAAGCCAGCGCATGCCGCCGGGTGGGGCCACCGGACCGCCATCCGCTGGCCAGAAGGCCAGGAAGAAGGTCGCCGATGCCCCAAGGGCCGCCAGCATCTGGCCCAGAATCCATAGCCGTACGTGTCCAGGATTCATCAGCCCCCCCTATCCGATCCAGCGCGATCATAGCAACTTTGCGACCCGACCGGGCATCCCCCTGTGCCATCGCCCGATCGGCCCCATCCCCCATCAATTGATGGTTGCGATGCCGCGTCCCGGCGGGGAAACTGACCCCACACCCTTCCGGAACCCTGGGAAAAGCCGTTGGAGCATCATTTCGACCTGACCGGGATTGCCATCGTCACTTCCGTGGCTCTGCTCTGCGGGCTGGCCTTGTCGCGCCTGAAACAGCCGGCCATCGTCGGCTATATCGTGGCGGGCATCGTGCTGGGGCCGGGCGGATTCGGGCTGGTGCAATCGTCGGAGAGCATCACCACCCTGGCGGAGCTAGGCGTGCTGATGCTGCTGTTCCTGGTCGGCATGGAATTGTCGGTGAAGGCGTTCCAGGCGGTGTGGAAGGTGGCGCTGGCCGCCGTGGCCTGCCAGATCGGGCTGTCGCTGCTGGTCACCGGCCTGGCGGGATTGCTGCTGGGCTGGCCTTGGCCGCGCGCCATCGTCATGGGTTTCATCATGGCGCTGTCGGGCACGGCCGTGGCCATCAAGATGCTGGAGGATATGGGGGAACTGAAGACCGAGACGGGCCGCGTCACCATCGGTGTGCTGATCGCCCAGGATCTGGCCTTCGTGCCGCTGCTGCTGATCACCAACGGCATGGGCAGCGGCGGGGGCCTGTCGGCCGCGGTACTGTTCAAGCTGGGTGCCGCCATGGCGGCGCTGGGCGGGCTGGTCTGGTTCCTGTCGCGGCACGAGCGGCTGACCGTCCCCTATGGTGAATGGTTCAAGCGCAACCATGAGGTCATTCCGCTGGCAGCCCTCGCCTTCTGCTTCACCCTGGCCGCCGCGTCGGGGGTGATGGGCCTGTCGGCGGCGTTCGGCGCCTTTGTGGCCGGCTTCATGCTGGGCAATTCCGATGGCCGCGCCCGGTCGCTGCGCGCCACCCACCCGATCCAGTCGGTGCTGATCGTGGTGTTCTTCCTGTCCATCGGGCTGCTGATCGACCTGTCCTTCGCCTGGACCCATCTGGGGGAGGTGCTGCTGCTGCTGTTCGTGGTGACGGCGGTGAAGTCGGCCATCAATGTCGGCACCCTGCATCTGCTGGGTGAACCGTGGGAGCGGGCCTTTCCGGCCGGCGTGATCATGGGCAGCCTGGGCGAGTTCAGCTTCGTGCTGGCCGCCGCCGGCCTGTCGATCGGCGCCATCGACAAGGATGCGCAACAGATGGCCGTGACGGTGATCGCGCTGTCCTGGCTGTTCAGCCCCATCTGGCTGGTCAGCGCCCGGCGCTTCCATGTCCTGGCCGAAGGCGGCATCGGCAGCATGCGCGGCGCCCTGGCCCAGATTTATCGCGGAGAGATCGCCCTGCTCAACCGGGTCGCCGCGGCTTTGCTGCAGGGCGCCGCCATGCTGGTGGACGCGGTCCTGCGGCTATGGAGAAGATAACAACGCCGGAGGTCAGGTCGAGGGCAGAGCCCGAGCCCTGACAAGCAACGGTTGCTGTATGAATGTCAGGGCTCGCCTGCGGGTCGACCTGACCAGGGCGGGGCAGCCTTCCGCCACTGTCCGGGCGCCAGCCCGTCCAGGGTCCAGTCACCCACCGCCCGGCGGATCAGGCGCAGGGTGGGAAACCCGACTGAAGCCGTCATGCGCCGGACCTGACGGTTCTTGCCCTCGCGCAGCACGATCTCGATCCAGCTTGTGGGGATCGATTGCCGGAAGCGCACGGGCGGGGTGCGGGGCCAGAGCCAGGACGGTTCCTCGATCCGCCGCACCTCGGCCGGTAGGGTCGGGCCATCCTTCAGGGTCACACCCTGGCGCAGCGCTTCCAGGGCGGCGTCGGTCGGCACGCCCTCCACCTGCACGCAATAGGTCTTGGGCCATTTATGACGCGGCTGGCTGATGCGGGCGATCAGGCCGCCATCATCGGTCAGCACTACCAGCCCCTCGCTGTCGCGGTCCAGCCTTCCGGCCGGATAGACATCGGGCACATCCACGCATTCGGCCAGCGTGCGCGCACCGGTGCCTTCGTCCGTGAACTGGCACAATAGGTCGAATGGCTTATTCAACAGGATGATGCGGGTCATCTGAATTGCATTGCGTGGAAAGTGGGTCCAGGGTCGCCCCCCGCTGTATAGGCGATGGCGGTCGCCCGGCGCATCACCAAACCACGAATGGAAGGATCAGACCATGACGCGTTTTGTGAAAGCCCCGCCAGGACAGGGCCCCGCCCTGGACCGCCGACAGGTGCTGGCCACCGGCATTGCCGCCAGTCTGGCGGGCATGGTCGGCACCGGAACCGTGATGGCGCAGGACGCCGCCCCCTATACGCTGCCCGCCTTGCCCTATGTCCCGGCGGCGCTGGAACCGCATATCGATGCCCAGACCATGCAGATCCACCATGGCAAGCATCACCAGGCCTATGTCACCAACCTGAACAACGCGCTGGCCGATCACGGGCAGTTGCAGAAACTGTCCCTGACGGAGCTGCTGGCCAAGCTGCCGGAACTGCCCGAAGCGGTGCGCACGGCCGTGCGCAATAATGGCGGCGGCCATGCCAACCATGCCATGTTCTGGTCCATCATGGGGCCGGGTGCCGGCGGTGCCCCCACCAGCGCCGTCGCCAAGGCCATCGATGGCAGCTTCGGCGGGTTCGACGCCTTCAAGAAGGCCTTCAACGAGGCCGGCACCAAGCAGTTCGGTTCCGGCTGGGTGTTCGTGACGCTGGGAGCCGACGGCAAGCTGGCGATCCAGGCAAGGCCCGATCAGGATACGCCGCTGATGGAGGGCAAACCCGTCCTGATGGGCAATGACGTCTGGGAACATGCCTATTATCTTAAATATCAGAACCGCCGGGCGGACTATCTGGCAGCCTGGTGGAATCTCGTGAACTGGCAGGCCGTGAATGAACGGCTGGCCCGGATTACCAAGGGGGAGACGATCTGACCATGCGGGACCGGCCGTGACACGCCTGAAGCCATTACCCCCCGACCTGGCCCTGCCCGTGCGTTCGGCGCCGGGGGCCACAGTCATGGGGGATTGCGGCTTGTGCGGCCGGCCCCTGATCGCGGGACCCAGCGTGGAGGAACACCATCTGCTGCCCCGCAGCCAGGGGGGCCGGGAAACGGTGCCGCTGCACCGCGTCTGCCACCGGAAGATCCATGCCGAACTGTCGGAAAAGGAACTGGCGCGGGGTTATGCCACCCTGGATGCCCTGCGCGCCCATCCCGATATCGCCGCCTTCATCCAGTGGGTGGCCCGCAAACCGCCGGAATTCACCGCCGTGACCTTCCGGGCGAAAGACCATGCGAAGGCGGGCAGGAAATATCGGGATTAGCGTCCGTCACGTGGTACTCCGGCACGGCCCGAATCTTCGCCTTCACGGCTTTAATAGTTGATATAAACAACGGTTTATATTTAAAACTAAATATCCACAAGAATATCCGCAAAACCAGCGCGCGCGCCGGACTATATCGGCCCGAGATTACCTCTTGCGCGATATAATGTAATATAGCATAATCATTATGCAAACATACGATGGCTGGAACGTGCAAACACAGCCACACGCAAGCCAACATAAGAGCGTCCAAGGGAGGAACTTCATGTCTATCGCGGAACGCCGGGTACGCCCGGCGAAGGGGGTCGTGCGCGCCCATTCCATCCATCGACTGCTGCTGACCACGGGGCTGATGCTGACCATGGCCGCCCCTGTCGCCGCGCAGACGGCACCGGCGCAGAATGATGGCGGCATGCTGGAAGAGATCGTGGTGACAGCCCGGCGCCGGGCGGAAGCACTGCAAGACACGCCGGTCGCCATCACGGCCTTCACGGCCGAAGCGTTGGAGGCGCGCAGCGTGGAGACGCTGGACAATATCGCCCGTTTCACCCCCAACATCCGCTTTGATGGTGCCGCGGCCCTGTCGGGTGGCAATTACAACGCCACCGTGTTCATCCGTGGCATCGGCCAGAACGATTTCGCCATCTTCAGCGATCCCGGCGTCGGCTTCTATGTCGATGGCGTCTATTACGCCCGTTCCATCGGCGGCATCATGGATGCGGTCGATCTGGCCAGCGTGGAGGTGCTGCGCGGGCCGCAAGGCACCTTGTTCGGTAAGAACACCATCGGCGGTGCAGTGCTGATCAACACCCAACGTCCGACGGACACCCTGTCCGGCCGGGTGGAACTGACCACGGGCCGGTTCGACCGGCTGGATGTGAAGGGCACGGTGAATGTGCCGCTGGCCGATGGCAAGGTATTGACCCGCCTGTCTGTTTCGTCGCTGAACCGGGACGGTTACGCCAGGCGCCTGTCCGACGGGCAGGATATGGGCGACCGCAACGCCGACAGCGCGCGGTTGCAGCTGTCGGCGAATGTTACGGAAGATATCAATTTCCATCTGGTCGGCGACATGACGCGGGCCCGCGAACATTCCGCGCCCAACAAGCTGCTGGCCGTGGCACCGGCGCCCGGCCTGACCGGCGTGCCCTTCCTGGTGAACTACAACAATCTGGTGGCCCCGACGCGCGGCGTGACGGCGCCGAACGGGCAGAAGACGCTCAATTCCTCCTTCATCACCGACAGCCCCTTCACCACCTGGGGCACCGGTCCCAACGTCAATGATCTGGACCTGTGGGGCCTGGCCGGCACCCTGACCTGGAACCTTGGCTCTGTGGAGGCCAAGAGCATCACCGCCTATCGCGAGTTGGAGGCCACCTTCGCCCGCGACGGCGACAACACGCCCTTCACCTATCGCGAGACCTTCAACGACGATGACCAATGGCAGTTCAGCCAGGAATTCCAGTTGAGTGGCGACGGCATGGATGGACGCTTCACCTGGGTGGGTGGTGTCTATTACTTCACGGAGGAAGGCACCGACAACGCCCGTGCCGATCTGGCCATGGGCCTGTGGCCGCCGCTGGGGCCGCCCCTGTCGCCCGCCACCTTGATCCTGAACCGTATCGACAACACCTCCTACGCGGCGTTCGGGCAGGGTAATTTCAAGCTGACCGACGATCTGTCGGTTACGGCCGGCGCCCGCTGGAACCGCGACAAGAAATGGATCTCCGTCTTCAACCGCCGTCAGCGCGATCAGGTGGTGTTCACCAATGTGCAGCGGTCCGGCAACTGGAACGCGTTTACGCCGAAGCTGGGGCTGGAATACAAGGCGGGCGACGACGCCCTGCTCTATGCCTCAGCCGGCAAGGGCTTCAAGAGCGGCGGCTACAATGCCCGCCCGCTGGCGGACGAGTCGGAAGTGACGCAGTACGAGCCGGAAACCATCTGGACCTATGAAGTCGGGGCCAAGACCGGCTGGCTGAACAACCGGCTAATCGTCAATGTCGCGGGCTATCTCAGCAAGTACGACAATATCCAGCTGACGGTGAACCAGACGCCGCGCAACTTTGTGGCCAACGCCGCCAAGGGCACCATCAAGGGGGCGGAACTGGAAGTGCGGGCAAAGCCGGCCAAGGGCCTCGATTTCGACCTAGCCGTCGGCTACACCGACGCGCAATATGATGAGGTGGGCACGGGCCTGGGCCCCACCCAGGTGTTGCCCATCACCAAGGCGGCCAAGTTCGTGAAGACCCCGAAATGGACGGCCAGCACGGGCCTGCAATATACCTATTTCCTGGGTGACGGCAGCACGCTGAGCCTGCGCGGCGACCTGTCGGCCTATTCCAAATTCTACAATGACGTGGCCAATACCGAACTGGTGGCGCAGTCCGGCTATGGCATCGTCAATAGCCGGTTGACCTATACGTCGCCGGACGACAGCTGGACCCTGGCCCTGTTCGCCACCAACGTCACCGACCGGCGCTATTTCGTGTCGGGCAATGCCAGCGGCGCCTTCGGTTTGGCCGAGGTCTCCTATGGCCGCCCGCGTGAATGGGGCGTGACCCTGGGGGCGAAATTCTAACCCCCGCGACGACTGATCCCCGTCCCCGGTGATGATCACCGGGGACGGGGATGAAGTCAGTTTCCTTCAATACGGGGTTTGGCCCCACGGCCATAACCGGGTGTCATCAACCCGGAGCCCCTTCATGACCGCCACCCTGCTGCTGGCCATGGCCAGCTTCGCCCTCGTTGCCTCCATCACCCCCGGCCCGGTCAACAGCCTGGCGCTGGCCAGCGGCGTGCATCACGGGTTCCGGCGCAGCCTGGGCTTCGTGACGGGCGCCACGGTGGGCTTTACAGCATTGCTGCTGCTGGCCGGGATCGGCATGGCGGAGGCGGTGGCGCGGCTGCCGCTGCTGGACACCATCATGCGCGTCCTGGGAACGGGCTTCATGCTCTACCTGGCCGGACGGCTCTGGCGGGCCGATGGCGGCATGGCGGCGGCTGAAATCTCGTCCCCGCCCTCGCTCTGGGCCGGGGCCAGCCTGCAATGGCTGAACCCCAAGGCCTGGATCGCAGCGGTGGCCGGCATGGGCGCCTATGGGCTGGCCGGCGGCATGGTGACGGTGCTGACCTTCGCCGGCCTGTATTTCGCCATCTGCTACCTCTCCATCGCGCTCTGGGCCTTTGCCGGCGCGCAGCTGTCGCGGGCGCTGGGAGAACCTGACCGGATGCGGATATTCAACCGGGTGATGGCCGCCCTATTGGCGCTGGGTGCAGTCGCCATGCTGGCCGGGCATTGACTGCGCATACTGCCCCGGTGTGGCCGCCGTATGCGCCTTGAACACGCGCTGGAAATGCGCCTGGTCGGCGAATCCGGTCTCCAGCGCCACCTCGACGATGGGCTGGCCCTGGCGCAGCCCCTCCTGGCCCGCACGGATCCGCAGATTGGTCTGATAGGCGTGCGGGGTCAGGCCATAGCGCGCCTTGAACGCCCGGATCAGGTAGGAGGGCGACAGGCCGCAAGCCGCCGCCACCTCCTCCACCCGCAATTCCCGCGTGCAATGAAGCGCGATATGCTCGGCGGCCCGGGACAGGGCCGCATGCTCGTCGCGGACGGCAACCCCGGGCCCATCGACACGGCCCCCCAAGCCGGTGAAGAAGGCCTGCGCCGCCGCCGCCTTGGCCGCCACCCCCGCCCCTTCATCAAACAGCCGGTCGAACAGGGCCATCAGGTCGGCATAGAGTGCGGGGTCACGGCTGATCACCGCCCCATAGGGCCGGAACGTCACCTCCCCCTGCACCCGCGCCAGCCAGCCCGTATCGGCATAGAGCATGCGGTACGACCAGGGCTGGTCATCCACCGGGTTGCAGGCATGCACCATTTCCGGGTTCATCAGCACAACCGTGCCCTCGAACGCCGCGTGCCGTTCGTCACCCGTCAGATAGTCGCTGTGCCCGCCGGTGATGGCGCCGATGGAGAAGGTGGGGTGAGAATGCGGGACATAGCAGACCGTGCGTCCATCCATGACCGCCCGCGCTTCCAGATGCGGCAGGGCGGGGTCGCGCCAGAAGATATGGGGATCGGTGGGGCGGCGGGGCATCGGATCCGGATGAGTCGGGAATAAGGCCCCGATCATAACCCAAGCCTTAAAAGACCAAAAGCCGCCCACGGGCATTCCCAGGGGCGGCATTCAATCCCGTAGTCCAAAAGGACCGACTGGAACCCGTCCGGTGGACGGGGAGGGCTATTAGTAGCCCTCGCGCTCCAGACGCTTACGCAGCAGCTTGCGGGCGCGCCGAACGGCTTCCGCCTTCTCGCGAGCGCGCTTCTCCGACGGCTTCTCATAATTGCGGCGCAGCTTCATTTCGCGGAAGATGCCCTCACGCTGCATCTTCTTCTTCAGCGCGCGCAGTGCCTGATCGACGTTGTTATCACGAACCAGAACTTGCACGGGACATCCACTCCAAACTGGTGCGCTGGGCCGGCGAAACCGACGCTACGCGGAAGGTTGAAAACAAAGAAGAGGCAACACGAGACCCTAAAGGTCGCGCTGTCGCCCGATCCAGTCGCCGGGTTTATACACATGGGTTGGGCCGTTGTGAAGACCCGCCGCACGGCTTTGTGCAGATTCACACGGAATGGCCGGCATGCGACCCGCTGGGGGCCGGTTTTCCTTGCCTTGCATCCTCGGCGCCGGACCCGCACAATGCCTGTATAACCCGAATCGCCCCCTGTTCCGGAGCCTTTTCCATGGCCGTGCTTCCCATCGTCCGCATGGGCAACCCCGTCCTGCGCCGCGTGGCCGATCCGATCCCCGTGCCCACGGCCGGCGGTTTCGACGATGGCTTGCGGCAACTGGCGGCGGACATGGTGGAGACGATGTTCGCGGCACCCGGCATCGGCCTGGCCGCCCCGCAGATTGACGTGCCCCGGCGCATCATCGTCTTCCGCGTGCCGCCGGAACGCGCATCGGGCGATCCCGGTGACGCGCCCATGGGGCCGCAGGTGCTGATCAATCCGGAATTCCTGGCCCTCGGTACGGAGACGGTGCTGGGATGGGAGGGGTGCCTGTCCATTCCAGGATTGCGCGGCGTCGTGCCGCGCTATCGCCATATCCGCTACCGGGGCTATGATCTGGACGGAAACTTGGTGGAACGCGAGGCCGCCAACACCCATGCGCGGGTGATCCAGCATGAGCTGGACCATCTGGACGCCGTCCTCTATCTGGACCGCATGGAGGGGCTGGCCACGCTGACCTACACTGAAGAGCAGAAATTTTTCGGCCCCGATGTGCTGGCCCCGGCCGGCTGACGCCCGCAAACGGAGAATGTCCATGACCGACACCGCCGCCGCGCCCACCGCCGACGCCCCCGTCCAGGATGCCTATGCCAAGGCGCAGGCGGCCTTGGCGGCGCGCAGGGACGCGATCCTGACGGCAATGCTGCCCGACGTGGCCTTCGATGGCTGGACGGACGCAACGTTGCGGCGCGGGGCGACGGCGGCGGGTTTCCACAGCCAGGAGGCGCTGGCCGCCTTCCCCGGCGGGGCGCTGGAGGCCGTGTGCTGGTTCAGCGACTGGGCCGACCGGCAGATGCAGGCGGCGCTGGCCGATACCGACCTGTCAGCCCTGAAGGTGCGGGAGCGGGTGACGCTGGCGGTGCGCAAACGGCTGGAGATCCTGACCCCGCATCGCGAGGCGGTGCGCCGGGCCGGCAGCCTGCTGTCTCTGCCGCAGAACGCGGCGCGCGGGCCGCAGCTGGTCTATGCCACCGTCGATGCCGCCTGGCGCGCGGCGGGCGATGCATCGGTCGATTATAATTTCTATACCAAGCGGCTGCTGCTGGCGGGGGTGGTCACGGCCACCACGCTCTATTGGCTGGACGACCGGTCCGAAGGACTGGCCGACAGCTGGGCCTTCCTGGACCGGCGCATCGCCAATGTCATGAGCGTGGGCAAGGCTATCGCACAGGTCACGGGCCGGGCGGGCAAGGCGGCGGGCATCCTGTCCTACGTCCCGTCACCGGCCCGCTTCCTGCGTCATCTGCGGGGGGCCGACGCGGTCTAACACGCCGGCCACCCGCATCAGGCCGCCACGATGGGGCGGGCGGCTTCGATCTGACTGTTCAGCAGGTCGCGGATGGCGCGACCGCGATCGGTCAATTGCACGACGCGCAGGCGCGCATCCTGGGTCCAGGCCCGGCGCTCCACCAGCGGCCCGGCCACCCCCTCATCGCTTTCATCCAGGTCGCGGGACAGTTCGTCCACGGCGCGGCTGATGGTGCAGGGTGCCTCCCCCATCAGGTAGGAGAGTTCCGCCTGGCTGATCCCCTCATTCTCACAGATGGTCAGCAGGGCGGCGGCCGTGCGCAGCGACATGCGCGGATTGATCTTCAACAACGCCTGGGTCATGGCCAGTGCGGTGCTGGGATAGCGTTGCTGTTGCATCCTATCCTCCCGTCCTCAGGCCACGCCGGCATAGGGGCGCAGACGGCCCGTGCGGGTGACGGGCGGACGCGGCGTGCCGACATCGACCGCCGACGCGTTCCCCCGGTTGCGCAGTTCCCGCATATCCAGCGTGCTGTCCGGATAGAGACGGCGAACCTGCTCCAGCAGCGACATCAGCTGCTTCTGGTGCTCACCGGCCTCCACGAAATTCTCGGTCTGGAACTCGATATTGATGCATGCCTTGAGGCGGAGTTTTCCGTCCTTCATCTTTTCCCCCGTAATCATGCATCCCAACCGGAAGCGGGCCAACCGGAAGCAGGGGTGCAAGGGTGTGCCATGAGGCAGGACTAAAAATTGCCGGGCTGCATCGATCTGACCATGATGGAAAGCTGATCATTGCATGATTGAAAGACGATCATTGGCGGTCGGGATGAAATAATCCAATAAGCTATTGATATATAACGACATGATGAAAGGACCGCCGCCCCCATCCGTGGCGTGATGGAAAGATGATGAAGGGGCTTTTCCCTCTACCATCAGCACCCTGACGGGGTTGACCCGGGCGGCGGGGACACCGCCCGCTCTCAGTCCGGGTTGGTGGGGTTCAACAGCACCAGGTCGGATTCCTGTCCCACCAGCTCCGTCATGAAGACGGAGCCGCTGTCGCAATCGACCGAAATCTGAGCGCGCGAACTGGTGCGGGCCAGCAGGCCCAGCCGGCGTTCCGCGCCTGTGCGCCGGTCCACGGCCACTACCTCCGCCGAGGGGAGGTTCATGCGGGCGGCATAGATGGTGTCGGGGCAGATCACGGTGTTGCGCTGGCCCAAAGCGGCGGGAAGCGCGATGGTGCCGCCCCCACCCGTGCCGTCCAGCGCCGTCCAGGCAACCTGCCTGGACCCGGTATTGCCGACCAGCAGCATGGTGCGGTCGGCGGAGACATCGACAAAGTCGCGCCCCTCCTCCACCTGCACGGGTGCCTTGCCGGCGACCGGATCGATGGACCAGATGCCCCAGCTGGCATCGCCGCGGATGGCCATGCGGATGCTGCCATCGGGCATCCAGGCCGGCGCGCCCTTGTAGCGGCCGTCATGGGTCAGGCGGGCCGTCGCCTCATCCGCGATGGTGACGCGGTAAAGGTCGCTGACCATCCCCACCTCCGCCACGAACAGCAGGGTGCGGCCATCGGCCGACCAGCGCAGGGAATTCATGTTGGCGCCGGGCAGGTTGGTCAGGGGCCGGAGCGGACGGTCCTTCTCCGCCAGCCAGACCTGCGGTTCGCCGGTGCGGTCGCTGACAAAGGCCATGGCGTTGCCGTCGGGCGACAGAAGCGGGTCATATTCGTTGGCGCCGGAGCCCTGCAGGGTGCGCTGCTGGGTGTCCGCCATGATCTCCACCACGTCGGCATGACCGCGATAGATCTCCATGGCCATGTTGCCGCGCGTATGGGCCACCGAAAGGCGGCCCATCTGGCCGATGCCGGGCATCACCTGCTGCCAGCGCCCCTGGGCCAGATCGACATACCAGAGGCCCCGGCGCTGCCGGCTGGCATTGGTCAGGTACAGGCCGCGCCCATCCACCGACCAGTCGAAATTGACCGAGCTGCTGTCCAGCGGCAGCTGGTGCAGTTCGCGGCCCGTGCGCACATCCATCACCATGATGGACAGCCGCCCCTCCGGCCAGGCGCGGGCGAAGGCCAGCTTGGTGCCATCGGGCGAATAGGCGGGCAGCCAGTCATCGGCATTGCCGCCCGGCGGCACCGGCAGCAGCGAAGGCGCCGACCCGTCCAGCGGCATCACCATCAGGCGCGACATCTTCACCGTGGGATCGGGGACGGCCGTGAAGATCAGCGCCTGTCCGTCGGGACGCCAGGCCAGGTTGGGCAGCTGGTCACCCAGGCAATCACCCACCCGCCGCTCCTGCCCCACCGGCACGGAGATCACATAGATGTCGCAGTTCCAGTCGCGGTCGCTGCGCAGAAAGGCGATCTGGTCGCCCTTGGGTGACCAGATGGGGGCCCGGTCATGATCATCGGTATTGGTCAGCGTGGCCGAGCGGCCATTGGGCCCCGTGCCGCGCAGGATGATGTCGAAATCATCGAAGGAATTGCGGGCGGCATAGGCCGCCATCTCTCCATCCGGCGACAGGGCCGGGAACAGATCCATGCCCGGTTCCAGGGTCAGCGGCAGCACGTCGAACACCGGCACCGCCGACACCGGGCCCGGCCGCGCCCCCCACCAATAGGCCCCGCTCACCAGCACGACCAACAGTGCCAGCATGCATGCCGCCACCAGGAACCGCAGGCGCAGGGCGCTGGCAACCGAAGGCAGGGGGATGGGGGCAGCCTGGGGTTTGGTGGCCTGCGTCGCCGATGCTCCCTCCGACTCCGCCTCCGCCTCCGCCTCGGCGGTTGCCGATGCGTCATCCACAAACAGCGCATAGCCGAATTTCGGGATCGTCTCCACCCGCAGCCTTGTGGAGCCCACATCGCGCAGGGCGCGGCGCAATTGGAAAATGCAACGGTTCAGGCTGTCTTCCGCCACGAAGACGCCACCCCAGCAATGGTGCAGCAGCGTGTCGCGGGAAACGGACTGGCCCTGGTGGCGGACCAGCAGCACCAGCACCTGCATGATGCGCGGTTCCACGCGGCGTTGACGGTCGCCGATGGCGATACGGTTCAGCGACGGGCTGACCAAGACGTCGCCGACCATCAGCTCCTGATCGGGATTGATGTCGAACCCGGAGGCCAGATGGTTCATTCCGTATCCCACACTTTGGCGACAGCGGAAGCGTTCGCCGACCTTGGCAACCAAGATCCGGCGTCACGATCAGCCATTTCAGCCGCCCCATCGGCCATGCACCACCATCCTACCCGAAAAATCCGTGGCCCGGCCAGCCCCACATGGGGCCGGCCGGGCCACGGACCCGACGAAGAAAATGCGCCGTTTCCCGCAGGCGGCATCACCTGCGGGAAACGGGAGGCCCTCAGAAGCGGACGTTGACGCCGACCGAGAACACCCGGCCCAGCGTGTCATACATGCTGGGGAAAGTGTTGCCCGAGTTGGCCGAGGTCGCACCCGCCTCGTTGCCGACCACCGGCGGGTCCTTCTCGAACAGGTTGGTCACGCCGGCGCTGATCCGCACCTGCTCGAACACCTGATAGGAGCCCTGGAGGTCGATATAGTTGTAGGCCTTGATCTTCTCGAACGCATCGAAGGTCGTGGGCTTCTGCGCCTCCTCGATCTCCACCCCGCCCAGGTGGCGCCAAGTGTAGCCGATGGTGAAGTCACCCACGTTCCAGTTCATGCGCTGGATCCAGCGCACTTCCGGCAGCGGGCTGCCGACACCGCCCGCACCCACGGCACCGGGGCAGCTGGTGCCGAACCGGCCCACGCAATCCAGGACCGGGGTCTGGTCGGACGACTGCGACTCCTGCGTCAGATAATAGTTGGCATTCAGAGCGAAGATCAGGGTGCCCATGTCACCATCGACGCCCAGATCCTCCAGATCGACATTGAAGTTGACGCCCAGTTCCAGACCCTCGGCACGCAGATATTTCAGGTTGGTGGTGAAGGCCTGCAGACCGGCGCCCGGCAGGGTCAGCGTGCCGCCGACACGGATGACCTTGGCGCACTGGGTGGCGTCGCCGGCGACATAGCACCCGTCCAGGATTTCCTGCGGGGCGAAGGCACCGATCACGTCCTTGATCTTGATATTGTAGTAATCCAGCGTGATGAAGGTGTTCTTCAGCGCGCCCAGGTCCGGGGTCAGGACGACACCCAGCGTGCTGGTGTTGGCAACTTCCGGGGTCGGCAGGGCCGTCAGGTCGGTACCGGCGAACACGTTGATCTGACCGGCGGCCAGGTCAACGACGTTGCCCACCTGGGCGGCGGTCATGCCGGTGGATATGCAGCGGGCGCGCAGGGTGGCATCGGTCAGGGCCGCCGGGTTGCCGACGGAACAGGGATCGACATTGGCGTTCTGCAGGGCCGCGATATTCGGCGCGGCCAGTTCGCCGACATTCGGGGCGCGGGCAGCGCGCTGCTGCGAACCGCGCAGGCGGACACTGTCGATCGGGGTCCAGTTCAAGCCCAGCTTCCAGGTCTTGTTGACGCCGGTCGGATCATAGTCGGCGTAGCGATAGGCCGCTTCGAAGTCCAACGACTCGAATGCCGGCTGGCCGGAAACCAGCGGCACCAGCACTTCGCCGAACACTTCCTGCACATCGAAACCGCCGCCGATGGGCAGCAGATTGCCGCCGGCACCGCCCAGGCAGCTGGCGGGCGCCAGCTTCCAGCATTCGTCGGGCGTGCGCTTGCCGGTTTCCTTGCGGTATTCGGCACCGATGCTGACGGCGACGCTGTCACTGGCCCAGGGGCTGACCAGCCCTTCGATCGGGCCGCTGACCGAACCGGTGACGATGGTCTGGCTGTAATCCTGCTTGTCGATGGCCGAGGCGCCGGCATAGGCCGCCATTTCCGGCGTGATCGACCCGAAACCACCGAACAGGTTGATCGGCACGCAACCGCCCTGGCCGCCACGGCAGGTGGTGGTGCTGACGGCGTTCAGCGCATTGCCGACATTGGTGATGTTCGTATAGCCCTGGCTGACATTCACGCGGTGGCTTTCGCCATGCTGCACGGACACATCATAGGACCAGCCCTCCATGATCTCGCCGCGCAGGCCGGTCAGGAACTGGAAGGCGCTGTTGTCGTAGGAGGTGGAGCGGGGCCCCAGTTCCACCGTGCGGCGGCTGATCGACAGGCGGATATCATCGGCCTGATCGACCACGCCGTTGCCATTCACGTCCACCCAGTTGGGGAAGGCGCCGTTGGTCAGCACGGTGCCGGCGGTACGACCAGCATTGGCGGCGTTGATGATGGTCTGGCGGGCGTTGGCGTTCAGGAACGGATTGGCCAGCGGCACGAAGAAGGTGGTGCCGAAAATACCCGACGGGGCGACCTGCTGGGTGTTCTTCGTGCTGGAATAGGAGAAGCGGCCATAGGCCTCGACATGCTCGTTGACCTCATAATGGCCGGCCGCGAAGCCGCCGAACCGCTCCAGCGGGGTCTGGTAGTAATTGTACGGGTTGAAATTGAAGACCGAGCAGTTGGCGCCGATGGAACCGTCGTCGCGGAACTGGCCCAGGGCCGGACCGCCGGCGATGGTGACGCGGGTCGGCAGGGTGGTCGGCGAGCCGCCGGCCGCCACGGCGTTGGGGCCGCCGCAACCCTGCGGCGGGGCATCGGGCTCCACCCCGTCCAGGAAGTTCTGATAGCCGGCACCTGACGCCGTGGCGATACCCAGCCGGCCCAGCGGACGGGCACCTAGCTGCACGCCCTTGCGCTGGGAATAGTTGATGCCCAGCACGACATTGCCGCGGCCATCGGCGACGTTGGAACCCACGGTGACGTCGGCAGAATGGATATGACCATCGCCCTCGCCCGTGACCGAGTAATCATAGTTGGCGTCAACGCCTTGGAAATCATCCTTCATGATGAAATTGATGGCGCCGGACATGGCGTCCGAACCATACACGGCCGACGCACCGCCCGTGACGATGTCCACGCGCTGGATCAGCGCCGTCGGGATGGTGGAAACATCGACCAGACCGTTGAAATTATACGGCGTGACGCGCTTGCCATCCATCATGATCAGGTTGCGCTGGGCCCCCAGGCCGCGCAGATCGACGGTGGAGGCACCAGCGGTACCATTATTGGTGTTCTGGCCGTCGCCGGGCACCGTGACGGGCAGCATGCGGAAGATCTTCTCCACTTCCGGCTGTTGCAACGCGTCGATCTCGGCCGCACCCACGGAATAAACAGGGCTGGTGGAGGTGTCATTGGGACGCGCGATGCGCGAGCCGGTGACGACGATCTCCTCCACCGTGTCCTGCGCCAGGGCCGGGCCCATCGGCGCCAGCATCGCGGTAATGGCCGCGCCCAGCAGCAGACGGGAGCGGGCCGACCGGCGCGCGTTTTCAGACAGTGTCATGGTTGCTGTGTCCCCTTGTTCCGACAGGCCGCGCCTCAGTTTACGCAATGGATCGGGCGCGCGCTCAGTTGATGTGCCATCTGGCACAGACGGAACACTCGTATAGGGTCCACTTTCTTCGCAACAGCGAATTGTAACAAAGAATACGCATTGTCGTGATCTGTGGCATTTGGACCATGATGATTTAAACTGTGAGATTATTTACTTAATAAGTTGCGATGCATATTTGTTTTCATTATTGCAACGATATTTGTATTATGTATTTTTGCTGATATCGAAAAGTGCAGCGCAGGATCTCTTGATATGCATTTAATAATGAGTTGCATTTGTATGGTGGCGGTCCTAGTTTCCCGCCAATTGCAAGTAGGGGATAAAAATGCGCACGTTCTGTTCGTCGCTGTCGCTGATGCTGGGCGCCAGCCTGATCGCCATGCCCGCCGCCGCCCAGCAGGCCGCGGCGACCGACGCCACCATTGACGAGGTGGTGGTCACCGCCGCCCGCACGAAGCTGCCGGCCAGCGCCCTGCCGCTGACGGTGGATGTGATCGGCAGCGCCGACCTGGCCCAGCAGGCGGCCATTGGCGGGTCGGTCGTGGACGCTGTTTCCACCCTGATCCCCTCCTTCTCCCCCACCCGCCAGAAATTGTCCGGCGCGGGGGAGACCTTGCGCGGCCGGTCGCCGCTCTACGCCATCAACGGCATCCCGCAATCCACGCCGCTGCGCGATGGTGCCCGCGACGGCTTCACCATCGACCCGTTCTTCGTGGACCGGGTGGAGGTGATTTTCGGCTCCAACGCCCTGCAGGGCATTGGCGGGACGGGCGGTATCGTCAATCAGGTGACGGTGGGCGCGCCCAAAGCCGAGGGCAACAGCGGCCGCGTCCTGATCCAGGGCACGGCCAATGACGGGTTGGAGGGCGACAGTTTCGGGGCCAAGGTGGCGGCGTTGGTCAGCCACCGCGACGGCCGCTTCGACGCCACCGTGGGTGCCGCCTATGAAACCCGCGGCGCCTATTACGATGCCAATGGTCGCCTGATCGGCATGGACAGCACCCAGGGCGAGACCCAGGACAGCCAGAGCACCAATTTCTTCGCCCGCTTCGGATACGAGCTGTGGGAAGGTGCGCGCCTTGACCTGATCACCAGCCGGTTCGAGCTGAAGAGCGACGGCGACTATGTCGCCATTCCCGGTAACCGCGCCGCCAACCTGCCCGGCTCCGCCATCAAGGGCGACCCGCCGGGCGTGCCGGCCGCCAACCGCACCGAAAGTGCCGCCCTGTCGCTGACCGACGACGATCTGGTGGGCGGCACCCTGACCAGCCAGATCTTCTTCAACCGGTCGCGCGATACCTATGGCGGGGAGCCGACCCCCATTGCCACCTTCCAGGATGTGCGCATCGCCCCCATCGGCACCCTGTTCGACCAGTCGCAGAACCGTTCGCGCAAGCTGGGCGGCAAGATCGCCTATGAACGCGCCATGCCGGGATTCGAGAATCTGACCGGCACGGTCGGCTTCGATGCCATCTGGGACACGACCGAACAGCGGCTGATCTCCACGGGCCGCGCCTGGGTGCCGCCCACGGATTTCCGCAGTCTGGCGCCCTTCGCCCAGGTCAATCTGGCGCTGCTGGATGAAAAGCTGCGCCTGGCCGGCGGCGTACGGTCGGAAAACGCCCAGATCAAGATCGACGATTACACGACCCTGGCCTCCTACGGCTCGCGCTTCGTGTCCGGCGGCAGCCCGACCTTCAGCGACACGCTGTGGAATGGCGGCATCATCGTGGAGCCGGTCGAGGGCCTGCGCGCCTATGCCTCCTATGCGGAGGGCTATACGGTCCCCGATGTCGGTCGCATCACCCGCTCCATCACCCGCGCCGGCCAGGATATCGACGATTTCCTGGATATCAGCCCCATCATCTCCAACAACAAGGAGATCGGGCTGGAGGGCGACCATGGTCCGTTCAAGGGCAGCGCCACCTATTTCTGGTCCACCTCCACCAAGGGCCAGTTGCTGGTGCTGACCAATGGCGTCTATGAGGCGCAGCGCCAGCGCATCGAGATCGAGGGGCTGGAGCTGAACCTGTCCTACGAGACGCCGCTGCCCGGCCTGACCCTGTCGGGCGGTTATGCCCATCTGGAGGGCCGCAACGACAGCAATGGCGACGGCAAGGTCGATGGCAAGCTCGATGGCGCCAACATCTCCCCCGACCGCGTGAACCTGGCCGCCGCTTACGCCGAAGGCAAGATCACGGCCCGCCTGCAGGCGCAGTTCTACCTGTCGGGCGATGTCGGCAGCGGCACCACCTTCGCCGATTTCGGCGGCTATTCCATCGTCGACAGTTCCTTCCGCTATGAACTGCCAGTGGGTGGCGTCACGCTGTCCATCCAGAACCTGCTGGACAACCAGTTCATCGACTATAACAGCCAGACCCAGCGCCTGACCGACAGCCAGCGCTTCTATGCCGGCCGTGGCCGGGCCCTCACCATCGGCTGGGATTACAGCTTCTGATGAAGACACTGGACCTTCTGCATCGCTGGGCAGGCGGCATCGTCGGGCTGGTCCTGGCCCTGCTGGGCCTGTCCGGCGCCCTGCTGGTCCATAAGGACAGTTGGGTGATGGCGCCTGGCACCGGTGATGCCCTGGTCAGTGAGGCCGGTCCCGTGGCGGATGCGGTAGCGAGGATATTCGCCGCCCCCGACCGGCCGGACAGCATCATCTTCGCCAGCCAGACTTTCGGCCTGCATCGGCTGCGCTTTGGCAGCGGGGCCGGTGCCTATGCCGACCAGACGAGCGCCGTCATCGCCAGCTGGGACGGCATCTGGGCGCGGCCGGAACTGTGGCTGTTCGACCTGCACCATTATCTGCTGGCCGGCGATGCCGGTGAAATCTTCATCGGCATCGTCGCCCTGGTCGGGTTGTTCTTCATCATCTCCGGCCTCATCCTGTGGTGGAAGCTGCGCCGGACCTTCCAGTTCAAGCTCTGGCCCGCGCGGATGTCGCGCCCCGCCATCATCCGCCATCACCGCGATATCGGCGTGGTGCTGGCGCCGTTGCTGTTCATCTCCTGCCTGACCGGTGCGATGCTGACCCTGCAGCCCGTCGCCAATTTCATATTGAGCCCGCTGGGATCGGCCAAGGAATGGCGGACGGCGACGGCCGCACCCAAGGTGAAAGGGGGGCCGCTCGCCCCCTCCCCCGACTGGCACGCCATGCTGGCGGCGGCGCGCGAACGCTTCCCCGATGCCGAATTCCGTGTGCTGACCCTGCCGCGCAAGCCGGGTGACCTGATCAGCCTGCGCCTGAAGCAGCCGGCCGAATGGCTGCCCAATGGCCGCACCCTGGTCTGGTTCGACCCGGCCGACGGACGTGTCGTGGAGGCCCGCAGCGCCCTGGACATGCCGCTGGGACAGCGGGTCTTCACCAAGGTCTATCCCCTGCACGCCGCCAAGGTGGGCGGGTTGCCGCTGAAACTGCTGATGACCCTGTCGGGCCTGGGCATGGCGGTGCTGGGCACGCTGGCCGTGTGGAGCTTCTGGTTCAAGCGGCCGAAGAAGCTCAAGGTCCCGGCGTAGAAAACCGGTTCATTCGTATCGCGAATTGGACGCAAGCCGTAATCCGCGATACCCCTATTCCCGCCTCACGTGCCGCTTCCAAAACCCGACACCGAACCGTTTCCAGACCTGTCCCGCGAACCGGTCCGCCAGTTCGCCCCCGATCATCGCGCCTCCCGTTGCCACCACCAGCATGGTCAGCGCCAGGGCCAGCTCCCGCCAATGGCGCGGCGGCTCCGCCCCCACGGCCTCCGTGACCATTGCCGCCGCCATGGGCTCCGCCCCGACCAGGGCCGTGCCTGTGACCAGCAGGGCGAAGCGACCCTTGCCCAGCCCGATCTGGCAGAACTCCACCCCCGCGACGACTGGCGCCCCCGCCGCCAGCGCCTGTTCGCGCAGGCGCAGCAGGGCCAGCCGCCTTGTCCGCTGCAAATCCCGCTGCCGGGTCACCACCCGCCCGCCGATGATCCGGCGCAGCAGGATCGACAAGCGGCCCAGGGGTGCCGGCGCCATGACGATGGCCGCCTGCACCATCCGGTGCGTGCCGCTCACCCCCGGCGGCGGCTTGCCCACGAACACGCGCACGCCCGCCACCGCCGCATCCATGCGGGCCAGCCGCCGGTCGTTTTTGCGCTCGATCCAGGCCCCGATCATCAGGAAGGCTGCATTGAACAGTACGGCGATGCCCAGACCCACGGCCCAGCCGCCCCAGTTCCCGAACCACCAGTCGGTGTCGGCCAGATATTCCAGCCATTCCATGCCGGGCGGCAGATCGGGCAGCTTCTCGTTCACGATGACGCCGGCTCGTCCGCCGCCAGTTCCACGGCCGTGCCATAGGCCAGCACCTCCGCCGCCCCACTGCCGATATTGGCGGTGGAATAGCGGATGGAGATCACGGCATTGGCCCCCAATTCATCCGCCGCGGCGCGCAGGCGCCGCGTCGCCTCCTCCCGCGCCTCGTTCAACAGCTCGGTATAGCCGCGCAGTTCCCCGCCCACCATTTCCTTCAGGCCCGCCATGATGTCCCGGCCCAGATGCTTGGACCGGACGGTGCTGCCCTGCACCAGGCCCAGATGCCGCACGACGCGGTATCCGGCCGGCTGTTCCATGGTCGACAGGATCATGATGCCCCCTTGGTTTCCGCCGCCAGCATGGCAGCGCGATCAGGGTGGGGCAAGGCCGGGGCCGGTGGGACGGGCGGGAATTGGCCCTATCCGCGCACCCGGTCCCAATCCAAGCCGAAACGCGCCAGATATTTGCGCAGCCGGTCGGCATCGTTCACGCTTTTGCGGGTCGTGCGCGACGCGCCGAACAGCACCCGTCCCGCCTCACTCAACGATCTTGTGTCGCGGCACACGCGGATGACGGTGGCCAGCTGGCAGCGGTCGAACAGGTCGATCCCGGCCACGCCATCAGCGCCCAGCAACGTTTCCAGCCCATCATCGCCCTCACCCGGACCACTCCCCCGCCAGCGACGCCGGAGCCCCGCAATCTCGTCCGCCACATTATCGGCATTGATGCGCCCGCCCGGCGCCAGGGTCGCCATGCGGGTGACGCTGGCCGACAGGTCGCGGAAATTGCCGGTCCAGGGGGTGGCGGCATCGGTGGCAAAGGCCAGATAGCGCGCCCTGGCCTCAGCATTGAAGGTGGCACGCACCCCTTCGCGGGCCGCGAACCGATCCAGCTCGAACTCCAGGTTCGGTTCGATATCCTCCCGCCGTTCCGCCAGTCCCGGCAGTTCGAAGGTCCACAGGTTAAGCCGCGCGAACAGATCCTCGCGAAAGCGGCCCGCCGCCGCCAGGCCCCCCAGGTCGCGGTTGGTACCGGCGATCAGCTGGAAATCGCTTTCCACCTCCTTGTCCGATCCAACCGGCAGGAAGCGCTTATCCTCCACCGCGCGCAGGATCATCGCCTGTTCGTCCAGGCCCAGTTCCCCAATCTCGTCCAGGAACAGCATGCCCTTGTCCGCCGCGCGCAGCAGGCCGGGCCGGTCGGCGGCTGCACCCGTGAACGCCCCCTTGCGGTGGCCGAACAGCGCCGACATGGCGCCATCACCGCGCAGGGTGGCGCAATTCACCTCCACGAAGGGTCCTGCGATCTGGTGCTGCTGGCGCTTCAGATCATAGATGCGCCTCGCCAGCTGCGACTTGCCGGCCCCGGTCGGGCCCTGCAACAGGATGGGCGCGCGTGACCGGATCGCCACCTGTTCGATCCGGTCGATCATGCGGTTGAAGCCGGCATTGCGCGTGGCGATGCCGGATTTCAGGAAGGATGTCGCCTCGCGCGCCTGGGCCTGGAACCGTGTGGCGATGCTGTCATAACGCGACAGGTCCAGGTCGATGGTGCTGACCCGCCCGGCCGCCACTGCCTTGCTGTCCTTGTCCGGGCTGGATTGCAGCAGCCGGCCCGGCAGGAACCGCGCCTCCGTCAGCAGGAACAGGCAGATCTGCACCACATGGGTGCCGGTGGTGATATGGATCAGGTAATCCTCTTCCTCCGTGTCGAACGGGTAGGCGCGGGCGAAATCCAGCAGCTTTCCGTACACCTCCTCGAAATCCCAGGGATTGCGCAGGGGCATCAGCTGCGACCGCACCTCCGTGCCCGGCGACACCGATGCCACATCCTCACGAACGATCTTGGCCAGCCCGGCGCTGTGCGCGTCATGCAGCAGCTCGAACCGGTCGACCAGCAGATCCTCCTGCATGCAGATCCCGACCGACGGGCGCCAGCGGCCCCACCGGTCCTTGCCCTTGCCCACGAAGTCCAGCACCGTGCCCAGGAAGCCGATGACCACCGTCCGTTTCATGCCATCTTATCCAAATTTATAAATCCGATATGATTATATCATCTCATTCATCATCACGAAACCATCTACCCGGAACCAGAACCCAGCCTTTCCGCCATTCCTGAAAAATTTTCACCCTTTCCAGCCTGTTGGCACGCCCCTTGCGGTTAAGGAAGCCATGCAGACGGCAGCGATGCCGCACGGCACCGGATGAAGGAAGGAGGGTGACATCATGGCGAATAAGGGACTGTTCGCATCGATCGTGGGGCGGCTGATGCCGGCGATGGGCAGCATCTACTGGATCGTCGGGCTCGACGGACTATCGTGATCGCGAACCGAGAAGAGCAAGGCGCCCGTGCTTGGTCGATAAACCATAGGCGCGGCTATCTTGATTTTGCGTGGGCGATCGGCCGAGTAGCCGAAAGGCAGAAAATAATTCCGCCGAAGCCCCAGCGTTAGAAGGGAGCAAGAAGATGGACGCACTTTACTTCCTGAAGAGCCGCACTGGGTTCGTCCGCTTCTTCTATACAGAGCGCGCCAAGGCGTTCGTCGACGTGAAGCATCGCATCGAGAACGAACTGCCGCCGTTCGACAACCCGCGCATCGAGAACGAACTGCCGCCGTTCGACAACCCGCCTTACAGTGAAGACCCAGAACCGGCCTATTTGGAGGAATGGATGGACGCCGAGCGGCGCTATCTGTCCTGGGGCTTACCTGTATCTCGATGCTTTCGGACACGCTGAAGCTCTATTTCAAGACGCTAGCTGACCGTGTCATCGGCTTCTCGTTCGAGAACCAGAAAAAGGCGTTCGCCGGTGGGTTTGTGCCGGCCTATTTGGAGGCGCTCGGCGAAATCCTCGAAACCGACTGGAGCGACAGTCGGGTGGACCGCGCGCTGATCGAGCAGATCTTGCTTGCCCGCAATCGCGGGCAGCATGGCAAGTGCCTGACCACACTAACCGTGAACCACGACAAGGCGACCTTGGAAAAGCACCCACGGCCCTATTTCATCGGCGACGATGAAATATCGACTTTGACGTTGGAAGACAGCTCGCTTGCCTCCTTTCCAATGCCGACCATCGAGGTCAGCGCCGAAGCGCTCATGACGGCGATTGGGGAGGTCGAAGCGCTAGGCGAATATGTCGAAGGCCGGCTCGACAAGGCGCACGAATGGCGGATGCGGCGGCGCAAGGCCGCTGAGGCGTAGTAGTCGATGCGCGCCCTCCCGAAGGGCACTTCGATTGGTCATTCGACTTCCGAAGCGGGAATCGAATGGTGGCCGAAAACGCCGGTACGGGACTGAGCGACATCGATTTATTTTTCAGCGTATTTTTTTAGCGTTAGGAGGTTTGAAAAATCCCTCCCGCGCAACCGTCGCAAGACATTGCCGGGTAAAGTCCCTTCATCCTTGTCGCCGCCTCCCTGACCGGGTCCTGAGGCACAGTCCCGGCGGATGCAGGAAGGACTCCATGGATAGAGCACCCGCCGGGAGGCGGGAGGTCGGTGGTCCGAATCCACCCGGGGAGCAATCCCGCGTAGCTCAGTATCGTCCTTGCAACCGGCCGCGGCGATCAGCGGGGCGGCGGTCGACGGGGGCGGCGCTGGGCAGCGCCAGCCTGACCTTCACCCCCGACCGGATGCGGGCCGGCGACTATGATGTCGCCATCGGCACAGCGGGCAGCACCGGTCTGGTCCTCCAGACCCTGCTGCCCCTAGCGCTGGCCGGCGGTGGGTGTTTCACCACCGTGCGCCCGTCGCGGCATACGCTGACCAATATCGACACGATCGGCCGTTTCCGGGATGTGCCCATCGGAATCGACCAGCAGACCGACGGCCGGCATCTGGTCACTGTGGGGCGGGGTTGATACCCCGCCCCACCTTCCACGACGGTGGTCAGCTGCGGTTACCGCTGTCACCGGACCGGATGACAGTGCGGCAGGCCATAACGGAATTGCTCCGCGGAAAACCCGCCCGGCGAACCTACAGCCCCGCCGCGACCGCCAGCTCGTCCAGCGCCACCAGGCCCGTATCCTTCCAATGCCGGGTACGGCGCAATTCGTCGCGCACCAGCACCATCAAGGCGGCGGCCAGGTCGCGTTCCCCATCGCGCAGCGGGTCCACCTGGCGCAGCCGGTCGGTGACGGTGCGGACCAGCCCCTTGTCCAGCAGGGTGATCCAGCTTTCCGCCCCGCCGCCCAGCGGCTTGGAGATCTGCAGCATGCGGACCGCCTGGGCCAGCCGGTCGGACGGGGCCAGGGCGCGGGGATCGGACAGGGCGGCCTGGAACGACGCCTTGGCATGTTCCAGCACCAGTTCCTTGAAATTGCTGTGGCCCGATCCCCAATGCATGACCCGGCCGATCACGGCGCGCCAGCGCACACACAGGCCCAGCGCCCATTCCAGCGCATCCTGGTCCGGCAGGGCGCGTTCGATGGCGCGGCCGGCGGCGATGCAGCGATCGACCAGCGCGGGGTAGAGATTGCGCTCCACCCCCTTCACCATCTGATCCATGTAGTCACGCGCCTGGGCGCCCAGGCGCGGATCGTCCAGGATCTCGAATTCCTCATAGATACCCAGGATGGCGTCCAGATGGCCCAGCTCCTCGCCCAGAGTCAGCCGGCGCAGGGTGGTGGCGGCCAGCGGGCCCTTGATGGGCTGCCCGGCCCCAGCCAACAGCCCCGCCTCCTGCCCGATGCGCGCACAGGTACGGCCGAAATGGCTGTCCAGCGCCTCCAGGATGCGGGCCTGCACCGTGGGCGTGCCGTCCAGCAGGAAGGGCACGACGGCGCGATAGGCGCGGCGCCGATGCATCAGCGACAGCGGCACCAGATACAGCGCCATGCGCGCTTCCGGCGTGGTCAGTGATTGCAGCGGATGCAGCGCGAAGGACGCCGCCAGTTCCACTATCACCCCGGCCGACCCGCTGCCGGCCAGCACGGTATTGGCGATGGGCCGCAGGGCCGCACCATGGGTCAGCACGCCCCTGATGGTGATCAGATCCTCGGTGGTCAGGGGGCGCGGGGTGAAATCCACGCCCAAACGGCGCAGTTCCGTAGCCCGCCAGCTGTTCAGCGATGCCAGCACCTTGTGCAGCCGGGCGGCATCCCCGTTCAGCCAATCCAGCGCGCCGCGCCTTGCCTGTTCCTGCAATTCCTGGATTTCCGGCAGGGTCAACACCAGATCCAGCGGCCGCTCCGCCACCAGGGCCGGCAGCCTTGCCTCGATCTCGGCCGCCAGCCTGGCCAGCGGGCCGGCCGCCGCCTGGACCCAGACGGCCCCGATATCCACGGCATGCAGCACCCCCAGGCCGGAAAAGCCGGGGCGCAGCATCTCCATATCCGCCGTCATGAACGGTTCGAACAGCTGCGTGAACAGCCGGCGCCCATGCTGCTGGCGCGACGCATTGATGCGCTCCACCAGGGCGCGGCGGACCACGGCCAGCTTGCCATTGGTCTCCCCCGCCCCCGCTCCCGCCAGTTCGCCATACAGCAGCCGGGCAGCGCCTGAAGGCAGGCGGGACACCAAGGCGGCGACCGTCTTGCCGACCTCATCCCGGCCAGTCATGCCGCGCCCACCGACGACAGGGTCACGTCCATCTGTGGCCAGGGCATGTCGGCAGCGATCTCCGCCGCCAGCGCCATCAGGCCGGCACCATTCTCCGCCCCTTCCACCAGCAGGGAGAAACCACCCCCCTCCGCCCGGCAGACCCATTTGTCGGCGCGGTCATTGACGCTGGAAAATACCTCGATCAGCTTGTCCCGGACCTCGTCCGCCCCATGCTGGCCCAGTTCCAGCTTCAGTTCCGGCCAGTCGGACAGGACCACGTCCAGCCGAACACCACGCACGAACACCCCGTCCAGCGCCTGGCGGCAATCCAGGCTTTTCAACCGCGACCCGCCGGGCGGGCGCAGCGCGGTGCGCAGCCGGGCGGCCAGGGCCACGGGCTGTACCGGCTTCACGATGTAATCGGCGGCCCCGGCCTCGAACGCCGCGGCCAGGCTCTCGCTCTCCTCCAGCGCGGAGATGACGATCAGCGGGATGTTCGTCAGGCGCGGATTGGCCTGGATCTGGGCGGCCGCACTGATCCCGTCGATCCCGGGCAGCATCACGTCCATCAGGATGGCCCGCACAGGCGATGGCGGGCCGGATGTCCTGTCGATCTCAAGCAACGTCAACGCGTCCTCGGCAGTTCCAACGGCGTGGGCGGGGCCCAGGTTGGAATGGGTGATGATGGCCGACAGGATGATGCGCTGTTCCTCGCTATCCTCGACAATCAGGATCATCACCACCCCTCCCCCACCGGTCCCGGAACCTTATCCCAGGCTGGATGCCAATTCCTAGCTATCCAGATTAGCGCGCGTGGATGGGGCACATGCCAGATGCTTTACGTTGCGCCAGCACTCCAATCCTGCCGCCGCGCCCAATCTTCCAGGCGGGTCAGCCTCACGGGCAGGTCGGCCAGGATGGGGGCCATGTCCACGCGGAAGGGCTTTTCATCCCCATGATTGTACCATTCATAGATGCGGTGCAGCTCCCCGGTCAGCCGGTCGCGGTCCAATGTGGTGACGTCCTGGAACAATCCGGCCATGGCGTCGCAGAAATCCGCGATCGGCCGGAAATCGAAGCGCAGGTCCCGACCCAGCACGGCGCCCAGCCGGCGGGCCAGGTCCGGTCCTCTTATGGCCTCAAATCCCCCGACATTATAGGCGCGGCCCGACAGGTGTGGGCGGTCCAAAGCGGCGATCATCAGGTCGGACACATCATCCTGGCAGATCCAGCAGACATCCAGCGCCGGGTGGTGGGGATAGAGGATGCGCCCTTCATGCAGGATGTGGTGGCGGGCCCAGGCGCGCAGCAGATTGTCCAGATAGATCACCGGCTGGATCGATACGGTGGGCACGCCGCTGTCGCGCAGCCGTTCCCGCATCTCCCAGCGCGCATCATGGGCCGCGAAGCCGCGTCTCTCCTCCTTCACGATCATGGAGCTGTTGAACACCGCCATGCGCAGCCCCTGGCGCCGCGCCGCCTTGCCGATGGCATCCACCGCCCGGATCAGCGGATCTGCCGCCTGGAACGATGTCGACGGCATGGTGACGAACAGCGCATCCACCCCGTCCAGGGCGCGGGCCAGACTGTCGGGATCGCGGTAATCGGCGGCCACGCTGTCCACGCCCAGGCGGGACGGGTCGCGCGCCACGGCCAAGGGCGTGTGGCCGGCCGCGATCAGGCGGCGCAACTGCGCCTGCCCCTGGTCACCCGTGGCCCCGAAGACCAGGATTCTCACGACGCTTTCTCCAGTTCCGCCTGGGCCTCGCGAAAGGCACCCAGGCCGCGCAGCATCAGGACAGAGGCACCGATGCTGGACACCGAACAGACCAGGGCCAGCGACCAGCCCACCATGCCCGGATCACCGAACAGCCGGTCGGTGATCAGCGCGATGAAGGTGGGGGCCAGACCCAGCCCGACGATGGAAACCGTGAAGACATAGAGCGAGGAGATGACACCGCGCATGCGGTTGGGTGTGACCATCTGCAGGGCAGACGCCGCCATGGCCATGGGTAGCGTGTAGAAGAAGGTCACCCCGATGGCCATGGCAAGCGCCAACTCATAGGAAGGACTGAAGGGCAGCGCCACGGCGAACGGCACGACGCCCAGCGTGGCCACAGCCGGCGTGCGGAAGGGCGCATCACCATAGCCGCGCGCCGCCAGACCCTTCGCCAGATAGGGACCGCACCAGACCCCGACGGAGCCGGCGATCAGCACCGACGCCCCATATTGCAGCCCGACCGACGCCATCGACACCCCATAATGCCGGATCAGGAAGGAGGGTATCCACGCCGGGAAGGCATAGAGCGCGATGACATGCAGCGACATGCCGCCATAGAAGGCACCGTAGAAGCCGCGCCGTTCGCGCAGGAAGTGCCAGATCTGTGCCAGGGTGAAGCGTTCCTGCTCCCCCTTCCCGCCCCGGGCCCGCCCCGGCTCCCGCACGGTCAGCATCAGGCCGGCCAGCACCAGGCCGGGCAGGCCAACCACGATGAAGGACAGGTGCCAGGGGTCCAGCAGGCCGAAGGGACCGGCATCGACGGGGCCGACATGGCCCAGCTGCTGGATGACCAGCCCGCCGAAGATCAGCGCCAGCCCGCCGCCTAGATAGGGGCCCATCAGGAAGATGCTCATGGCGCGCGGCAGCTTGTCCTTGCTGAAATAATCCGACAGCAGCGACCACGCCGCCGGCATCAGGCAGGCTTCCGCCCCGCCCACGCCCATCCGGGCGCCGAACAGCTGCCAATAGCTCTGTGACAGGCCGCAGAAGATGGTGAAGACCGACCAGATGGTGACGCCGGTCCAGATGATGGTGCGACGGTTGCCGATATCGGTCCAGCGCCCGAACAGCGGCCCCATCAGCACATAGGCCAGCGTGAAGGCCAGGCCCTGCAACAGGCTGATCTGCGTGTCGGTCAGCAGGAACTGGCCCTTGATGGGCTCCACCAGCAGGTTCAGGATCTGCCGGTCCACGAAGGCCACGGCATAGGCGACCGTCAGCAGCACCGTGACATACCAGGCATAAAGCCCGTCGCGCGGCACAAAGCGGTCTTCGGGCTTGGCGGGCAGGGACAGGCCGGACATCAGGCTATGGGTCATCGGGCCGCACTCTCCCCGGACTGGTGGTATAGGCGCCAGCTGGGCAGCTTCTCCGGATAGTCGGCGGCGCGATGGTCGCCATAGGCACGCTGGCGCAGTGGGTCGCCCAGCGCGTCGGCATATTCCTTGACCGGCAGATAATAGAAGAAGGTCAGCAGCCGGTCGGCGAAGCGCCATTTGCCATCGGCCCCGCGCCGGTATTCATCCTGATAGCGCAGGGCGGTCAGCATGGCCTGACCGTTGCGCCAGACCTCCGCATGGGAGGTGACGATGCCCGTGGCCCGGTCGGGATCCCCGTCATCGAAGCTGACGACCTTGTCATGGGTGACATGGTTGCAGGGACCCAGGGCCGCGAACCGGCCCCGATACTGCTCAATCACCGCGTCACGTCCGCGCGCGTTCAGCACCCCATCCTTGGACCTGAAGGCGCCATCCTGGGTGAACAGGTCGGCCAGCCCCTCCAGGTCGCGGTCATCGACGGTCAACCCGTAACGGGCCACCAGATCATTGATCTCGGCCCGCGCCTCCAGCCGGTCGATGCGCTGTTCCAGGGTCAGGTTCGCTGCCATGGGGTCTCCTCCTGGGGTCTGAACCAAATTCCGCCCTCCCCTGTTCGCGAGATCTCTGCACAAGTTCTGGGCACCTTCATTCCCACTCTCTCTACCGTCACCCCGGCTTTCGCCGGGGTGACGGTAGAGATTGCAAGAAAGCTCACGACCCCAGGTTTCGCAAAATCCCGCCCCACGGGAGAGGGCGTATTCCTCAGAACTTCGCCGACAGCTCGATACCGTAGGTGCGGGGAACACCGCCCCAGACGGCGCGATGCGTGCCGCCATCGAAGCCGAAATCATAATATTCAGCATTGCTGAGATTACGCCCGAACAGGGAGATCGTGTAGCTGTCATCCAGGGAGTAGCTGACCGAGGCATCCCACAGCCCATAGGCGTCCAGCGCCAGCGACGGGCTGTTCAGCGTGTCGATGAACTGGTCATCCACCCAGGTATAGGAGGTGCGCAAGCGCAAGGAGCTGGTGGCCGATACCGGCACCTCGTAGCTGGCGGCCACCGCGTACTGCCATTTCGGCACCCGCTCGAACTTCAGGTCCTTGGCGATAGGCCCGTCGATGGCCGGCTCATACACGCCGTTGCGGTTGGTGTCGATATTGGCAAAGCTGTCATAGGACGCGTTGGTATAGCCCAGCGAGGCGTCCAGGGTCAGCGCGTCGGTGACCAGATAGGAGCCTTCCAGCTCCGCGCCCCAGATCGTGGCCGACGCGGCATTGCGCGGCACCTGGGTCACGGTCGGCAGGCCGTTGACGATCACCGTATCGGATACGGTGCGCTGGATATTGGTATAATCCGACAGGAAAGTGGCCGCGTTGAAGCGCAGGCGCCGGTCCATCAACTCGCTCTTCAGGCCCGCCTCATAGGATGACACGGTCTCCTGGTCCACAGGGCCCAGCACGGCGGCGTTGGTGGCGCGGGCATTGAAGGAACCGGAGCGGAAACCCTTGGTCCAGGAGGCATAGGCCAGGACATCGCCATCGATCTTCCAGTCCAGGCCAACCTTGGGCGAGAAGCTGTTCCACTTGTCATTATCGCTCAGCCGGGCCACCGGGCAGGCGTTGAAGTCCAGCGAGTTGTAGAGTGCCGCGTTGAACGGGCACAGCTCGATCTCCTTCTTCTCCACAGTATAACGCCCACCCAGCACCAGCGACAGCTGGTCGGTGAACTTCACCGATCCCTGGCCGAACACGGCGTAGGAGCTGTCATCGGTCTTGGCGATGCCGACGGTGCGGGAGATGACGGGCGCGGTGGCCGGGCCGCTGGCATACGCGGCGCGGCGCTCGGCGATATACATTTCCTGCGTGAAATAATAAAGTCCGGCGGTGAACTCCACCCGGTCGGAGAAGCTGGACGCATAGCGCAGCTCACCGGAATATTGGTGCTGGCTCTCCCGGTTGTCCGGGAACTCGAACACGATATAGGGCGAGCCGTCGAAATCGGTGGAGGAGTTGAACGTGACGTCGCGATAGCCGGTGACCAGCGAGACGACGCCATGGCCGACATCCAGGCTGGCATCGATGATGGCGTGGCCGGCCGTGGTGTCGACATAGCCCTGGTCATTATGGTTGATGTCGTACTTGTCCGTGGGCGGCGTATAGCCGAAGACCCGCTGAACCGTGGCGGGAGAGGCCACAAGCTGACCGTTCACCAGCAGCATGCGCGGATTGTTGCGGCTGTCCCGGTTCTGGGAGGCCGAGGAGCCGCCCTTGTCGCGGTAATATTCGCCGATCAGGTCGATGGTCAGCACCTCGTTGGGGGTCCAACGGAAGGTGGGGCGGATGATGGACGTGTCCACATCCGGCTTGGTGCGGCCCGTGGTCAGGTTCTTGAAATAACCGTCGCGGCTTTTCGACATGGCGGCGATCTTGCCGGCCAACTGCCCCTCAATGATGGGGAACTGCACCGCGGCTGACACGTCGATACGGTCATAATTGCCATAGGTGATCTTGATGTCGGCCCCCAGATCGCCATTGGGCCGGGTGGACATCACGGAAACGGCACCGCCCGTCACGTTCTTGCCGAACAGCGTGCCTTGGGGTCCGCGCAGCACCTCGACCGAGGCGATGTCAAACGTATCCTGCATGGAAGCCGGGCCGAAGCCGATATAGATGCCGTCGACGAAGGTGCCGACCGCCGGATCGACGGTGCGGATGGTGTTGGACGATCCGATGCCCCGGATGAAGAAGTTGGAGAAGCCGCCGAAGGTGCCCGACTGGTTCAGCTGGATGTTGGGCGCCATGCGGCCCACATCCACCAGATCGCTGGCAAAGCTCTTCTCGATGGCATTGGCGTCGAACGCGGTGATGGCGACCGACACGGCCTGCACATCCACGGCCCCGGCCCGTTTCTGGCTGACCACCACGATCTCGTCCAGCATCGGGGCCGCATCGGCCTTCTTTTCCTGGGCGCCGGCTGGCAACACACCTGAAAACAGCGCCAGGCCCATGGCCAGCAGGGACGGACGCCAGGACAGTTCCGCACGCTTAGACATCTTGAACCTCCCCTGAGGCCGCCGTTCAAAGGCGACCCCGTCTGTGCGGCGACAGTATCGCGGCATATAGGGGAAGACCGATATGGACTGCCCTTACGCACCGCCCGATCCAACGCCATCGCTTGTTATGTATAAATTCTATACGGTTTGTGTATGCATGACGGCAAGGGTAAATCGCCCACATACCCAAGTTTTTTGTAACAAGTGTTGGATATCGAGGTAGCGGATTTCCTGGACAGGCACGGCAACGCCGGAATCCCAAAAGAAAAAAGCCCGCACGGAGGGGCGTGCGGGCCGACAGGACAGGATAAGGGAGTGCCCGCGACGCGGGAAGAACCCAGGGGTTTGCGTATACAGGATTTCACCTCTCCCATACGCAGAGGAGAGGGACAGGGTCTTTCAGCGCCCCGCCACCTGCTTCAGCACGCCATAGACGTAATCCACGCCCTCATGCACCGACTTCACCGCCACGCGCTCGTCATGGCCATGGACACGCGACGAGGTGTCGGGATCGGTGGGGAACGGGCGGATGCCATAGACGGGCACGCCGCGCGCCCGCCAGGGGCCGGCATCGGTGGAGGCCTGCAGCATCACCGGCAGCACCTGCGCCTGCGGCCAGACCCGCTTGGCCTGCTTCTCCAACGCCGCGAACAGGTCGGTCTCGGTGCTGGACGGCTGGATGGCGCTGCGCTGGCGGAAGAAGGCTTCCTGTTCCTCCTTGGGCCGGGAATTGACGATCTCCACCTCGATGGCTTGATTGCCGATCAGGACCTTCACCTGCTCCACAAACTGGTAGACATCGACACCGGGCATCAGGCGGGCATTCATGATCGCCTCCGCTTCGCCCGGAATGATGTTGGGCTTCACCCCGGCATTGATCATGGTGACGACCATGGTGTCGCGCATCAGGGCCGACAGGGTCGGCGCTTCCTTTGGGTGGGCCGCCAGAACCTCCTTGGCGGCCACCAGTCGGGCAGCATCGTCACTGGCCGCCAGCAGCCGATCCACAGCACCCGACAGCGGACCGGGATAGAGCTTGGCCAGCCCCGTGAAATAGGCCACGGCCGGCGGGGTCAGCTTGATCGGCGTTTCCGCGAAAGCGATTTTCCCCAGGGCGGCGATGAGCTGGCCATTGGCCGTCTCCAGCGGCGGCACGGCCAGCGAGGAATGGGCCGCCTTGCCCCGCGCGGTCAGCTTCAGGTTCAGCGTCTGCTTGTCGGCCACGGAGATATTGATCTGCCGGACCTTGCCATCGGGGTCCAGCATGGTATTGCCGCCCTCGTTCAGGGCCACGGCCGCGTCGATCTTGGCCCAATGGTTCTGGGCCAGCCAGCCGGTATTGTACCGCCCCTGCTCCTCATCGGCCTCGGCCAGGAAGATGATATCGCGCTTCAGCTTCACTTTCTCGTGGGCCAGCCGCATCACGACGCGGGCGAACACGGCCACGGCACTCTTGTTGTCCAGGGCACCGCGGCCATAGACGAACCCATCCTTGATGGTGGCGGCGAACGGATCCACGGTCCAGAATTCCCGCTCCACCGGCACCACATCGGTATGCGCGGCCAGCAGCACGGGCGCCAGGCTGCCATCGCCCTTCAGCCGCGCAATGAAATGCGCCGCCTTGCCGTTGGGCGACAGGATGATTTCCGTCTCCACCCCCAACGGCTTGAACAGGCTTTCCAGATATGCGGCCAGCTTCGTGGTGTCGCCAGGCGCGTTCACCGTGTCGAAGCGGATCAGATCCTGCAACAGGGCGACAGCGGCATCACCCTCCGCCGCCTTGGACGCGGCCTGGGCGGTGGGTGCCGACAAGGACAGCAGCAGGGCCGGGATCAACAAGCAGCGGAGGGGATGCTTCATCGCTCGGATACTCCGTTACTTCACATTGATCTGGTAGCTGCCGGCGGACTGATGGCCATTGGCCGCCGTCACCGCCCAATCCACCTTATAGGAACCGGCCGCCAGCTTGGTTTTCGGCGTCACGATCAGCGATTGGCTGTCGGCCCCGTCGGCGATGCTGACACCCCCGGCCGGCGCCGGTGACAGGGTGACGGCGGCCGTGCCCGGCGTCAGCTTTTCCGAAAAGGACAAGGACAGGGCGGCCGGCGCCGGGCCGGTGCTGTCCACCGCCGGATCGGCCGCCTTCAGCTTGGGATGGGCGAGAGCGGGAGCCGCCAGCAGCAACGACAGGGCCATGACGGGGATGATGCGGGTCATGCGCATGGGGTGGTCCTTTGGGTTGGCACATAAAGTCAAAACTTCGCCACCTCATCCACCGTCACCCCAGCGAAAGCCGGGGTGACGGTGGATGAGGTGGGAAGCGGAAGCGGCTATCACTCAAAACCGATATGTCGCCTTCACATGGAAGGCCCGGCCATTGACGCCATAGGGTGCGATATAGGCGTAGGGGAAGGTGCCGTTATTGTCCGCACCATTGGTTCCGGCCGCCACCGACGCGGTGGTCGAGGCGATCTGCTTTTCCGGATACTGGTCGAAAAGGTTGGATACGCCCGCCGACAGGGTGAAATCCTCGGTCAGATCGTATCCCGCCTCGATATCGACCACGATATCGGCACGATAGTACTGGATGATGTCGGAATTGGCCGACGTGGCGGATACCGGCACCAGCTTCACCTTGTAACCCGGCGTCAGCGCCGCGACCTGGGCCGGCGTGCGGTTGGTCAGGGCCACCTGCGCCACCTCGCCATACCGGGTCCCCGTCAGGTTCAGGTGCAGCGCATCCTTCCGCCAGTTCAAGTTGGCGGTGAACTTGTCCTTGGGCATGCTGTCGGTGAAACGCACCTGCTGGGTCAGGTCGAACAGCACCGTTCTGATGCCGATATCATAGAGTGGAGCGGGCGTGCCGGCGATGCGGTCGAACTTGGTATCGTTGAAATTGGCGGCGAAGGTGCCGGTGACCTCGCCCCATTCATCCAGGTCGTGCTTGTAGCGCAGGGTGACATCCACGCCCTTGGTCGTCGTATCCACGGCGTTGGTCAGATAGGAAATGGCCCCCAGCCCCGGATATCCGCGTGCCGCCAGCAGGGCCGTCAGGGCCGTGGACTGGAAGTTGGACGACATGGCGATACGGTCGGTGATCTTGATCCGGTAATAATCCACCGTGGCATCGAAATCGCCGCTGCTGAACACCACACCGGTGGAGATATTGTCCGACTTTTCCGGCTTCAGCGGCGCCGCGCCGACCAGGGCGGCTGTCGGATGATAGACGGAGATGTTGCGGATGCGCAGCGGCTGGCCGTTCACGAAGCTGACATTGGTGGAACTGAAATAGGACTGCGCCAGGGCCGGGGCCCGGAACCCGCTGCCGAACGATCCGCGCAGCGCCAGCTCATCCGTGATCTCGAACCGTCCCGCCAGTTTGTAATTGGTGGTGTCGCCGAAATCGGAGAAATCCTCGTAGCGCAGGGCGCCGGACAGGGTCAGGCGCTCGTCGAAGAAATCGCGTTCCAGCTCGATATAGGCGGCCTTGCTGTTGCGGGACTGGTCGGTGGCATCCTCCGGTGTGTTGCCGCCGCCGGGCTGTGCGCCCACAGGGGCCGGGCGGCCGGCATTGGGACCGTCCAGGATGGGCACGCCGCCATTGGCATAGCTGTCGGGCTCACCCACGCCCAGCTCATAGAATTCCTTGCGATATTCCAGGCCGAACGCAACTTTCAGCGGCTCGCTGTCCCCGATGGGGATCTGCCGGGTGAAATCCAGGTTCGTCGTCCATTGCCGGAAATCGTTGAAGCCCCGGTCGAAGCTGGTCTTGCTGGCCGTGCCCTGGGAGACGTTGGCCGTGTTGGAATATCCCGTGTTGATCCGCGACCCGCCATACAGCGTGGACAGGTCCCAGCCGAAACCGGCCAGATCGTCGCCACGCAGGCCGATGGCACCGGAACCGTTGATAATCTCGATCTCCTGGATGGGCATGAACCCGTCAGGATAGAGGCTGCGCAGTGTCTCATCCTGCCCGGCGCGGCGGAAGAAGTTGAAACTGTTGCCCTTCACCCGGCTGTAGCCGCCGAAGCCATAGGCCGTGACATCATCGGACAGCGGCTTTTCGGCGTTCAGGAACAGGGCGAGCTGTTCGTATTTCGGCTCGCCGAACTGCCACATGGTGCGGTCGATGGTCGCCTCGCGCGGGTCCAAGGTACCGTTGGACGGGGTCAGGCCGATACCGGAACCGTAATTGCCCGACGGCATGACCAGAGCGCCGGCAGCGTTGCGGCCGAAATATTGCTGGCGGGTGTCGGGGGCGGCGCGGTTGGTCTCCTCATGATCCTTGTACTGCACCGTCAGACGGGCGAAGCCGTCATCGCCCAGGTCGATGCCCTTGGCGACCGACACTTCCACATGCTCGCCGTCCCCTTCCTCGGTGATGCCATACATGGCCGATGCCGTGCCGTCCGTGCCCTTGGCCAGCCGGACATTCATCACGCCGGCGATGGCATCCGACCCGTACTGGGCGGCGGCACCGTCGCGCAGCACTTCCACGCGGGAAATGGCGGCTGACGGGATGGAATTGAAATCATAGGCGACGTCGCCACGCCCGATCTGGTTGCCGGCATTCACGCCCGGTGCCGTATGCCGGCGCTTACCATTGACCAGCACCAGCAACTGGCCCGTGGACAGACCGCGCATGGTCGGCGGCGTCAGGAAGTCCAGCGCACCGGCGGCCGTGGGGCGCGGGGTGCTGAAGCTGGGCACCGCCACCTTCAGCATGCTCTGCAGATCGGTGGCCCCGCCGCGGGTCAGCTCCTCGGCGGAGATGCTGTCGATGGGCGTGGCGCTCTCGGTGACGACGCGCGGCTCGAAGCGCGAGCCGATGACGATGATCTCCTCCAGCTCCGCCGGCTGTGCCAGGACGGGGGCCGCCAGCAGCAGGGCCGTGGTGGAAAGGCAGGAGGCGGTGAGTGTCTTCAGTCCCTTACCCATGATGATGGTTCCCTGTTCTCGTCTGTTCGGTTTGGTGGCTTGCAAGCACCTCTGTCGGGTGCGTTGGGTACGCCTGGTGGCGTCGGGCATGGATGGCCCGTTCACGGAGGGCGGCGTGCCTTCCATGGGGAATGGTCCGGTGGTGGTTGGGGGGATGGGGCGGCCTTAGCTCATCGCCGGCTCCATCGGATTGGTATCGTCATTCTCAATGCAGCACCTGGCCCAGGAACGCGCGGGTCCTTTCATGCTGCGGATTGGCGAAGAAATCGGCGGGCGGTGCCGCTTCCACGATCTGGCCGGCATCCATGAAGATGACGCGGTCGGCCACCTGCCGGGCGAAGCCCATCTCGTGGGTGACGCACAGCATGGTCATGCCCTCGCGTGCCAGCTCAACCATGATGTCCAGCACCTCCTTGACCATCTCCAGGTCCAGCGCACTGGTCGGCTCGTCGAACAGCATGATCTCCGGAGCGAGCGACAGGGCGCGGGCGATGGCCACCCGCTGCTGCTGCCCGCCGGATAACTGTCCGGGGAATTTGCGGGCCTGTTCGGGGATGCGCACGCGGGCCAGATAGGCCATGGCAATCTCTTCCGCTTCCGCCTTGGCCATGCGCTTCACCTGGGTCAGGGCCAGGGTGCAATTCTCCAGGATGGTCAGATGCGGGAACAGGTTGAAGCCCTGGAACACCATGCCCACCCGGCGGCGCACCGCCTCCACCGACCGCGCATCGCCGGTCAGCTCCGTGCCCTCCACGCTGATCCGCCCCCCCTGGTGTTCCTCCAGCCGGTTGACGCAACGGATCAGGGTGGACTTGCCCGACCCGGACGGGCCGCAGATAACGATCCGTTCGCCGCGCGCCACGCTCAGGTCCACATCGCGCAGCACATGAAAGCTGCCGTACCATTTATTGACGCGGGACAGTTCGACGGCAATCATCGGGCGGCTCCCCTTGATATCCGCAGTTCCAGCCAGCGCGCATAGCGGGAGATGGAAAAGCAGATCGTGAAATAGATCAGCGCGATCAGCAGATAGGTCTCAGCGAACGGCGACGGCCAGGCGGGATCGGCCAGGGCGGCACGCCCCGCGCTCAACAGGTCGAACAGGCCGACCACCAGAACCAGACTGGTATTCTTGACCATGACGATGATGGTGCTGGTCAGCGGCGGGATGACCTTGACGATGGCCTGCGGCAGCACGATCAGCCGCGTCGTCTGCCACCAGCCCAAGCCCAGCGCCTGCGCCGCCTCATTCTGTCCCTTCGGCACCGCCTGCAACCCGCCACGCAGCACCTCGGCGATATAGGCAGCCGATACCAGGGTCATCGCGGCCAGCGCCCGCACCAGCTTGTCGATGCTCACCCCCTCGGGCAGCAGCAGCGGCAGCAGGATCGACGCGATGAACAGCAGCGACAGCAGCGGCAGACCCCGGATCAGCTCGATCACCCCGATCGACAGGTACCGCGGCACCGGCAGGCTGGCCCGCCGCCCCAGCGCCAGCAACACCGCCAGCGGAAAACCCAGCCCCAGCGACCAGACGGTCAGCAGCAGGGTGATGGGCAGCCCGCCCCAGGCCGATGTCGGCACGGATTTCAGCCCCAGCACGCCCCCACCCATCAGCACCAAGCTGCCCAGCATGCCGGCGACCCACAGGCCGATGGTGACCCTGGTCCAGTTGCGTGGCGGCAGGCTCCACAGACCCAGCCCCAGGATCAGCACGCAGACCGCCACGGGCCGCCATTGCTCGGCCGGCGGATAGATCCCGAACAGGATCTGCGGGTACTTTTCCGCCAGGAAGGCCCAGCAGGCGCCCGCCTGCCGGCATGCCTCGCCGCCCCCCGTCCACACGCCGTTGATCACGGCCCAGGACAGCAGGTGCGGCAGCATCCAGACCAGGGCCAGCACCCCTGTCAGGGTCATGGCGGCACTGACCATGTCGCCGAACAGCAATTGCCACAACGGCTTGGCTGCGGCCACCGGGGCCGGGCGCGGCGCCGTGGCACCCTGGCGGACGAAGACGGGCGCGGGTTGGGTCATGTCCGTCATCGCGTCACCAGGGCGATCCGCCGGTTGTACCAGTTCATGAACACAGACGCGGTGATCGACAGGGTCAGGAACACCAGCATCAGGATCAGGATGCCTTCCACGGCCTGGCCCGTCTGGTTGATGGTGGTCGCCGCCACCAGGGCGATGTCCGGATATCCCACGGCCAGGGCCAGGGTCGTGTTCTTGGTGATGTTGATATACTGGCTGGTCATCGGCGGGATGATGACGCGCAGGGCCTGCGGGATGATGATCAGGCGCAGCAGCTTTCGTTCATCCAGGCCCAGCGCCCTTCCCGCCTCCCACTGTCCCCGGTCCACGGCATCGATGCCGCCCCGGATGATCTCGCCGATGAAGGCGGCGGAATAGAGCAGCAATCCGGCGAACACCGCCGTGAATTCCGGCGACAATCCCATGCCGCCCGTCACGTTGAACCGCCCCATCACCGGCTTGTCCAGCGCCAGTGACAGGCCGGTGCCGGCCCAGACCAGCCCCACCAGCAGCAGGGAAGACACGCCCGCGATCATCCCATGCCGGTTCGATACCCCGGTGCGCAGTCGCTGCCTCTTCCCCCACCGCCAGGCGGCAATCGTCCCCGCCAGCCCGACCAGCAGGGCCAGCAGCAACGGCCCCTTGTCACCCAGCACCACCGGGCGCGGCAGGTACAGCCCCCGGTCGGCCAGAATGACGCCCTCCACCGGCGTGAAGGCCGCATGGATATTGGGCAGTCCCAGCGTCACCAGCGCGTACCAGAACAGCAATTGCACGACCAACGGCGTGTTGCGCATCGCCTCAACATACACGGTCGCCGCCCCGCTGGTCAGCGGATGGCTGGACCGCCGCGCCAGCGCCACGCCCAGCCCCAGCAGGGTGGCTGCAATTGCCACCGTCACAGCCAGGAACAGCGTATTGCCCAAACCCACCAGGAAGGCCCAGCCGAAACTGTCCGTGGGCCGGTATCTCAGGACGCTCTCCGCGATGGGAAACCGCGCCGCCCGCTCCAGAAACCCGAAGCCACCGGCAATGCCGCGTGCCTCCAGATTGGTGACGGTATTGTGCGCCAGCCAGCCGACACCACCGACGACGACGATGAGGAGCAACGCCTGCAGCGCGATCTGGCGGGTGCGCGTGTCGTGGAGAAGGTGGGAAAGGTTCGCCATCCCCACCCCCTCAGTTGAACGCCATGGGAACCATCAGGCCCCCGTCGCGGAACAGGCGGTTGGGCCCGCGCTCCAGCTTCAGCGGCGTGGCTGGCCCGACATTGCGGTCAAACATCTCACCGTAGTTGCCCAGTTGCTTGACGATGCGGTACGTCCATTGCTCATCCAGGCCCAGCGCCGCCCCGTTACCGGGCTCCACGCCCAGGAAGCGGCGGATGGTCGGGTCCTTGCTCTCGCGCATCGCATCGACATTGGCCTGGGTAATGCCCAGCTCCTCCGCCATCAGCAGCGCCTGGAACGACCATTTCACGATGTCGAACCATTGATCATCGCCATGGCGCACCGCTGGTGTCAGGGGCGACAGCTTGCCGTCGGCGGGGAAGATGATGAAATCGTCGGGATTGCCGGCCATGGTGGCCCGCACCGACGCCAGACCCGAGGCATCGGTGATCAGCGCGTCGCAGCGGCCCGAGAAGAACGCCTGCCGTGTCGCCTGCGTACTGTCGAAGATCACCGCCTTCAGGTTCGGCGCCACCCCCGCCACCAGATTGGTGAAGGTCACCTCCGTCGTCGATCCTGTCTGCACACAGACCGACGCCCCATCCAGTTCCTTGGAACTGGTGACGCCCATCGAACGGCGGACCATGATCCCGTCATAGTCGTAGTAATTGGGCAGGGTGAAATTCACCCCGTTGGCGTCGCGCGCCAGGGTCCAGGTGGTGGTGCGGGGCAGGATGTCGATCTCCCCGCTTTGCAGGGCGGTCAGCCGCTGCTGGCCCGTCAGCGGCACGAACCGGGCCTTGTCCTTGTCGCCCAGCACGGCGGCGGCCACGGCCCGGCAGGTCTCGATATCCAGCCCACGCCAGTAACCCTGGGCATCCGGCGCCCCGAACCCCACCGTGCCCGTGCTGGCCCCGCAATTGACATGGCCCCGATCGCGCACGGCCTTCAGCGTGCCACCGGATGGACTACCGGCGGCAACCTTCTTCTCCGCCGCCTGGCCGCAGGCGGTCAAGGCCAACAGGCATATCCCCGCCAGAAGCTGCTTGCCGATCCGCCTCATGGCCCTGCCCCTCCCCGCTCAACCGGCCAGAACGGGCACAGCCAACGCCGCGAACAGCGCCTCCAGATCGGCCCATAGATCCTGCGGGTCCTCCATGCCGATAGAGATGCGCAGGATCACGCCCTCGTCGGTCCAGTCGGTGGCCACCCGGTCGGCCTTGATGGCCATGGGCACGATCAGGCTGCGGGTGCCGCCCCAGGACGCGCCGATGGCAAACGTCTTCAAAACCCCGAACGCATCCTCGATCACCGTATTGGCCGCCGGCTTCAGCACCACGGAGAACACGCCCGACGCACCGGCGAAGTCGCGCTTCCAGATCTCATGCCCCGGACAGGTGGGCAGCGACGGGTGCAGCACCCGCTCCACCGCCGGCAGTTCCACCAGCCGGCGGGCGATGTCGGTGGCCACCGCATCGGCATGGCGCATGCGCACGCCCATCGTCTCCAGCCCGCGCAGCGCCAGCCCGCAATCATCCGGCGACACGCCGATGCCGATCATCCGCATCGTGTCCTTCAGGCGCCGGAACAGGGCCACATCCTTGACGCTGATCGACCCCATCAGCAGGTCGGAATGACCGCCGACATATTTGGACAAGGCTTCACTGGAGAAATCCACACCATGGGCAAGCGGCTTGAACAGTAGCGGCGTGGCCCAGGTATTGTCGCAACCGGTCAGGATGCCGCGCGCCGACGCCACCTTGACGATGGCCGGCACATCCTGGAATTCCATCGTCGTGGAACCGGGGCTCTCCATCCAGATCAGCTTGGTGTTGGCCTGGATCAGGGCTTCGATCCCCGCGCCGATCAGCGGATCGTAGACGGTGTATTCCACGCCGCGCGGCTTCAGGTAATTCTCGCAGAAGCCACGGCAGGGCGGATAGGCCGTGTCCGGGATCAGCACATGGTCGCCCGGCAGCAGCACGGTCAGGAAGACGATGGTGATCGCCGCCTGGCCCGACGGCACGATCACCGTCCGCTCCCCCTGCTCCAGCGCCGTCAGCTGCGCCTCCAGCGTGCGGGTGGTCGGCGTGCCGTGCAGCCCGTAGGTATAGCCGTCCGGCCCCCGGTATTTACGATTGGTATAGGACTTGGCGTCATCGAACAGGATAGTTGATGCCCGATAGGTGGGCACGCCCACGCTGGCGAACCCCTCATGCGAGACGGCGGGATGGATGACGCAACGGGACAGGTCGCGCATGACGTTCCTCGTGAAGTTTGATGACATCAGCATGTCGGCGCAGGGATACAAATTCAATTGACGATCCGGCACCGGTCTATGCCTTTACCTTATGGGACCGCCCCGGCGAGGGGGGGAAGGTCAGCGGTCGGCCACGACCTGCGGCGCCGGTTCGCAGACCGGCGTCACCTTCTGCCCGCGCAGAACCTTGTCGATGAACTGCCGGCTGTCCGGCAGGGAGGCGTTGACGGCGCCGCTATGGCTCAACCCCTCGTAAAGATGGGCTTCGACCAGGGTGCCGGCGGCGCAGGCATCGCGCGCCAGCGCCAGCTGCGACGCCGGCGCCACTTCCGCATCGATGCCGCCGATGGCCATGAACAGCGGTACCTCCAGCTTCAACTGCGGATAATCGGCGCGCGTCCCGACAATGTCGGTCAGAATTTTCATGCCCCCTGGCCGGATGCTGTTGGCGGCGCTCAACCCCGCGCCGCTGACATCGTTCCACAGCCGCGCCACGCAGGTGCCGCGCGCATGCTCCAGCAGCGGCAGCGCCGTGTCGGTCAGGATGTCGGATGGCTTCAGACCGGGCGCCATCTGCTCCGCCATCAGGATACCGTAGAGCAGGTTGGTGATGGCCGGGTTGACCTCGTCGGCGTCATGCGCACTGGCGGCATTGGAAAGCGCGCCGCCCAGGGAATAAGGCGTTCCCATGGCCACGATCCCGGCAATATCCAGATCCGGCGCATAGGCCTTGGCATAGGCCCCGGCGGCGAAGGCCGCCCGCCCCCCCTGCGATTGACCGATGATTGCCACCTTGTCGGACAGGCCCGCCTGACCGCGCACCGCACGGATGCCGTCCAGCACGCCATAGGCCAGCGGCCGCGCCATGACATAGGGATGCGGGCCGGCCGTGCCCAATCCCTGGTAATCGCTGGCGACGACGGCGAAGCCCCGCGCCAGCCAGTCATTGAGGAAGGTGACGTCACGGAAGGATCGGCCATGCCAGGAAGGGGCGCAGAAATCCGCGACGCCCATGGTGCCGTGCGCCCAGGCGATCAGCGGCCATCCCCCCGCCGGCGGATCGCCGGCCGGCAGGAACAGCGCCCCCGACACCACGATCGGCCGCTCCCCGTCCACCCCGTCGGTAGAGCTGTATAGCAGCCGCAGTTGCCGCCCGGCGGCCGGCAGCCCGACGGTCGCGTCCAACGGTTCGGTCCGCAGCAGCGCGCCGGGCTTCGGGATGGCCTGGTCCCAGCGATAAAAGCCGGACACACGGCCATCGCCGTATCCCGCCGCCGCCTGTCCCTGGGCATCGATGGCGACGCCGGCCAGCAACATGGCCGTCAGGCCGGTCAGGACCGCACGTTTCACCGACATCATGGCTTTCCCGTTACGCATGCTCATCGCGGCACTCCCCCGCCGTCATCTGTTTGTCATGGGGGAGCATGCAGGCCGAGGGGTACAAATTCAATTGACCGGATAGGCTGAGTCTATGCACAAATGTTATGGATATCTCTATCTTCGGCGGGCTCGCCCATGCATTTCCGTCAGCTTGAGATTTTCCGTGCCGTGATGATCAGCGGGTCAGCCTCGCGCGCGGCGGAATTGCTGCGCATCACGCAGCCGGCGGTCAGCCGGGCCCTGGTGGAACTGGAGGAAAGCCTGGGCTTTTCGCTGTTCGACCGGGTGAAGGGCAGGCTTGTGCCCACGCCGGAGGGACAGATGTTCTTCCGCGACGTGAATGCCAGCTTCGTGGGCCTGGACCGGCTGCGGGCATCGGCCGCGCGCATCCGCGATTTCGGCTCGGGCAGCCTGCGCATCGCCAGCATGGCGGCGTTTGGCACCACGGTCGTACCCAAGGCCATCCACGCCTTCCGCAAGAAACACCCGCAGATCGCCATCACCCTGCAGGTCCTGTCATCCTCGGCCGTGCGCGACCTTGTGGCCAACCAGCAGTTCGATATCGGCCTGGCTGCGGACGAGGTGGATCTGTCCGGCGTCGACCACCGCGTCTTCGGCAGCTTTCCCGCCGTCCTGGCCATCCCGGCCGGCCACCTGCTGGCCGACAAGCCGGTGATCACCCCCACGGACCTGCACGGCGTGCCCTTCATCGCGCTGGCGCCGGAAGACCGCGCCCGCCACCGCATCACCGACATCCTGGACGAAGCGGGCGCCCGGCCGGAAATCGTGGTGGAAACCCCCAGTGCGGGCACCATCTGCGCGCTGGTCCTGGAAGGGGTCGGCGTCGGCCTCGTCAACCCGGCCGCCACCGACGGCTACGCCCAACGCGGCCTGATCTTCCGCCCCTTCAAGCCCGACGTGCAGTTCAAATCCCACCTGCTGTTCCGCCCCGACGCCCAGAAGGCGCAGCTGGTGAAGGCCTTCGTGGGGGAGTTGCTGGCGTTCCGCAACAAGGTGACGATGCAGGGGGCGGGGTGACCCAAGCGACTGGTGGGCGCGGAGAGACTTAACAGGCCGCGGGGCGAAGGCGGAAATGTCCGACCGGCCGCTATTGCCCAGCGGCGCCTTGCCGGTGACCGACCCGGGCACCGCCAGCAGCAGGCGGAACAATTGCCCCCCGATCTATGCCCAGGCCCAGCATCAGCAGGTGCACGCGGGCATGCTGGTAGCAGTCCATCTGCCCCAGGATATGGGCGCGGTCCAGAGCCGTCCAGGCCGACGCCAATTCGCCGTCCGCCCGCGCCTGGCGGTAGAGGGTCAACTCCTCCACCAAGGCGGCGGGGTTCGGCATGTCACTTGGCCAGGATGTAAAGGCCGCGCTGGCCTTCCATGGGCTTGAACTTCTCAGTGATGCCCAGCACCGTTTCCGCCCCGCCCAGATAGAGGATACCGTCGGGCGGCAGCAGCTTGGCCATGGATTCCAGGACCTTGCCCTTGGTCGGCTGGTCGAAATAGATCAGCACATTGCGGCAGAAGATGACGTCGAACTGGCCCAGCGAGGTCAGATCGGTCAGCAGGTTGTATTCCTTGTACTGCACCCGCTGCCGGATATCGTCATTCAGCTGCCACTTGTCGCCCACCTGCTTGAAATACTTCACCAGCATGGTGATGGGCAGGCCGCGCTGCACCTCGAACTGGGTATAAAGGCCGGCGCGGGCCTTGTTGACCATCTCGCCGGACAGGTCGGTACCCACGATCTCGATCCGCCAACCAGCCAGCTTGGCCCCTTCCTCGTTCAGCAGCATGGCCAGCGAGTAGGCTTCCTGACCGGACGAGCAGGCGGCGGACCAGATGCGGAAACTTTTCTTGGCGGCGCGGTTGGCCAGCAGGTGCGGCAGCACCACGGCCTTGAACTGGTCGAACGGCTTCTGGTCGCGGAAAAACGAGGACTCGTTCGTGGTCATCGCTTCCGTGATGTCACGCAGCAGCGCTTCGTCCCGCTTGGCCCGTACGGTCGACGCCAGTTCGTCCAGACCCTTCAGCCCCCATTTGCGCGCCACCGGCATCAGCCGGCTTTCCAGCAGATAGGCCTTGTCCGGGGTCAGGACCAGACCCGACCGCTGCCGCAGCATGGTGCAGAACATATCGAAGTCTTCGACCTTCATGCTGCCTGCCTCAATGCGATCTTGCGAATGTAAGGCCCGATTTCCTTCAATGGCAAGACGGCGCTGCACAGCCCCGCATTCGCCACCGCCCCCGGCATGCCCCACACAACCGAGGAGGGTTCATCCTGGCCCAGCACGGCACCGCCGGCGGCCACCACCACTTCAGAACCACGCTGGCCGTCATGTCCCATGCCGGTCAGGATGGTGACCAGCACCCGCTTGCCATAGGCGCGCACGATGCTGCGCAGCATCGGGTCCACGGCTGGCCGGCAGAAATTCTCCGGCGGGTCCTTGGTCAGGGTCAGACAGTTCTGCCCATTCTTCTGGACCACCAGCATGTGGAAGTCACCGGGCGCCACATAGGCGCGGCCGCCCACGATCACCTCCCCCTCCTTGGCCTCCGCGCACTGCACGCCGCACTGGCGGGTGATATGCTCAGCCAGGATGGTGGTGAAGGTCGCCGGCATATGCTGGGTGATCAGGATCGGCTGCTTGACGTCCTTCAGGTGGCTCAACACCTCGAACAGCGCCTGCGGGCCGCCGGTCGAACTGCCGATGGCCAGGATGTCGGGCCGGAACTCGGGCAGCGCACGCAGGCTGATCGGTCCCGCCTCCGGCTTGGGCCGGATCGGTGTGGCCAGGGTGTAGCTGGTGGTGGGCGCCACATTGGGGATGGGCGCCACCACGGGACGCACGATGGTGCCCGCCCCCGGCGCAGGCGTCGGAGACGGCGCACCCTTGCGCGGATCGGCCCGTCGGGCCGCCATGGCCAGCGCCTTGACCTTGCCCGTCAACTCGCGCTTGAAATCATCGGCACTGGTCAACTCACGCGTGGAGGACGGTTTGGGGATGTAATCAGCCGCCCCCGCCTTCAGCGCCCGCAGCGAGATATCCGCGTTCTTGGCCGTCAGGGTCGACGCCATGACGATCTTCACATGCGGATCGATGGCCAGCAGGTGCGGCAGCGCCGACAAGCCATCCAGCACCGGCATCTCGATATCCAGCACGATGACGTCGATGCTCTGACGCTGCAACGTGTTGATGGCCATCTGCCCGTTGGCCACGGAGGCAACGACCTTGACTTCCGGATCGCCTTCCAGCGAACGCGTCAGCAGGCCGCGGATGACGGCACTGTCATCCACCACCATGACCCTGTAAGGTTCTGTTCCGGTCGGCGCTGCTGACGGCGCCGTCTTTCCGGGAAGCTCGTTCATTGCCTGCAATCCCGGACAGCCTCAGAGGAGGCCGACCTGCTGGAACTTGGTTTGGATGATGTCACTGTCGAACGGCTTCATGATGTATTCATTGGCGCCGGCCGACAGGGCTTCCTGGATATGGGCCAGGTCGTTCTCCGTCGTGCAGAAGACGACGCGGGGGCTTTCGCCACCGGTCATCTTCCGCAGCCGACGCAGGAATTCGATGCCGGTCATGACCGGCATGTTCCAGTCCAGCAGGATGGCGTCGGGCATCCGCTTGGCGCACAGCTCCATGGCCTGCTTGCCATCCTCGGCCTCCTCGCAGGAGAAACCGAGTTCTTCAAGGATCTTGCGCGCGACCTTGCGGACAACGCGGCTGTCATCGACGACCAGACAGGACTTCATCAACGGACCTCGATTGCCGGATGCGGGTTAGGCCGCTTCGATGTTAGCAAAGTTCAGCAGCTTTGAGACATCCAGAACGACAAGCAGCGTTTCTTTTAGGCGATAGATGCCCGTTGAAATCTCACGCCAGCGCGGGTCCAGGGTTGCCGGATGGCGCTCGAAGTCATTCGACGACAGCGACAGCACCTCACCGACATTATCAACCATGAGCGAATAAAGCTCGCCCTTATGGTCGACGACGATGCTCATCACCGGCTTGCCATCAGCCGGCCGGGGCGGCAGGCCCAGGCGCAGGCGGACATCGATGGCCGTCACGATGCGGCCGCGCAGGTTCAGCGAACCGGCAACCTCCGGCGGGGCCAGCGGAATGCGGGTGATCTTCTGCGGGCCCAGCACGTCCTGCACCTGCAGGACCGGGATGCCGAACAGCTGGTTCGCGATGGTCGCCGTGACGAAATCCTCGTTCTTCACGACAGCGATCTCGGAGGAACCGGCCTTCTTGACGGCGGGGAGACGGGCACTCATGCGGCACCTTTCTCGGTGATGGTCTGCTGCAACGTGAAGAGCAGGGCTTCACGATCGAACTTGGCGACATAGTCGTTGAAGCCGGCCTGACGGCCCCGCTCCAGGTCGCGCGGGGCGGCGTGGCTGGACAGTGCCACAAGCGGCGTGGTGGACCAGCGGGCGTTGGACCGGACCGCCTGGGCGAATTCCAGACCACTCATGCCGGGCATTTCGATATCCGACACGATGACGTCGAAATCTTCGCCCGACTCGCTGAGCGCCAGCGCTTCGTCACCGCTCTCCACCGCCGTGACGTCGTAGCCGGAAACAGTCAGCAGCGGCGTCAGCAGGTTGCGGAAGAACGGGCTGTCATCGACCAGCAGCACACGATGCTGCCGCTCGTCCTCGAAGCTTTCATGGGCGTTGCCGAACCAGTCCTTGAAGGCGCGGGTCAGGTAGAAGCCGGCATCGATGACGTCGGTTGCCTTGTTGGCGATGATGGCGGAACCCAGGAAGCCCTGGCGCTCCGTGCCCAATTCGACCTGCAGGCGATCTTCGACGATATCGACGATCTCGTCCACGACCAGACCCATGGAGCGGTCGCCATCGGCGAACACCACCACCGGCTGGCGCTTGTCGCGCTGGATCTTCCAGTTCGGGTCGATCGGCACCAGCGGCATCAGGCGGCCACGATACTGCACGACCGGCTCGCCGTTCGACAGCTCGACCTGATTGAGGTCGACATCCTCCAGGCGGGCGACCAGCGACAGCGGCACCGCCTTCGGCCCGCCCTCCCCGGCGCTGAACAGCAGCAGGGCCATCTTGTCATCCTCGCGACGCGACGACTTCGCCACTTCCTGCGCGGCGGCGGCGGCATTGTCGGCGGCACTGCCCATGGAACCGGACGCGGTGGCGATGCCGTTGGGGTCCAGGATCATGATCACCGAGCCATCGCCCAGGATCGTGTTGCCCGAGAACAGCTCAATATGGCGCAGGATCGGCGCCACCGGCTTGACCACGATTTCCTCGGTATCGAAGACGCGGTCGACGATGATGCCGAACGTGTAATTGCCGACCTGACTGACGACGATGAAGGTCTCGCGCTTATCGTCGTCATCGGCCACGCCCAGCTTCAGCAGGTTCTGCAGGCTGACCAGCGGCAGCAGGCGGTTGCGCAGGCGCAGGACCGGGGCGCCGTTGATACGCTCGATCTTGTGCTCGCTGTCGCTGGCGGCACGCACCAGCTCGATCACGCTGATCTGCGGCACGGCGAACCGTTCCGACGCGCATTCCACGATCAGGGCCGACACGATGGCCAGCGTCAGCGGGATCTTGATGGTGAAGGTCGTGCCGCGACCCTCGACCGACCGCATCTCGATCGTGCCGCCGATCTTCTCGATATTGGTCTTCACCACGTCCATGCCCACGCCACGGCCGGACACCGAGGTGACCTTGGCGGCGGTGGAGAAGCCGGGCTTGAAGATGAACTGCTGAATCTGCTGGTCCGACATCTGGGCCAGCTCGGACTCGCTGGCCAGGCCGTTCTGGACGATCTTGGCCTTGATCTTCGACAGGGCCAGACCGCGACCATCATCGGCGATCTCGATGATGATGTGACCGCCTTCATGATAGGCGTTCAGCGTGATACGTCCGGTCTCGCCCTTGCCGGCGGCCAGACGGTCGGCCGGGGTTTCCAGTCCATGATCGCCGGAATTGCGGACCATGTGGGTCAGCGGGTCCTTGATCAGCTCCAGCACCTGACGGTCCAGTTCCGTCTCGGCGCCCAGCATCTGCAGCTCGATCTTCTTGTGAAGTTCGTGGCTGAGATCGCGGACCAGGCGCGGCAGCTTGGCCCAGGCATTGCCGATGGGCTGCATGCGCGTCTTCATGACGCCTTCCTGCAGCTCCGACGTCACATGGTTCAGGCGCTGCAAGGGTGCCGCGAACTCGCTGTCCTTCTGCGAGCGCAGGATCTGAAGCAGCTGGTTGCGGGTCAGCACCAGCTCCGACACCATGGTCATCAGGTTTTCCAGCAGGTCCACATGCACGCGGATGGTCTGCTGGGCCAGCGCGCTTTCCTTGGACTCGCCACGGACATCGTCCTGCGGCTCGGTGCGCGGCGGTGGCGGCGGCGGCGGAGGGGCGACCTCGACCGGGGCCGGCGGCTCGGCGGCCTTGACCACGGCAGCGGGCGGAGGCGGCGGCGGTGGTGGAGGCGGCGATGCCGGGGCCAGCGTGTGGGTCAGATGCGCCGGAACCGGCGTGAACAGCTCGTCGGGATCATTCTCGGGCGGCGGCGGGGCTGCCGGCGCCGGGGCGGGTGCCGCGGCAGCCTTGGGCAGCTCCTTGCCGTCAGCCATGGCGTTCAGCCGGTCGATCAGGTCCTGATCGCCGCCGGGCGGCTCCGCCTCGGTCGCCTCCAGGACGGACAGGATGCCCTTGATCGTATCCAGCGATTCGAGGATCAGCGACACGGCGTAGGGGGAGACATGCAGCTCACCGTCGCGGAACTTGCCCAGCACGTTCTCGCCGGCATGCGCCACCGACTCCAGCCGGGGCAGACCCAGGAAGCCGCAGGTGCCCTTGATGGTATGAACCAGACGGAAGATGTTCGACAGCAGCCCCGGATCGTTGGGGTTCTGCTCCAGCTTTACCAGCTCGACGTCGAGGACGGCGAGGTTCTCATTGGTCTCAGTGAGGAATTCACTCAGCAGATCATCCATGGTCCACGCCCCGTTTCGGGAAAACCCAGTTTCCGCGTCATACACCGGTCTTCAGTCCTGTGAAGCACCCTTGTACGCGCCCGGCCGCCCGTCGGCCAAATGAAGAGTCTCGGAATTCGGTTAAATTCGTTCAGGCACCAGGGAATTGATGGCCTGTCGGACAGGCCTTTGGCAAGGGGAACATTACCTCTTTTCGGTTAGGTCCGACCATCTTGATCTGCCGCAATGGCAAAGTATGACCCAGCTTCCGCTCTCGGAGTGGTTGAACAGTTGCGCGGCAGCATCATCCTTCCTGATTCCGTCGGCCGATCAGGCACCGGCGGGCTGGATTCGCAGCCGCACCTCTCCCGTTCCCCCCGCATGCTCCACGACGAGCGACAGGCCATAGGCCGCTGCGATGCGAGGCGCCGCGTGCGACAGCACCGACCGTGGGCCCAGGTCGGCCTCCGCCACCTGTCCGGCCAGGGCGGGCCCCATCTCCGGCCGCAGCGCACAACCGGCACCCGATGCGGTGACGGCAAGACCGGCATCACCGCCCGCCACCTGTACGGTACCGCCACGCGGCAACGTCTCCTCCGCCAGCAGCGCCGCCAGCAACGCTGCCTTCAGCAGCCCCGGTGGCGGGTCGACGGGTGCCGCATTCCAATCCAGCCGTACCTTGCCGCCACGGAACCAACCCTCCAGCACGGCCCGCGCATCGCCGACGGTCAGCGATTGACCGCCGGCCGCTCCCAGCGCCACGCGGTAGAGCCGCAGGCGGGCCGATGCCGTCTCCGCGCTGTCGGCGATCAGGTCCAGGGCCTCTCCGCCCATGTCCCCGCCTTCGTCCAACAATTCAACGCCATTATTGACAGCCCCGATGGGGCCCACCAGATCGTGGCAGAGGCGGGAGCATAGAAGCTCCACTGCCCGAATTCCCAATGTCATCCTGCATCCCCGGCACTGGGGCGCGCCATCCCGTTTGGCCCCGGTCGGGGGCCGGCCAGGGATGGCGTGCCGTGTCACAGGCGGCTAGGATAGGGCGTGGTCACTGGAGTGGAAACCAAAGAGATGTCCGATTTCCTGGCGCCCGGCATTTTCGTTCGCCATCCGTCCCAGCCCGACTGGGGCCTGGGCCAGGTGCAGTCGGTGGTGGGGCCGCGCGTGACGGTGAATTTCGAACATGCCGGCAAGCTGCTGATCAACGCCGCCGCCGTATCGCTGACCATCGTCGATCCGGACGAAGAATAGGCGACAACAAAAAGGCGCCCCGTCCGGAGCGCCTTGGGCACACATGTCGGCAGGTCCCGTCGGGCCTTGCTACAGACCCATTACCATTTGCGTTCGGTCTTCAACTGACCGCCATTCAGCGCATCCAGGAAGCTGCCGCCCGGCTTGGGCCGCTGGGCCCGGACCATGCGGGGGTTGGGCTTCTTGTTCGCCTGCTCCACCACCTTGACGGCTGTCGTCGTGGCATCGGTCTCCACGCGGCGGCGCACATCTTCGTCCAGGGACTCAAAGGCCTGCTGGGCGAAGACCAGGGCATTCTCCGAGCGGGTTTCCACGACCTGCCGCAACGCATTGGCCGCCATCAGGCATTCCAGCCGCTCCGGCCCCGTGATGTCATCAAGGGCGCCGGCCAGAATCCCGATTGCTTCCAACGTCTTGGGATCGTTCAATTCCACGGACATTTAAACGCGGACCCTTCAGGTACAGTCACACTCGTCTATATAGTCCCACCGTCCGCGAGAATACGCAACACATAGTCTGGAAACGCTTTGTCATGCGGACAACGAAGCCCCGCCGCGCGCCGATATCGTATCCGACGGGCTTTACAGGTCCCCCCGCCATCGGCATGGTCACGCCCATGTCGATCTGCACCCAGACCACTACCACCATGACTAAAAAGACCACCCTGCGGGGCGGGCTTCTGGTCATGCGCGCGGTTTGACGCGAACGACAGAAGCCAGATGCCCCGCCGGAAACGGATGGGGCGGCCAAAGGTGGACCAGACCCTGTCTCCGGCAAGAGATGACAGAGGAACAGGGTCCATGAATATCCGCGTTGCCCCCGAAAACCTGAACGCCGCTTCCAACCAGTCCGCCGGCCGGCCCATTTCCGTTGCCGTCGTCGGTGCCACCGGTGCCGTGGGCGTGGAAATCCGCGAATGCCTGGAAAAGGCTGGCCTCAACCTGGCCCAGGTACGCCTGCTGGCCTCCAGGCGCTCGGCCGGCCATGCCGTACCGTTCGCCGGCGGCACCCTGGTGATCGAGGAACTGGGCGACGACAGCTTCCAGGGCATCGATTATGCCCTGTTCTCCGCCGGCAGCGGCGTGTCGAAGGAATATGCGCCCAAGGCCGTGGCCGCCGGTGCCGTCGTCATCGACAATTCATCCGCCTTCCGCATGGATGACGCCATTCCGCTGGTCGTGCCGGAAGTGAACCCGGACGTGATCCCGGCCCGGCCCGGCATCATCGCCAATCCCAATTGCGTGGCCATCATCGCCACCGTGCCCCTGGCCCCGCTGGATGCGGCCCACAAGATCCGCCGCCTGAACGTCGCCACCTACCAGGCGGCCAGCGGCGCCGGTGCTGCCGCCATGGAGGAGCTGCGCGCCGCCACCGCAGCCTATCTGGCCGGCGAACATTATGCGCCGCGCGTGCTGCCCCACCCCTACGCCTTCAATGTCTTCTCCCACAATGCCGCCATCAATCCGGAGACGGGCTATAATGGCGAGGAGGAGAAGGTGATCGAGGAGACGCGCAAGATCATGCGCCGTCCGGACCTGCATATCAGCATCACCTGTGTCCGCGTGCCCGTGCTGCGCGCCCATTCCATGGCCGTGACGGTGGAGTTCGAGGATGTGGTAACCCCCGAACAGGTCCGCACCATCCTGCGCGAGGCGCCCGGCGTGCGCATCGTGGAGAATATCGAGGGCAACCATTTCCCCATGCCGAACGAAGCGTCCGGCCAGGGCGACGTGCTGGTCGGCCGCATCCGCCGCGATGTCGGCGACCCCACCGGCCGCTCCATCGCCCTGTTCCTGGCCGGCGACCAGTTGCTGAAGGGCGCGGCGTTGAACGCTGTGCAGATCCTGCAAAGGCTGGTGGGGTAAAGGGTACCCGTATCACTACCGTAGGTCAGGTGGAGGGTGCAAGCCCGCGCCCTGACCTACGGCTTCTTGCCCAACAATCCTTTCAGCAGGTCCTTGGCGCCCTCCTTCGACTTCAGCTTCTCGATCTGCTCCTGCGCCCTCTTCGGGTCCTTCAGGGCCGCCTTGGCGGCGGACGACAGGTCAGGCGTCCAGGACAGATTGTCGAAGGGGCCGCGCACGCGGACGGGCACGGTGATGCCGTCGGCGTCCATCCTGGCCGTCCCCTGCCCTTCCAGGCTGGCCACCAGTTTGGGTGCCAGGCGCATATCCACGCGCTTGGAGGGCAGGTTGACATTGCCCTTGCCGGTGACGCGCAGCAGCGGGGCCAGCAGGTGGAAATCCTCCGTCGCGGCGATACCGTCGGTCAGGGTGAAGCTGCCGCCCATTTCCGCGAAATCGGTCTGCGGCGGCTCGTTCCCGCCCTGGCCGATGGCGCTGCGCACGATCTGGGCCAGATTGACGCCCTTCACCGCGCCATCGCGGAACATGACATTGCCCGTGCCGTTCAGGCTGCCCACCAGTTCCTGCTGGTTGGTGCCGGTGGCGCGGATATCGATGGTCCCGTCGGTGGCGCCCGACAGCCGGTCGAACCCGGCAAAGCGGGTCAGAATCGGTTCGGCCTGCACGCCCCTGGCATTGGCCGTCACCGCCAGCGACAGGGTCTGGCGCCCACCGTCCAGGGTCAGCTTGCCGCCCATTGTGCCCCCGAACAGGGCTGTATCGGCCAGCCCGGCATTCAGCCGCCCGTCGGTCAGCTTCACGGTCAGGGTCGTGGCCCCGGCCTCAACCCCCTTGACCACCAGCCCGGCCATTTGCAGGGTCAGGTCCAGGTCGGCGGCCTTCAGGCCCGACAGGTCGATGCGCTCCTTGCTCCACCCGGCCGGCCCGGTCTCGGGCGCCGTCGCGGATGCCACTGGCGGCGGCGTGGCGGCCAGATAGCGGTCAAGTTCCAGCCGGGGCAGCGACAGGCTGCCGCCCAGCGCCGGCCGGGCACCATCCAGCCTGACCGACAGATTGCCATTGGCCGACAGGTCACCGGCCTTGGCCTGCAGCCCGCTCAGCGCCAGCCGGGCCGGCGTGCCCGACAGCGTGCCCGACAGGGTCAGGTCATCGACCGGCAGGTCGGCCGGTTCCGCCCCCGTCGCCGCCTTGATCAGATCGGAGAGCGAGGTGACATTCAGCGCCATGTCGCCAGCCAGGCCCAGCGGCGCCTCGCCCTGGCGTTCCACCTGCCCCTTCACGGTCAGTTTGGTGCCGGCCCCGTCCAGCGCCAGGGCCAGGGCGGCGGTGCCACCCGACAGCAGCGGGCGCACCGGGTCGATGCCCAGTTCCAGCGCCAGCGGTGTGCCGTTCAGCGTCAGCGCCGCCTCCAGCGCCAGCGGGCCATCCAGGTCGGGCAGCGACAGGGTGACGTTCACATCCGTCGCCTCGCGCACCATGCCGGTGCGGGCGTCGGTATAGCGCAGGCGACCATCCACCACCTCCACCTCGGCCAGCGACAGGTCGGCCATCATGTCGGGACCGACGGCGCCCTCCTGCCCCGCCGGGGTGGGGGCGACGGAAACGTCCCAATTGGGCTTGCCCTGCTTGTCCACCGTCAGGTCGATGAACGGCTCGGTCAGCACGAACTTCTCCACCTCCGCCCGGCCGCGCAGCAGCGGCATCAGGCGCAGGCGCACGGAAAGCCGCTTCACGGCCAGCAGGTCCTCCCCCTGGCGGATGCCGGCAAAATGCACCTGATCGGCCGTCACGGCGATGGTCGGGAAATAGGAAAGATCGACGCGGCCTTTGATGGTCAGGGCCCGGCCGGTGGCCTTCTCCACCTGCCCTTCCACCTCGGCCACGATGGCGCCCACCGGCACCAGGAAGGGCAAGGCCACAGCCGCCGCGATGGGGATCAGCAGCAGCAGACAGAGGGTGAAGGCAAATTTGCGCATGGCCTTGGTCCGTCTCGTCAGGAACGGGTTGATTTCATTGCCGGACAGTCTTTCAGCCGAACATGCCCAAAACAAGGCCGAAAGCAGCATCTTTCGTGCGGGTCGGGCTTGGAGCCCTGCACCCGACGCGCTATATCCTGCGGACGATGACCATTGCCCACTCCCCCTTGCCCGCACCGTTGATCGATCCGTTCGGCCGCGCCATCACCTATGTGCGCGTATCGGTCACTGATCGCTGCGATTTCCGCTGCGTCTATTGCATGTCGGAAGACATGACCTTCCTGCCCAAGGCCGACATCCTGTCGCTAGAGGAGCTGGACAGGCTGTGTTCCGCCTTCGTGGCGCTGGGCACCCGCAAGCTGCGCCTGACCGGGGGGGAGCCGCTGGTCAGGCGGAACATCATGGAACTGATCCGGAGCCTGGGTCGGCACCTGAAGACGGGGGCGCTGGAGGAACTGACGCTGACCACCAATGGCAGCCAGCTGGCCAAGTACGCCCACGATCTGCGCGCCGCCGGGGTGCGCCGCATCAATGTGTCGGTGGACACGCTGGATGCCGACCGTTTCGCCAGCATTACCCGATGGGGTCGCCTGGCCCAGGTGCTCGACGGGCTGGAGGCGGCGCGGGCGGCGGGGCTGGAGGTCAAGATCAATGCCGTGGCGTTGAAGGGCGTCAATGATCTGGAACTGGACCAGATGCTGGCCTGGTGTGGGGAAAAGGGGTTCGACCTGACCCTGATCGAGGTGATGCCGCTGGGCGACATGGACGGCAATGGCGGCGGTGCCGTGCGCGAGGAACAGTTCCTGTCGCTGCGCGATGTGCGCGCCGATCTGGAAAAGCGCTGGACCCTGATCGACAGCACCCACCGCACGGGCGGCCCCGCCCGCTATGTCACCGTGGCGCAGACCGGTCGTCGCCTGGGCTTCATCACGCCCCTGACCCATAATTTCTGCGAGGCGTGCAACCGGGTGCGCGTCACCTGCACCGGCACGATGTTTATGTGCCTGGGGCAGGAGGATGCGGCCGACCTGCGGGCCCCCTTGCGGGCCAGCCCCGATGACGGGCTGCTGCATGACGCCATCCGTTCGGCCATCACCCGCAAGCCCAAGGGCCATGATTTCATCATCGGCCGTGGCCTGGCGCCGGCCGTGGGCCGGCATATGAGTGTCACCGGCGGTTGAGAAGCCGGGTCCGTATCGGTTAAGCTGCGCCCCTGCCGTGATATCGGGAAACCCGCCTTGTCCCAGACACCCGTGCCGCTCGCCTTCGTCGCTTCCGATACGCCGGATGCGCGCGCCGCCAGGGACAGGCTTGCCGTGCGCTATGCCGGCGTCCCGCCGGAGGAAGCGGGGATCATCGTGGCCCTGGGCGGCGACGGCTTCCTGCTGGAAACGCTGCACCGCTATCTGCCCCGCGGCATTCCCGTCTATGGCATGAACCGCGGCTCCGTCGGGTTCCTGCTGAACGACTATAGCGAGGATGGGCTGACCCGCCGCCTGATGCGGGCCCAGCGTGTCGTGCTGCATCCGCTGCGCATGAAGGCCACGACGCGCGAAGGCGCGGCGTTCGAGGGTCTGGCCTTCAATGAGGTCTCGCTGCTGCGCGAGACGCGGCAGGCCGCCAAGCTGCGCGTCACGGTCGATGGCAAGGAGCGCATGCCGGAGCTGACCTGCGATGGCGCCCTGGTCTCCACCCCCGCCGGCAGCACGGCCTACAACCTGTCGGCCCATGGACCCATCCTGCCGCTGGGCGCCGACATCCTGGCCCTGACCCCGATCAGCGCCTTCCGCCCCCGCCGCTGGCGCGGTGCCCTGCTGCCGCATACGGCCCGCATCCAGTTCGACGTGCTGGAACCCGCCAAGCGCCCGGTCAGCGCCGTGGCCGACTTCACCGAAGTGCGCGACGTGGCCAGCGTGGAAATCAGCGAGGACCGCAAGGTGACCTGCACCCTGCTGTTCGACCCGGAAATGGCGCTGGAGGAACGGATATTGAAGGAACAGTTCGCGCCGTAGGCGGCGACTACGCCGCCTCCACCTGCAGCACCGTCCCGTCCACGCCGGTGACCCGCACGCGCGCACCCTCCGGCAGGTCGGCCGGGCCGGCCACGCGCCAGATCGTGTCATCCACCCGAGCCCGGCCGAATCCGTTCAGGATGGGTGCCTCCAGGGTCAGGACCTGCCCCAGATACTGTTCCCCGCGCCGGTTCAGCGTGCTGGCATGGCCGTCGGCGGGATCGGCGCGCACCAGCAGCCGCGACAGGAACCAGGCCAGCACCGACAGCACCCCGAACAGCACCAGCTGCGCCGGGAAACCGATATCCACGGCCAGAACCACCAGCCCGACGACAGCCGCGGCGCCGCCGATCCACAGGAAGGCAGCACCGGGAAGGAACATCTCCAGGCCCGCCAGGACCAGCGCCAGGCACCACCAGTACCAGTAGAGAACGCGGAATCCCTCCATGGCCTTCTCCCTTCCTCAGGTGTCGCTGGAATTGCCCCAGGGTGACGGCGGTGCGCCGGCCGCCTTGATGGCAGCCGCCTGTTCCGCATTGGTGGCGCCGGCGGCCGGCACGGTGCTGGCCACAGCCCGGCGGGGGCTGGGCTTGGGCGCCGCCGGCGGCGGGGTGGGCGGCCCCCCGCCGCCGCCATTGAACGCGTCCTTGGCCAGTTCCGCCAGACCGCCCAGCGAGCTGATGATGCCCGTGGCCTCCATCGGCATGAAGAACACCTTCTGGTTCGGGCTGTGGGCGAATTCCTTGAAGGTGGTCAGATATTGCTGGGCCACGAAATAATTGATGGCCTGCACATTGCCGGCGGAGATGGCGTCCGACACCATGCGGGTGGCTTCGGCCTCGGCCTCCGCCTCGCGCTCACGCGCCTCGGCATCGCGGAAGGCGGCCTCGCGACGGCCTTCGGCTTCCAGGATGGCGGCCTGCTTCTGGCCCTCTGCCTTCAGGATAGCGGCCTGCCGCGCGCCTTCGGCTTCCAGGATCAGGGCCCGGCGCTCACGCTCCGCCTTCATCTGGCGGGCCATGCTGTCCACCAGATCGCGCGGCGGCTGGATGTCGCGGATCTCGATGCGGGTGACCTTGATGCCCCAGGGCTGCGTCGCCACGTCCACCACATGCAGCAGCTGGGCGTTGATGCGGTCGCGCTGGGACAGCAGCTCGTCCAGGTCCATGGAGCCCATGACGGTGCGGATATTGGTCATGGTCAGGTTCAGGATGGCCACCTGCAACTGGCTCACCTCATAGGCGGCCTTGGCGGCGTCCAGCACCTGATAGAAGACGACGCCATCGACCTTCACCATGGCGTTGTCCTTGGTGATGACCTCCTGGCTGGGCACGTCCAGCACGATCTCCATCATGTTCATCTTGGAGCCGACGCTGTCCACGAAGGGGATGATGAAATGCAGTCCGGGCCGCAGCGTGTGCGTATAGCGGCCGAACCGCTCCACCGTGAATTCCATGCCCTGCGGCACGGTCTTGATACCGGCAAAGGCCAGCAGGATGCCGAAACCCGCCACGACGATGGCGAAAATACCCAATTCCATCTTTTGGCTCCCCCCTTGAACCTTTGTTCCCATCATCGCATGTGGGAAGGGGGAAGGGCGAGCACAAGTAAGCCGGCACAACCATTGAAGGGCGATCGGCCGGTGCCATTCGCCGGCCCCGCTTGCCCCCGCCGCCCGCCCGGCATAGCCTGCGCCCCCATCGCCCCTAGACTGGAGTTTCCGCCATGCGCCACCCCATCGCCGCCCTGCTTGTGTCCCTGGCGCTAGCCCTGCCCGCCGCTGCGCAGGACATCGTGGGGGAGTTCAGCAATGACTGGACCGGCAATGAGCTGGACATCACCGCCTTCGCCGATCCGGACGTGAAGGGGGTGACCTGCCATATCGTGGATTTCGACCGGTCGGTCTGGGACCGGCTGTCCAAGGGCAACTGGTTCGAGGACCCGTCCAACGCGTCGATCGCCTGCCGGCAGACCGGCGCCATTGCCATCGGCGATATCGACCTGTCCAAGCGCGGGGAGCAGGTGTTCTCCGAACGCAAGAGCCTGATCTTCAAGTCCATCGCCGTGCGCCGCATCTATGACAAGGCCAACGATACCCTGATCTATGTCGTCTATAGTCGTCAGGTAAAGGACGCGTCGGCCAAGATGTCCATCACCACCGTGCCGCTTTTCGCGGCAAACGCCGTCTGGGAAAAGGGTAAGCCAAAATGAATACCCTGAAGGGTCAGGCTGGCGTTTGGCTGGACCTGCCGGCTTTCCTTTGGTAAAAACAGACAAATGGGTTAATACAAGGTTTATCTTCTATGCCGTTCGGTGGTATGTATCGGGGGCCCCAAAGGGGCGATACATACTCCAAAATGGGGACCGTAGGTCATGTGGATGACGAGCCTTGTCGGGGGCGGCAAGGGTTCCGCCATTGGGCGCCGCCTGAATTTTGAGGTCCACACGTTCAAGGTGGATCACTGGGTCATTGAAGACACCCTGGCCAGCGAGGACGAGGCGCGGGCGCTGGCCAACAAGCTGTTGCCCAACCGCGATGGCGTGCGCATCATCCGCGACTTCGCGGGTGTTCCGGGGAAACCCGCGACGGAAACCATCATTTTCTCCGAGATGCGGGAACAGAAGGGTAAGACCATCGCGGTCCAGCCCATTGATGACAGTCCCGTATGCGCGGCCCCAACCGATTATCTCCAGGCCGAAAGCCGGCAGACCATCTCCAAGCTGCTGCGGCAATATCTGGAGGACAAGGCGCTGACCGCATCGGAGCTGCTGTACAACGCAGCGGAGATGAAGCGTGCCGTCAATTTCGAGAATCTGGTGCCCACGGCCGTGGGCCGGGTGGCCAGCATCCAGGGCAAGGCCACGGGCCAGGACGTGCGCGAACGCCGCGACCTGATCTATTCCAGCCTGACCGACCTGCGCGTCAAGGCGGAGGACGCGCAGAAGCGTGCCGGTTTCAGCGTCAAGCAGGATGGTTTCCGCGGGGCGCTGGACAAGGTGGAGGCCCTGTGCCAGGGGAATGAGGCTGAGGCCGACTACCTGTCCAAGGTCATCCTTTGCCGCGATCTGGTGCAGATCCGCAACCTGCTGGGCAAGGTCGAATGGCTGCTGGAGAGCGCCGGCGACGCCGCCCAGAACAAGACCGCCCATATCAACATCATCGATACGCTGGTAGCCGATGCCAGCAGCTTCCCCTCGGTGATCCAGGATCTGCTGGGCCGTCAGCCCGATCTGGCCACGGCGATGCAGCGCATGCTGGACATGCTGGAAGGCAAGTTCGAGCCGACGGACCGGGAGATGGCACCGCCCATCGCGAAGGTGTTGAGCCAGTGGCTGGGCATGGGGCATGCGCCGCAGACCTGGCAGGTGGTGCTGGAGAGCTTCCAGCGGTCCTTGCGCGGCAATGTCCCGCTGGCACGCGATCCGGAGCGCAACCGCGCCAGCTTCGTGGCCCTGGCCACCCGCCTGATCACCCCGTCGGGCCTGTTCGGCGGGTCCCGCATGGCCGACGCCCTGACGCTGGGCCATCTGCGCTTCATCGAACAGGGCGGTGGCGAGGGGCGGCGGCTGTCGATCGAGGGCGTGATGGGCATGCTGCCCAACCTGCGCGACCGTGCCCTCTACCTCTCCGAACTGTCGGGTGCCGATACGGGGCAGCGGGAGGCGGACACCGTGGTGGCACGCCTGCGCCCGCTCTTGTCCACCGACCGTGACGTGAACCAGCTGGTTGGGCTGCAGGTGCCGTTGAAGCCCAAGATGCAGGCCATGGCGTCGCTGTACGTTTCCCTGGTGCATTCCGGCCTGGAGGATGATGTGCGCACCGCCTTCGCCGACCGGGTGGACGAGATGGTGGCCAGCTATATCTCCAGTGCCAAGGTGATCGAACGCCTGGACGATCCGTCGGCCGGCCTGCGCATCCGCGCCACCCGCCTGATGCAGTTTGCCGCCAACGACGTGCTGTCCAGCCCGAAGGCCCGCAAGATGGTCCGCGATCAGATCGTCGGCCATCTGCGCCAGCCCAATTTCGACGGCAAGTTCGTGGAGGGCCTGAACACCCCGCAGGAACAGGCCAACGCCCTGCGGCAGTTCTATGGACTGCTGCGCCAGGCGCAGTTCATGTAACAGCTCCCCCAAGCGTCGGGCGCGGCCATCCGGCCGCTTGGGCTTGCGCGGCACGTCCCGGGCGGCGGCGGTCGCCGCCGATCAAGGGGGCATCGGTCAATGCCCGTTGGTTGTTTCACGTCGCTTCACCCAGCGCCGCCACAGGTGATAGGCGGCGGGGGCAAACAGGATGATCAGGACGATGCGCACGATATGGTGCGTGGCCACGAAGGCCGCGTCCACATGCAGCGACAGGGCCACCAGGCTCATTTCCGCCAGCCCGCCCGGCGCATAAGCCAGGATCAGGCCCGCCAGGCTGAGCCCCGTCATCAGGTGCACGACCAGCGACAGGGCAAGCGTCACCAGCAGCAGCAGGATCGTCAGCCCCGCCGCCACCCCGGCCGTGCGGGCGATGCGCATCAGCGGCACCCGCTGGAACCGCCCACCGACCGAGGCCCCGATCACTACCTGGGCGGCGGCCACCAGCAGGCCCGGCGGCTTCACCGCCGTGACCCCCGTCAGGTGCAGGACGGCCGACAGCAGCATGGGCCCGACCAGGATGCCGGCCGGAATGCGCAGCCATTGCGCCACCGGCGCGCCTGCGAAGCAGGCGACGATCATGGCATAATCCATCACGCCCAGTTCCCAGGGATAGGGGCCCAGCCCATGCAGGCTCCAGTCCCGCCCTGCGGGGTCATAGCCGGGCAGCGCCTGGAAGGCGAAGGGCACCGTCATCACCACCAGCATGATGCGCAAGCTATGGCCCAGCGCGATGGACCGGTCATCCCCGCCCAAGGCACCCCCCATCAGCACCATTTCCGTGAACCCGCCCGGCATGGCGGTGAAATAGGCCGTGGCCGGATCATAGCGGGCGAAACGGCGCAGGTAGAAGGTGCCGATGGCGGCACCCAGCGCGATATAGACGGCCATGAAGCCCAGGCTGATCGACCATTCGCCCAGATGGCCCAGCAGCGTGGGGTTGAAGGCGCTGCCCAGCATGATGCCCAGCACGATCACCAGCCCGTCGCGCAGACCCTTGGGCACCATGGTGCGCACCCCGGCCAGGGCCGCCACCGTGGTGGCCAGCATGGCCCCGATCATGAAGGCCAGCGGCACATGCAGCTTGAAGCAGATGATGCCGCCCGCCGTGCCCAGCGCCATGGCGGTGGCGAAGGCGGGCCAGTCGAACCGGCGACGACGACCAGGGGGGGCGGAAGCGGGGCCCTGGGCCGGATCGGGCGGGGTGCTCATGCCAGGAACCGGCCCAGGCGCACCGCCGTCTGCCCCCGTTCCGTGTGCCGCGACGGCATGATCAGCACGCAATCATCATAGGGCGTGCGCAACGCCACTTCGCCATCCAGGGCGAAGACGGTGCCGGCGGTTTGGATGATATCCATACCCTGGTATTCCTTCAGGAACCGGAATCGGTCGTTTCTTACCGTAACGGTTTCCGTCACCTCGACAAGCCGGGCGGGGGGTGGTTGCGCGGATGGCAGCCATGGGCTGAGCGCACCTGCATCCACCACACCGGCCGTCAGCAGGAACCGCGCCGCCACCGCCAGCGCCACATCCGCGCTGGTCCGGTCCCAATGCTGGCCGCACTCAACCAGCAGCGCCACGGGCCCGTCCGCGCCGCCTTGCGTGAAGCGTGGATGGTCGATCAGGCGGCTGCCGCCCTCATGGCCCCGGTCGGCCACGATGATGGCAGGCAGGCCCACGCGCCGGGCGAATTCCCGCCCACGCGCCGATGCCCCGCACAGCATCAGGGGGATGCGGTCATGCTGCATGGAATGCAGATCCAGCAACAGGTCGGCGGTGGCGAACAGCGGCCACAGCTCCCGCGCCCGCCGCCGTTCCAGGCTAGGCACCCCGTCGGCCAGTGACAGGGGCGACCAGACCCGGTTCATGTCCTCTTCCACATAGCGGGACATGATGGGGAAGTCGGGATCGAACTGGGCGAAGGCCTCGATATTGGCAAAGGCGAAGGACAGGCTGCCGCATATGGGCCTGATGCCCGCCTGCAACAGCGTGGCGGCCGCAATGGTGCCGGCATATTCATTGCCATGCATCAACGCATTGACCACGACATGCGGGCCGGGCCGTCCCGCCTCGAACCGCCAGACATAGGGGGTACCGGCATTGCCCGGCGCCCACTGCCGCAGGTTCGGCGGCCAGAGATCGTCAGGCGTCAAGGGATCGATACGCGCCATGCCCCTCCCCCATCGGTCGTCCGAACATACAAAGGCAGGCATGTCTTCTGCACTATCGACGCCGGCCCTGTTGAAAGGTATAGGTTCCAAGTCATTTCGATGAAAGCGCGGTTTCAATCCTGCGGCAGCTTCATCGGGACTTCCTGCAACCGGGGACGGGTTGAATGAGCTTGGTGATCGATGATGTGGCTGTCCGGCATGATCCGGTCGGGCCCGCGGTCCCGTTATTGTTCGACAGCCCGCACAGTGGCACCCGGTATCCGGTGGATTTCAACTTCACCTGCCCCTTCCCCCTGCTGCGCCAGGCGGAGGACACGCATGTCGACGAGTTGTTTGCCATGGTGCCCGATATGGGGGCGACATATCTGTGCGCCCTGTTCCCGCGATCCTATATCGATGTGAACCGGGCGCCCGACGATATCGATCCCGCCATGCTGGAGGGCATCTGGCCCACGCCGGTCAATCCATCACCCAAGAGCCTGGCGGGCATGGGATTGGTCCGCCATCTCTGCCGGCCCGGGGTGCCCATGTATGATGGCCGGCTGCCGGTATCGGTGGTCCTGGACCGGTTGGACAATTACTGGCGCCCGTATCACGACCTGCTGGCGGAATCGATTGAGGTGCTGCATGCACGGTTCGGCGCCGTCTATCACGTCAATTGCCATTCCATGCCGTCCTTCGTGATCGGCCCGGAACGGCAGTCGCCGGACTTCGTCATCGGCGACCGCGACGGGTCCACAGCGGAACGCGGCTTCACGCGGCTGGTGGTCGATACGCTGCGGGCCATGGGCTATACCGTCCGCCTGAACGACCCTTACAAGGGCGTGGAGCTGGTCCGCCGCTATTCCTGTCCGCCGCGGGGCCGGCATTCGCTGCAACTGGAAATCGACCGCCGTCTTTATATGGACGAGGTGACGCTGGAACCCCATGCCGGGTTCCAGGAACTGCGCACCAATCTGGCGACCTTGGTTGGCGCCATCCGCGACTATGCGCTCGACCGCACGGCACGACTGGCGGCGGAATAACGGTTTCTCGGTGGCGGCGGCCAGAATTTGCGGTGGCGCGGCAGCGTGCACGCCACAGCCCATTCGCTTGGCGAATCAAGCAGAAAATTCGATTTCCACGTCTCTTATTTGGAACTACACACGGAAACAGTCATCAAGTATTCAGACAATATTGATTAATAAAGCGTTTACTACGTGATCTGAAATATATCCGTCTGAACATCTGACAAAGCCCAGCATAGGTGCCTAAGATGGCCCTCAGGTTCATAGGTGTCGGATGCAGGCGATCATTCATCATATCGGCAGGGGTAGAATGCCGCCGTCAACCATGCCAGAGGATGCCGTATCGACGCTTCGAGACCCCTTGACGGGGCTTCTCAACAAGCATGGCTTCATCCAGGAAGGCAACCGGCTGCTACCCTTGATGGTAGCGGCGGGCGAGCATCCCCAGGTCATCTTCATCGAGATCAACAATTACGAAGGCATCATCTCCCGCATGGATTACGATGGGGCGTTGGAATTCCTACATGCCATGCGGCGACGTCTGGAGCTGGCCTTCGGTCCGGACGTCCTTGTGGCCCGCTTCGACAGTGAACGCTTTGCCGTCCTGCTGCCCGATACCGTGACGGGACTTGCCGCCCTGCAACGCTCGCTGGACGCGCCGGTTGTCATTGCCGGCACCAGCTATCACCTGTCCATCACCTGCGGCATGGCCACATATCCGGAAGCGGCCGACAACATGGATATGCTGGTCATCGCCGCCCGCATCGCCCGCTGTGACGCGATTGAGAAGGGGCGGCCCACCGGCACCTTCACCAGCGATCTGCGCGTCCGCCTGGCCCGCAGCCGCGCCATCGAGGATGGCCTGTGGGAAAGCCGGGGCGGAACCGGCTTTTCCCTGGTTTACCAACCCAAGGTGGAGATCAGATCGGGCCGCATGACGGGGGTGGAGGCGCTGATGCGCTGGCACCACCCGACCTTGGGCAACATCTCCCCGACCGAGTTCATGCCCCTGGCGGAACGCGCGCGCGCCATCATCCCGCTGGGCGAGTGGCTGATCCGGGAATCCCTGCAACAGCAGGCCGAATGGCGCCGGCAAGGGCTGGATCTGGCCATGTCGGTGAACATCTCCCCCGTGCAGCTGTGTCCACAGGTCAACGGCATGCCCCTGCTGGACATTCTGACCGATGAATGCGACCGGCTGGGGCTGGACCGCGACCATGTGGAACTGGAGATCACCGAAGGCATGCTGACCGATGCAGATGCCATGGCCGAGGTGCGTCGGCTGGCCGACAGGGGATTCCAGATCGCCATCGACGATTTCGGCCGCGATCATTCCGCCCTGTCGCTGCTGGTCGACAGTCCGGCCAGCACCTTGAAGATCGACAAGAGCTTCGTCGATAACATCCTGCGCAACGGGCGGCAGGCCGCCATCATCCGTTTCATCGCGGAACTGGCGCGTGAGCTGGGCATGCGGACCGTGGTGGAAGGGATCGAACATATCCACCAGTTGATCGCCGTTGCCGATGCCGGCTGCGACTATGGCCAGGGCTATTTCTACTACCGCCCCATGGTCGCCGCCCAGATCCAGGCCCTGCGCCACAAGCATTGAGGCATCCCCATCCGGCAGCTCTTGCCTCTCCATAAAGGCTGGGTGGAGACAGCGCTTTCGGCCGGGTCCTTCGGCCGGCATTGTGCAATCGCACATGGTTTGCGATGATCGCGCGCGGAAACCTTATTCCCCGCCATCCCGCCCCGCCAGAGCGAGCCTGTCACCCGATCATGGCCAACAGCGCCGCCCCCGACGAGAAGCCAGCCCCGGTACCGCCGCCGCACCGCCGGGGAACGGAATCACTGGTCCCTGCCATGCCCGTCGATCTGGGCGGGCGGTGCGAGATCATGCCCGGCACCCCCATGCCGGCGCTGGATTCGGCCGGCGGCCCCGCCTTCGCGGCACGACTGAGCCGGGATCGCAAGACCGAAGCCTTCGCCATCGTCACCGACCGGCCCGTACCGGCCCGGGTGGACATGATGGCCAACTACCGCTCCATTGAGAATCCGGCCGTGCTGCGCCTGCTGGACTGGGGCACGGTGGACTGGTCGCCCGATGGCAAAAAGCGTTTCGTCCTGATCTATGAACGGCCCGGCGGACGGCGGGTCATGCAGGATATGGCGGAGACGCGCGAGCCCCTGCCCGACGACCAGATCACCCGCAACGTCATCCCCACCCTGCTGTTCGCACTGCGCGAGATGAATGCGCGCGGCATGACCTGCGGGGCGGTGCGCCCGACCAACCTGTTCCACAAGGACCCGGCCTCCCCGGTGGTCTGTATCGGCGACTGCCTGTCCGTGCCCGTCGGCTATGGCCAGCCCGTGCTGGTGGAGACGATCGAGCGCGGCATGGCCCAACCGGCGGGGCGCGGGCCGGGCACCATCGGCGACGACCTCTACGCCCTGGGCGTGACGCTGCTGATGATGCATCTGGGCCGCAGCCCGCTGGCCGACCTGGATGACGAAAGCATCCTGAAGCTGAAGATGGACAAGGGCACCTACCCGGCGCTGACCAGCCAGATCCGGCTGCCACAGAGCCTGGTGGAGCCGCTGCGCGGCCTGATGATCGATGATCCCAAGCAGCGCTGGTCCGTCTCCGACCTGGATCTGTGGCTGCAGGGCCGGCGCATGTCGCCCAAGCAGCCGCAGATCCCCCGGCGCGGCGCCCGCCCGTTCGAATTCCAGGGCGAGGAGCTGATGCATTGCCGGGCGCTGTCCCGGTCCCTGACCCGGCACAGCGCCGCCGCTGCTGCCCTGATCGAACGCGGCGATGTGGAGAAATGGGTCCGCCGTTCCGTGGGGGATGAGGGGCGGGCAGAGGCGATGCAGACCGCCATCGCATCGGCCGGTGCCGGCGGTCGCGGCGCCAGCCAGGAGGACAAGCTGGTTACCCGCGTTTCCATCGCCCTGGACCCGCCGGCCCCCATCCGCTATCGCGGCCTGTCGCTGCTGCCAGACGGGCTGGGTCCGGCCCTGGCGGAGGCGATGTGGCAGAATACCGGCATCCAGCCCTTCGCGGAATTCGTGCTGGCCCAGTTCCCGCATTTCTGGGTGAATTGCCAGACCGATTTCCGGCCCGAATATGTGCCCATGGTCCAAGCCTATGACGGCTACCGGGCGCTGCTGGAACATGTCGGCATGGGCTTTGGGATCGAACGCATCGTGTATGAGCTGTGCCCCCCCTGCCCCTGCCTGTCACCACAGCTGCGCGACCATTACGTGCTGTCGCCGTCGGAACTGCTGGCCGCATTGGACCAGATCGCCACAAGGCCAAACCGGGGTCGCGACCCGATCGACCGGCATGTGATGGGCTACATCACCACCCATCACAAAAAGCTGAACGACCGGCTGCTGGTGCCCTTGTCCAATCCGCACGACCCGGCGCGGCGGATGATCGCCATGATCACGGTGCTGGCCGACGTGCAGAACCGGTTCGGCCCGGCGCGGCTGCCCAACCTGTGCAACTGGCTGGTGGCCCTGATGGACCCGGTCTTCAAGCGTTTCAAGAACCGGGAGACGCGCGACCGCATGAAGGCGGAGGTATCGCAGGTGGCCCGCGACGGCGTGCTGGACGCCATCGTGCGCGTCGTCGACAATGTCGATGCCATCCGGGCCGACGACAAGGGCTTCCTGACCGCCATGCGCCAGTATGAGAGCCTGAATCGCCAGATCGAGAAGCTGCGATCCTCGGCGGCCGACAAGAACGGCATGGCGGAGGGTGCGGGCCGGCAGGTGGCCGCCGTCGTGACCTCCATCGTCGCCGGGCTGACCATGATCGGCACCGTCATCTATATGCTGAGGCTGGGATGAGCCGGTCGCTGGGAAGAAGGCCGCCCCGGCGCAGCGGCGGCGGCGGGGCGTTGCTGCTGCTGTTGCTGCTGGCCCCAGCGGGGCTGATGATGATGCCGACCAGCGTGCTGGTCCTGGCGGGTCTGGCCCCGACCTTCGTGGCCTATCTGATCGACCGCGATCCGGAGAAGTCGGCGGCCCTGACCGTGGGTGCCATGAACCTGTGCGGCGTGGCCCCCTTCGTGGTCCGCCTGTGGCAGCGCGGGCACGAAATGTCGATGACGCTGCGCATGCTGGCCGATCCTGGCACTTGGCTGGTGATGTTCGGCGCGGCGGCCATCGGCTGGCTGATGTATTTCTTCATTCCCCAGATCGTGGCCGCGGTGATGAGCCTGCGCAATCAGTCCAAGATCAAGGAGCTGGAGGAACGGCGCAGCATGCTGGTCGCCGATTGGGGGGCCGACGTCATGGGCCGCCCGGATACCGACAAGGCGGAGCCGGTCGGGTTGCTGGAGGAAGAGCCGGAATAACCTTCTGCGCCAATATTGGACACGGGCGCTTGCCGCTGCTTGCTGTAAGCTGGCGCGCTTCATCTTCCTGATGGTCGGCAATGCTCTTCCGCCCGCTTCGCTTGATCCTGCTGTTCAGCGCCCTGATTGCCTGGAACGTGCCCGCCCTGTCCCAGGCAGCGGGTGACGGGATGCTGACGCCGGTCCGCCTGCAGCTGAAATGGACCCACCAGTTTCAGGGGGCCGGCTTCTATGTGGCGCTGCACCGGGGCTATTACCGCGAGGCCGGGCTGGATGTGCGGATCATCGAGGGGGGGCCGACCATGGATGCCGCCGCGCAGGTCGCCACTGGCGAGGCGGAATTCGGCGTGGGCAGCGCCGGTCTGCTGGTGGAACGGGTGAGGGGGCGGCCGGTGGTGGCCGTGGCCGTGCTGATGCAGCATTCACCCTTCGTCCTGCTGACCCGCATCGATAGCGGCCCGCCCCATGTCCACGCCCTGCCCGGTCATCGGCTGATGCTGGAAACCCATGCGGAGGAGCTGCTGGCCTATCTGGCGGTGGAACGGGTGCCGGTGGATATGCTGACATTGCTGCCGCACAGCGGTTCGGTGGAAACGCTGATCAAGGGGGAGGTGGATGCCATCACCGCCTACACGACCAGCGAGCCCTATGACCTGCGCGCCGCTGGCATCCCCTATCAGGTGTTTTCGCCCCGAGCCGCCGGCATCGATTTCTACGGCGACACCATCTTCACCTCCGAGCGCATGGTGCGCGAGGCGCCGGCGGTGGTGGAAGCGTTTCGCAAGGCCAGCCTGCGGGGCTGGCGCGACGCGCTGACCGACCCTGCCGCTGCCATCGACCTGATCCGCAGCACCTATGCCCCGCATCTGGAACGCGCACGCCTGGCGTTCGAGGCGGAGGAGATGGCGCGGCTGATGATGGCCGACATGGTGGAGGTGGGCTACATGCATGCGGGCCGCTGGCGCCATATCGCCGAGGGGTTCGCCGCCGCCGGCCTGATGCCGCGCGACACCGACCTGGATGGCTTTCTCTATGCCCCCGATCAGCGGCCGGACCTGACCTGGTTCTATGTGGCGCTGATGGTGCTGACCGGATTGACCCTCGCCATCGGGCTGGTCACGGCCCGCTTCCGGGCGCTGAACCGCCGTCTGCGGGTGGAGGTGGCGGAGCGGTCGCGACTGGAGACGCATTTCCGCACGCTGGCCAGCCAGGACGGCCTGACGGGCCTGCCCAACCGCCGCGCCTTCCTGGACCGGGCCCAGGCGGAACTGGGGCGTGCCCGGATGACCAGGACGCCCTTGTCGCTGTTGATGCTGGATATCGACCATTTCAAATCGATCAACGATCAGTTCGGCCATGCCGCCGGCGATGCCAGCCTGATCGCCTTCTGCAACGCCTGTGGCACGACCTTGCGCGACCAGGACATCATGGGAAGGCTGGGGGGCGAGGAGTTCGCCGTGCTGCTGGGCGACACGGCAATCGAGGGGGCGCTGGCCGCCGCCGAACGGCTGCGCGCCGCTGTGGAGGAACGGGGCAACGACAATGTGGAACCCCGCTTCCTGACCGTCAGCGTCGGCGTGGCCACCCTGGCAGCGGACGAGACGCTGGACCAGCTTCTGGTCCGTGCCGACCGGGCGCTCTATACGGCCAAGATGGAAGGGCGCAACCGGGTGGTGATGGCGTAGGGCCATCAACCGTCTCAAGGCCGGACACCACCAAATTTCGCCTTCCCGGCGAAGGCCGGGACCCAGGGGCCCCAGGATCGACCTCTACACAGCCTTGATAAAGCTGCCGAAAGGTCGGGCTTGTGATCCTGGGTCCCGGCCTTCGCCGGGAAGGCGGGAACAGGGATGCGTCGATGCCTCAGAACCCCTGCCGCACCATGGCCGGCATCACGGCCACCATGTCCTGATCGGCCCTGAGATAGGGCGCCAGGGTGCCGATCACCGGGCGGAAGGGGGCCAGGGTGCGGTCGGCCACGCGGCCGGCGACCGCATCGCCGACCTTGGCGCTGGTGTCGCCCGACAGCAGGTCCATCAGATAGTCGAGCTGCGAGCGGCGGTGCGGCAGGGTGATGGCGCGCAGCGGCGCATCCTCAGCCAGCTTGAGGGCCCTGCGCACCTCGCCCAAGGCGGTGGTATAGCCGCCCAGTGCGTCCACCAGCCCCAGCTCCTTGGCCTGGCGTCCGGTATAGACGCGGCCCTTGGCGATCTGCTTCACCGTATCCAGCGGCAGATTGCGCCCCTGGGCCACGCCCTGGGTGAAGGCGGCATATGTGCTGTCCAGGAAGGCGTTCAGCCGTTCCTCCTGGCCTGGCGTGAAGGGGGTGTTGGCGGACCACATGCCGGCATTGGCGCCGCGGCCGATGGGCTCGACATTCACGCCGGCCCAGTCGGTCAGGCCCTTCACCACCATCTTGCCGGCGATGACGCCGATGGAACCGGTGATGGTGCCCGGCTCCGCCACGATGCGGTCCGCACCCATCGACACCCAATAGCCGCCGGACGCGGCCACGGACCCCATGGACACGATGACCGGCTTGCCCGATGCCTTGGCCTTCAGCACCTTGCGGCGCACCACTTCCGATGCCACGGCGCTGCCGCCGGGGCTATTGACGCGGAACAGGATGGCTTTGACCTGATCATTCTCGATAGCTTCGTCAAAGGCGGCGGCGATGGTGGCGGCACCAAAGCTTTCCTCGCCCGACAGCGGGTCGCCCTTGCTGTCGCCGCGCATGATGGCGCCGTCGCCGACGATCATCGCCACCAGCGGCGCCTCATTGATCGACAGGTCAAGGCCTTCCGGCGGGGCGCGGTTATAGTCGTGCAGGTCGACCAGTTCCGGCTTGACGCCGCTGCCAGCGGCCGCCTTCTCCAGCGCCCAATCCACCGCCTCGTCCCAATAGGCCAGCTTGTCCACCAGCTTCAGGTCCACCGCATCCTTGTCCAGCAGCGGGGCCTTGTCCACGGCGGCGCGGACGGCGGCATCGTTCAGGCCTCTGGCCTGGGCCACGTCGGCCACCCACTGGTTGAACAGGTCGCCCACCAAGCTGTCGATGGCCTCCCGGTTGGCCGGGGTGGGGCCGGTCTCCGTATATTGCTCGGCGAAGGACTTGTATTCCTCGCGCTTGCGGAACTGCGGCTCCACCTTCAGCTTGTCCAGGGTGCCGCGCATGAACATCATCTCGGCCTGCATGCCGGTGATGGCCAGGTCGCCCATCGGCTGCATCCACACCTGCTCGAACGAGGTCGCCAGGTAATAGGGCTGCATGCCGTTGCCCATCTCGCCAAAGCTTTCGGCATGGATGATGGCGAAGCGGCCTTCCCTGCGCAGCTTGGCAATGCTGTCGCGCAGTTCCTGGGTCACGGCGAAGCTGTGCACGCCGTTACCGGTGCGGGCGATGATGCCCTTGACGCGGGGATCCTTGGACGCGCGGTTCAAGGTGCGCACCACCTGTTCCACTGTCGTCCGCCGCTCACCCAGCAGGCCGGCCACCGGATCGGTGGCCGATGCTTCGGCCAGCGGTTCCTCCAGGTCCAGTTCCAGCACGATAGTGTCGGGCAACGTGGGCTGCCGGTTGGCGAGATGGATGCCGAGCCCGATGGCCCCGGCGACGAGGAGGACCGATAGAAAGCCGATGATGGCGAAGACGCGCAGGATGATCCGCATGACCCGTTCCGATTGATGTCGAACCCGTCCAGACTAACCGCGAAGGCGCCTGTCGGGCCAGGATTGAAACAACCCCGTTACGATGAGGTTCCCCGTCTCGCATCCAGGACGCGAGCCTGAGCCCCCCGGGCCGCGGATGCGGCGCCGGTGGATGAGGGACGCGTGACCCTATATTGGGATCAGACCACGCCATGCCAGGGGGGGGATCTGCACAGCCGCCGATTCGACATACCCGGCGCCATGCCCATCCCTTCCGCGCCGCACCAAAATACGCCCGCGTCGGCGCTGAAAATGATCCGATGGCCCCTTTGATAGGGCCGCAGCATCCGCCATATCATTATTAAAAGTGTCAAAAAACAGCGACTTATTAATCAGACAGCAATTTTCTCGCCCGTATGCTTTGACCATGAGCCTGCTTTCGGGTCATGCTGTGGAGACGGAACCCGCTGCTGGATGGGCGGGTTGTTACGGGGTAGGGACCCCAATCGGGCAGGCGTCGATCGCCGCCCGGTCGCCCGAAAGGGCAGGTGCTTCGGCATACATACCTATGCCTTCGGCCTGCCTCAATCGGGAAGGATGATGCTTAGCGTCGGTTCGGTTTCGTTTAGAGATTTGCGCAGCTTTGGTACCAGCAGCTTGATTGCCGAGTGACCTCCAGACCGGGAGACACGGGGTGATGGGTGACGGTGAAGCCAGCACGGACGGGAGAGGCCGGTCGCCACGACCGGAAGGATCCGTGCGGCCGGCGACCGGCGCCCGGGCAACCGACATGCCGGTAACGAGAAGAGCGGCCCGACGGCACGCCAGAACGCGGCCGGCACGGGCATCGGGCCGAAAGGCCCGCAGAGGGACAGCAAGGATCGACCGCCACCATAGTCCACCGCCCCCCGCCACCGCCGGCATGGCGGCGCGATGCATGGTTCCCCCATGCCCGCCCCTTCGCCCGTCGACCGGCCGTCAGGAAGGAGAGTGCCGATGAGCAAACTGGTCACAGACCTTTTCGCCAACTACGCCACGTCGTATGAAAGCCGTCGCGACGTCGAAATGTCGCTGATGGACTATCTGGAAGGTTGCCGCGACGATCCGCTGATGTATGCCAGTGCCGCCGAACGGCTGCTGGCCGCCATTGGTGAGCCGGAGATTGTCGACACGGCCAAGGATGCGCGCCTGGCCCGCATCTTCATGAACCGCACCATCAAGCTCTATCCCGCCTTCGCCGAATTCTACGGGATGGAGGAGACAATCGAGAGGATCGTCGGTTTCTTCCGCCATGCCGCGCAGGGGTTGGAGGAACGCAAGCAGGTGCTGTACCTGCTGGGCCCCGTGGGCGGCGGCAAGTCGTCGCTGGCCGAACGGTTGAAGGCGCTGATGGAGGACAAGCCCATCTATGCCCTGAAGGCCGGCGACCAGATCAGCCCGGTGTTCGAAAGCCCGCTGGGCCTGTTCGACCCCGTCACCATGGCGGAAGGGATAGAGGAGAAGTTCGGCATTCCCCGTCGCCGCCTGACCGGGCTGATGAGCCCCTGGGCGCTGAAGCGGCTGGACGAGTTCGACGGCGATATCCGTCGGTTCAAGGTGGTGAAGCTGCGCCCGTCGCGTCTGCGCCAGATCGGCATCTCCAAGACGGAGCCCGGCGACGAGAACAACCAGGACATCTCGTCCCTCGTCGGCAAGGTCGATATCCGCAAGCTGGAGCTGTACAGCCAGAACGACCCCGACGCCTATTCCTACTCCGGCGGCCTGAACCGGGCCAACCAGGGCATGCTGGAATTCGTGGAGATGTTCAAGGCGCCGATCAAGATGCTGCACCCCCTGCTGACCGCCACGCAGGAGGGCAATTATATCGGGACGGAGAATATCGGCGCCCTGCCCTTCCAGGGCATCATCATGGCCCATTCCAACGAGGCGGAGTGGCAGAGCTTCAAGAACAACAAGAATAACGAGGCCTTCATCGACCGCATCTGCGTGGTCAAGGTTCCGTACTGCCTGCGCGTGCAGGAGGAACAGCGCATCTATGAGAAGTTGATCAAGACGTCGGAACTGGGCGGCACGCCGTGCGCACCGGCGACCTTGGAGATGCTGGCCCGCTTCACGGTGCTGTCCCGCCTGCGCGACCATGGCAATTCCAACCTGTTCAGCAAGATGCGGGTCTATGACGGGGAAAGCCTGAAGGAGACGGACCCCAAGGCCAAGACCATGCAGGAATACAAGGACGCGGCCGGCGTGGACGAGGGGATGAACGGCATCTCCACCCGCTTCGCCTTCAAGGTCCTGGCCAGCACCTTCAATTATGACAATACCGAGGTCGGGGCCGATCCCATCCACCTGATGTACATCCTGGAACAGGCCATCAAACGGGAGCAGTTCCCCGACGATACCGAGAAGAAGTACCTGGAATTCATCAAGGGCGAGCTGGCGCCGCGCTATGCGGAATTCATCGGCAACGAGATCCAGAAGGCCTATCTGGAGAGCTATCATGATTACGGTCAGAACCTGTTCGACCGGTACGTGGATTATGCCGACGCCTGGATCGAGGACCAGGACTTCAAGGACCCCGATACCGGCCAGTTGCTGAACCGCGACCTGCTGAACCAGGAACTGACCAAGATCGAAAAGCCGGCGGGCATCGCCAATCCCAAGGATTTCCGCAACGAGGTGGTGAAGTTCGCGCTGCGCATGCGGGCCAACAACAAGGGCCGCAATCCGGAATGGACCAGCTACGAAAAGCTGCGCGAGGTCATCGAGAAGCGGATGTTCAGCCAGGTGGAGGAACTGCTGCCCGTCATCAGCTTCGGATCCAAGAAGGACAGCGACACGGAGAAGAAACATTCCGAGTTCGTCAATCGCATGACGGCGCGGGGATATACGGAGCGTCAAGTCCGTCGGCTGGTGGAATGGTACATGCGGGTGAAGCAGGCGGGGTGAGGTTCCGTATGCTTCACTTGGCAATGTGAGTTGCGATTGCCCCTTTCCCGCCTTCCCGGCGAAAGCCGGGACCCAGGGGCCACGCGCCCGACCTCTCGGCAGGTTGCGACACTGACACTGCCATAGTGCCTGTGACCCTGGGTCCCGGCTTTCGCCGGGAAGGCGGTCAGAGAAGCGTAAGGGGCCCCATCGAAAGGACGGTGCAACCTTGTTCACCATTGTCGACCGACGTCTCAATCCTTCCGGCAAGAGCCTGGCCAACCGCCAGCGGTTCCTGCGCCGCGCCAAGGAACAGGTGATGCGGGCCGTGCGCGACGCCTCGGCCCAGCGCGGCATCCGCGACATCGACATGGGCGGCGATATCGCCATTTCCCGCGACGGCATCCGCGAGCCAACCCTGCGCCGGGCCGCCACGGGCGGGCAGCGCGACTATGTCGTCCCCGGCAACAAGGAGTTCCTGTCGGGCGACAAGATCAAGCGCCCGCCGCAGAGCGGTGGCGGGGGTGGCGGCAATCAGGGGGCGGACGATGGCGACGGGCAGGACGAATTCCGCTTTGTTCTGAGCCGTGAGGAATTCATCGACCTGTTCCTGGAGGATCTGGAGCTGCCGGACCTGGCCAAGCGCAAGCTGGCCGTGACCGACAGCCTGGACTGGCACCGCGCCGGCTATTCCATTTCCGGCTCGCCCACCAACCTCAATCTCGTGCGCACCATGCGCAACAGCTTGGCGCGGCGCATGGCGCTCAACCGCCCGACGGGAGAGGAGATCAAGGCCCTGCGCCAGGAGATCGACGATCTGGAACGCACCGGCCGCGACCGCGACCGGCTGGACCAGGCGCGCGAAGAGCTGGAGATCGCCCTGCGTCGCACCCAGCGCATCCCCTATATCGACCCGGTCGATGTCCGCTACAGCCGCTTTGCCGCCACACCGCGCCCGGCGGCACAGGCGGTGATGTTTTGCCTGATGGATGTGTCGGGCAGCATGACGGAGCACATGAAGGATTTGGCCAAGCGCTTCTACATGCTGCTCTACCTGTTCCTGTCGCGCCGGTACAAGCATGTGGACGTGGTCTTCATCCGCCATACCCACAAGGCGGCGGAAGTGGATGAGGAGACCTTCTTCTACAGCCCGGAAACCGGGGGCACCGTGGTGTCGACAGCCCTGGAGGAAATGGCGCGGGTGATCAAGGAGCGTTATCCGCCGGCCGAATGGAATATCTATGCCGCGCAAGCCAGCGACGGCGACAATGCGCTGTCGGACAATACCAGGACGGCGCAGCTGATGAACGAGGTCATCCTTCCCGACTGCCAATATTATGCCTATCTGGAGGTGGGGCAGGAAGGGATGACACCCGGCCTGCCCTATGGCGGCGGTCCGCGCGAAACCGATCTGTGGCGCACCTACAAGCAAATCCAGGCCGGTGGCGCGCTGGCCATGCGGCGGGTCACGGAACGACGGGAGATCTACCCCGTCTTCCGTGAACTGTTCGCCAAGGACAAGGCCGGGCAACCGGCGGAGGTGAGTGCATGACCCTGACAGCCTTTGACGGCACGCCCCTCTATACCGGGGCCGACTGGGACTATGACAAGGTCCGCCGCGTCTATGACGCCATCGAGAAGGTGGCGCTGGAAATGGGCCTGGACACCTATACCAACCAGATCGAGGTGATCACGTCCGAACAGATGCTGGACGCCTATTCCAGCATCGGCATGCCGCTCTTCTACAAGCACTGGTCCTTCGGCAAGCATTTCGCCCGCGACGAGGCCATGTACCGCAAGGGCCAGCGCGGCTTGGCCTATGAGATCGTGATCAATTCCAACCCCTGCATCAGCTACATCATGGAAGAGAACACCATGACGATGCAGACGCTGGTGATCGCGCATGCCGCCTTCGGCCACAACCATTTCTTCAAGAACAATTATCTGTTCCAGCAATGGACCGATGCCGACGGCATCCTGGACTATCTGTCCTTCGCCAAGTCCTACATCACCCATTGCGAGGAACGGTATGGCCACGCCATGGTCGAACGCGTCCTGGATGCCGCCCATGCCCTGATGAACCATGGCGTCCACCGTTATCCCCGCCGCCGCGGCCCCGACCTGCGCAACGAGGAGAAGCGGGCGCGGGAGCGGCTGGAGCATGCCGAGGCGACCTTCAACGACCTGTGGCGCACGGTGCCCACCAAGGCCGGCGGCGCCAGCCCGCTGTCGGACCGCGATCGCCGCCGCACGCTCTTGGAACTGCCGGAGGAGAACATCCTCTATTTCCTGGAAAAGAAGGCGCCGCGCCTGCAGGGATGGCAGCGGGAGATCCTGCGCATCGTCCGCCATGTGGCGCAGTATTTCTATCCCCAGCGCCAGACCAAGGTGATGAACGAGGGCTGCGCCACCTATAGCCATTACCGCATCCTGTCCACCCTGCATGAGCGGGGGGCGCTGACCGACGGCGCCTGGATGGAGGCGATGCACAGCCACACCAACGTGGTGTTCCAGCCGGAATTCGATGACCGGCGCTATGGTGGCATCAACCCCTATGCCCTGGGTTTCGCCATGATGCAGGATATCGAGCGCATCGTGACCGAACCGACGCAGGAGGACCGCTACTGGTTCCCCAATCTGGCCGGCAAGGGCGATCCGATGGGGGCGCTGCGCGACGCCTGGGCCAATTACCGGGATGAAAGCTTCATCCTGCAATACCTGTCACCCGCCCTGATCCGCAAGTTCCGCCTGTTCCATGTCGCCGACGACGCCCGCGACCCGGAAATGAAGGTGGCGGCCATCCATGATGAACGCGGCTACCGTGCCGTCCGTCAGGCTTTGGCCCGCCAGTACGACATCGCCTGGGCCGAGGCCGACATCCAGATCGTCGATGTCGATCTGGTCGGTGACCGCAAGCTGATCCTGGAGCATCACGTGATGAACCAGATCCTGCTGGAGGAGGAGGAAGCCAAATCGGTGATGCAGCATCTGGCCGACCTCTGGGGCTATGAGGTGGTGCTGGCCGAGGTGGAGACCCCGGGCGGCACGGCGCTGCGCCGGATCAATGTCAGCCCGCGGGTGGTGCTGGGGGGCGGGTGAGGATCACATCTGCGTCGTAGGTCCGGTTGAGGGAG